>DHXX01000014.1:0-21395 GCA_002413865.1 Candidatus Saccharibacteria bacterium UBA5145
ATCATCATCATGGTTGTCCGGAACTTTTCCTCGGGTGATTGGTCGAGGTGACTGACCAGGGGGCTTAGTTCGGTCAGGGCCTGTCGTTTGATGTCGAGCAAATCATCGTCGCCAACCGGAGTCTGCCACGGCTGGTTCGTTAAGCGACGCCACTGGTTGATCGTTCGCCGCTGGGGCGATCGGTGCCGTCGGGGCTACCAGGGTGGCAGTTGGGCCGTGAGCGCCAAAATCGGTGCCGGGAGCGGGCAGGGCCGGGTTAAAATCGTCGTGCGTTGCCGGTTCGGCGGCGAGAACGCCGTCGATAGATTGTGCAATTGCTTGATTGTCTTCGTGTTCTTGAAATTGTTGATCGTCCTGGTGCCCAAACATATTCCCCCTTAACGCTATTTATGCTTAAGTTATACTATATACAATCTACCGCTTAAAGCACAAGAATTTTGAGGAGAGTTATGTTAGACGATCTGAAGTATATCCACGAACGTGACGCCAGCGACGCGCTCGGCCTGGTCGAAAAACAAGCCGACCAACTATTGTCCGATTTTGAAGTCTTTCAGGATCAGGTAGCGGCCGACTCAATTGTTTATGCCGGCATGGGTAGCTCGGCTCTGGCTGCCCAGGTCGGGAGTGTCTGGCCGGGTTATAGCCAGCCGTTGGAAATCGTGCGGGGGTACGATATTCCGGCTTACGTGTCGGCACGAACCTATTTTATCGCCGCCAGCTTTTCGGGGAACACCGAAGAGACGCTGAGCGCGCTCGAACAGGCCGAAGCGCGCGGCGCCACCATCGCCGTCATCACCGGGGGTGGTCGTTTGGCCGATATCGCCCGCGCCAAAAATTATGCCCTAGCGCTCCTGCCCAAGACTAGCCAGCCGCGCTTCGCCTTGTTGGCTAACCTCAAGGCCTTACTGACGTTGCTCGACCAAGCTGGTTTGACTACCAACGATAATTGGGAGGCGGAGTTAGCTGAGGCCGCCGGCCACCTGAAAACTGCCGTCCAGGTGTGGTTACCGACGGTACCGACGGTCAAAAACGGCGCCAAACAAATTGCCCTCGACGTTATCGGTAAGTCGGCCGTAATCTACTCTGGTCCAAAGTTGGCGCCGGCGGCCTACAAATGGAAGATTGGCTTCAACGAAAACGCCAAACAGGTAGCCTGGACCAACCAACTCCCGGAGTTCAACCACAACGAATTCACCGGTTGGACCGAGCAACCGGTCGCTAAACCGTACGCCGTGATTGATCTGCGCAGTAATTTGGAGCACCCGCGCATAGCTAAGCGTTTCGAAATTAGCGAGCGTTTGCTGTCCGGTAAGCGCCCGGCGCCGATAATTGTCGAAGCCGCCGGCGCTACGCTACTAGAGCAGTTATTGTGGACGATGGCTTTGGGTGATTTCGTGACGATTTACGCGGGGCTGGCCAACGGGCTGGACCCGACGCCGGTATCTGTAGTTGAAAAGTTTAAAAAAATGATGGAGGAATAAATGATGAGCGATAACAAACCAGTTCTTCAGTATGACCCGGCGACTTTTAGTATTGACCCGGCGACTTTTAGCGTTGAACCGTATGCCAAGCGGATCGAAAAGCCCTGGGGCTATGAAATTCACTGGGTCGCCGCCGACGCCCCTTACATGGGTAAAATTCTTCATATCAACGCCGGAGCTCGTTTTAGCCTGCAGATCCACGATGCTAAACAAGAAAGCTGGTTGCTGATAAACGGCCAAGCGGCCATCGTCTGGGAGGACGCAACGGGCGAACTCGTTCAGACCGAACTTAAGCTTGGGCAAGGCTACAGCACCAAGCTCGGGCAGCGCCACCGCTTAATCGGCGTGACCGACTGCGACGTCGTTGAAGTCTCGACTCCCGAGCGAGGCACGACCTGGCGTCTCGAAGACGACTATGCGCGACCCCACGAAACTCCCGAACAGCGTACCGCCGAGCGCGCCTAGATAACGACCTGTACGAGGTCCGTCCTCGTACACAACTTCCAACTGCTTGCCGACAGTGCTGGCTGTACGAGGACGGACCTCGTACAGGGCGGCCGGCTGGTTGCCGGCGGCGGCGGGGCTCTGTTATAACTAGAGAATGAAATTAGCGCTCGGTTTGGGCCTTTTGGTGGGCGGTTATTATTTATTTTTGACGCATACCACCGACCTTGTGCTCAGCCAGGTGCAGGACTTGCGCGCGACTTATTCGTCGGTTGCCAACAATGCCGACCATATCGCCAGCGGTCGCTAGGCGCGTGGTTTGCTATGGCAATGAATGGGAGGCATTGGTTCAAGGCGACGATTCGCGATTGTTTGTGTTTTCCAAATAGAGATTGGCCTCAAGCCGGCCAGGCTAGGGTGCTTTGATGTCCAAGCAATAAAGCGATGTGTTATTTATCACGATAGGCATATACTCAAAGTACTTATGCCAAGAGTATTCAAAAAAGCCAAGCTACGGATATTTGGGCTTTTTGGGCCTCGACTAATCGGCCGCGCGCTACGGGCGGGCGACTGGACGTCTCATTTTGTTATAGCGCCGTTGCGTCGCCGAGCTAAACGGCTGGTTCGAAAAGTCGCCAAACTGCCGCGCTACGCCAAACTGGCCGCACTCGCCGTCGGGCTACTCATAATCACCATTGCGGGGCTGCAGTACCAGCACCACCGACTCTACGCCGTGTCGGCCGCCAGTTGGCAAATGGTTGGCCAAAGTTCAATCGACACGTCCAAGATCAAAGTTTCGGCCAAGGCGATTACCTACGATGCCGCCGACCAGAAACCGACGGGACACACGCGGGTCACCATCGCTGCCCCCGCCGACGCCAGCGGCAAAACCGGTTACGAAGCGACGATAAACACCGCCTTCAAGCAGGGCCTGAGCTTTGGCGAAAGCAGCAGCCAGCTGAGCTTTACGATGACGCCGATGTTTGGCGCCGGCAAAGGGGACTACCAGAACGGCCAGATCATGTTCCCGGTCTCGGCCTCGACCAGAATCTTTCAGACGTTCAAAAAGAACGGTGTCAAAGAAGACATCGTCCTCAGTAAAGCCCCCGCCAAAACCGCCAGCTGGCAGTGGCACCTCGGTCTCGACGACAAGCTGGCCGCCAAACTCCTGCCCGATGGCTCGGTCGGCATCTTTGCCGCCAATCCCAATCTGTACGGCGACATCAAGATCAGCGACGCCAAGAGCCAAGCCCTTATCGACAAAGCCCGCACCACGGCCAAAGATTACCTGATTTTTGCTATCCCGGCGCCCAATATCAAAAATGCCAAAGGCCAGACCCTCAAAGAAGACGTCAACTACAAGCTGGCAGGGGACACCCTGACCCTAGAAGCCCGTAACCTCGACAACCAGCACTACCCGATAAGCATTGACCCATCGGTAGTCATGACAACTACGGCCGATTTTGCGACTGGCAGCGACGACGGCATGATCGACTACTCGACCGCCAACCAGATTGGGCGCAGTAATGTGTCGTTGGGGACGGTCGGGGCAACGGTGCAGCAGACAAATGCTTTCACTACCCCCCGCTATCAGCACACTTCAGTCGTCTACAACGGCTTTCTCTACGTAATTGGGGGTTATGACAACACTACACATGATAATGATATCCAGCACTGTCCCATTAACGCCGACGGTAGCGTGGGCGCCTGCGTCCAGCAAACCAACGCTTTCATAACGGGGCGACGTTTGCACACCTCAGTTGCCTACAATGGATACCTTTATATAATCGGCGGTGTTGTCGGAAATAGCCCGCAAGGCGATATCCAGCACTGTCCCATTAACGCCGACGGTAGCGTGGGCGCCTGCGTCCAGCAAACCAATGCTATTATTGCCCGATACGTGCACACTTCGGTCGTCTACAACGGCTACCTCTACGTGATTGGCGGCGTTAACGGCGTTGCCTACCTAAACGACATCCAACACTGCCCGATCAACGCTGACGGCTCAGTGGGAACCTGCGTCCAGCAATTGGGCGCCTTCACTACCGCCCGCGCTGACCATACCTCGGTGGCCTACAACGGCTACCTCTACGTGATTGGCGGCGAAGATGGAATAACCCATAAAAACGACATCCAACACTGCCCGATCAACGCCGACGGCTCAGTGGGAACCTGCGTCCAGCAATTGGCCGCCTTCACTACCGCCCGCGACAAACACACCTCGGTCGCCTATAACGGCTACCTCTATGTGATTGGCGGCGAAGATAGCAGTGGCACAGGTCTAAACGACATCCAACACTGCCCCATTAACGCCGACGGCAGCGTCGGCACCTGCGTCCAGCAAACCAACGCCTTCACCACCCCCCGCTTCTTCCACACCTCAGTTGTCTACAACGGCTACCTCTATGTGATTGGCGGCTACGGGGGAGCAATCCTAAACGACATCCAACACATCCAAATAACCACCGGCACACCAACTGGCAACGGGGCGGTGGGGGCCACCACCCAGCAAACCAACAAACTCTGGACCGCCCGATATGGCCTATCCTCAGTCGCCTACAATGGTTACCTATATGAGATGTTTGGCACGGGTTCTGGCACCCCCTATAACGACGCTTCACACTGCCCAATACTCGCTGACGGTTCGGTAGGCGCCTGCACTCCGCAATTCAATGTCTTGGTAGGGAGTACTCCGCTCGTCGGTCAGACTGTAGTTGCCTACAACGGTTACATCTATGTTATTGGCGGCCAAGATAACACTTTTACTAGAAACAACGACATCCAATATTGTCCCCTATTAGCGAACGGCAACATCGGGAGTTGTGTCCGGCAAACCAGCGCCTTTCCCACCCCCCGCTATTGGCACGCTTCAGTCGCCTACAACGGCTACCTCTACATTATCGGGGGCGGCCCTGGCAGCGGACTAGATGACATAATATACTGCCCAATCAACGCCGACGGCAGTGTCGGCACCTGCGTCCAGCAAGCGGCCGCCTTTACTGGAGGCCGAAGGAATCACGCTTCCGTCGCCTACAACGGCTACCTCTACATTATCGGGGGCAATACCGGTACCAACCAAAACGACATCCAACACTGCCCAATCAACGCCGACGGCAGTGTCGGCACCTGCGTCCAGCAAGCGGCCGCCTTCACTGGCGCCCGCTGGGGCCACGCTTCAGTCGCCTACAACGGCTACCTCTACATTATCGGGGGCACCACCGGTACCAACCAAAACGACATTCAATATTGCCCCATCAATTCCGACGGCTCGGTTGGCACCTGCGTCCAGCAAGCGGCCGCCTTCACTGGCGCCCGCTGGGGCCACGCTTCAGTCGCCTACAACGGCTACCTCTACGTGGCTGGCGGCACTGATGGCGTCGGCTTTCAAAACGACATCCAGTACCTGTCCATTCAAAGCCCCGCTCAATCTGCTCATTATGAGCGCGTCGTTGATATTGGTAGTGTGGCGGGTAAAATCGATTCGGTGCAGTATAATGGCACGGTCAAATGCGGCGCCGGCATCCAGTATGCCACCGCCGGTACAAATGGAGTATTTGGAGCGCTTACCACTTTGACGCTCGATGCCGTTGCGGGCACAACTTACCCCCTAGTCGGCCAAACTCCAAAACGATACATTCGGGTAATTATCACCCTCAATGACCAGAGCTGCGGCGGCACTAGTAACATTACCGACCTGACTGTCAATTACTTGCTGCCCCCGGCCGCCCCGGCGCTCTCGACACCGGCCAGCGGCGCCATGGGTCTCAGTTCAACTCCATTGTTTCAGCTCAAAACCACCAAAAATGGTGTATCCGGCTACGCCCAGTACAAGATATTGGTCTACCAAAGCGATTGCAGTACACTCGTTCGCACTATCGACGAGACTAACTCGCAGACCGGCTGGAGCGGCCAGGATGCTTCCGCTGCTACGGCCTACGTAATTGACACAACCTTGGGTGCCTCCACCTTGGCGTCGCACACTTACCAAGCCGCCGCCTTAAGTTACAACACAACCTACTGCTGGAAGGCGGCGGCTATCGACCCCGGAGGCAGCGGCACCTTTAGCGATTTCTCGGCTACTCAGTTGTTTACGACCAACCGGTCACCGCTAGCCCCGACTCTCAATCAACCGGCCGCTGCGCAGGCAGGAGTAACGACCTTGCCTGAATTCCGGCTTGTTTCGACTGATCCTGATGCCGACTATATTAGATACAAGATACAAGTATGTACCACTAGCAACTGCTCGAGCGTGCTGCGCACCATCGACCAGACCAGCTCGCAGACGGGTTGGCTGAGCCAGAGCCAGCAAGCGATTTCGGCCTACTCGGCCGGCCAAATGGCCATCCACAACTACCAAGCCGCCGGCCTCGCCAACAATACCCAGTACTGGTGGCGGGCCTACGCCATCGATCCGGCCGGCGTGAATGTCTTTAGCGCGGCCTCGGCGATCGGGACGTTTACGACGACGATTGCCACCCAACCCAGTGTCAACATCGGCGGCAGCACTACAATTTACGGTGGCAGCACGATCCACCCCTAGGCAACCCCGCTTCGGCAGATTCTCTCCTGGGTGTTGGAACGGGTAAGCCAAGGGTTGTTGGTATACTGGGGTGATGACGAGTAAACTTCGGAATCCAAGACAGCAATTTGCGCTGGCCCTCAGTTGCGCGACGCTGGTAAGTGTCGGCTTGTACGCCTACGGGGCCCTCACTAGTCACAGCACGGCGCACAGCTATTTGGTGTGGAATATATTTTTGGCGTGGCTGCCGCTAGTGCTCGCTCTGTGGTTGGATCGAATTCTGAAAACTAGACTGTGGTCGTCGTGGCAAGCTCTGGCCGTTAGCGTGGCGTGGCTGCTATTTTTACCCAACAGCTTCTATATGATCAGTGACTACATCCACTTGCAAGACGTGGCGCACGCCAATATTCTCTACGACGCCGTGCTGTTCACGTCGTTTATCTATACCGGTGTGCTCCTCGGTTTTAGCAGCTTATACGTCATCCATTTAGAGCTCAAAAAGCGTTTCCCGTCCCGCCAAGCCAGTGGCACGGTAGGACTGACGTTGTTGCTTTGTAGCTTTGCGATTTACATCGGGCGTGACTTGCGCTGGAACAGCTGGGATATCCTGACCAATCCCGGCGGACTGCTGTTCGACATCTCGGACCGCATACTGCACCCCGCGGCCTACCCGACGATGTTCTTGACGGTCGCGGTGTTCTTCATCCTGCTCACGAGTATGTACGGGCTGGTTTGGCGGGGCAGTCAATTGCTGCGCAGCTCGGGGCGCCCGTAATCTGTTATAATTCGTCAATATATGAAACATGATCTCGAAAACACTATTGCCACGGCCGTGCGCGAATTATACGGCCTCGACGGCAGCGTCGAACTAACGCGACCCGACGAGCAATTTGGCGATTACGCCACCAACGTCGCTTTGCAGCTGGCCGGCCGGCTCAACCAATCGCCCCGCTTGATCGCCGAAGCGCTGGCCGTGAAACTTCGTGAAAACTCTCGGGGGCAAATCCGGGAAGTGACAATCGCCGGGCCGGGCTTTATCAACCTCAGCCTGACCGACGCCGCCCTGACGAAGGCCTTAACCGCCCAACCCAATCAAAGTTGGGCCGGGAAAGTCGCCGTCGCCGAGTACTCCGACCCAAACCCGTTTAAAGTCCTCCACGCCGGGCACCTCTACACCAGTGTCGTCGGCGATAGTATCGCTAATTTATTAGAGCACGCCGGGGCGATCGTCCACCGCGTTAACTTCGGTGGTGACGTCGGTTTGCACGTCGGTAAGACGATGTGGGCGATACTGCAAAAACTGGGAGGCGAATACCCCGAAAAATTGTCAGCCATCGCCCCTCTTGAGCGGTCCGAATGGATGGCCGAGGCATATGTGGCGGGGACCGCTGCCTACGAAGACGATGTCGCGGCCAAAGCCCTAATCATCGCGCTAAATAAGCAAGTCTACAAAATTCAAACCGAGCAGGATCACGACTCCGGATTGGCCCAGATTTACTGGACGTGCCGGGGTTGGAGCTATGACTATTTCAACGCCTTTTATGAGCGCATCGGTACCCATTTCGAGAAGTATTACCCGGAAAGTGAGACCGCTCCCCTCGGCCTCAAAACCGTCAAGGAACAGCTGGAACACGGTGTCTACGAAGAGAGTGACGGGGCAGTGATCTTTGACGGCGATAAGTACGGCTTGCACAAACGGGTCTTCATAAATTCGCAGGGTTTGCCGACCTACGAAGCCAAAGATGTCGGCTTGATTATGTGTAAGTGGGAAGATTACCACTTTGATAGCTCGGTCATAATCACCGGCAACGACATTATCGAATATATGAAGGTGGTGCTCAAGAGCGTGGAACAGTTTAGGCCCGAATTATCAGCCCGCACCAAGCACCTGACGCACGGTATCGTGAAGTTGGCCGGTGGCACCAAGATGAGTTCGCGCAAGGGGAACATTCTGCGAGCCGTCGACGTCCTCGAAGCCGCCGCCGCCGCCAATAAGGCCATCGCCAACAACGAAGACGAACGGGTGACACTCGGGGCGGTCAAGTACGCATTCCTCAAGCAACGAACGGGCGGCGACATCATCTATAGTCCGACTGAATCGGTGAGTTTGGAGGGTAACAGCGGACCATACTTGCAATACGCCCACGCCCGGGCGCGGAGCATCGTGCGCAAAGCCGGGGCTACGGTGGTCGGTTCGGACGATCTGTTGGGGGCCGAGCTCGAGCCCGCCGAACGTTCCTTCGCGCGCAAAATAGGCGAGTATAACGAAGTTGTCGACAAAGCGGTGGACGAGCTGATGCCGCATTTAGTCTGCGCCTATTTGTACGAACTAGCCCAGACGTTTAACCGCTTCTATGAACACAACCGCGTGCTCGACGACCCGCGCCAGGGGGTTCGGCTCAGTTTGGTGCAAGCCTACACGGCTCGACTGCACGAAGGACTCGGCCTGCTGGGGATTTACGCACCGGAAAAAATGTAATTTGGAGACAATAATGCCCGAAGAATCTAAGACAAAGCCAAAAATCGACGAAACGAAAGTCACAACGGATGCCGGAACCATCAAGATCGAGCAGCCGCGCTCGCGCCAAGGCAAAGCCCTGCAAAAGGTCTCGGTCATCATCGGCCCGGACGAAGTAATCGGCGGTTTCGCCAAGTTCATACGCGAACACGCCGTCGTCGGGGTGGCCGTCGGTTTTGCCATCGGCTCGCAAGCCCAAGTCGTTATCAAACAGCTGATCACCGGTTTCCTCGATCCGGCTTCGCAGTTGTTCTTTGGTACGGCGCTCAGTCAGCGTACTTTTACGTGGCATTTTAACGGCCGCCACGCCGATTTTGGCTGGGGTGGTTTATTCTCGACGGTGTTAAATTTTATATTTGTGCTGGCCGCAATTTACATCATTATTAAGTTGTTCAATCTCGATAAACTGGAAGAGCCTAAGAAGAAATAGGGGGCAGCCTTGGTCGTTCAATTATCAGACGACGAGTGGAGAGCCAAGCTAGCCGACGAGCAGTACCGCGTTCTGCGCCAAAAGGGGACGGAGCTACCGGGCAGTGGCCGGCTGTTGCACAATACTAAAAACGGCGACTACACTTGTGCGGCCTGCGGTAATGTCGTTTTTAAGAGCGCCACCAAATATGATTCACAAACGCCGGGCTTAATCGGCTGGCCCAGTTTTTCCGAGGCGGCCAGTCGTGACGCGGTCAAGCTCGTCGACGACACCAGATTCGGTATGCAGCGGGTCGAGGTGGTCTGCGGCAATTGCGGCAGTCACTTGGGCCACCTCTTTGCGGACGATTCGTCGCCCAACGGCAAACACTACTGCATCAATTCCGTGGCTCTGGAATTTGCCGACCAAGACGAAGCTTAAAACTAGTTTGGTTTGTGCCACCGTGGCTGTTATTAAAGTTGAAAGTGAAAAGTTATAAAGTCGAAAGTTAGCCCAAGGTGGCAGCCAACTTTATAACTTGCTGAGCAGTAATCCGTACCAGGGGGGTTTATAGGAGTTCTAATCCTTGGCGGAGTAGTATTTGGTACCCCAAGCGGCCATTTGTTGCAAGATAGGCAACAGGGCATGCCCTTTGGTGGTAAGTTCATAGGTGATCCGGGGGGGTACCTCGGCAAAGCTTTGCTTGGTGATGATGCCGTGTTCTTCGAGGTAGTCGAGGCGTTGCGACAGGGTCCGCGGGTTGATATTGCCGACTGATTTTTCAAATTCACAAAAGCGGCGCGGCCCGCTCATCAGGTCGCGCAAGATCAGGGCGGTCCATTTGTTACCAATAATCTCCATCGCGCTGGCGATGCAGCCGACTTTGGGTTCGAGGGGTTGGGGGCGGGTGATTGTTCTCATAGCTTTACAAAGTATAGTATTACCTTTATACTAACACGGTTACTATACAAAATATATCATAAAGGAGCCTATTTGTGAAATTAGCCGTTATTCTTGGAACTACTCGTCTGGGACGCCAGACCGAAAAGCAGGCTCTGTGGGTCGTCAACACGGCCGCCCAAATGGAGGACGTTGAAGTTGAACTAATCGACTTAAGCGACTACCCAATGCCATTCTTCGCCGAACCGGCCTCACCGCGCTACAATCCAGCGCGCGAGATCGACGCGGTGGCCCAAAAGTGGTTGGCCCGCCTCGATGCTGCCGACGCCTACGTCTTCGTCTCGCCCGAATACAATCACTCGATTCCGGGGGTCCTGAAGAATGCGCTCGATTACATCGACTTCCAGCTCAACCGCAAACCAGCCGCCGTCGTGACGCACGGTGCGGTCGGTGGCGCCCGAGCGGCCATGCACCTCAAGGAAATTATTTCGGAGAGTAAAGCATTGCCAATCCCCAATGCCGTGGCCTTTCACGGCGTCAGCGACGGCATCGATGAGGCGGGGAACATCAGCGACGCCCTCAAAGCTAACCCTTACGGCCCGCAGACGGCCCTCGAAGCTTTGCTGGCCGAACTCAAGTGGTACAGCGACGCTCTAGCGGCCGCTCGCGTGCCTGCCTTGGCGGTTTAATCCTCGCCCCAAAACCCCAACCCCATCGGGTTGGGGTTTTTGTTTCGCGACCAACAGGGGTATACTTGGCAGAATGATTGATAAACACGCCCTGCCCACAAAACTACTGTGGGTCGATTTGGAGATGACCGGCCTCGACGCCGAACACGACGTAATTTTAGAAGTCGCCGCCGAAATCACCGATTTTGACTTCAAAACGCTCGCCAGTTACGAGGCCTGCCTGCGCCAGCCGCGGGAAATAGTGGTCGAGCGGATGCGAAAAAATATCTGGTGGCAAGACTACCCGGTCAACCGTGACGGTTTTATCGACAAACTGGCCGACGGCAAGCCGAGCGAGCAGGTCGAGCGCGAACTGATCGCTCTGGTTGCCGAGCACTTTGGCGCCGAGCCGGCCATCTTGGCTGGCAACTCTATCCACAATGATCGCAATTTTATTAAACAGTGGTGGCCCCAGCTCGACCTCAAGCTGCACTACCGGATGCTCGATGTCAGCAGTCTCAAGATCGTCATGCAAGGCAAGTACGGCCAGGAGTTTGAAAAAAAGGAAGTCCACCGGGCTTTCGACGACATCCAGGCCAGCATCGCCGAGCTGCAGCACTACCTCGAGTGGTTCAAGACCCAACCGGCCGAGCCAGCCGCCTAATTATGAGCACAGTTTTATGAATCACAAAGAAGTCGAAGAATACATTTTGAGTATGCCCGACGCCTGGCTTGATTATCCCTTTGGCGAGGGTGTCGCCGTCTACAAAATCGGCGAGCGGATGTTCGCGCTGATTGCCGAGGGCAAAGATCCGGTGCAGATTAGCTTGAAGTGTGATCCCACTCTCGCTAAAGTGCTGCGCGAACGCTACGAAACCGTCATGCCGGGGCAGCATTTGAATAAAAAGCACTGGAATACGATTCTGCTCAGTGGTCAGCTCCCGAATAACGAAGTCGAAGACCTGATTCGGCATAGCTATCTGTTGGCGACCGACGCTGTTAAATAGCTCGATAGTGGGATAGTGAAATAGTTTGATGGCGGAAGCCCGGCCCAAGTTGAAAGTTATAAAGTTAGCTGCCGCCCTGAGCCGACTTTCTAACTTTATGGACTTTTTACTTTCTAACTTTATGGCTGGGCGGTCGGGTTGAGTTGCAGCAACAGTAGTTGCGCGCTGGTATAGTCCTTGTTCAGGAGTGCGAGGCCGGCGGGGCCGCTGGTCTTAGTCGCGGCCTGCTGGAGGGTTTGCTTGTAGGTCGTTAATTTGGTCAGCATGATTTGACGAAACGTCGCGTCGTACGTCGACGACGACGCCGCCGCCGTCAGCTGCTGGTCGGTTGCTAGGCTGACTTGACTATCGAGCTGTTTCGGGGCGACCTTGTGTCCTTGGTCTTTTAAATACACCAATAATTGTCGCTGCTGGCTGGTGAGGGTGAGCTGGGTGGTGAGGGCAAAGTTTTTGGTCGTTGTCTCGAGCGTGGGCTCGAGGACGGCCTTGCCGCTGAGGTGGATTAGCTCTTGTTGCTGGCTGGCGGCCTCGATCAGCTGGGGGGTGTTCGTGGAATCGACTAGGAGTAAATTCTTGCCGACGATAAAAATTATGAACAACAAAAGCAGACCGCCGAGCACCAGTAACAGCCGCGAGACTACCGAATTACCACCAGGCAAACGGCTGCGACGGGGGGCCGCTCCCGGATTGACGATAAAATCGTAGGGAGTTGGGCTTGGCTGCGGCGACCCATAGCTGGGTTGTTGTGGTTGCATAAGCACTATGATAAAGGTTTATTGTCGCCGGCGCTATATTTAATCGCCATAAACCAAAAAGCGAGACTGTAAATAATCACTAAAAATAGGACAGTGGTCCGCCTAAAGGGCAACTGGGGTACAATAGGGGCAGTATGGATGCAGTAGAAGAGGTCAAAAGTCGATTGAGCATCGAGGATGTGATCGGTGAATACGTGACTCTCAAACGGGCCGGGCGCAACTGGAAAGGCCTGAGCCCGTTTAGTAACGAGCGCTCACCGAGTTTTGTGGTCAGCCCCGAAAAGCAGATCTGGCACGATTTTTCGTCGGGTAAAGGCGGCGACATGTTCAGTTTCGTGATGGAAGTCGAGGGTTTGGACTTCAAGGCCACTCTCGACTTACTGGCGCGCAAAGCCGGTATCGATCTCGAGCAGTTCCGCGGTCCGAGCGGCGGCGCTAAAGGCCCGGACAAGAAGCGTTTAAACGAATTGCTCGATCTGAGCACTAAATTTTATCAAGTCCAGTTCAGTCAAAATACAAGAGCCCTGGAATACGTTTTCAAACAGCGCCAATTTAGCAAAGCCACGGCCTTGGAATGGCGGCTGGGCTACTCGCCGAACAACGGTACCGCATTGGTAGACTTTGCCCGCAGTAAAGGCTTTAGCGACGACGAAATCAAGCAAGCCGGCCTGAGCTCGCAGCGCTACCACGGAGTAGCCGATATGTTTCGCGGGCGTTTGATGATTCCCCTCCAGGACGCCCAAGGGCAGGTGATTGGCTTTACGGCGCGTTTGCTCGATGACGACCCCGAGGCGCCTAAGTATATCAATACTCCGCAAACCGTTTTGTACGACAAAAGTCGGCATGTCTACGGGCTCCACCTCGCCAAAGAGTCGATTCGCAAAAGTAAATTCGTCGTCATCGCCGAAGGAAATCTCGATGTCATCGCCAGCCATCAGGCCGGCGTCCGCCAAGTGGTCGCCACGGCCGGCACGGCCCTGACCGAACCGCACCTGAAGGCCCTTAGCCGCTTTACGGGTGATATTAGACTTAGTTTTGATGCCGATAAAGCCGGTCTGGCGGCGACGGAACGGGCCATCCCGATCGCTAGTCGCGTTAAGGTATCGCTCAGTATCATTACGATTCCGAGCGGCAAGGACCCCGACGAGCTAATCCGCCAAGACCCGGCGGCTTGGCCGGCGGCGATCGCCAAGAATCAATACGCCCTCGACTGGCTGATTGAACGCTACTCTAAACTACTTGATACCACCTCGGCCGAAGGGAAGCGTAAGTTTAGTGATGTTTTACTGCCCGTCGTTCGCTCGCTGAGCGATGCCGTCGAGAGCGACCACTACCTCAATTTGATTGCCAAAACTATTGCCGTCAGCCGGAGCGCCCTGGAGCAAAAATTTGCCACCACGGTTTCGAACGAACCGGCCTTGCGCCGTAAGCAAATCAAGCATACTCCTGCCGAATTAGACAAAGCGACGGTCGAGGAGCAACGCGTCCAAGATAACTTTTTAGCCCTCATGTTGTTGCGCCCGACGCTGCGTGAATTTCTAAATATCATGACCGTAAAAATGTTCTACAGCGAGTCATCCCAGGGGCTGGTCGAGTTTTTGCACGCCCACCCGGACTTTTACGGCCGACCCGAAGAGGTGGAGGGGCTGAAAAACTTGGCCGATTATGTTAAAATAGAAACATTACTCTACGAGGAACTCTATCAGGGTCTCGAGCTCAACGAGCTTCATTACGAAGCCGCTCGATTGCAGACACGGCTGATAGAACAATATGTCAAAAGGCAGAAACAAAATCTCGCTAGCAAACTAGACGGCGCCGACGACGCGACCGTTGCCAGTTTGTTGGCCGAGGTGAAAGATTATGACGCACTACTAAAGCAAGTGAAAGGGGGCGTAGCCCATGGCGAAGCCAAGTAAATCTAACGAGTCCGCCAAACCGGCCAAGGCTGTAAAACTAACCGACGATCAAAAAAGTGTTCTCCTCAAGCACAAAGACGATTTGTTTGAGCGCGGCAAAAAAGAGGGCACGCTCGACCAAAAAGATATCTCGGCCCTGATCCCCGACGCCGTTGAAAACGCCGAGATTCTCGACGCGCTCTTTACCGAGCTGGCTGAAGCCAGTATTACCATCACCGTCGCCGAGCCGGGCGAAGCCAACTTCACCGACGAGTGGGCTGCCGAAGAAGCCGAAGAAGAAGAAGTGGCTACTAACGTCCCGGTTTACCTCGACGACGACGTGGCCGACGATTCGGTGCGTTTGTACTTGCGTGAAATCGGTAAAATCCCCTTGTTGTCTTCCGAAGAAGAATTAGCCCTCGCCCAACGAGTAGTTAGTGGCGAAAAAGAAGCCAAAGACAAAATGGCCGAAGCCAACATGCGGCTGGTCGTTTCTATCGCCAAGCGCTACGTCGGGCGCGGTCTTGACCTCTTGGACTTGATCCAGGAAGGCAATACCGGCCTGCTGCGCGCGGTTGAAAAGTTTGACCCCGACAAGGGCTTCAAGTTCAGCACCTACGCCACTTGGTGGATTCGCCAAGCGATTACGCGCGCCATCGCCGATCAAGCCCGGACGATTCGGATTCCGGTGCACATGGTCGAAACGATCAATAAATTGTTGCGCACCCAACGCCGTTTAACCCAAGAACTCAACCGCGAACCGTCTAACGAAGAGATCGCCAAAGAGATGGAAATCGAAGTCGACAAAGTCGAACACATCATGAAGATCAAGCAGGATATTTCGTCCCTCGACGCCAGTATCCGTGACGACGAAGACGAATCAGTCCTGGCTGATTTTATCGAAGACGAAGACGCCGTCACCCCCGAGGAATCGGCGACCGGGCAGCTGCTCAAAGAGCAAGTTAGAGACATGCTGAGCGCCCTGACCGAGCGCGAACAAAAAATCTTGAAGTTGCGTTTCGGGCTCGAAGACGGCAAAAGCCACACCTTAGAGGAAGTCGGCCAGGAGTTTAGCGTCACTCGAGAGCGTATCCGTCAGATCGAAGCCAAAGCCCTCGCCAAACTGCGCAAACACCGTGACGCCAAAAAACTGCACGACTACATCAAATAGCCGTCAGTAAATAGAAATTAGAAACTTGGGGGGTGGCGACTGGGTTGGCCCCCAGTTGCGATACGACAGTGGTAGTTTGCCTGTCTTACGACGAACCAACTGATAGAATGGGATAGATGAATAAACTCCAAATAATCGGCCTAGCCGGCACCAACGGTTCCGGCAAAGACACAATCGGTCAAATGTTAGCCGATAAGATGGGCTATTTATTCATTTCCGTGACGGAACTTTTGCGGGCCGAGGCGACTCGGCGTAACCAGCCCGCCAGCCGAGAAGTCCTCCGGACTATTAGCGCTGAGTGGCGCCGTGAACTAGGACTAGGCGTTTTAGTCGACAAGGTCGTGGCTGAATACGAAATTGTTAAAGATAAGTACTCAGGCGTGGCGATGGCGAGCCTGCGCAATCCCGGCGAGGCCGATCGCATCCACGAAATGGGTGGTACGATGGTTTGGATCGACACCGACCCGCGGACTCGTTACGATCGCATCCAGGCCAATAAAGATCGGCGTGGTCGCGCCGAAGAAGACAACAAGTCTTTTGAACAGTTTTTGGCCGAAGAAGCCGCCGAAATGCATACTCCCGCCGGCGGTGATGCCGCCAACCTCAACAGTGCCGGCGTTAAAGAGCGCTGCGACGCCTTTATCAATAACGATGGTTCTGACGTGACCCAACTCGAGAACGAACTGCGCCGTCAGCTAGGTTTGTAATTATTATAAATTAGTGGTAAAGTATGTGTCACTTAAAACGGAAGTTTGTTATGACGCAGTTTGGCCAAGAGATCGTTCAAAAACCACAGTATACCGTTACCAGTAACCCTAAATTTTTCGAGCACGAATTAGCTGCCGGGATCGCGAATTTGCCGTTTGGGTTTCAGGCGCTGAATTTTCAGCGTTCTCTAGCATCGGCACCCGAACTGACGAGCCAGTTCGACGACCGAGCCCAGGCCATCTATGCCGGGCTCAACCCCAAAACGGTCTTTTTCCCGCTCACCCAACAAGCCAAGTATCCCAATATCCCCGAGGATGAGCGAGCCGAGATCGCCCAAGCCTTGAATGACCACGGCAGTCGTAGCTTGCGCTTGGCTCGTGAAACGCTGCGACTGGCGAATGTCGAGTGGCTCGGGCTGGCGAGCCGCGACGGTGGGGCGGTTATTGACCGGGGTGAAGTTAGTAATTTGATGGCCGATAAAGTGCCGGATGACCTCGGTTATATCCGTCGCCTAAAAGCGACAGATTTTGCGGTTGTCGGGCCAAAAACCGACGTCGATAGCCCCCTCAGTCTAGCGATGGGTGCGGCGGATTGCTTGGCAATCCCGCTGGTTGACCGCGTGACGGGAGCGTTTGGCTTGACACACGCCGGCCGACCCGGCACTGGCCTGCGCACCGCCGAGCAGGCGGTCGGGTTGTTAAGGAGTGAGTTCCGGTCCAACCCTAAAGACCTCGTCGCTTGGCTCGGTGAAGGAGTTTGTCCGTCCTGTTATGACGTCGACGAAACGACTTTCACTGGCTTCGTGGCCGATTTTGGTGGCCGGACGGCGATTGATAAGGTGGTGAGCCAGTATCCCAAAGCCCTCGCGACGAAGGAAACGCCGACTGGCAAGCGCGTCGGCATTGATTTGTACGCTTTCAATAAGTATTTGCTGGCCGAACAGGGCGTTGGCACGATCATCATGGCTCCAAACTGTACCGCTCGCCTGAGCGTCGATTGTCCTACACTCGGCACTATCAGCTGGAAAGATACGGTGCCTACAGAGGCCGAGCAGGCTTATTATTCACACGCCAGGGTCAAAGGGCAAGCGGTTGGCTGGACAATGCATAGCGGCGATTTGGTCGAGTTAGATACTTTCCACCTTGGTACGCCGCGCAACCTGGCAACCGTCACTCGATTATAGGAACAGAGGCCTGCGCCTCGGCCACCGGCTCAAGCCACGCCGTGGACTTCGTGGTGGAGTTTGAGGACGGCGCGGCGCGTGTGTTTACGGGTGTGGCGCTGGGCCAGACGAAAGGCGAAGTAAGCGCCGGCGCAGAGCAGGGCGCTTAACCATTCGCCCCAACCGAGGTTGGCGGTGCTGAAGTAGCCGTGCAGAACCGGTGTGTAGATGATGCCGCCGATCAGGACGAGCGACAGCCCGAAAGCGCCGAGTAATTTTTTGTTACTCCACAGGTAGCTGGTGAAGAACTTTTCATGGGCGTCGGCGCGCTCGAACATCAGGTAGACGTAGAGGCAGAGGACTAGCGTCACGTAAGTCAACGTCGTCGCTTCCAGGTAGAGCGGGTTGGTCGTATCTATGTAGGCCGGGCTGAGGTGGTGGCGGATAAAGAAGGCGGCGAAGTTGGCGTAGCTGATGGCGGCGGCGAGGGCGCCAAAGCCGATGAAGCCGCTGATGGCGCGGCGGTTGATGATGTGGTCGTGCAAATCGCGCGGTTTGGCGTGCATGAGTTTGGCCAGCGGCTTGTCCCAGCCGAGGGCGGTGATGGGTAGTATTTGGGCGACGACGTCGATGGCCAAAATCTGGATTGCCGTGATGGCCGGCGGGATATG
The DNA here is from genome assembly GCA_002413865.1 of Candidatus Saccharibacteria bacterium UBA5145. Taxonomy (GTDB): domain Bacteria; phylum Patescibacteriota; class Saccharimonadia; order Saccharimonadales; family UBA4665; genus UBA4729. The sequence goes on from DHXX01000014.1 coordinate 18,309, forward strand.
GAAAATGGCTAGGCCGGCCAACCCTAGCAGAACGGTGATGAGCTCGGCGGCATTACTGGTCAGGGCGCAACGGGCGGCTTTTTTGATATTTTGAAAGGTTAGCCGGCCTTGCTCGATAGCGCTCACCAGCGTGTCGAAGCTGTCGTCGAGCAGTACGATTTCGGCGGCGTCCTTGGCGACGTCGGTACCGGTTTTGCCCATGGCGACACCGATATCGGCCCGTTTGAGAGCCGGAGCGTCATTGATACCGTCACCGGTCACGGCGACGACGTGGCCGCTTTGTTTGACGATTTCAACGATCCGCAGCTTATCCTCGGGCGCGACACGTGAAAAAACGGCGCCGCCGCGCTCCACTAACTGCAAAATTTGGCTATCGGCTAATTGCGGGAGCTCTTCCCCTAATATGACGGTAATGTCGGGGCCTAGACCGGCTTGGGTGGCGATGGCTTTGGCGGTGGTCGGGAAGTCGCCAGTGATGATCGACACCTTGACGTGGGCCCGCTGGGCGGCCAACATCGCCTGCGGTACGGCTTCACGCAGCGGGTCGACCATGCTGACCATACCCAAGAAGGTAAGGTCTTTTTCGACGACGGCCATTTTTAAGTTTTTGATAATGGTTTTAGCCGGTAACACGCGGTAAGCGAAAGCCAGATTGCGCTTGGCCTGCTCCGCATAGTCCTGATTGTATCTAGCAAAAAAAGTGCGATCGGCGGTGGTCAATTTGCGGGTGTGCCCGTGATCCCACAGGTCGTGGCTATTGGCGAGGACCGCTTCGGGCGCACCCTTAGTGAATACCACAATCTGGCCATCGCGGCGGCGGACTGAGCTGAGCATTTTGCGGGCCGAGTCAAACTGGAACTCTTTGAGCTCGGGGTTGGCGCTGTCCCACGCCGCGGGGTCGAGGCCGGCTTTGCGGGCCAGCGTTATCAGGGCGCCTTCGGTCGGGTCACCCAGCACGTACCAGCCGTTGTGCTCGTCGTCGGGTCCATTCACCTTGGCGTTACTGGCCAAGGCGCCGGTGGCAAAAAATATTTCCAATTCCTTGAGGGCTTTGGCCGTTAGTTCGTGGCCGGACAGGCCTTTCACGATCGTACCGTTAGTCTCATAGCCGGTACCGGTGACGCCATAGAGAGTGCGGCCGATTAGGACTTGTTCGACGGTCATTTCGTTCTTGGTCAAGGTGCCCGTTTTGTCGGTCAAAATGAAGTTGGTTGCCCCGAGCGTTTCGACGGCCGAAAGTTTTTTGACTAGGGCGCGGGCCTTGGCCAGGCGACCGGCGGTTTGGGCGAGCGTGATATTCACTTCGGCGACCAATCCCTCGGGGATCATGGCCGCCCCGACGCCAATCGCAAAAATGACGGCGTGCTGCGTGCTGAAATGACTCTTTAGAGCGACGATGAGCAGCAAAATTGTCAACACGACGGTGCCCTGGGCGAGGCGGGTCGCGAGGTGGCTCATTTCTTTTTGTAACGGCGAGGCTTCGGTGTGGGCGACTTGGCTGAGGGCCGCGATCCGTCCGAGTTCGCTGTGCATACCGGTGCCGATAACGATGCCATAACCGCTCCCCATAGCAACGGTTGTCCCCATGAACAGGAGGTTATGACGGCTCGAGAGCGGCACTTCGGCGCTAATGGCGTGCACGAATTTGCGGCTAGGGTTGCTTTCGCCGGTCAGGGCAAAGTCATTAGTGGCTAGCTCGGCCTCGTCGTGGACCCGCAAGTCGGCCGGGACGCTATCGCCGGTCTCGATATAGACCATGTCGCCCAAAACGAGCTCGGTTGAGGCAATTTGCTCCAGCTTGCCGCCACGCAGGACTTTAGCTTGGGGTACGAGCAACTGTTCCAGGCTACTCATCAGTGATTCGGCCTTGTGCTCTTGGAAGAAACCGACGGCCGCATTCATCAACGCAATCGCCAACAGGATGGTCCCGGTCTTAAAGTCGCGCAGATAGAACGACAGGGCGGTGCTCGCCAGCAGCATTACCACTAGCAAGTTTTTGAATTGACGCAGGAAAGTCGTCAGCGCACTGTCGCGTTTGGTGCGGTGCAGGGTATTGGTACCGAGTTGCTCCAAGCGCTCGCGGGCTTCTTTGCTTACGAGCCCGTCGGAGCGACTGTGGAGCTGCTCCAGAACTTCTTCGGCGCTCAAACGATAATAGTTGAGGCGTTTGTAATCGTCCATACACAAGCATTATACGGGTGAATACCTTTTCGTCGCCATGTTTGGTCCTTGACTATAGTCGATTACGAAACTTGCCGTGTGACCAAACACACTCTAGCTGGTGTAACGACGGCAATACTGTCATTTGAAAGTTGGCCCAAGGTGGCGACTAACTTTATAACTATCCGGCCGAAGACGAACAAAACGCACAAAGTCCTATATACTGTTAGCTATGACTGAAGTGGCCAACGACCCCAAGAAAAAGCTGGTGGTTATTGACGGCAAGAGCGTTTTTTATCGCGGCTATTACGCGATGTCTAATTTGGCGACCAAAGACGGCACCCCGACCGGCGGTATCTTCGGTTTTGCGACCATGGCCCTCGAAGTCATTCGGCGCTTAAAGCCCGATTATGTCGCCGTCGCTTGGGATAAGCCCAAGACTAATATTCGCCGCCGCCTCGAACTCTACCCCGAGTACAAAGCCGGCCGCAAACCAGCCCCGGCCGATTTTAAGGCCCAGATCCCCATTCTGCACGAGTTGCTCGACGCCTTTGGCTGGCCGCTCTACGAACTAGACGATTATGAAGCCGACGACATCATGGGCGCTTTCGCCGTGCAGGCCAAAGCACGTGACATTGAAACGCTGCTCATTACTAGCGACATGGACATGTTGCAGCTCGTGAACTCCCACGTCCACGTCTATGCCCTCAAAACCGGGCTCAGCAACATCGAGCTCTACTCGCCGACCAGTTTCGAAGCCAAGTATGGCATTCGGGTCGACCAGTTTCTCGATCTGAAATCACTCAAGGGCGACAGTTCCGATAACATCCCGGGCGTGCCCGGCATCGGCGAAAAGGGCGCCCTCGAACTACTCAAGCAGTACGAAACTCTCGACAATATTTACGACAATCTCGCCCTGCTCAAGGA
>DHXX01000014.1:21663-27559 GCA_002413865.1 Candidatus Saccharibacteria bacterium UBA5145
CAGGATTTCTGATCTGTTGCAGCGCCTAGAGTTTCGCTCGCTGGTGCGGCAATTGCCAGGGGTCATGCAGGTGCCGGCCAACAGTTTGCCGATCAAAAGTAGCAGTCCGGTCCTCGTCGTCGGCAATAATCACCTGATTGACTCGGTGGCCAAACTCACCGCTCTCAATTTTGACGCCGCCGAACAATTATTTATTCATTCGCGGGCGGCGGGCAAACACGGCAAAAAACCACAGTGCCTAATCCTCAGCGTCGACGGGCAAGAGGTCTACACGCTCGATCTCACCAAAATTAGTCCCGAAGCGGTCCTGGCCAAGCTGCTGGCGTTGCCGCCGGTCATCGGCCACGACCTCAAGTCAACCTACAAAGTTCTCCTCGAACTCGGCATCGCGTTACCCAAGGTCGCCCACGACGTTTTCGTCGGGGCTTTTCTGCTGAACAGTCTGCGCCGCGAGCAAACCCTGACCGAGCTGGCCGAGACCGATTTGGGCTACGACGGTTCGCCGTTCGATGACCTCACGACCGACGACGTCATGACACGCGCCCCCGAGATCGTGGCTGTCATCCGGGCCCTCTACGCCCAACAATCCAAAGACCTCCAAGCCATTCCCAAGTTGGCCGACCTGGCGCGTGATGTTGAATGGCCGGTAATCGCCGTCTTGGCGCGGATGGAGTACACCGGTATCCAGCTCGACACGGCTTACCTCGCTAAATTCGCGGTCGAGATCGACGACGCCGTGTCTGATTTGGAGCAACAAATTTACGGCTACGCCGAGCAAGAATTTAACATCGCTAGCCCCGGTCAACTGGCTGAAATATTATTTACGAAACTGAATTTATCGACCCAAGGCATTAAAAAAGGCAAGACCGGTTATTCGACCGACGCCAAACAACTCGATAAGTTACGCGATAAACACCCAATCATCGACCTCATCTCGCAGTACCGGGAAGTCGCCAAGCTCAAAAACACCTACGTCGACGCGTTGCCGAAACTGGTCGACGACCAGTCTCGCCTGCACACGACGTTTAATCTGACGATTGCCCAGACCGGTCGCTTGAGCAGCACCGACCCCAATTTGCAAAACATCCCAACGCGTACCGAACTCGGCCATCATATCCGGACCGCTTTCGTGGCCGGCCCTGGTAATAAATTCGTCAGCGCCGATTATTCACAGTTTGAGCTGCGCCTGGCCGCCGTCTTGGCCAATGATACCGAACTAATCGAAATGTTCAATCGCGGGGCCGACATCCACCAAGCGACTGCGGCTCAGGTTTACGGTCGTGAGCTCGAGGACGTCACCAAAGGCATGCGCCAAGCCGCCAAGGTCATCAACTTCGGCATTTTGTACGGCATGAGCCCGCACGGTCTCAGTGTCGCCACCGGGATGACGAATGAACAGGCTGTGACTTTCATCGAACGCTACAAACAGCTCCGTAAGCCACTGTTTGACTACATGGATCATTTGCTGGAGCAGGCTAGGGCCGATGGCTACGTCGAAACGCTGTTTGGGCGCCGCCGACCGATGCCGGATATAACTTCGAGCAATTTTATGGTGCGCCAAGGCGCCGAACGGGCCGCCATCAATATGCCGATCCAAGGGACGGAAGCCGACCTCATGAAGTTAGCTATGATTCGGGTCGACAAACTTCTGTCCGATCACTATCCGGACAGCCGGATGCTGTTGCAGATTCACGACTCAATTCTCATTGAGTGTCCGGCCGCCGACGCCGACGCCGTGGCGGAAATGCTCAAAAACACCATGCAGGAAATCTACGAATTACCGGTGCGGCTGGATGTCGACGCGACTATCGCCGTTAACTGGGGGGAGCTATAATAGTCTTATGGATGATGCGCTTTTACGAAAAGTCAGCCGCCAACTTAAGTTACTCAACTTCGTTGTTACCTTTTTTGGTCTGCTGATACTGGCCAGTTTTATCATCGCCGCCGTTTTGGTGTTCAAAGCCGCCTCGTTCGCGCGCTCGGAGGCGACCAAAATCGACAACCTGCAAAAACAAGCCACCCAGAGCCTCGACGTTCGGCAGCAAATCTGTAACGACAGTTCGCTTCATTCGCTACTGCAGGCCACCGGTACGGTTTGTAAGTAGGGTGACGAGCAATCTAGACTTATAAGTAAATGGAGAAAGTGTCATGAAGTTATCGGAGCGGAATAAGCATGGATAAGAAACTCTGCGTGCCATTTGTGGCCGCCATCATCGAGCGGCGCCATGAAGGTAGATTGCAATTGCTAATACAGACTCGCCAGCAAACATTCACTAACTCAATTTATAACGGAACCTTTGAGTTTGCCGCCGGTGTCTTAGACATCGAGTACGAAAATGTCTATGACGCGGCGGCGCGGGAAATTAAAGAAGAAACTGGCCTGACTCTCAAGCGGTTTATCAACGACTCGCGGACCGAGGTTCATTCGCCCCAGAAAAATGACGCGGCTTTTGGTTTCAGGCCTTTTTGCTGCACCCAGCAACTTAAGGATGGACGACCTTGGGTCGGCTTCATCTTTAGATGTGAAGTTGATGACGGTGAGCCAATTGATCAGATAGGCGAATCAAGCGGCGTGCACTGGGTCGATGCGGCCGAGGTACAGCAGCTCTACGAGCAAACTCCGGAGAAACTGTTTACCTTAGAGATACCCGCTTGGGACTACTATTTCCAAGCTGTTGACCTAGCTGCCTCAGCCGAGACACCCGATCACTCACAGAATTTGAGAGACGATGATTGACCAGAGAGAACTATGGGACACAAAGCACGCTGCGGACGAGCACGCCAAGTATCGGGGTGGACCCATGACGTTTGCCAGATATGTGGAGCCGTTTTTCCCGCGCCGGGCCGAAGTACTTGACCTGGGCTGCGGTGTTGCCGGCGACGCCTACTTTTTTGCGCAACGGGGCCACCACGTGACTGCTACCGACTTTTCGAAGACAGTTATCGAGCAAGACAAGGCGCTGTTGCAGCATCCAAACTTGTCATTTTCGGTACTGGATATAACCGGTCCATTATCATTTCCAACCGCCAGTCTCGATGTCGTGTATGCTCATCTGTCGTTGCATTATTATGACCATGAAACAACCGCGAAAGTGTTCGACGAGATTGCCAGATTTTTGAAGCCAAACGGCTTGTTCTGCTTTGCCTGCAAATCCACCAAAGATTCTGACTACGGACAAGGGGAGGAGGTCGAACAGGGCATTTTCGTATCGAGTAAGGGTCACGTCCGACACTTCTTTACGCCAGACTACGTAACAGAATTATTGAGCAACGCATTTGTGGTGCAAAGCTTGGAGGAGGTGACTGAATTCTATGTCGACAAATCAGCTAGCTTTATACGGTGTGTTGCCAAGAGTATAATTAAATAATGGATATACTGCAGCGGGTCGCAGCCAAAGCGGTCATTGTGAGAAACGGTAAAATCTTGATTTTGCGCGAGGCCGCAACCTACGGCGAGGGTACGCAGCGGGGGCGTTATCACATGCCGGGCGGCCGGGTTGAAATCGGCGAACACTTTGAAGCCGCCCTAAGGCGCGAGGTTAGGGAAGAGACCGGTCTTGAGATTACTATCGAAGCACCCCTCTACGTGGGCGAATGGCGGCCGGTTATCAAGGGTCAGCCGAATCAAATAATTGGTATATTCTTCGTTTGCCGGCCGACTACCGCTGATATAACGCTCAGTACCGAACACGATAGTTACGAGTGGATTGACCCGGCTAGGCAGGCCGATTTTGACATCATGGATCCGGAAGATCTAGTCATCGAGCAATACCTGCAGTCGCGCCGAACCCGAAGCTCTAATTAATAAGGGTAAAGTTTATAACTTTGGGGTGATTGGGGGGCGGCGCTGGCGGCGACGGCTCTTGGGCATGATCCGGCCGCCGTCGGCTCGGCTGAGCCGGTAGGCCAGCGTGATGACCCATAGGGCGAGCGCTAGATCGATTAAGCTGGTGACGAGGCCGAGCCCGCTGTTGTGGTGCTTGATGTTAAATAACGCCACCAGGGCGATCAACGCCTCCGCCGCGATCAACAAACGAGCCAGGTGCTTACTGCGGCGGTCTTGGGCGGCATAACCCAATATCCAAATAAAGCCGAACCACAGGGCTATTAGCAGGAAGAAGACGAGGGAACTTAGTAAATTACTGACGAAGTTGGGTCGGTCGGAGTGCCAGGTCGATACGACCGAGGTTATCCCGGTCGCGATGTTCAAAAGAGTGAGCACGACAAATTGAATCAGGGTGGCGACGGCCGTTTCGTACTTTAATTTCATAGTTCTATTATGGCACGCTTGGCTAATCGGATTTAGTCTTTTGCGTGCCGAAACGGCTAGAGGGGTAAAAGTAGCCGTAACCATTGCAAAATAGGCACAATAATGCTAATATATGCGTATTCACAACTAAGAGGTGCGCAATGCGATATCTTATCGGACTACTGGTTACAATTGGCTTACTCGTCCTGTTGATTGTGATAATCGTTCAAGGCGGCGGCAGTAGTAAAACCAAAACTCCCGACAGCCAGAAACCGCTGATAAGTTACTCGCAATCCGACGCCGTCGCCAGGCTAACGACCGACGGTCCCATCAACGCTGAGCAAAATCACCAACAGATCCAGATTACCGTCGGTCGCGACTACGTGGCTATCGCCTCCAAAAAGGGCTACGACGGTACGGTCACCAACCTCCAGACCTATTCCAACACCGCAGCCAGCTACAGCGCGTTCTTACACGCCCTGGAACACGCCGGTTTCACTAAAGGCAATGCCGACGTTAAGTTGAAAGACGAAAGCGGTTATTGTCCGCTTGGCAGTCGTTATATTTTTGAATTTATCCAGGACGGGAAAACCCTAGAACGCTTCTGGGCGACGAGTTGCGGTAAACCCAAGACCTTTCTCGGCTCACTTGATCTGTCGCTGACGCTATTCCGCAACCAAGTCCCCGATTACGATAAAATTATCTTAGACTTTTCACCGACAATTTAAGGGGCCATTTATTAATAACGCCGCCAAATCGCCCCTTGTTAAAGGCGAGACATCAAGCTAGTCCAGCGTATACTGGCGGGATGATACGGGCGATTATCTTTGACTGTTTTGGGGTACTGACCGTTGATGTCTGGCCAGAATTTGTGGCTAGCTTGCCGCTCGAACAGCAAGCCGAAGCCAGCGCGTTAAATCGAGTGTACGATGCCGGTCACTTGTCGCGCGATGAATTCGGGCGGGCTATGCAGGACCTGACGGGTAAACAGCCCCGTTACGTTGAAGACTTGCTAAGTAATGAGTTACACAAAAATGCCGACCTGCTCGCCCTGATCAAAGAGTTAAAGTCGGCCTACAAAATCGGCCTGATCAGCAATATCGGGACTAACTGGGTGCTCGAACACTTTCTGACGACCGAAGAACAGGCCTTGTTTGACACATTCGTTTTCTCTTTCGAAGCCGGGCTGGTTAAGCCCGATGAACGAATCTATCGTCTGGCTAGTGAACGATTGGGCGAACCGCTAAGCGCGTGTGTTATGATCGATGACTTTGAGCGCAATTGCCAAGGCGCTACGGATTGCGGTATGCAGGCGATTGTCTACCAGAACTTGACCCAAATGCGATCCGAGCTCAATAAGCTGCTGAGCCTGTAGGGCTGTCCATTTGTCAGCGCCCAGATCTCGCTCGTTCTAGCCGATCCGAAAGACTAGCCGTTTTTCCAGCTGGCAGCGCCGTTTCATGTCCGGGCTGCAGAGGCGTAGCGTATTGGCTAGGGCGGCACTCGAAGCCGTGACGATGATGTCTTTGTCGCGCACCAGCACCGTTATGTCGCTTTTATAATGCTCCAGCACATACTTCTTAATGCTCGCTACTTCGGGCGGCTCGTCAAAGTTTTTACTCGTTAGAATACTGAACAGGGAATCGG
>DHXX01000006.1:0-341 GCA_002413865.1 Candidatus Saccharibacteria bacterium UBA5145
GAAGCCGAGCTACCCCAAAAAATTGCCGACTTGTTAGTCAGCACCGGCTGGGCGCCCGCTCGGGGTCAGCGGGCTAGATACACGGCCCTGTGGCGTCAAAGGCTCGTCGTATCATCGTATGACCGTGGGCAGTTATTGCGTTCGATCAAGGTCATGCCCAAACAAGTCATCCACGAGTTACTCGTCAAACGGGTGTCGGATGAAAGCTTGCGCTGGGCCGCCGCCAACGGTATGCGGAGTTACCATCCCGAAGGCAATGACATTACCCCCGAACTCGTACGTCGAGCCCGTAAACTCAAGCTGCACGTCGGCGCCTGGTGGTTGACGCGCCAAGAACAAGA
>DHXX01000006.1:581-19371 GCA_002413865.1 Candidatus Saccharibacteria bacterium UBA5145
GCCCGGTCGCTGGCGCCGGCCGGTGTTCGTTACGCCTATGTCGACGCGCCGCATTTGCACCGTCGCGAACCATTGTTGCTAAAAAACTGGCTACTGCCTTGAGCGTCAACACGGTCTTATGTAAATATTTTTGTTTGTTATACTGAGGCTTATATGAGCGAGCTATCTAATATCGTCTGGAATGATCAGTTGCTTTTAGCCGTCTCCGACGTCGACGAGACGATTGCCGAGGTTTATACGCCCGCGGATCCGGCTATGATTACCGAACTCTCGTCATTCCTGCGTGGTGGCGGCAAACTTTTTATGGTGACGGGCGGCAGTTTAGCCCGCGTCCAGCGCGACATCACCAATCGCATCGATCCGGCGCTGCGACGCGATATTTTGATTAGCCACTGTAGCGGTGCCGAAGTCTGGGGCTTTACCGCAGCGGGTGAACTACGCGACCAACCGTTCTACAGCGTCTACGAAGAAACGTTTACTCCCGAGATGAAACAACAATGGCGGGCTATCGTTGACCAACTGTTGCACGAGTTCGGGCTTCGCCCACACCCGGCCCAGCCAAAAATAGCTTTCTTCGAGACTATTGGCCGTGAACCGCAAGATATCATGCTCGATGACCGCGGACCACAAATTACCATGGAAGTCGTGAATGGCACTAACCTATCCGACGAACAGCTATCACACCTCAACCATGCGGTGCCCCTCACGCAGGGGTCATATGACTTGCGTATCCCCATTAAGGAGCGCGCGGCCCAACTTTTCGCGGCGGCGAACATTCCCATCACGCCGCGCTTCGGCGGCAACTTCGCGCTAGACTTCGCCGTCGAGAGCGTCTCCAAAACCACTTCGATTAAAGCCGTGCTCGATAATCCGGAGGTGCTGGCGACTATCGGTCTCAAAAGTGAAGACCTCCAAGAGGCAACACACTTGGAAGTCTGGGGCGACAAATACTCGGTGCTGCGCGGTGGCACCGACCGGCATATGAGCGAAGCCCTGCCGCCCGAAGTCCGTTCGATTGACTTTCGACAGGAAGACCCAGCTGAATTCCCCGCCGGCTACAATATTGTGGTCTGGAACGGCCAGCGCCATTTGCACGACGGCTTACTCGAATATCTGCAATCCCGGAACAGCTAAGCGGCACTTGTCGTCCGAAAGCTGACACATAATTGTCCAATCTAATCGACGACGACAGGCCGGTAGAGGTGGCAGGAAAGACTCGTTTGGAAGCCTCGTTGATTGCTGATACTGTTGGCCGTTGTTTATTTTATAGAACTCTGTTGCAAGTTATCAAACTATAATGTACGGTTGGTGAAAGGAGATAATATGCCAGAAGCCCAACTTAATTCGTACGCCGAATCACTAACTATTCCCGAGGCCCTTTTGCCGGTAGAAAGAGACTGGGAATACACCAAAGAAAAAACCGGACTTCAAGAAAATGACATTGTGATTTGTTATCCCGTGCGCTCCGGTATTGGCAAGTTCGTCGGTGCGCTCGCCGAGACTTCGGCTCACGAACTCGGGACCAAAATAGTCAGTGCCCTCCTAGAGCGAACGGGGCGAGGCGATATCCGCGATCGAGTCGACACCCTTATCGCCGGTCAGGTCATCCAAGACGGCATGAACCCGGCCGGGCAAATCAAGACCTATGCCGGCGTAAGAGAGACGGCCACGGCATACACTATCAATATGGCTTGCGGTTCAGGGCTCAAGGCAGTCTTAAACGCTGCCTCGGCCATTCGAGATCGAGAAAATACCGGCGTCAAACTGGCGATTGCCGGCGGGTTTGAGAATATGAGCCGGGCACCTTCACTGCTGGAATCGAACCGAAAGGGGTTTGGCTTGGGTGGTCAAATCTTCCGGGACGGCGTGCTGAATAGCCTGACTGATGCTTTCGAGGGGGTTCACATGGGTGTAACGGCCGAGCGACTGGCGGCGTTGCCCGGTAAACCCAAGATAACAAGGGCGGATGCCGATCGCTACGCTTTGCGCAGTCAACATCGAGCCGAATTGGCGCGCCAGGCGGACTACTTCAAAGACTCGATCGTTCCGATTGAAGTACTGCAAGACCGGAAGATGGTTGTCTTCCAAGACGACGAGGCCGTCAGGGGTAACAAAGCCACACTGGAAGGCTTGGCGAGAACAAAACCCGCCTTCCAAGAAGACGGTATCGTGACGGCGGGAAATGCCAGCGGCATCAGCGACGGCGCGGCTTTTATGATAGTGACGACCGCCCGAAAAGCCGAAGAGCTCGGTCTCGAGATATCCCTGCGGCTGGTGGCGGCTGCCGAAGCCGGCGTGGCACCGGGACTGATGGGGCTGGGTCCGATTCCGGCCTCTCGAAAAGCTTTGGGACGAGCCGGTCTGAAGATGGCTGATATTGATGACTTTGAGCTCAATGAGGCTTTTGCAAACGTCGCCCTGGTCTGTGGTCAGGCCTTGGAAGCGACCGATGACCAATTAAATCCTCTCGGTGGCGCGATTGCACACGGGCACCCGATTGGCGCGACCGGTGGCGTCTTGGTCTCGAAAATAGCCAGTTTCCTCGGGCATAACCCAGACAGTCGCTACGGCATGGCCAGTCTTTGTATAGGAGGCGGCCAGGGTATCGCGGCAATCTTCGAGAAAGTTTGATCGACTAAGAGCTCTTTCCTATTCCCCGGCTAATCCCGAATTATTTGCTATAGTAGCAATATGCAAGATTTACACATTGAACTTTTAGAAACGAAGCACTTAGAGGAATATGGGAGTTGGCTTGATCATCGGGCAACAACCAATCTTCTGTTAAAACAATCGAACTACCAAGATCTGGACAGCCCAGATACTCAAGCTTGGGCAGGAAGCATTGCCGGCGAAGTAGTAGCCGTAGCTCTTTTATATCTTGATCAAGAACGCCATGGACACCTTGACTTCGCCGTCAAACCTTCAGAACGTCGGCATGGCATTGGCGCCGAAATGATGACCCAGGTTCTAGCGGACCCTGTCGTGAAAGATCTGATTAACATTCAGGTGGTGGTAGAGCCCGAAAATATTGCCGGTCAGAAAATAGCCCGAAAAACCGGATTCGTACTGACCGGTTCTAACCCGGAAGGGTTTTTGGTGTTCACGCGGCGCTAACGATGTTTCGAGCCGTCTACGCCTCACTGGCTATGACAGCAGCCTCTGCCCCGCCCGCTCCCAAATTATAAGCTAGCGTCTAGGAATAATAATCCTAAGTCGGCTGTTCGATTTAATACATACCTTAAGCGACAGCGAAGCTATAGTGAACGGTTGGAGGCGTAACATGTTGGATTCAGTGCACATGTTTATGAAAAAAACCGGCCAATACCTTGGCCTACCCGCGGATACTATTGAGCGACTCAAAGCAATCGATAATGAGCACCTCTTTAAGATCCATTTGAATAGCGGTAAATCTTTTGCGGCCTACCGTATCCAGCACAATAATCAGCTGGGTCCATACAAGGGCGGCATCCGCTTCCACAAAAGTGTTAACCTCGATGAAATGCGAGCCCTGGCGACGCTCATGAGCCTCAAGACTGCGGCCGCCGGGCTACCCTTGGGTGGGGCTAAAGGCGGGGTGACTCTCGACCCCCAAACATTGGACGAGGCTGAGCTCGAAGAGCTCAGCCGAAAATATATTGCCCATCTGTACCCCCACATCGGGCCGGCTAAAGACGTCCTGGCGCCCGACGTTAATACTAACGCCAAGTTCATGGGCTGGATGATGGACGAATATGAAAAGCTGACCGGCGACGATGGTCAAGCTGGTTTTACCGGCAAAAGCGTAGAACAGGGAGGCAGTTTGGGGCGCGATGCCGCTACTGGGCGCGGGGGCGTCATCGCCCTGGAAGATTTATTGGCTCTAGAAAAGACTGACGACCGGGCTATCACGCTGGCGATTCAAGGTTTTGGTAATGTCGGCTCTTATTTTGGCGTCATCGCCGAAGAGTTGCGACCGAAATGGCATTTAGTCGCCGCTAGTGACTCCGAAGCCGCCGTTTATTCGGCCGCCGGCCTAAGCGCCAAACAACTCCAAAACTTCAAACAGGAACGAGGGCGTTTTAAAGCCTACGCTCAAACCAACGTGGCCGTTATCTCGAATGATAACCTGATTAGTTTGGACGTGGACGTTCTGGTATTGGCCGGACTAGAGAACGCCGTGACGACGGCTAACATGAAGCAAGTTAAGGCTCGTTATATTGTTGAAATGGGCAATGGGCCGGTCGCCAGCGAGGCCTATGACTATTTGACTAAGGCCGGCAAAGTAATCCTGCCGGATATTATCGCCAATGCGGGTGGTGTGATCGTCAGCTACCTAGAATGGCTCCAGAATAAACAAGGCGAGCATTGGACAGAAGACAAGGTCAATCGCCACCTGGCCAAACTTATAAAACAGGCAGTCAAAAACATGTACTCCTCCGCGCGCGCGGACAAGCTAAGCCTCAAACAAGCGGCTTTTGCGATGGCGATTCAGCGCCTCATCGAGGAAGCCCCCGGTCTTAAATCGTGAGCCATGACACTGGTTAACGCGCTCCGGAGTTTATAGTGCCGCTAAAACACTTCGGCATCAATAGCTTTCTTTGCTATACTGCGCCTAGTGAGCCAACACAAAAGTACGCAATTTAACTGCTTTTCACCACCCGTGATGCTAGCGACGGTTATTATCGAGCTAGCCCTCGGGGTTTACGCTGTCTGGCGTTACAAACTGAATTTGTTAACAAAATTAATCGTGCTCTGTGTCTTCGTGCTGGCCATTTTTCAGATCAGCGAATATAACGTCTGCGTCGGGCACGGCCTGAGCGCCAGCGATTGGTCACGGCTCGGCTACGCGGCCATCACCGCTCTGCCGCCATTAGGGCTGCATATCCTCCACGTCTTGGCCGCCAAGCCGAAGCGTCGATTAATCGCGACCTCGTACCTGACAATGGTTGGTTTTATTATTTATTTTTTGGCCTACCCGGCAGCCTTCACTGGTTTTCAGTGCACCGGAAATTATGTAATTTTTCAAATCGGCGTTCGTCCGGCATTGCTGTACGGATTGTACTATTACGGCTGGCTTTTTACAGCCATGGGCTTAGGCCTGCGCTGGGCCAACCAATTGATCAAACAGGGTAAACGTGTCTACGGACGACTCCAAACGGTCCGGGCGTTGATGGTTGGGTATCTGGTCTTTTTGGTTCCCACCGCCCTCGCTTACAGCGTGAGCCCGGCCACTAGGCGCGGCATACCCAGTATTATGTGTGGCTTCGCGGTTCTTTTCGCGCTCATTTTGACCCTGTACGTACTGCCCTTAGCCGCAACTAGGCGTGTCGCAACGACACCGTAGAGCCAGCGAGATTTTTATTGTCAACATACGCTCCTTCAACCTAGTCATGACAAACGGTTTACTTAAATCACTACCGACTGTCCCGAAAGTTATATATTTAACTGGCTATTTAAGTAAGCTTGCACTATTTGGGCGTCGCGGCGGTACGCGCCTTTTGTGAGGCCCGTTGGAGTTGTCGTTCGAGGTTTTTTATTTCGCTTTTTTGTTTGATAATGACCCTTTTCTGCTGCTGGGTAGTTTCCACCAGCGAAATACGCTGATTATCCAAGCGCTTGTATTCATTGTAGTTGCGGACGATTTTCAAAAAACCGCTCACCTTTTTCTGATCATTGTAGAGGGCCGTTGTGACGATGTGGGCCCAAAACTCGGTGCCGTCTTTGCGGACGCGCCAACCCTCCTCGGCGGCAGAGCCTTGGCGCGCCGCTTGGTGCAGTATTTCCATCGGTTTGCCGGCCGATTGGTCTTGCTCGAGATAGAACTTCAAAAACGGTTGACCGATTACTTCGGCGGCGCTGTAGCCGGTTATGGCCTCCGCGCCACGGTTCCAGCTGACAATCCGACACTTCGCATCGACTAGGTAAATAGCACTGTTAGTCACTTGCTCGATTGCCGATTGGTAGTCCAGCGCCTGTGTTATGTCCTGGCTTTTATCCGTTTTAGTCCCCGCCATATACATCTAGTTTAACATCTCGCTCGGCAGCAGTATAGTTATGAGATGGATGTCGAGGTACGCGTCAAGTCAGGCAGCAAGAAAGGGCCGCTGGTACAGCCCGGTGCAATGGGTGAACTTTTGGTCTATGTGCGCCAACCTGCCGTCGATGGCAAAGCCAATGCTGCCGTCATCGAACTGCTAGCCGCCTACTATAAACTAGCGCCATCGCGCATCACAATTGTCCGCGGCCGAAGCTCACGCATCAAGCTGATTCGCGTCGCTATAGATGCCTGAGATCGGGGCTGCTTAGTCGTACTAGGTTGGTTGAGCCGACGTGAGGGTCGACTTAAGGAGTGGTCGTTTCGAGGACAATATCTTCTTCTTGGTCGGCGGGCTTGAGCACGCTGTCGACGAGCTGGTCGAGCTGGTCATTGGACAGGTTGGCTTTGACGGCATAGCCTTCAATCCCCTGTTCGCGCAAACCGGCCGGCGCGTCGGCTTCATTGAGGTTGGAAATAATATAGACCTTGATAGTCTTGCCCCAGTCGCTGGCGCGCATGATTTCGAGAATTTGATCGCCGGCGACTTTGGGAACCATTAGGTCGAGTAGCACTAGGTCGGGCAGTTCTTTTTCGATCAGAGCGAGCGCGGCGCGGCCGTCGTAAGCCACGAAACACTTATAGCCCAGCAGCTCGAGCCTTATCTTGTAAATATCGGCCAAGCTATAATTATCTTCGACGATGACGATTTTTTGAGTTAATCCGAATTGATCCATAATGCTATTGATTTTAACCCAAGCGGCCTGGTTTTACTATTTATTTTTCGGGCCGGCAATTACCCTATGTGACTTCGCGGGAGACATTTAAAAGCTTGCTTTCAATCTTGGCCTGATCTCGTCGGAGCTATTCAGCCATTCGGAAGCAGTAGCACAACCGGCCTTAGAAGGTCACGTTGTTGGGGTATATACTACGACTATGAAACTGCCAAATATCACAATAAAGCAACTTCGCCACCGTTTGCCGGCGCGACGTGATTGGTTCCTGTTGTTATTAGGTGCGACGATCACTTTGGCCGGCGTTGAGATAATTAACATCGTTCATAATGCCCAGCTACCACTCAAGCCTAAAGCGTCGGGGATAACCAGCCCTTGGCTGCCCGCAACCGTCAAACGCTGGCAAGCCCCCATCGACGAGATGGCCAAGAAATATAGCGTTGACCCCGACCTGATAGCTATCATCATGACGCTCGAATCGGGTGGTTACCCAAAAGCTAACAGCGGTATAGCGCAGGGTCTGATGCAGATTACACCGCCCACGGCGCGGGAAATTGCGGCCAAATTTTTGAAGCAACCCACTAAGACCTATAACCTCTGGAACCCGCGTACCAACATCGAATTTGGCACCGCCTACCTGGCTTACCTGCGCGACCAGTTCGGCACGGCTGACCAGGGCCCGTCCTGGGTTAGTACCGTCGAGTTGATCGCTGCGGGCTACAATGGCGGCCCGGGAGCGGCTAACAGCCTCGAACAAGGCAAAGGCTTACACGACCCGCAAACGATAATATACTCGCGCGACGCTTTCAATATGTGGCGTGAACGTCACGCTAGCAGTAGTCCGACCTTCGACCGCTGGAAAGAGCGCGGTGGTTCAAGGCTGATTGATTTGGCCAACGGCAAACAGTAGACTCCGGAGTACCTGTTGATTGGCTGTCCCTATGCCCAGTCAATGTCCACCCTTAACCACTGACAGTTGAAAGTTCATAAAGTTATAAAGTTGAAAGTTAGCTGCCGCCCGTGCCAACTTTCAACTTTATGAACTTTCTACTTTATAACTTCCCGTAAGACGTCAGGCTTAGCCAAAACCACAGATAACGAGAGAATAGAAGTAGGTCCTTGCCTATCTGTAGAGATGCTCGCGGGTCAAGGGCCAAGCCGGGTCCTGACCTTTTTTGATGGTCCACTGGGATAGGCTCGAGCTGCCGGTCTTAAAGGTCATCATCGCGCCGATCAGATAGAGCCGCCACATCCGATAAAAACGTTCGTCGTACATATTAATAATCTTTAACTTGTGGCGCTCATAATTGTCCAGCCAGCGTTCGATGGTCAGGCCGTAGTGCTGACCCAGATTTTCGTAATCGTACTGGTAGAAGCCGTGTTTGGCGATCAGGCTAGTTGTTTCGCGCACGCTCGGAATATATCCGCCCGGGAAAATATATTTGTCGATCCAAGGGTCAATCGGCGATTCAGCTTGATGTGTTATGGAGTGCAAGACGGAGATGCCGTTGGGCGCTAAGTGGCGGTCGAGTGCCCCAAAATAATCGGCTAAATTGTTGCGGCCGACGTGCTCAAAAAAGCCAACACTCACAATGCGGTCGAACTTTTGTGTCGGTGGTATATCTTGGTAATTCAGGTATTTGAAAGTTACTAACTTGTCGACGCCCTCGCGTTTGGCCAGGGCTTGGGCATAGTCGACTTGCTCGCGGCTCAGACTAACGCCGAGGCCCTTGACTTTGAACTGCTTGGCGGCGGCTACAAGTAAGTAACCCCAGCCGCTGCCGATGTCTAACAGTTGCATACCGGGCTTGAGCTGTAGTTTACGTAATAGGTGCTCGGTTTTCTGGCGCTGGGCGGTCTCCAGACTGGCCGTAGCAGACGTAAAGTAGGCACAGGAATAGCTCATCGTCGGATCGAGCCACAAAGCGTAAAAGTCATTACCGATATCATAATGATGGGCAATGTATTTGGCTTGCTTTGATTTTTTGTTCTGGTTGCGGCCGTGCCGCCGGCCCCAGCGCCGAGCGAATTCCAGATCCAGCGGGTTTAGTTCGGCGAAAGCAATGACATCTTTAAGCGGGCTGGCCAGCTCGATGTCACCGTTCATGTAAGCTTCACCGAAAACCAGCGAGGGATTCCTGATAGCTTTTCCCAAAATACCGGGATTTTGAAGGCGAACGCTAATCGACGGGCTGCCACTGCCAAAAGAGCGGGCTGCCCCGTCCCAAAACGTCAGCTGTAGGCTGCCGTGTTTGATTTGACTCAAGACTTTGCTCAGGATCTTTTGTTCCATGACAAATACTATTACAATAACCGACCGAAGATTGCAATGAGATAATCGGCAGGTTCACGATAAGGTCTGGCAGGGGGTGCCTTCCAATCTAGAATCTATATTTCAAAACCATTGTTTAGTATAGAACCCATTTCATATCTCCCATCGATAGTGAAAGCCGCTGTGGTGAGTGCCAGTTAGTCGTTTTTGAGAGGAAGTGTACCGATAGGTACGGTGACGAGCAAAACGGCTGACTGGTGTCGCCACAGTGGTTTGTAACGGAGGGGAGATATGAAATGGGTTCATAATAAAGTCGTTAAACAAGGGAGAATATCATGCTCAAGGATAGCCCAGCCTTCAGCGGTTTTTCGGTCAACGACCAAGTGGCCACCAAAGCGTTTTATAGCCAAGTGCTCGGGCTCGACGTAGACGATGGCCCGATGGGTCTGTTTCTAAAAGTTGCCGGTAGCAACGGCATTTTTGTCTACCCGAAAGACGACCACACCCCGGCGACCTACACCATCCTCAACTTCCCCGTCGCCGATATCGACCGTGCCGTCGATGAGCTAACCAGCCGCGGCGTCACCTTCGAGCACTACGAAACGTGACCGACGAAAAAGGCATCGCTCGCGGCCTAACGGCCCAGCGCGGCCCCGACATCGCCTGGTTCAAAGATCCGGCCGGTAACATACTTTCCATACTAAATAATGGCTAACAGTTTAAGGTAGCTTGTCAGAACCTCGACCGAAGCGATCGTAAGTAGCGGTAGCAATGGATTTGTTTAGTCGATAATCACTGACTAAGCTTTTGATTTTATTAAGTTTTGTAACGCGACTGGTTCAGTATTATAACGCCGCCATCGGGTTCGATTTGCAAACGAGAAAAATCACCCTCAACCATTTCAAGTGCAACGACATAGGCTGCGGGATGAGGCTTTCGGCGTTGTACTTCACCATTTTGTGATTCAGGACGCACCTGTCGGACTGGTTGCCCCACGGTCTGCCCGACTGAAGGGTAAGTACGACCGACTTCATCAACCACTTGGTCTGGTGTGACATAAATATGTAAGAATGAACTTTCGCTTGTGTCCATAACCTTACTTTATACTACCTTCGTCAAGTAATCACAGTGGTTATTTGGCTTGACAAAAGTACTTCGAAATTCCTAATTGTCATGCCCAACCAGTAAGAGAGCGCTCGTCTATGGTGTAACGAAAGTCACTGCAACCGGTTATTTGGATACCCTATTATCAAATAATGGATGAAAATATCGCCGCCTATATCGAAGAAGTCCGAAGGATTCCTGACATCAGCCCAGCCGAAGAAGCCGCGCTGGTGGGGAGGATACAACGTGGCGACCAGCGAGCAGAATACCGGTTGGCAGAAGCCCATATGAAGCACGTCGTTGGCCTGGCTCAGCAATATCTAAACGACAACCCTGCCATAAAAAGTCCCACTTTATCAGACCTAATACAGGCCGGCAATACCGGACTACTGTTAGCCGTCCGTAAGTATCTGCCGGGGGCAGACTATGATTTCTGGGCCTACGCCCAGTGGTGGGTTCGCCGCGAGATCGAAATATTAGTCCAATATTCCTGAGCCCCTTGCCGCCCTGAATAAGTCACCCGTTTCATAACGATGGCAAGCCGGCCAGCGCAGTCTAACTAATTGGTTGAGTCCGTTACTGATTATTGAGCGGGAGGCCTGACTACCGGCTACTAAAATCGTGCGTCAGCTACCCTAATCATGGTAGATTGTCAGATTATCGAGCGACTTAGGCTGGGTGATAGTGTTGGGCTGACTAGTCCGTCGTAAAGCAAAACAGTCGGAGTTTCCTCTGACTGTTTTGGCCAATGTCCGTCTGGCTAGAAAATTATTTGGACGGTTTCTTTTCGCGCCAAATCAGTTTGTAGACCTTGAGCTTGTCGGGTAATTGGTTGAGAATCGGGATGAACGGGAAGGCCAACAGTAGCAGGAAGAAACTGCCGAAGATGATGCTGGCATCGCGGTCACCATTATCGTCGCTGGCTAGGACGGTGTGGTTGAGCACGCCGATCGGCGCCAACCACCAAGCCCCGGGAGCGTGTCCGCCCTCTTCGCGGAGCATGCCGTATTGTTCAGTCGTTAGGTTGATCCCAGTGGCTTTATCTTCCAGCACCGCGCTGTCGGACAAGAAGCGCAGCACGTAGGTCGAGCTTCCGGCTGAAACAGCCTCGTCAGCCGCCGTTAGGGCTGGCTCGTAAAGACCCGCTTTAGCCATGTCTACCAAAGAAACGACCGCTAGGATCACCGGGTTGGTGTTACGAGTCGGGGTTTTACCGTCCCACGTGCCAAAAAAGGTGGTCGCGGCCTTGAGCTGCTCGGTTTGGACGTCGGCTGTCTCGCGTTGGAAGATTGCGATTTGATCTTTAGCGACACTTTGATTGGCCTGTCTAACCTGCGCGTAAGGAGCGTAGATATAGACGTCGCGGGTACTGAAAGTGTAGGGAGCGATGTTATCGACGTAACCAGCCGTGTCGGACGACCCGTCAAATTCTTTAACGAGCGTCGTGGCGACTATATTTGGCGATTGTTTGGCGATTTCCTGGATACTAATCGACTTGAGATACGGCGAAGGTATAAGGGCGGCCAAGATCAGGATCATAGCGATCAGCCCGCCACCGCGAGCAAATAAGAGCAGGTGGTTGGCCGGTACGACCTTGGCTGAAATCTCGGGGCGATACGGTTTGGCGATGCCCAAAACCCGGACCAACAAATAGTGCAGCATCAGCAGGCCGATGATAACGAGCGGAATGGCGACAATGTGGATGCCATATATCTGCTTGTAGTTGAGAGAGTTGATCCAATAGCCCAGACCGTTACCGTTGTAAAAGTCGGCCCCTTGAAGCCCCCGCCATTGCGACGAAAAATCGCCCCGCAGCACATAGCCAAACTCCGATTCGATCATCACGAATAAGAACATCAAGACCCCGAGCACCCACGTCAGGCGGCGTGGTCGTTTGAAGCCGGATGTGAAGAAAACGATAAGCATGTGGAGCAGGATGAACAGCACAAAGGCCTGCGTCGACCACATGTGGACACTGCGCAAATATTTGCCGACCCCGCTCGTCAGCCACCAGTTTTGGCCCATGACGCTCATGATGGTGCCGCTGATAATTAGCATGACGAACGAGATTGCCGACAGAAAACCTAAAGAGTAAAAGAACTTGTTGGCATAGGCCGGCGCGTCCTTGATCATCAGATCCTTCAGGGCTTGTTTAAGAGTACTTGCCATGTTTCTCCTTTTAGTTAACTAATGTGCTTATGATTGTATAATAGCAGGCTCGTCAAATTAAGGCACCGTTAACAGGGACAAGCCGTCTTATCGCCAGTGGCGAAAAAGCAAAACTAGTTGCCTGGGCAGTAGTGCGACCGTGACAGTGGACTATAAAACGTCTGTTTTTTGCTATGATGAGACGATGAATTACCGGGCAGTTGGATTTGATTGGGGCGGAGTGCTGAACGGTAAACCCGGTCAGTTTTTCGGGCAGGCGGTCGCCAATTTGTTAGGCATTACGCACGAAAAATACCTTACAGCTTACTTTAAGCACAACTCAAAGATTAACCGGGGTGAAATTAGCGAAGCAGAATTATGGCGGTTGGTTCTAAGCGAGATCGGTCAACCCGACAAAGCTCAGCAAGTCATGGCGCTGAGCCGGACGGCAAATGCCGAAAACACCAATCAAGCCGTTCTAGACCTGGTCGATAAACTAAGAAACCACGGCTACAAAGTCGGTCTGCTCAGCAACAATATACCCGAGAAGGCGGCCCGGATGCGTCGTACCGGGCTTGATAAGCATTTTGATGTCTTTCATATCTCGGCTGAGACCGGCTATGTAAAACCGGAGCCCCCCGCTTTCAGCCATTTCGCGGCCGCGCTTGGAGTAGCGCCCGCCGATTTAATATTCATCGACGATTCGGAAAAAAGCCTAAGTACAGCCGACGCTTGTGGTTTTACCCCCGTATTATTCGAGGGCTATGAACAGCTAAAATCCGACCTGCTAAAGCTTGGTATCCGCTTATAGTGCTGTTCGTAGCTAGGCTACCCCGCCATTGGTTTCAAGAAGCCACTGACGGTGATCACCATCACACCGCTTACGCTTAATTCTGCTATAATTAATCTGTGGGCGAAAAAATCAAAAGCATCTTATCCATCAACGCGGGTTCATCGAGCATCAAGCTCGATTTATTTTTAGTTAAAGCCGCCAGCCAGAACTCTGAACGCGTTCTCGAAGCCTCAATTACGGGCATCGGCCAAGCCAAGACCGTATTATCCGTTCGCCAGCTAGCCGGCGAGAAGCAAAGACGCGAGCTGACGATAGCGGACCACGCTGGCGCCATAAAATTTTTCATCCACTGGTTAGACGAGACGATATCGACACAGACAATTACAGCCATCGGCCATCGGGTCGTCCACGGTGGTCCCGAACACAACCAAGCGGAACTAATAACGGACGACCTGGAACGAGAACTGAAGTCATTCATCAGTTTCGACCCCGAACACGCCCCGGCCGCCTTGCAACTGATCCGCGCCATGCGCCAAGAGTTCCCAAACATACCCCAGGTCGCCTGTTTTGATACGGCTTTTGCCCACAGCATGCCCCGGATCGCCCAACTGCTACCCTTGCCCCGCAAACTCGAGGCTCAGGGCTTACGGCGCTACGGATTTCACGGTTTGTCGTACACCTATCTGATGTCGGCTTTCCGGGGGTTGGCGGGCGACGACGCCGCTAACGGACGGATTATTCTAGCCCACCTCGGTAGTGGCGCCAGCCTGACGGCCATGACCGGCGGCCAGCCCGTCGACACCACGATGAGTTTCACGCCAACGTCGGGCATACTGATGAGTTCCCGTTCGGGTGACCTCGACCCGGGCATCCTTAGCTACTTGCACCGACGAACCGGCATGACGATTGCCGAATACACCCACATGGTAAATTTTGAATCGGGCCTGCTCGGAGTTTCCGAATTATCGGCCGATATGTACACCCTGCTCCAACACGAAGCGACCAACCGCCAAGCCGCCGAAGCCATCGATCTCTTCGTCTATCAGATTAAAAAGTCGATCGGCGCGCTAACGGCTACACTGGGCGGATTGGATTCGCTGGTCTTCACCGGCGGTATCGGCGAGCGGAGCGCCCCAATTCGGGCGCGTGTCTGCGACAACCTCGGCTATTTGGGCATCGAGCTCGATGAGGCGCGCAACGAGCGGCAGGTTGACCTTATTTCGGCGCATCATAGCCGGGTCGGCGTCCACGTCATCCCGACCGATGAAGCCCAGGTCATTACTAAACAAGTTCTGGAAACACTCGATATCAATAATTCAGGGGGAGAGGCACACCATGGAAACAATTAACACACCGCTCAGCGAGGACATGCTCTACAAGATTGACGCCTATTGGCGAGCCGCCAATTACTTAACGGTCGGTCAGATCTATTTATGCGACAACGCCCTCCTCAAGCAGCCCCTCAAACTCGAACACGTCAAGCGGCTCCTGCTGGGACACTGGGGGACGTCGCCGGGACAAAACTTTATCTACACCCACCTGAATCGAGTCATCAAAGAAAACGCACTGAATATGATCTACATCTCCGGGCCTGGCCACGGCGGGCCGGCGGTGGTCAGCAACGTCTACTTGGAAGGCACTTTTAGCGAATACTACCCTGCCGTGACGCAGGACGAGGCCGGCCTGAAGAGATTGTTCAAAATGTCGTCTTTCCCGGGCGGCCTGTCGAGCCACGTTTCGCCGCAAGTCCCCGGCTCGATGCACGAAGGCGGTGAGCTCGGCTATTCATTGAGTCACGCCTTTGGAGCGGCTTTTGACAATCCGAATCTGATTGTGGCCTGCGTCGTCGGTGACGGCGAAGCCGAGACCGGTCCGCTCGCCACCGCCTGGCACTCCAATAAATTTTTGAACCCCAATACGGACGGTGTAGTGCTGCCGATCCTGCATTTGAACGGCTACAAAATTAGCAACCCGTCGATTCTGGCCCGCATCGAACGCGAAGAACTCGAGCAGCTGTTCCGCGGCTACGGCTGGGCGCCGTACTTCGTCGAAGGCGACGATCCAAAACTGATGCACCAGCTGATGGCGACCAAGCTTGACGAAGCCATCCATGAAATCAAACGCATCCAATCCAACGCCCGCGACAACCAAGACCCGACCCGACCGCGCTGGCCGATGATTATCTTAAATTCGCCAAAAGGTTGGACCGGGCCCAAAATTATCGACGGCCATCAAATTGAAAATAGTTTCCGGTCGCACCAGGTACCTTTGGCGGTCGATAAATCTCACCCCGAAAACGTCGCCGTTTTAGAGACTTGGTTGAAGAGCTATCAACCGCACGAACTATTCGACGACAACGGCCGCCTGCGGCCCGAACTGGCCGAATTAGCGCCGACCAATGAACGGCGGATGAGCGCCAATAGCCATGCCAACGGTGGCAGCTTGCTACGCGAACTCCACCTACCAGATTTTCGTGACTACGCCGTCGCAATTGCGGAGCGCAGCGTCTGCAACGAAGGTAATGTCCACGCCCTCGGCCCTTACTTGCGCGATATCATCAAGCTCAATCAGCAGCAACACAATTTTAGGATCTTCGGCCCGGACGAATTAGTCTCTAACCGGCTGGAAGCGGTCTTTGAAGCGACTAATCGTCAGTGGTCGGCCCGCGTCAAAGACAGCGACGAAAACCTGGCCAGTAGCGGCGCGGTCCTGGACTCGATGCTGAGTGAACACCAAGCCCAAGGTTGGCTGGAAGGCTATTTACTCACCGGCCGACACGGCATATTTCATAGTTACGAAGCCTTCATCCGAATTGTCGATTCGATGGTCAACCAACACGCCAAATGGATTAAGATGTCATCGGAATTGCCGTGGCGCAATGATATTTCGTCGCTCAACTATTTACTGACTTCGCACGTCTGGCGGCAGGACCACAACGGGTTTACACACCAAGACCCCGGCTTCATCGACCACCTGCTGAACAAGAAGTCGGCGATTGTCCGGATCTACTTGCCACCCGACGCCAACTGTTTACTGTCGGTCATGGATCACTGCTTACGGAGCCGTAATTACATTAACCTGACCGTCACCGGCAAGCACGACAGTCCCCAATGGCTGACTATGGAAGAGGCCGTCGAACACTGCTCGGCCGGCATCAGCGTTTGGGACTGGGCCAGCAATGACCAGTCGGGCGAACCCGACGTCGTGATGGCCTGCGCCGGTGACGTGCCGACCCTCGAAACTCTGGCGGCGGTGTCAATTCTGCGCAAAAACCTACCCGACTTGAAGATCCGTGTCATCAACGTCGTCGACCTGATGCGCCTCGAACCCAACACCGAACACCCGCACGGCTTGAGCGACCCGGAATACGACGCCCTGTTTACCCGCGACAAAGAGATCACGTTCGCTTTCCACGGCTACCCGTGGCTAATTCACCGCCTGACCTATCGCCGCACCAACCGCAACCTGCATGTCCGCGGCTACAAGGAAGAGGGCACCATCACCACCGCCTTCGACATGACCGTGCTCAACAACATGGATCGTTTCCACCTGGTCATCGACGTCATCGACCGCGCCAATGTGGCCGGCGAAGCCGCCCAACAATTGAAAGAGGCCATGGAGATGAAATTAATCGAGCACACCAATTACATTAACGAACACGGCATCGACATGCCCGAAGTCCAAAACTGGAAGTGGGATCTATAGCCGCCGTCGTCCCAGGCCTAGCGACGTCCAGACGTACCTTGAATAAGTAGATTGTCGGCCGGGCTTAGCTAAGCGCTACCGGGGCCAGTAGAATCATCGGGTCAGTCGATTTAAGCCGCTGATTGCTGTCGATTACGCTTCGAACGGGGGATTAACCATTGCGCCATCTCCGCGCAAGTGGCGGGCGACACGACACTGATGTGGCCGCCGGGTTTCCTTAGTACCGTATGATCGCCGTCGCCAAAGAGGTGTAAGGCATTCTCGGTCTGGTCGGGCGGCACGATGTGGTCGAGGTCGGCAATAAGGGTTAAGACAGAAACAGTCGCAAGATTAGCTAAGTCGACGGGCATACCGCGCAAGACCATGGTGCCTTTGGCGAGCGTATTTTCACGATATAAATTCTTTATCAAATCGAGATAAAACTGCCCCGGCATATTCTTAATGTCTTTCGTCCAGCCGTTCATCTCTTCCCAGCGCTTGATCTTGGCCTCGTTGCCGTCTTGAACCAGCCGCAAAAGGTTAAAATGGGTTCCAATGTTGTTCTCATAGGACTTAAGCCCCCGGGCGGCATAATCGATCAACGCCCCGGGATAGATACCGCCGTTAGCCTTGACAATGGCCTCCGGGTCAAATGATGGATCGCTGGCCATTTCGGCAAAGCCGCCGCACGTTTTGGCGGCCTCGCTAACGCTTAGGGGCGTCGTCAGTTGTATCAAGTTGCGGATACCCAAATCGCTTTGCGTGAGCCCGGCTCGCTCGGCCAACTGGCCTTGGAGAGCGGTTAGGATAGTCGAGCCGTAACCACCCTGGCACCAGCCCAGCAGGCTGACTTCCTCAGACGATGCGGCTATTTTGACCTGCTCCAAGGCGGCGGGCAGGGTGTCGAGGAAATAATCTTCCAGCCCCGAATTAGTATCGCCGCGCTGCGGTATTTTCCATTCCGGGCGGTAGACGTCGAAACCGCGCTTCAAAAGTTCCGGTACTAGAGTGCGGCCCAAAATGTCGCCGCTATTCATCAAAGCAAAAGCCGCTACCACCGGTACATCCTGGGGTTCGTAACCTGGTTCTAAAGTTTTGGGCGTTTCGTAGCGATACAAGATTGATCGTTCATCTTCCCAGATGGCTTCTTTTGGCATGCGGTCAAGTGAAGGCTGAGCTATCTCGGCTTGCAAGAACCGACTAGCCTCGGCGAAAGGCTTGAGGCCGCCGCCCCAAAAATCCAGATTGGCACTCAGCACTTCGGCCCCTAATTTGGCGTAGGAGTTGGCCCACGCCATACCTAATTCGACTGTCTCGGAAGCGATGGCCGATAAGCTGGGATCGCCGCCGAATGATTGTAACTGGTTGTCTTGGATTATACTTTCGTGACTCATGCTCAACACTCCTTATTTGAGATAAATATGGCATAACGACGACGTAAGCGCAAGCGAGATTTAAAACGGCCATTGATTTAGCTTGGCGGGGCCGCCTATTTGGGCAATCTTCTTCGACAACGTCAGCTTCACAGCTTGCCTACACTAACCAGCCTAAACTCGGACAGTCATCTGTTGCGGGGCCGACGGCTAGTATTGCAATGACAGTATTGGCGGGCTAGCCCTACCTCGTGGAGCTGTCTCGAACGCCCAGCCGGCATTGTCTAATCAATCATTCGATCTAGGGCGTTCATTTCAGACCAAGGTAATGAAGTAGTCGTCCGGTGTTTCGGCGCGCCGGACTAGTTCCAGCGAATTATCGGGGCGCACCAAGATCTCGGCCGATCGGAGCTTGCCGTTATAGGTAAAGCCCATGGTGTGGCCGTGAGCGCCCGTGTCATGGATCACTACCGTGTCACCGACGCTGGCGGTTGGCAGTTTACGATTGATGGCGAACTTATCGTTGTTCTCGCACAGCGAACCGGTGACGTCGTAAGTCTGCCCGTCGGCTGACGTGTCCTTGCCGAGCAGGCTGATATGGTGATAAGCCCCGTACATGGCCGGTCGCATCAGGTTTTGCATTGAGGCGTCGAGGCCGATAAATGTCTT
>DHXX01000008.1:0-7366 GCA_002413865.1 Candidatus Saccharibacteria bacterium UBA5145
TCGTCGGCAGCGTCAGATGTGTATAAGAGACAGCACCTGCAGCGTTCCGCTTGACGGCTATGCCCGTTTTAGCCGAGTCTGAGCGTCAGGCTGCGCATAGCGGCGCCTCCGCCGGTGGCACTTGACAATAAACAAAATCCATATGATGCCTAAGAACTCAAAATCCTCATGCTTGCATTCCTGTATTTTGAGGCGTTAAATAACTTACTTGAGTATAAATCTTAGAAAAGGGAAATAATATGAACAGGTTAACAAGTGGCGTGGCCGGTACATTATTTGGTGGGGCTATCATTTTTATGGGCGCCGAAGGAATTGCTGCTACCAGTGAAGGACCAAGCAACGTCGAGCAAGTAAATGATTGTGCTAAGCACCTAGGCAATTATGCCGTTGGCGTAGTTTCAGCGGCTACTTCCAAACAAGAAGCCGAAGCCTTGAAAGCGGATTGTGAACAATTTGAAACCACTTGGACGCCAACATCGGTCAATCTTACAAAGACTGGAACCAAGACACTGGTCCTAGACTTACCAGACGTCGAAGCCTTCTCTAATATCGAAACGCCACCGGCCAAAGTCGCCGATAATCGTCGTCAGGAAGTCAAGATTGCGGAAGCGATCCTAGTGGGAGTTGGCGGAACAATCGGCGGTGTTGCGGTCTATCGAGCCTTGAGCGAAAGGAATTTTGGATTCCCTCGCCGTAAACGCGCCGGCACCTCCCCGACGGCATAATCAACCCTGGCCGACTCTGCGCTAGGTTACCATCTGACAATCGAGTATAATCAGGCTCATAATGAGTGATGTATCGCTAGAAACAATCGTTAGTCTGTGCAAACGCCGCGGTTTTATCTACCAAGGCAGTGAGATTTATGGCGGTCTAGCCGGCACTTGGGACTACGGCCCGTTGGGGATCCAGCTGAAGCGCAATATCAGTAACCTGTGGTGGAAGACTTTCGTCGAAGACCGCGACGATATGTACGGCATGGACGCTGCCATCCTGATGAACCAAAAGGTTTGGCAGACCAGCGGGCACGTCAGCGGCTTTAACGACCCCTTGTTTGAGTGTGATAATTGCAAGAATCGTTTCCGGGCCGATCACTTGGTGGAAGCCTGGGTCGAAAAGCACCCGAGCGAAGTCGAGAAAATCGAGCACCCGGCATATAACCAAAGTGCCGCCACGCTCAACGACTATAAGAACCTCTTCAAAATGGCTTGCCCGAATTGTGGCAAAGCGGAACTCAGTGACGTCCGCCAGTTTAATATGATGTTCAAGACGCACGTCGGCGCTATCCACGACGTCACCAGCGTCAGCTACTTGCGACCGGAAACCGCGCAGGGGATGTTTGTTAATTTCAAAAACGTCGTCGACAGCTTTTACCCCGACATCCCCTTTGGTATGGCCCAGATCGGCAAGGCTTTCCGCAACGAAATAGCGCCACGCGACTTTATTTTCCGGGTCCGCGAGCTGGAGCAAATGGAGATCGAAGTGTTTGTGCAGCCCGATACTTGGCGCGACCAGTTCGATACCTGGTTGGAGCTTCAAAAGCAATTCCTGCTAGCCCTTGGCCTGCCCGAGGAGCGCATCCACCAGGTCGAGATCGGACCCGACGACCGCGCCCACTACAGCAAGCATTCCGTCGACACTGAGTTTGATTTTCCGTTCGGTCAAAAGGAATTGTTGGGTTGTGCCTATCGCACCGATTACGACTTGAGTAAACATCAAGCCGCTTCCGGCAAGAATTTGGAGTATCGACCCAAAGACGGCGGGGCGTCATACATACCGCACGTCATTGAACCGACCTTTGGCCTTGACAGGTCTGTTTTGGCCGTTATCTCGTCGGCCTACACCGAAGACGAAGTCAACGGCGAAAAACGGACTTACCTAAAATTGCCAGCCCACCTAGCTCCGGTAAAAGTCGCCGTCAGCCCACTCCTCAAGAACAAGCCCGAGCTTGTCGCTAAAGCCAGGGAAGTGTACACCGTACTCAAAAAAGAATTTGGCGCCGTCATGTGGGACGATAACGGCAACATCGGCAAACGCTACCGCCGCCAAGACGAAATCGGCACCCCTTACTGCGTCACGATCGACTTCGATACCATTGAAGGTGACACTAAAGATACGGTCACCGTCCGCAACCGTGATACTACCAAACAAGAGCGCGTGTCGATCGATAACTTAATAAGTACGCTCACTTTTTAAATGCCGAGCGAAAACCTTTCTGACATCTCGACAATCATCTGGGATTTGGACGGCACACTGCTTGATAACTTGGGCGTACTCGAAGAAGGCCTCGCTAGAGTACTGCCGAGCCATGGCAGGGTAGTTCCGCCGCATGATACTATGCTCGCTAACTTCCACGGTAGTCTTGAAGAATCGATCAGTAATGCTTTAGGCGGTGTTGGCTCGACTGAGCTAGAGGCGATAGTACGGGACTTTTTAATTGTTCAGGACAAAGAATACGAGACGGTCGAACATCACTTATTCCCCGACGCCGTCGATCTCGCTCGGCGCGCCCACTCCCAAAATATTCGTCAGATTCTGGTCACGAACCGGGCCCACGAGGGGCGCTTAAAAGCCAGCCCTCGTAGTATCGTGGCGCATTCTAGTCTGTGTGATTATATCGATCTTGTTATTTGCGGGGATGATAGCCAGCATCGAAAGCCACGGGCTGCCGTTTTGGGTGAATACGCTGCAACAATTGACGGCTCAAGCGTCCTAATTGTCGGTGACCAACACGTTGATGCCGAGTTTGCGCATAATATCGGCGCCCGCGCCGTAATTGTCAATCGCAGGAGTGCTGGTGCCGAGAGCAACGAACGGCTGAATGAGCATAAAAATAACATAACACTAGTCAAAAGTTTAGATGAGGTAATACTATGATAATTTATTACACTGACGGCAGTGCCAGTCCCAACCCGGGGCCGGGCGGGTTTGCAGTTATAAAAGCGATGAAGCCGGCCGTTTTGGGCGGGGAAGACCACACGACCAATATTCGGATGGAAGGTCTAGCCATCATCGCCGCCCTCAAAGACGCCAATGGCGCCGCATGTGAGATATTCAGCGACAGCGAGTTTTGGATCAAAGTGATTACCATTTGGTCGTTGCCCTGGGAAAAGAACGGCTGGAAGAAGAAAGGCGGGGAAATCAAAAACCTCGACATCGTCACGGAAGTCTGTCCGCTCTACAAAGCTTCCAAGGCCAAACTCATTTGGGTGCGCGGCCACAACAATGACCCCGGTAACGAATTAGCCGATTATTGGGCCAACGAAGCCCGCCACCAGCACGCCGCCAAAAAATAAGCCGCCTAGACGCTCTAGCGGTGTATGATGTTTGCATGGAAGCCCTGCCGCGAGTGGATCGAGCAATTGACCAATCAGAGGAACAACCCGATGTTGCTCTGTTACGTGACTGCGGACGCTTGGCGGCTCGTTGGGGCGGCTACGACTATACCCACGGATTAACAGATGGCGTCCAGATAACGCGCTCTGTCAGCGAATTACATGAACAGTCGGACTCTAGCATAGCGTTTAATGCTTACCGCGTCCGTCCATCGCCCGATGATGACCATCGCTTTAGAATAAATAAATTCTTTACGCGCTATGTGATAGCCGTTGAAGTGAGCCGCGAAATAGACGTGCTACCGCCCCATATTCGCAAAGCCGTAGTTGAAATCTTCGGCGAGGAGATGGTAGAAGACGCTGATATTCTTACGGAAATCCATCGAGTATTCTGTACCGTTAATAGCCAAGACGGATACTTTCACCAAAGCATACAAGTTGATTATGCAATGGATGATCATGAAATTGATCTGACAGATATTGACGATGGCGAAGACTATGACGAAGATTTTGAAGACGAAGGGGACCTATTGGACTCTGGGGCTTCACAATTCCCAGATGAAGGTGAATTTTGGGACGACGACGCGGATTTATCCAGCGAAGCCCGTCTACTTAATGATGCCTGGGCGCTCTTCGCGGAGGCTGGCAACCATCTACACACCGATAATAGCCCGTTTGATCTCGAAATGTTAAAAAGTATGGTTCGGATCGACAGGAGGCTTGAGATACAGGAGTCCAAAATGACGCGTTTATGTACGATTGCTATGCTGGAAATCCGTAATCTGCAAATGCAGAATTGCCGCAATATTCTCAAAAAGTTTAATTCCAACGAGTGCATGTAAGGCCTAAGCCAGCAGTTGTCGTAGCTGTTTTTGCGCCTCAAACCAAAACAACTGGCTTGTTAGCCGTTGTCCAGTGCCCAGTTCGGAAATTTTACAGCAGTTTTTGCAAACAAATTTTAGTAGAATAGAAGTTAGTCAAAAAACTAAAACCACGTCTCTAAATGTTAGTGGTTAAAAACCAGGGAGTACATTAATCATGGATCAAGAAACTGTTGCGCCGGAAGCCACGCCAGCCGTGCTGCCACCATCAACCAACGAACTGCCGCCGGATATCTTGGCGCACGAAACCGAAGCGCTCAAAAACTATCAAGAAACCGACGTCTTTGCTTGGGCCAACAACCTCGTCCAGTTCAAAGACGAACTCAAAATTGATATCTTCTTGGTCAATAAAAATTACGTCGTCTATAAAACGAACATGGCCCGCGAACTCGACAAACAACTCGAACCGATCTTTATCGACGAAATGTTGGAGTACGTCCTGGAAGGCGCCGCCGACGGCTTGATCGTGCGCAGCTTTGAAGAGGCTGAAGCCGAAGACAAGGTTCTGCAGCGCACCCTGCTCAGCAATGTGGACAAAGCTAAAGAAGTTATCGGCTGGTTAAAAACCCAAGAGCACGAGATCGAGTTATTCGTCGAAGAAGAGCACGACTTTAAGCGCATCAAGGGGATCATGGCCCGTGTCACGCACGCCAGCTTAAAGAAGCCTTTTTATATATTTAAGGTCCTGCCGCAGTCGAGCATCATGCGCGGTAAGACCGGCTGGATGCTCAAAAACGGTAAGTTCATGGGCTTCGACGCCGACGCCGCGGTGCGCATCCCGACCGACCCGCAGCTACTGTTACTCGACCAGGACATGTACGTTTTTAATCAAACTAAACTCAAGCAGTTCTTTGGCTATGACGCCAAAGAAGCCAGCATCGCCCGTCAAAAAGTCGCTGAGATTGAGGCCAATTTCCGGTTGAGTTTTGACCAGGGTGTTACTTTGCAGACGCTCATCAAGGGCAAAAACAGCTTGATCAAGAAGTTGCAAAAGATTGAACCGGGTATTATTAAGCAAGACGACCTAATGAAGCACGCCGAAGAATTGGCGATTGACCTCATGCAAGACGAATCGGGCGCCATTATTATCATGGACGATAAAGACCTGACTAGATTCATTAATCTTTTAAATGACGATTATGTCGAGTCGGCCCTGACTGGCCAGCGCTACGAAATCGTCCGCAAAAAGCTCTTGAAGCCGGACGAGGACGAGACCAGTCTACTGCGCGAAGTCCTCGGGAAGTAACTAGGAATTAGTCGTCATCCTGAACTTGTTTCAGGATCCCATAGGGTCGCTATCCGACTATCCAGCTATCCAGCTATTTTACTATCCTACTATCCACTATTTAAGCTAAACTGAGAGTAAGACATTAAATTTTGAAGGGTTAGATTGTTGAAGCGTGCCCGCGGGGCGCTACAATCGGGAAATCATGCGTCAAAAACAAGCCTTAGCTATTATGATGAGCGGTGCCAACGTCTTTTTGACGGGTGCGCCGGGAGCCGGCAAGACGTACCTGCTCAATCAGTTCGTCGGCCGGGCGATGCGCGCCGGCAAACGGGTGGCCGTCACCGCGAGCACCGGCATCGCCGCTACCCATCTGGGCGGCACGACAATTCACTCCTGGTCGGGTCTCGGCATCCGCGATGCGCTCAGCAGCGACGACCTGCAGTGGCTCAAGGGCAATGACCGGCTCATCAAACGCTATAACAGCACCGATATTTTAGTAATTGACGAAGTCTCGATGTTGCACGGTGCCCGTCTCGACATGGTCAACGAAGCCGCCAAACTACTGCGTCAAAACGAAGCGCCGTTTGGCGGCCTGCAAGTTATTCTGGTGGGGGATTTGTACCAACTACCGCCGATCAATCGTCACGGAGAAGCCGTCGACTTCGTCCACACTTCGGCCACCTGGGCCGAACTGAATCCCAGTATTTGCTATATCACCGAACAGCACCGTCAGAGCGGCCACGACGGCTTGCTCGATTTATTAGAAGCCATGCGGGCCGGTACGCTCGGCGACGAGCACCGTTACGTTGTCGGCGAGCGGATGGGCAAACAGCCGGCCGACGACGCCGTCGTGACGCGCCTGTACTCTCACAATCTCGATGTCGACGCCATCAACCAAAAACACCTTAATGCCATTGTCTACACCGGCAAGACCTTTCGGATGACGACCAAGGGCGGCAAGGCCCGTTTGGAGCAGCTCATCAAGAGTGTACTCGCGCCCGAAGAGCTGGTGCTAAAAGTCGGCGCCGAAGTTATGTTCGTGGCCAATAACTTTGCCGAGGGCTTCGTGAACGGTAGCCGCGGGCAGGTTGTTGCCTTTCAAGGCAGCACACCCGTCGTGGCGCTCGCCAATGGCCGAACCATCTACGTCGAGCCCCACAGCTGGAGCTTGACTGAAGACGGCAAAGTTCGAGCCGAAGTCTCCCAATTGCCACTGCGTTTGGCGTGGGCGATTACGATTCACAAAAGCCAGGGCATGAGCTTAGACGCCGCTGAGATTGACCTGAGCCGGGCTTTCACGCCCGGGATGGGTTATGTGGCGCTAAGTCGGGTGCGCTCGCTCGAAGGACTCTACCTGAAAGGGGTCAACCGGATGGCCTTTACGATGCACCCAGCCATCCACGATCTTGACGCCACCCTGCGTCGAGCTTCTGGTGAACTGGCTATCTCGACCGAAGATGTTACCGACGAGGCCGTGCCTTCCGCGTCCGCCAGCTCATCGTCGCAGTCCAGCGCGGCAATCGATCAGTCACTGCTTGCCAAACTAAAAAGGTGGCGCGCCAAACGCGCCGAAATCGACAGCGTACCCGCCTATGTGGTTGCCCACAACAAAGCCCTCGAGGCGATTGCGGCTTCGCCACCGACGACCGAAAATCAACTGTTGGCCCTGCCGGGGTTTGGCAGTAAAAAAGTCGAGTCGTACGGGATGGATATCCTGGCCATCGTCGCCAAACACTTGGCCAGCTAAACTCAAATTATACTGTCACCACACTCTTAAGCTGTCATCCCAGCGCAAGCTGGGACCCAGTCAATAACTGGCGACTTTAGGCGCTCCACATTAGTCATCGTCTTTCACTAGTGACCTCACCGCCTTTACATCAGCACCTATACTTTATTTTTTTATATTCTTACTTTGGACCGCCAAA
>DHXX01000008.1:7640-26193 GCA_002413865.1 Candidatus Saccharibacteria bacterium UBA5145
GATCTGAGCCAGTCTAAAACAGAACTCAGATTCTTCGCCTTCGGCTCAAAATGACAAGCTGTCGTCATCCTGAAACGAGTTCAGGATGACGTTGGTCTGGGGTTGGAGCCAACTTTATGACTTTCAACTTTATGAACTGCATAAATTAACTTCTCGTAAAGATTAACTTTGTCGGCGGATGGGGGAAAATGCTTGGCAGTTAAGCAAACAGGGGTCAAGAATATGCTCATGTTTTAACACAAATTGGACTTTATTAAAAATAGTAGGCAATAAATTTGACGGTTATTTCAATAGTCGGCATGATGAGGCGCAGTAATTCTAAGGAGAAATATCGTGTGTAAACAGAACCTCACAAAGTCACTCATTCGTGCTTTTGGCGTCATGGCGGCGGTCGCCGTTATCGTCAGCGGCGTCACTTTCGCGGCCCTGCAAAGCCAGCAAGCCAAACTAACCGGTAACATCATCCAAACGGCGACAGCCAATTTGCAGGTCAGCCCTAACGGCAGTAGTTATGCCAACTCCCTCGATGGTTTTGCTTTCCAAAACCTGGTACCGGGCGGGGTGGCCGTACCGAACGTCGACACTTACGCCTTTTATCTCAAGAATGCTGGCGGCACACCGCTTTCCCTCAAGCTAGCCGTCAGCAGTACCCCCTTGAATCCGGATAACGCCGATTTAAGCAAGGTCCATATCATGTTGTGGCCGGGCGACGGCAGCTCTGTTCAGAGCTTTACCTTGGCGGCGTTGATATCGTCCTACAGCACCGGCGGTCTGCCCGTTCTCTCGGCTAGTCGTCTAACGCCCGGAACCGCTATGAAATACAACATCCAAATTGCGATGGATGTTGATGCTGTCACAGGCTCTGGGGCCAACATCAGCAATATCGACCTCAGCTTTAGTGGCACTGCCACCAATTAAGACCAGGATGACTACTTTTACCAAAGCCGCCGTAACTACTAGCCGGGCCCTTAGCCGGCTACTAGTCGGTGGTTTGGTGTTGGGGAGCATGGCTGGTCTGGCAGTTTTCTTAATAAGTCATGAACAGGTGTTGAGTGTTCAAACGGGGAGCATGGTTCCGACGTTCCGACCCGGCGACGCCGTCCTGATGCGCCGTGTCGGGCCGGCTAATCTTCAGCCGGGCGACATCATTAGCTATCGTAACCCCCACAATGCTTCGATGATCATTACCCATCGACTCATCAATAAAGATAATCAATCCGGTCGTCTGACAACGGAAGGCGATAATTCGTCGACGCCTGATGCAGATTTTCCGGCCCAGCAAGTAATCGGCCGAGTTGCCGCCGTTATCCCCAAACTTGGCAGGACATTAGATTATCTACATACACCAATCGGGCTGGCTGCCGCGGTCTACCTGCCAGCCGCGCTAGTCGTCGGTGCGGAAGCTCGGCGGGTGATTAAAAGTGCCAACCAACCCTATCGGGCAAGGACTTTATAACCAGAGAGCTATCTTACAGCCGGAAGGGAGGCGCATAGTGTATGATTGGTGTATGAGACAAAGCAGCCAAAAGCCGAATGTCTATGCCTTTATCGACAGTCAAAATTTAAATCTTGGCGTCCAGCGCAATGGTTGGAAGCTCGATTGGCGAAAATTCCGACAGTATCTCCTCAAAGAGTACAACGTCACCAAGGCCTTCATGTTTATCGGTTATATGAGTGAAAACGAAGCCCTCTACGAGCGGATGCACGAGCTGGGCTATTTAGTGGTGCTCAAGCGCACCCTGGACGTAACGGCAGTACACGAACCGGCCCCCGCCGCCGATGCTCCGCCTAAACCCCCCGAAAAGGCCGAAGACAAGCCGGCTTTTAAAGGCAACGTCGACGCTGAACTAGTTTTGTATACCATGAAAGAGCTGCCCAATTACGACAAGGCGATTATCGTCTCGGGTGACGGCGACTTCTTTTGCCTCGCCGAATACTTAAAAGAACAAGGCAAGCTGTCACATATTCTGACGCCAAACTGGCAGTATTCCAGCTTACTGAAACTGTTTGACAGTCAAATTGTCCGCTTGGATCAACTGCGCCGCCAGCTGGCCTACCGCGACACAAAATTCCGTCGACCCAAAGCTGATAAATAATTGCGAAGCAGTTCTTTAGTCGGATAGTCGGATAGTGTAATAGTTGAATAGTAGTAACTCGCCCAGAATTTAAGGGTTAAGCGTGGCTGGAGCCAACTTTCCACTTTATAACTTTATAAACTTTCAACTCGGCGAGCCCCGACTATCCGACTATCCGACTATTAAACTATCCCACTATTCCTGAGTCCGGAGTTACTTATCTTACATATGGCTGCTTCCGAACTTGTTATAAATAGGGTAATGAAAGGGGAGATCATGAAGATAACCAAGTTCGTGCATTCCTGCTTGTTAGTAGAAATGCCGGCGCCATTCAACCGCACCGCTTTGTTTGACCCCGGCATGATGAGCGAGGAGGCGTTAAACATCGACGAGCTGTTGTACCTCGACGATATTATAATTTCGCACGAACACGGCGACCATGTCAGCCTGAAGCTCGTCAAACAATTAGTGGCTAAGTTTCCGGACGTTCGAATTACTTCGACCGCGCCGGTGGTCAAGCAACTAGCCGAGGCCGGTATCGTCGCCACTAATCGACCATCAGATGGAATTGTTTTTTTTGACGCGCCCCACGAGAATGTCGAGCCACTCTGGCCCCAACCAGAAGCCATCGGCGTCCATTACCTCGACCGCTTAACCCACCCGGGTGACAGTCACAGCTTCTCCGAAACCAAAGCGGTTTTGGCCTTACCGGTTACCGCCCCCTGGGGGAGTATGATTGCAGCCTTTAACTTGGCCATCAAACTCAGGCCAAAGTATATCGTGCCGATTCACGATTGGCACTGGCGCGACCTCGCCCGCACCCAGTCATACGAAAGCCTCGAGCAGGCGTTCGCCAAGGCAGGCATAACGTTCTTGAAACTCGAAGACGGCCTGCCAGTTGTCCTTGACGTCTAGGCTGGCCGAGCCAATACCAAAAGGCCACTTAATGAGAAAGGACAGTTACTAAATGGGAGATAATCTAGGTATTTCTGCTCGGAAGGGTGGCACATTCAAGGTAGGAGATTTTTATATTTGCCGCATGGGTTTTGGGGCGATGCGCCTGACCGGCGCCGGCATCTGGGGTGAACCGGCCGACCGCGAAGCCGCCAAAGGGCTACTTCGTCGGGCGGTCGAACTAGACGTCAATCTGATTGATACCGCCGACGCTTATGGCCCAGATGTTTCCGAAAACCTTATCGCCGAGGCCCTCTGGCCGTATGAAGGCGTTATTATTGCCACTAAAGGTGGCCTGACCAGGCGCGGTCCTGGCCAATGGACCCCCGATGGCAGCCCGGAGCATCTGCGTCAGGCTTGTGAGGCTAGCCTCAAGCGATTACAGGTTAAGCGGATCGATCTGTATCAACTGCACACCGTTGACCGGCGGGTGCCTTTTGAAGATTCGCTGCAATGCCTGATCGAGCTCCAGCAAGCCGGCAAAATTCGCTACATCGGTCTCAGCAATGTCGAACCGCACCACTTGCGGACGGCGCTGGCGATGACGTCCATCGTTAGCGTCCAAAACAACTACAACCTCTTTAATCGTGAGCACGAAGACGTCCTACGGCTCTGTGAAGAGCGGGGCATAGCTTTCATTCCTTACTTTCCGATTGGCGGTGGTCAGACCGATATGAAACAGCTACGGTTGCAAGCGGTTGCCGATAAGCATCAGGTGACGACCCGCCAAATCGCGCTCGCTTGGCTGCTGGCGCATTCCTCGGTCATATTGCCCATCCCGGGCACCAGCTCGATCGCCCACCTCGAAGAGAATATCGCCGCTACGTCGATTCGCTTAGACGGCGACGATCTCGCTGTGCTCGACGCGATTAACGACCAAATGACTAGTCGGATAGTAAAATAGCGGGATAGTCTAAGGTCGTGGCGAGCGAAGGAGTTACCGAGTAGAAAGTTCATAAAGTTATAAAGTGGAAAGTCGGCTCAAATTGCGTTAACCTCCTACCTCTGTGCGAGTTACCGCTATCCGACTATCCCACTATTGAACTACGCTATAACAAGACATAGTTGACAAAATACGAAATATTTGCTACTGTATGTTAGTAATGTCAAAAAATAAAAATCAAAAAACATTCAATGACCGCTCCCTCGAGACCGTCCAACAGCTAGGCATTGTGCTGATGGCGGCCGCTACCTTACTGGGAGTGGTCGAGATTCCGGAGCACGGCAAGCGGGTCGATCTGTTGGCCCAGCCAACTTTTGCTTTCGCGGCTGAACATTCGGAAAGCGGCAGTACGCTCCGCCGCGAAAGGGAAGAGTCAGCCCCGCACTACATTAGTTACGAAAATACCCAACGTACTCCAGCCCGTAGTGGTAAAGCCTAAACATTGACCAAATAACAAGAAAATGATAAAATAATAATATGAAAAATGAAACAACTACATCAAATCCCAATTATGCGCTCCGCCGCACCACGGCCGCACTTGCTTTAGGCGCTGCTTTGTTAGGCGGAGCTAAAGTCAGCTTGGATGTTCATAGCGCTTTCGATGACATGAACACAGCCAAAGTATATAGCCAGTTCGACCTCGTTGATCATTTAGGTGACAACGTTGACCCAAGCAAGGTTATGATTCATGTCGTCGGATCCGATGAACATAACCCTGTCGACGTTGCTAATGCGATTGGTGCCGAGAATACTATGCTGGTTGCCGGCGAAGTTGCCGGCCAAGTCGGCGGGTCAGGTTCGATGAATATTGGCGAAAGAGTTGTCATTCCACGCGACCAGCTCGAGAAATAGCTGCCCTTAGCGTTAACTAAGCGGCCTATAGCACCCCCGAGGTGCTATTTTTTATCTTGTGCACATGTGGATAAGTGGTGTCAGAAACACCACTGTTTTAGTTATTTGTGTATTGCGGGGGGTGAGTGTGGGTAGTAGACTCATGTCAGTGGGTAACACAGGCAGGCTACATCAGCTTACCGAAGAAAAAATAAAAACCACTAAGCAACTTAAAAGGGTACCAATGGCCACGGTAGACTACTTCGAAAGAAAGCTTGACGATAAGCGGCGGTTAACCATACCGACCGAGCTTCGTGACAAGTTTTTGAGCGGTGTAGTCGTGACTCGTGGATTTGGTAAGTATCTGCACCTCTATCCGTTAGACGTGTGGGACAACCTGGTCGAGCCCCGGCTCGAAGGCGACATCTTAGATGAGCGGATCGCCGACCTGAACGTGCAATTTCGCATGGGCAAGGTCGATGGCAAGCTCGACGACAAACAAGGCCGTATCACGCTGGAACAGCACCTGCTGGACTATGCCGGAATCGACCGTGATGTTGTCGCCGTCGGTGTCGGCCGTTACTGGCGGATCATCGCCGCTAACCTGGTCGACTAAAAAAGTTGCTGGACATTAACAACCTAAGCCGTAAAATAACGAAAAGCTTTCACGGTCACAGGACAGTGAAGGGCAGTTATGCTAGATACCTACACTAGTAGGTCCTACATTACGATGTTACCTATTCGGCAATCAACACGTGGCACCTTGGGGCACCACGCTAAAAACCCTAGTACTTTGTAAAACACCTCCCAAAACTCCACCTCACACATAAGTCTCTCAAAAACTTTGACGTTCGCGTTCAGTAAGAAGTTCGAAGATTTTTTAAATCTCATCATACCTTCTTTACATACATGTCCGCGTTCGTCTCCACAAAAACAAAAATTTTTCAAAAAACAAAAAGTTGATTGCCGATTAGGTGACCTTGTAACAGAAACAAACAAGAATAAATGCACCAAAACAAAAACCAAAATACAAATAACCAGCACGTACCAGTTTTACTCGAGCAAGTCATGCAGTATCTCGATCCGCAGCCGGGGGAATCATACCTCGACCTGACGGCCGGATACGGTGGCCACGCCGCAGTCGTCCTGAGTGCCACAAACAGCCCAACCACCAGTGTACTGGTCGACCGCGACGCCAATGCGATCCGCGAACTCGAGCAGCAGTTTGGTGACAGTGGCGTCGATTTGCGCTGGCAAGATTTTTTGATCGCTAGCGATGAGCTGGCGTCCGAAGGTCGACAATTTGATCTTATTTTGGCTGACCTTGGAGTATCGTCACCGCACCTTAACGTCGCCGAACGCGGTTTCGCGTTCAGCACCACCGGACCGCTTGATATGCGGATGGATCAGCGCCAGACACTCACGGCCGAGACAATCGTCAACAGCTGGAGTGCCGCCGAACTGATCGATATTCTGAAGCGCTATGGCGAAGAGCCCAAAGCTCGCTTGATCGCGCAGTTGATTATTGATAATCGACCGCACGCAACGACGAGTGAACTGGCGGCCGTCGTCGCCAAAGCTTGGCCCGGGCACAGTCGGATTCACCCGGCGACCAGGACCTTCCAAGCGCTACGAATTGCCGTCAATGACGAGCTAGGCTTGCTCGACCGGAGCATCCCACTATGGATAAACATGCTCAACACCGGCGGCCGGATTGTGATCATCAGCTTTCATAGCCTCGAAGATCGCATCGTCAAGCAAATCCTGAGTGATGCCAGCGGGGAACGCTACGACGCCGATTTACGGCTCCTGACCAAGCGTCCCGTGACCGGCAGTCCCACCGAATTAGTTTCCAATCCGCGAGCGCGTAGTGCCAAACTACGAGCCGCCGTGAAAAAATAAAAAAAAGAAAGGGCGCTCCATGCCAATCCAGGTCAAAAGTAGCTCCCGCGCGTACAAAGTCGTCGTAAAAGTAGTCTAGGCTACCAAACAACAACGTACGTCGATAATACCCCGTCCTATCATCTTTGGTGGTAGGGCGGGGCAAAAAACAAACATAAACAGACACCAAAATTTATTATGACTTATTCAAGTTCTTTGGCCATGAATCGCACCCGCTTTTCTGGTCGGAATCAAAATTCAATTAGCTTTCGAGCGACCGAGCGCACGCTTGGGCCAGTCTCTAATACGATCGTACTGATTGTGCTGGCCTGCTTACTGGGCTTGTTGTATCTGACGCAAGTCACCAAGACGAATGCGTACGGCTATCAAATCAACAATTTGCAGCAGCAACAGAGCAGTCTCAAGTCGCAGCACGATGACCTCGAAGTTGCTTCGGCTCGTTTGCAATCATTGCACCGCGTGGCTGACAGCGCGGTAGCTAAAAACTTAGTCTCGATCGCGCCAACCGATACGATTCAGAACTAGGGACTAGGAACTAGTAATTAGTAACTATGAATCCGGAAGCCAGCTGTATTTCTTAATTCCAAATTCCTAACCACTAATACCCCGAAAGTCCGCGATGAAGCATCAATTTTATCACCCTGATACTCCTAAGGTATAATAAAGCTAATGGCTTTGCCTATAACCTCTAACGCCGCCCCAGCCGTCAAGCGGATGCGCTTGTGGTATTCGTTCTTCATGGCGATTATCGTCCTCTTCGGCGTGCGGCTTTTTTACGTCCAGATTATTCGCTATGATCACTACAAGAATGCCGCCCTGAGCGACCAACTCAAACAGTACGAAATTCCGGCCCGTCGCGGTATCATCAAGGCCCACGACGGCGACCAGATACTGCCGATCGTCCTGAATCAAAAACTTTACACTCTCTACGCCGATCCGACCTACGTTAAGAACCCCGACGGCGTTGCCCAAAAGTTAGGGCCTATCGTTGGTAATAAAACCGACTATGCCACTTTGCTGAAGACCAAAAAAACTCGCTACGTCGTACTGGCCAAGAAAATCAGCGAGCAGCAGAGCCAACAGATTCTGGCTCTAAAGTTTCCGGGCGTCGGGACGATTGCCCAGGATTATCGGACCTACCCGCAGGGCAGTTTAGCGGCCCAACTACTGGGTTTTGTCGACGACGGTGGCAGTGGGCAATATGGTATCGAGCAAGCTCTGAACGATCCGCTGAAAGGCAAGCCCGGCCAACTCCGCGCCATCACCGATGCCAACGGGGTGCCACTGGCCGCCAGCCAGAATAATACCCAAACAGCGCCCCAAAATGGCCAAGATCAGGTGCTGACGATTGATTTGGCGATGCAACAGCAGCTCGAAACGGTGCTGCAAAAGGGGGTTAAGGACTCGAAGGCTCTCAGCGGCAGCGCGCTCATTCTCGATCCAAACACGGGTGCCATTAAAGCGATGGCCAACTCTCCGACCTATGATCCCGCCCGCTATTCGGAGGTCGATAACGCCAATGATTTTCAAAACGCAGCGGTGGCCAAGCCAATCGAAGTCGGTTCGATCATGAAGGCTCTAACGACGGCGGCGGCCATCGATCAGGGAGTGATCAGCCCGACGACGACCTACTATGATCCGTCTGTTTGGAAAGTCGACGGTTTCAAGATTACCAACATCGAGGAGGACGGCGGGGCGGGGACGCGTAGTATTACCGACCTACTAAACTTATCGCTCAACACCGGTGCGACCTGGGAATTAATGCAAATGGGCGGTGGCACGATCAACCAAAAAGGTCGCGACGCCTGGTACGGCTACCTGACGAAGCATTTCCGATTTGGCCAGGCGACGGGGGTAGAGCAGGGCTATGAGGCGACGGGCTACATTCCTTTGCCGGCCGAGAACGGCGCCGGGATTGACCTAACCTATGCCAACACTTCTTTCGGCCAGGCGTTGACGGCGACACCCCTCCAAATGGGGGCGGCCCTGAGCGCGGTGCTCAACGGCGGAACTTACTACCAGCCGCACTTAATTGATCAAACAATCGACGCGACAGCTAAAACGACGCCGGTTTTGCCAAAAGTCTTGGCGCGCAATGTTGTCGCCCCTAAAACCAGCCAAGCCATGATCCCGCTGATGCAGTACGTCGTGGCGCACCACACGATTGGCCCGAGTTTTGACCAAACCAAGTACATTGTCGGGGGTAAGACCGGCACGGCCCAGATCGCCAAGCCTAGTGGCGGCTACCACGAGGACGAATTCAACGGTACCTACATGGG
Organism: Candidatus Saccharibacteria bacterium UBA5145; assembly: GCA_002413865.1. GTDB lineage: Bacteria > Patescibacteriota > Saccharimonadia > Saccharimonadales > UBA4665 > UBA4729. The sequence goes on from DHXX01000008.1 coordinate 16,625, forward strand.
CTTTGTCGGTGGCGACAAAGTGCAGTACGTGATCGTCGTGTTTGTCGAACGGCCAACCAACGGTGGCTATGCCGGTACGGCGGCGGCCCAACCGATTTTTGCCGGACTGGCCCATATGTTGATCAACGATTCGTACGTTATGCCCAAAACCCACTAAACTAATTTAAACGGAGCAAAATAGCATGACTCAGCCACCACAATTAACTTTTGACCCCTCCCAACGCCGCGCCCGCCCGGTTCTTCGTCTATCCAGCTACAAAACTATCCAACTATCCAACTATCGCCCCGTCGGACGGCGAAAAGTGGTATAATTAAACAAAAATTACAGATGAATAATACATTACACATCGCGATATCGACGCACAATCTAATCCAAATCCTGTCACTTGGTTTTGCTAGCTTTGTACTTAGTATGGCAATCACGCCACTATATACGACGCTAGCCTATCGCTATCAGTGGTGGAAACGGGCTCGGACCATGGCTTGGTCGGGTGGTGAAGCCACTGTTTATCAAAAATTACACGCTGAAAAGCACAAACGCAACATTCCAACCATGGCCGGGCTGATTTTTGTGTCGGCAATCGCTTACGTTACGCTGACCGGAAACCTCAGCCGCGGCGAAACGTGGCTACCACTGGCCGGCATGATCGGGGCCGGGCTGATTGGTCTGATCGACGACATCATGAACGTCAAGAGCGTCGGTGGTGTCGCCGGCATGGCCGCCCGCTATAAGTTCAGCCTCTACAGCATCGTCGCGCTAATTGGCGGCTGGTGGTTCTACAGCAAGCTCGGTGTTCATTCGATATATCTACCATGGATTCACCAATGGCACATCGGTCTGGGCGTGATCGTTCTGTTTTGGCTGGTCGTGATCGCGACGGCCAACGCGGTGAACATTAGCGACGGACTCGATGGCTTGGCGGGCGGCTTGCTGACGTCGTCATTCGCGACCTACGCGGTTATTGCCCTGATCGAGAACAAATTCCTGTTGGCCGGATTCTGCGTCACCGTCCTTGGCGCCTTGCTCAGCTACACGTGGTTTAACATCTTTCCAGCTCGTTTCTTGATGGGTGATATCGGTTCCTTCGCTCTCGGAACGGCGCTCGGTATAATCGCCATGCAGACGGATACAATCTATGTCTTACCGATTATTGGCGCCGTCTATGTTATGGAAACGGGCTCAGTGATTATTAATCGGTTATCGCGGAAATTTCGTCATGGCAAGCGGGTATTTTTGTCGTCGCCAATCCACCACCATTTCGAGGCCATCGGCTGGCCAGAAACCAAAGTTACTATGCGCTTTTGGACCCTTGGACAGGTCTCGGGTCTGCTCGGTTTGATCGTTTTCTTGATCGGCCGGGCCCACTAATCCTATGAGGCCGTCAGCTCAGCGCCGTCAGCGCAGCGTTCGACCCGAGTCGAGTGACTTAGGTCGCAAGCATCGCCCGGATTACTGGCTGGTGATGTTGTGCGCCGTGTTGCTGGCAATCGGTTTGATCGTGGTCTACGCGATTAGCCCGGCGTTGTCGCAGGCCGCGCACGTCAGCAATAACTATTACGTTGGCAAGCAGTTGCTCGCCATCGGGCTGAGTATCGTCGCTTTCATCGCGACCTCGCAAATTCCACTGACGACTTGGCGTAGCTATGCTCGTCCGCTATTGATCTTTGCCGGCTTGGCTACCGTTATTGCGCTCTTGATGCCCGTCAATCCGGCCTATCCGGCCCACCGTTGGGTGCGTCTGGGCAGTTTTTCGTTCCAATCGGTGGAATTGGTCAAGTTTGCCGCTTTGATCGCTTTGGCCGGCTTTCTGGCCGAACAGATCAAAAAAAATATGCTCAACGATAAAGCCCGAACGTTTAAGCCGCTGATGATTGCCTTGGGCGTGGCCGGGCTGTTCATCGCCGGACCGCAAGCTCTGCACACCCAGAGTGATCTTGGCTCGATGGGCGTGCTGGTCGCGATGTTTGGCACGATGTGCTACGTGGCGGGGTTGCCGATGAAGCGCCTGCTGATGATTGTCGCCGTTATCGCTGTTAGTGTGGTGCTCTTGATTCTGCCCTCGGCCTACCGGCGCGAGCGTCTGATGACCTTTGTGCATCCGGCCTCCAACTGTCAGGACGCCGGTTATCAAGCCTGCCAAGCGCTGATTGCGGTCGGTTCGGGCGGCATGATCGGCTTGGGGTTGGGCCGGAGTGTCCAGGCCTACGGCTACTTGCCGGAAGCCGCCAACGACTCAATCTTTGCGATTTACGCCGAGAAGTTCGGCTTTATCGGTAGTATTTTGCTGCTCGGTATTTTTGTGGCCTTTTTCGCCCGACTCAAGAGTATTGCCGAACGGGCTCCGGATGATTTTACACGTCTACTTGTCATCGGGGTGCTGGCGTGGTTGAGCGTCCAGGCGGTTATTAACATCGGTGCCATGATTGGCTTGCTGCCACTCAAAGGCATAACTTTGCCGTTTATTAGTTATGGTGGCACTAGCGTGGTGTTTGTGGCCGCCGCCGTTGGATTAGTTTTTCAGGTTTCACGGTACACGTCGTACAGCGTACCGCGTATCGCGAGTGACTTAAACAAGAGGAGGGACCATGACGATCGTCGTAACGGGCGGCGGCTCCGGGGGGCATATCACCCCGATCCTGGCAGTCGCGCACGAGCTTAAAAGGCTCGATCCCACTACTATAATTATATACATTGGCCAGCGCGGTGACGCCTTGGCTGATATTCCAGCCCAAAATCCCGACATAGACGAAGTTTGCTTGGTGAGGGCAGGCAAGTTTCGACGTTATCACGGCGAGGGCTGGCGCCAGTTGCTCGACCTGCCGACTGTCTATAAAAACCTGCGCGATGTCGGCTATATCGTCATTGGCACCGTCCAGAGCTGGCGGCTGCTACGCGAGATTCGGCCGAGCATTATTTTTACTCGGGGAGGCTTCGTCAGTGTGCCGGTCGCTATCGCCGGGGTATTGAACCGGATACCCTACATCACGCACGATTCCGACAGTACGCCGAGCTTGGCCAACCGCCTCATCGCGCGCTGGGCCCGTCGGCACGCCGTGGCGTTGCCCGAAGAATTCTACCCTTATCCACGTCAAAAAACCATCACGGTAGGCGTGCCGGTCAACGATAACTACCAGCCGCCGAAAGTGAAAGTTATCGCCCGGTATCGACAGGAAATCGGCCTGACGGCGGCCCAACAGCTAGTCCTTGTAACTGGCGGCGGTAACGGTTCGCGCGCCTTAAACCAAGCGGTTATCGCCAACGCCGGTTATCTCTTGCAGCGTCACCCCAATCTCGTGTTGGTACACATCGCCGGCCGGGCGCTGGTGACCAGCGTGCGCGCCGCCTACGACGAGCAACTCGACGAGGTACAGCGCAAACGCGTGATCGTCAAAAGTTTTATCGATGATTTATACCGCTATAGCGCCGTGGCCGATGTGGTGGTGGCTCGAGGCGGGGCCACCAATTTGGCCGAGTTTGCCATTCAGGCCAAGGCCTGTGTGATCGTACCGTCGCCGCAACTGATTTGGAACGTCAAAAATACTGATGCCCTAGTAGAGCGCCAAGCAGTCATTAAGCTGGACGAGGACCAAGCCGAACAAGACGGCCGGCTGGCCGCCGTCATCGGCGAGCTGCTAAATAGTGATGCCAAAAGGCTGAAGCTCGGTCAAGCGCTGGCGACGTTGGCGCGACCCGATGCCGCCGAGCGTCTCGCCAAACTGTTGCTAGAAGAGGCGGCCAAGTAGGGGCTAAGATCATGAAATTACGAAAAACCAAAACACCGCCCCCAACTAATCGGCAGCGCCTGTTGGGCGATCGACAAAGTTCGCCGACGGCCTTTTCGTACCATTCCCGGCGCTCGGAGCTCGAGTTAAACACCGGTCGACAACTACTGCGGACCAGCACCATATCGGCCAAGCGCTTCGGTAAATTCTGGTTACAGCGGTTTGGCCTTTTTATTTTGTTGGCGGTCGCGCTGGTCAGCTTAGTTAGCTCCGTGACGCTGTCGACCGATCCGAAAGTCGTCTTGGTGGCGGGATCAAGCCAGCAGCCATTTTTACAGGATAAGCAAATATATACTCAAGCCGTCGTCAAACAATTAAGCAGTTCAATTTGGAATCATAATAAAATAACGGTTAACACCGAACGCATCAACCAACAATTAACGGCCCAATTTCCTGAATTAGCCAGCGTTAGCCTGACGTTGCCTCTTGTCTCGCACCGCCCGATTGTCTATCTGCGGGCCGCCCAGCCGGCGATCATTCTTCACGCGCTAAGCGGGAGTTACGTGCTCGATACTACCGGTAAGGCCTTGTTGAGCGGCGCCGTACCGCCAGCGGTAACAGCCCTTAATTTGCCAACTCTGACTGATCAAAGCGGCCTAGCGATCGCCGTTAATCACGAGGCGCTCCGTAGCAGCGACGTTAGCTTTATCCAAACGGTCGTGGCCGAGCTAAAGGTTCATGGTTTGACCCCCAGCAGCCTGATCCTGCCTGCCGCCAGCAGCGAGCTCGATATACACCTCTTGGGGCAGTCCTATTTTATAAAATTTAACCTCCAAGCCGGTGACGCGCCACAGCAAGTTGGTACTTTTCTGGCGGTCCAAGCCCAGTTTAAGGAAAAAAACGTTTTACCGGGCGCCTACGTCGACGTGCGCGTCAATGGCCGGGCCTACTATAAATAGTTGGATAGTTGGATAGCGGCTTGGCCTGGGATGGTATCTGGACACCGGCCTTAGATTGACATTATTTAGGAACCAATTCCGGTAAGAGTATAAGCGGGCGTCCAGCGGTCGGCTGCAGGTAAGCGGTGGAGGGGTAGGGGAGAGGGCAGTCTTTAAGGTTGAACCTTCAAGCTTCAACCTTTAATTTCATTACAACCCGTCCGACCTAAGCCGGGAAGAGAGCGGTGATACTGGGAGCGTCAGCGGACTCCCCCTATCCCGCTGCCCCACTAGTTCGTATTATGTTCATATTATTTAAACAAACGTGATTTATAAAAAAACTATATAAACATACCAAAACAGGGAAATGTCAAAAAAACTAGTATTGCATCAAAAATAGGGAAGTCAATAAAATACGATGAAAGTCAATAAAACGCAAATGTTTTCACGCGCGACTGTGGATAAGTCAAATGGTGTCGCATGTCACATTGCCGACACTAGGACTATCTATGAGGATCGAGTGACGACGCAGCGTGCCGACATAGAGCCATCCACATAGCAGCGGTGTCAGCGCCTAGCATCATAAAAACAGTCAACTATGTGTCTGTAAGAAATATAGTCCCCCGCAGAAGGGGTATCAGTAATCATCTTATTTACCTATATACGTGTCGCAAAATATACATTGTGCGACATTGTATTGACGTTCCGGTTGGCTGCTCTGCCACCTGATAAATTTAAAGAATTCTGTCACCTGCTACCTAATTTATTTTTTATTTGTGGGTGTCGCCTGCCTATCGCCTATTTCAGTGGTTCGGCGCTAAGGCTGGCCTATACCCGGCTCCCGGGTTTTCTTAACCGGCTGTTCGTAAAGTGTTTAATGAATCGGGCTGCGTGTTCGTAAAACGTTCAGTCACGGTTCGTAGGCAGTTGCTCTTCCGTAAACCAGGATATTAGTGTGAGAAATTGAGCTATTTCGTCGTTCGCCACGTCCACCAGACCCTGGGGGCCAAATAATACAAATTGGCTTTGGGGTAAATCCTTGAGTTCATCGGGCGTTAAACCGAACAGATAAGCCCGAGTCGGCAGGATGTCAGCGGGTCGGAAACAAGCAAAACCAGCCCCGGGAAAGTCAATATCAATGATTGCATCGTTATTATTTAGCGAGTGTAGTTGGTCTCTATCTGTCGTGGTCGCCTCGTCGGACGTCTGGTAGGCCTTATGAATGAGTCGCGTGAAGTAGTTTGATATTGTCACCACTCCATCGCGTCGTCCCGGGATGGGCAGATTGTAGTACTGGGCATCGGCGTGATCGCTGATTGGGTGGCCTTTTTCACGCAACAGTGCTATTAAGGACGTATGCAATCGGGCGGCGTCGGTCGACGGCCGCTGGCGTTCCGGACCCGACGTCTCGTGAAAACGTTCTGAAGTGCCATTCATGTGTAGCGAGTTATTCGGCTAGAGCGTAGGTCGCTTTGGCGACGCGTTTGAACTGGGGTTTGCCTTGGAGGTTCAGGAGAATTGTCGTCTCTTTGACGTAGCGGCTTTGCAGGACGCGTTTGACGATTTCATCGCGGTGGAGGGGTTCACCGGACTTGCGGAGGACTTCACTGATGATGTCGGCGACGGTTCCCTTCTCGTAGCCCCATTCTTTGAGGGCGTAGATGCCGCGGCCGATTAGGACGAAGCGCTTGTCTTTGATCAGTTCGTTGTGGATAGCTTGGGTCGTGACGTCCTTGCGCTTGAAGTCGCTGTCTTTGATAGCGGCAGCGATTTCGTTGAAGTGGAGGTGTTTGCCGTGTTCTTTGAGGATGACGTAGATTTTGTCGCGGATGTTCTTGGGATTGACCATCGGCCACTTGACGAGACCCCAGCGGCCGTTGAGGGTCGCGAGCTGCTTGGAAATGCTGGCCAGGGCTTCGGCGTGCGCGCTATCTTTAAAGCCGGCAGCGGCAGCTATTTCGCTGATCGGTTTTGGCTCGCCGAGCTTCTTGATAGTTTCGATGAGCTTCGCGACGTCGGCTTTGACGGCCTTGTCGTTGCCGATCGCCAGAATGGCCGCGCTGTGGTAGTAATAATCGTCTTCATTGATAACAAGTATTGCTGGGCACAATTGTGCCAAGAAAGCGGTTCTGGCCTGCTCAATCCGGTTGGGGTCGCTGACGAGTTTGGCCGTTAGGTCACTGATGCGAGCGACCTGCCCCATTGCGTCGAGGTGCTCGAGGAGAGCAACTTGGAAGCCTTGGATATGGGGCACGCTCCCCTGCTCGGCGGTGGTTTTTAGGCGAGTAACGACTGATTTTTCGAGCTGACGAACGCGTTCACGGGTAATGCCGAGCATCTCGCCAATCTGTTCCAAGGTCTCTTTACGGTCAAATAAACCAAAACGACGAGCGACAATTTCGCGTTCGCGTTCGCGTTCGATGGTCGCCAGAACGTCGTTTACGACCGCTTGAGTGGATTGTTTAATTGTTGAGACGGTCTCAGGCATGGGTGCTACGTTTTCCTGTATTTAAGGTGATTAATAAGTATTATAAAACTTAATTTTTCAAAAGTCAAACATATTACGTCTTGCGTGTTTGTGTTTACATTTATTGTAGCACATTTGTGACGTCAGAGCCTATTACATGTTGTAGAAACGTTAAAGAGCCACAGCCTTTACGGGCTGGCAAATTGGTACTTTCGGTAACGGGGGTGACGGGGGCAGTTGACACTCCCTGCCCTGGGCTGGCGACAACCCATAGCCAGCTTACTGCTTATTAGTTATAAAGTTCATAAAGTTGAAAGTTATAAAGTACGCCTGCAGCCCTGGGCCGACTTTCAACTTTGTAACTTTATGAACTTTCAACTGACCGGTATCTAGGAGGGTTTTTTACGGCGAAAGTTACGTTTTTTGGCGGGTGCCGCCGCAAGTAGCTTTTTGCAGTCGGCTTCAGTCAGCTTGGTCGGGTCTTGGTCTTTGGCGATGCGGGCATTCTTCTTGCCGTCGGTCACGTACGGGCCGTACGGGCCGTTGAGGATCTTAAGGCCGCTGGCGAACTCTTTGATGTGCTTGGCAGCATCTTTGGTCAGCTTTTCTAGGTATTTGCTGCGGGCTTCGGCTTCGGTAATGGTGTGCGGGTCGAGGGGTTTGATCGAAACGAAGGTCTTCCCTACCTGGACGTATGGGCCAAAGCGGCCGATGTTGGCCAAGATCGGCTGACCGTCTTCGGTCGTACCGACGGTGCGTGGTAGTTGGAACATTATCAGTGCTTGGTCGAGGGTCACGGTGTTAATCGTGGCACCCTTGGGCATGGGGGCGAAAGTTGGCTTTTTCTCTTCTTCGTCGGTGTCGCCACGCTGGAGCATCGGGCCGTAGCGACCAAAGCGCGCGTAAATAGGCTCGCCGGACTTAGGGTCGGGTCCAACCAAGCGGGCTTGGGAGACTTCTTGACGGCTGATGTCGGCCGATTGCTCGACGAGCGGGTGGAACTTACTATAGAAATCACCGATCATCGTGGCCCATTCGCGATTGCCGTTGGCGATCTCGTCAAACTCTTCTTCGACGCGGGCGGTAAAGGTGTAGTCGACGATTGACGGAAAGTGTTTGACGAGAAAATCAGTCGTGACCTCGGCGATAGGGGTCGGTACGAGTTTGCCACGATCGGCACCAGTAATGACCTTGGATGTCTTGTGGGTGACGGCGCCGGCTTCGAGGCTCAGCTCCCGGATTTCGCGTTCGGTGCCTTCGAGGTCGGCTTTTTCGACGTAGCCTCGGGTTTGGATGGTCGAAATCGTCGGCGCATAGGTGCTCGGGCGGCCAATGCCGAGTTCTTCGAGTTTGCGGACCAGAGCGGCTTCACTGTAGCGAGCGGGCGCTCGAGAGAAAGTCTCGGTCGCCGTGATGGTCTCGGCTTGAAGCTTTTGACCGACGCCGATGGGCGGTAAGAGGGTGTCGTCTTTGGCACCGCCGTAGACTTTCATAAAACCATCAAACTGCAAGATTTCGCCTTTGGCGACGAAGGTTTCGGGCTGGGTACTGATGCCGATGGTGACTTCAGTGCGTTCGAGTTTAGCCTCGGTCATTTGGCTGGCTAGGGCGCGCTGCCAGATTAGGTGGTAGAGTTTGGTCTGGGAGTCGTCGTTGCCGGCTTCGAGGACCGTAAAGTCGGTTGGCCGGATGGCTTCGTGGGCTTCTTGGGCGTTCTGGCTCTTGGTTTTGAACTGGCGCATTTTGTGGTAGGTCGCGCCGTAGGTGCTGGTGATAAACTGTTCGGTTGCCCCAATCGCCAGGCTCGACAGGGTGGTGCTGTCGGTTCGCATATAGGTGATATGACCCGATTCGTAGAGGCGCTGGGCGACCGTCATGGTCTGGCGGACGCTAAAACCGAGGCGCCGCGAGGCTTCTTGCTGCAGGGTACTGGTGGTAAACGGCGCTCCCGGGCTGCGCGTGCTTGGTTTTTTGGCGATGTCGGTGACGCTGTAATCGGCAGCAATGACACCCTTGAGCCACTGCTCGGCGTCATCAATAGTCTTCAACTTGCTACTTAACTCAGCGGGGAGCGTATAGGATTCATAACCGAAATTGGCGGTTACCTTGAAGCTACTGGCAGCTTCGAACTCGCGGATTTCGCGCTCGCGCTCGGCAATCAAACGAACGGCAACCGACTGGACGCGGCCAGCCGACAAGCCGGTGCGAACTTTTTTCCAAAGGACAGGGCTGAGTTCGTAGCCAACGAGGCGGTCGAGGATGCGCCGGGCTTGTTGGGCGTCGACTAGCTTTAAGTCAACGGTGCGCGGGTTCTTGATAGCCGCTTCGATCGCGGTCTTGGTAATTTCGTGAAAAACAATGCGTTTAGTCTTGGCCGGGTCGAGTTTGAGGGCGTGCGCCAAGTGCCAGGCAATCGCCTCCCCTTCGCGGTCTTCATCGCT
>DHXX01000017.1:0-4993 GCA_002413865.1 Candidatus Saccharibacteria bacterium UBA5145
GGCGCCTCTATGCGCAGCCTGACGCTCAGACTCGTCTAAAACGGGCATAGCTGTCAAGCGGAACGCTCCACGTGGGTGGCGAGCATGGTCTGGACGAGTGGTGTGACATCCGTCAATAATCGTTGACTGCCCTGTACTTGATTGAGCACGGCGGGCTGGTTGCCGGCAAACGCTAGGCGCATAAACTTTATGTGGTCGGCGCCAAACTGGTTGTCCGCTTGGTTTTCAAATGTCATCGCGTCAAAGTCAAAGCCATAGTGTTCGTTGGCCTGCAACTTGGTGCCCGCGTGGTCGGTCTGCAAATTGGGCGAATGCCCGGCCAAACGCAGCAACTGGGCCGAAAACCAAAAACGAACCAGTTCGACGGCTATGTCCGGCTGGTCGAGGGCGATAAAGGCCTGCTCGAGGAGGCCAAAATACTCGGGTTCGGGCTCATCCTCGGTCGATTTATGGAGCACCTTAATCAGATCGTAACCTAGTTGGACTCGATCAATCTTTTTGACGATATTGCCGTAGTGGCGCACCAAACGGGCGCTGATGAGGGTGCCGATTTCACCTCGGCCGTTGATGAAGGTGATGTCGCTGACGCTGAACAGCTCGATGCCGCCGGCCAGCTTGCTCTTGGCCTTGCGAACGCCGCGCGCCATCAGGCGCAGCTTGCCGTAATCGGCGGATAATAACGTTAAGATGCGGTCGGCCTCGCCGTAGTCGGTTCGAGCCAGCACGATCGCTTGGGTCAAGAACTGCTTCAAGATCTCTCCATCCGGCCTGAAACCACCCACTTTTGGCCAAAATCTGTCCATGTTTCGTCAGTGTACCACCGGTACGCTTCCTCTTCCTGAACAGATTTTAACTCAAAACCGGGCAATTTCATCCTGGAAGCAAGACCTTGAACTAGCTCTAAGAATTGCTTCACGCGACCACGGGGGCAAACTCGGCCACGCTGGCTAGTAAGGCCCGGATGGTGGTGAGCGGTTTATAAAAATAGGCCCGCACGCCTAGCTGCTGCTGGAGCATACCCCAGCTACCGGCAAACTCACCGGCCGGCACGTGCGACTGGATCAGAACCGGTATGTTTTGCCAGTCCGGATAGGAATGAAATTCATACAAAAACTCGATGCCCGAATGTCCGATCAGCTGGAGCTCCAGGATTACCATGTCGGGTTTGATTTCGTCGGCCGCAAAAATAGCCGATTGAGCGCTAGCGCACATCACCACCCGATGCCCCGCCGACTCGAGGGCTTGGCGGTAGATGTCAGCCAGTAAACGGTCGGGTTCGACTAATAATATTTGCGCCATGGCTAGATAAGTTGCATTTGGTGATTAGGTTGGAGCACGGCGCCGAGTCCGTATAAACGATTGTGACGCGAGACTTTGAGTTTTAGTTGCATGGCATTCAGGATGGCGTCAGCCACAAAAATACCGGCCCCGGCGGTGTGCGTCAGGCCAGTCAACGGCTGGCGGGTACTGCCCTGCAACTTCCGCCCCTGGCGCAGGGCCTCGACGGTAAACTGTTCGGTGTCGCTATACAAGCCGGCAACAATACCATAGCGGCAGCGGTGGGTCGCGAGCTGCAGCTTGAGTTGCGGGCTTTCTTGGGCCGGTAAGGCCTCGATGAGGGCCGAGCCGAGGCTAACGAGCGCCGATTGCAGGCCCAGGCGGTTAGCCATCACCGGGCCAAAGCGACCGCCGATGTGGAGCTCGAGGTTCACGCCGTAGCTTTTGGCCAAGCTGCTGAGTTCTTGGCCAGCATCGTACAAGACCGACGACACCGAGACCGATTCCATCTCTAATAATTCTTGCTCACAACTCAAACGGACACTGAGCACATAATTATCAATTAAACGCAAGGCATTGTCGGCCGTCGCCTGGATATCATCGAGGTTCGGCAGACTGGCTAGGCGAGCAATTTCGGCCTGACGGGCAATCTGTAACAGAGGTAACTTGATTTGCTCGGCAATAGTCAGCAAAAGCTCCTGCGATAAAACTGGCGCTGCAAACGCTCCTGCCATAGCCTCTGTTCCCCCTCACTTAAACTACCGCAAGTATAGCATCATATTGCGCACAAATAGATAGTTTCACTGTGAAATAGTATCATGGTCGGATAGTTGGACTCATTCCGGCGAAAAGCCCGGTTAAGTTAAAAGTTCATAAAGTTATAAAGTGGAAAGTTGGCTCAGGCTGCAGCTCTTCGTCACCCTGAAATAAATTCAGGATGACGGGGTCGCTTCGACTGCCCTGTCGCCTAGTTGCTTAGGGGGAGAAGGTTAAGTTGGGCAAAATATTATTCGTAAAATCACTTCTGAACTGGTCGCCTTGGGTCGAGATCTCGATCGTCTTGTCGCGGAGCGGCAAAATCACCATGCTAACCGTTTTGTTGGGTTCAATTTGGCCGTTCACGATCACGCCGACTACACTCGGCACGTTTGGTAGCCGATAAGCGTCAACCGTTATTAAGCCGTTCTGTTGCTGACCGGCCAAGTTGCCGAGCACGTCACTGTAAGCCTGAGCTAAGACTTGGACGCGGAGGGCAAAGGTCGAACTGGCAGCTGTAATTGACGGTACGGTACCGGGGTAAAAGTAACCGTCCACGGGGATAGAGCCGACCGTCGTATCATCAACGTATGAACTCCAGGTTTTAGGATATTTGATGATCAAACTACCGGAAGTTTGCGGTCCGCTATAAGTCTTGAGGGGTTTCTTTTCGGCTTCGGCAAATTGTTTGTCCTTTTGAGTGCTTTCCTGTTGTTTGGCGAGTTCGACAGCGGCACTAATTTTTTGATCGACGTTGTTTTTGTAGTCCTGTCGACTCGCGTATGACCAGCCACCAAAACCAAGCGCGGCGAGCAAAAACAAGACTGCCAAGATGAATGGCACTAAAAGGATGTTAATCGCACCATTTTGGTTATGCTTCATTAAGTTTAATGGTACCGAAGATTAGCCCGAAGTGCAAGGGTTTAGAGTCCGCCGAGCTAGGCCGACACAGGGCGGGCTATGCCAAGACTAGTTTTTAGCTTTTAGGCCATAGTTATAAAGGTAGACACCGGCTTTTTCGTCGTCGATCGGTCGATCGGGTAGCTTGAAAGCAAAACTAACGAGTTTGACAGGTTTTTGCACGTTTTGCGCAATTATTGTATCCAGCTTGTTCATATATTTAGGTAATAGAAAGGTGAAGATCGCATCGGTTGGCGGCCACTCGGTCGTCCAAAAGTTAGCGCACACCACTCGCACCAGCCGCCGATAACGACGCGTCCGCAGCCAGGCCACAGCGGCTAAGATTGGGTTCAGCTCATAGCCCACTGCCCGATAGCCTTGCTGGGCGGCGGCAATCAGTACTTTGCCGTCACCGCAGCCCAACTCCAAAAGTGTCTCGCCGGGTCGTAAAGCCGCTAACTCGAGGGCGGCGGCAACTTGCGGGGTCAGGGTTGGTAAATAAGGGGCGCCGACCAGTAGGACACCACTAAAGCAAAGTAGAATAACGGCGAGGGCGACGATCAGCCAGGTCATGTTTGATTAGTTAAACTTAGCCTTGAGTTGCACGACACGGTTCTCGGCGGTCTTGAGGTATTGTTCGAGCTGTCGAACCAGCTCTAAACCACGCTCGTAATGCTGGAGGGCCGCATCGACATCGAGGTCTTCGCGTTGGAGCTCAAGCATCACGCTATCGAGCTCGGTTTTGAGGGTCGTGTAATCAATCGTCGTTTTCTTAGTCGTGGCCATGCTGGTCTCCTCTCAAGTCTGCTTAATATTAGAAACTGTGGCCTCGGCGAGAGCATCGGCCAGCTGTATACCCACTATAACACCCGGCTTGAGGTCGACCGCCCGCCGCACGACGCGGCCCTCGACCCGGATAATGGCGTAACCCCGGCGTAAAATCGCCGTCGGATTCAAAACCCGTAGCAGCTGTTGCTGGCCGGCTAAGCGCTGGACTTCAGTTTTGACGAGCTGATCGGCCTGAAGCGCCAAGTCAGTTTTATACTGCCCGAGCTGTTGCCGTGACCGCGTCACGCTAGTTTGAACGTCGCGTTGCAACTGGCCGCCATAATCTTTGAGTTGCGCCAGAATGGCGACTCGATCGGGCACCAACAGTTCAGCCGCGTTGGAAGGCGTGCTCGCCCGTCGATCAGCGGCCAGCTCAGCCAGACTAACGTCGATTTCGTGTCCGATCGCCACCAGCGTCGGCACGCGACTAGCCGCCACGGCCCGCGTGACTTGCTCGCTGCTGAAGGCGGCGAGGTCGTCGGCGCTGCCACCGCCGCGAATCAACACGACGACATCTGGTGGCTCGGCTTGAGCGTTGAATTGCTCGATGGCGCCGACAATCTGTCCGACGGCCGGCTCACCCTGCACCTGGACGTCGATTAAGGCAATGTCGACACCGCCCCAACGCGCGGCTAGGATCTTGGTGAAATCAGCGTAGGCGGCTGACTTATTTGAAGTGATTAAGCCAATCCGGCGCGGCGGATAGATGATCGGACGCTTGCGCTCGGGCGCGAACAGTCCTTCGTGCGTCAACTTCCGCTGCAACAACTCAGCGGCGCGGCGGATAGTCCCCTCGCCGGCCGGCTGGATAGTCTGAACCGTGACGCTAAAGCCGTAGAGCGGGTGCAGGCGCGGCGAACCACGCACTTTGAGCATCATACCGTCTTCGAGCGGACCGGGCAGTTGGTAAATGGTCCCGAAAAATTTGACTGAAGCCTCATCATCCTTGAGGTCAAAGTAGACCCAGCGGTTTTTACTGACCCGCAGATTGGCCAGCTCACCCGTGATGACCAGGCTCGGATAGGCGAAGTCGAGCGTTTGATTGAGCAGCGCGACGAATTCGCTGACGCTGACCGTCAATTCGCTAGGGTCAGATAACATGATTTGGTATTGGTGGTTGAGCACCGCTCCGGAGCGCCCGTTGATACAGGTAGTAGCCGGGCGGAATCTGGACGAGGGTATTGACGACACGGTACATAACGGTGATTGGCAGACTGACCCCGGCTGAGAC
>DHXX01000017.1:5217-23708 GCA_002413865.1 Candidatus Saccharibacteria bacterium UBA5145
ACTTCGGTTAAATTAGCCAAAAAGGCATACCAAAATGGCGCTTTCAACTCCCGGCTATTATTCTTGAGTTGCTGGTAATTATCGTGAAAATCGTTAAATAAGCGCCGGGCCCGATCGATATTAATCGTTTCCGGGTGAGCCGGCCGGGCCAACTGAATTACTCGATTCAAGCCTTTCGTAACGGTCGTGAAGAAAGCGTCAATCCGGTCCTTGCTACCGACGATATAGACGAAGACCGCTGTGCCGACGACCAATAGCGTCGAAACGGAAGCCGCCACCAAAATCGTCAAGTTACTGACGCGCCCCATGATTGCCAAGCTCAGCAAGCCGATGATAATTAAGAGCTCGAACGACAGAAAGGTCAGCGCCAATTTCATAATCTGTATCAAAGTGGCCTTGCCGGCCGATATCTCGTCACCCTTACGGAGACGGAGGCCAAAATAAGATATGCCGGTCACCCCGCCGCTCGGGAAAACGTGATTCACGAAATTCAATTCGAGCGATGCCCGGTACAAAAATTTGTACGACAACTCGTTGCCAACGAGCCGAAACAATCTTTGATACAAGCGGGCTTGGGCGTGATAATTGAGCAGTTCAACTGGGATAATCAGCAGCAGGGCCCAGCCATTGACGTGGGCCAGATTGCCAATCGTCGCGCCCAGCTGGTGTCGACTAGCGTAGATTAAGACAGCCAAGGCGAGCAGTGTCACCCAGTTCAGAATTAACTTCCAGCGCCGCTTGAAAAAGGTGGTTTCGCTCATACCACTGCATTATAACCCAGACGACCGGCAGCATATACAGTAGTTTCCCTCTAGACCGATGTTAAGTAATATTGTAAAATATGCATATCTATGGAATTAAGAGACATCCAGGCGAGATATAATCGTAGCCCCGAAGAAAGTTTTCAGGAGCGCCGCAAGGTGATCAGCGACTATCTCGATAGACTCGACGAGACCGACAGCCCAATGGCAAATGACATTGCCGCCGACCTGGCGTCGACCGGGCCCTTGGCTAAAACCGTCGTGATCATACCAGTCGCCGCCCACCAAGAAGCCGCCAACATCGGCCGGGCAGTATCTGAATACGCCCGCCAAATACCGGCCGCGCCGTTCACGCTGGTCCTGGGGCTCAACGCCCCTTTCAGCGCTTTTGACAGCAAAGGCATAAACGCTACCATGGACGCCGTTGAAAAAGCCCAGCGCGAATCCCCCGCCCTTGATATGCGTACCACACTAGTCCATTACGACGAGCCGATTATCGGTCAAGTCAGGCGCGATTTATGGAATGGCGTGGCCGTGGCCGCTCGCCACGCCGGCCACTTTGCGGGTGACCAAGAAGTCATCGGCATTAACCACGATATCGATTTGATCCGACTGAGCAAAACCTGCATCGCCAGCGTCCAGACACACTATCGGCAGCGCGATAAACGGCACCTCATCACGCCGGTTTCACCGACCAGCGGCACGAGAGTGAAACACGCCAATAGCCCGGCGCATCCAAACACATCACGGGCGGTATTTTGGAACGATTTTGTTAATCGCCAGATTGACGGGACATACGAAGCCGGACTGGTCATCCCGATGAGCAGTTACGCCGCCAATGGCGGCTTCCTAAAAACCGCTCGGACTAACGAAGTCGGCCAGCTAGCAATCGTCAACCGTTCGCGCAAGTTAATCCGCGGCACCGACACCGAAACATCGCCCCGCCGCTACATCGCCCAGATCGAGCACGATGGTTATGACATCTGGAGTGACGATCGCTTCTCGGCACAGGACGAGTGTCGCGACCAACTCTCGTTCCCCGACATCTCGCGCCCCCGAATGCTCGACATCATCGTCGGTCAATTGGATCAGAATGCCCGTGAACTCCGTGATTCAGCCACCGATAAGGCCTTCGTCGATTACGTCTTGCATCGAGTCGACTACGAAACAGACTACACCCTGTCGAGTGCGCGCGCCGAGGAAGACACCTACATTGCGGCCCGAACAAAGAAGGCCGGTTCACTGGCGGCGCTGATTCTACGGCGTCTGACCGCTTCCGATCGCCTGGTCAAACAATTACAAAAGGCCTTCGATGAGATAGAGTCGGCCGGCAGAAACTAAAATCGGGTATACTGAAAGTTATGCAAAGTTTAATAGTTTTGGGGCGCCAACCCGCCTTAGCCCTCGCCGAGCTGGAAAGCCTCTACGGCGCGACCAAAGTGCGACCGATCGGCAATCAAGCCGCCCTGCTCGATATCGACCCCTGTTTGGTGGCCTTTGGCCGCCTCGGTGGCGCCGTTAAGTTTTGTAAGGTGCTGACGATTCTCAAGACCACCGAGTGGCGCGAAATCGAACGCTTCCTGATCAAATCCTCGCCCGAGCACACCACCCGGATGCCCGCGGGCAAAATGCAGCTCGGCTTGAGCGTCCAGGGTCTCGACGTCAACGTCCGAACCCTGGGAGCAACTGGCCTGAGCCTCAAAAAAGCCATCCGCAAACTCGAACGCTCGGTGCGCCTAGTGCCCAACAAAGAACTCGAGCTCAACAGCGCCCAAGTCATCCACAACCACTTAACCGGACCGACCGGCTGGGAGCTGGTATTCGTCCGCGACGGCGCCGAAACAATTCTCGCCCAAACCGTCCGCGTCCAAGATATCACCAGCTACACCGTCCGCGACCGCGAGCGCCCCAAGCGCGACGCCCGCGTCGGCATGCTGCCCCCTAAACTTGCGCAAATCATCGTCAACTTGGCGACCGGTCCGCTGCCCGACGACAAAATGTCGTCGATTTGCGATATTCCGGCCGACCAAATCATTCCCCAGCCGCACCTAGGCCAAACCCTGCTCGACCCGTTCTGCGGCACCGGCGTGCTGCTCCAAGAAGCCGCCCTGATGGGTTATAACGTCTACGGCAGTGACCTAGAGGCGCGCATGGTCGACTACACGGCCCAAAACCTCGCCTGGCTCGAGACCACTTATCGCCTGGAACCCATCCAGCCGAAGCTCGAAAAAGGTGATGCCACCGCCCACCACTGGACCGCGCCGGTTGATTTCGTCGCCGCCGAGACCTACCTCGGGCGCCCCTTCACTACCCAGCCGCCGGCCGAGATCCTAGCCGCCACCGCCAGCGACTGCAATTTAATCATCAAACGCTTCCTACAAAACGTCTACGGCCAAATTCCGGCCGGCACCCGCCTGTGTCTGGCCATCCCCGCCTGGCAGATCCGCACCAACCAATTTAAGCACCTACCCCTGGTTGACCAGATTAGCGAAATGGGCTATAATCGAGTGAGTTTTGAGCACGCCACCGACGATTCCCTGCTGTACTACCGGCCGGATCAAATCGTCGCCCGTGAACTCATAATATTAACAAAGCGGTAAATTCGTACTCTCCACCAATTAAGGCTTGCCGTAGGTGGATGCAGTGCAAGGCAGCAGCGAAGCGCGCACGGAGTCGTACGAAACGTACGACGGAGGAGCACTGGAGCTGATAACGCAGCAATGCGCCGCCTACGACTAGCCGACACCTAAGGAGAATTTATGTCACATGTGAAAGCTGGCGGTACAGCCAAAAATACCCGCGACTCACCCGGTCAACGCTTAGGCGTTAAACTTTTTGGTGGTCAAAAAGTCAAAGTCGGCCAAGTCATCGTCCGCCAGGTCGGCCTCAGCAAACGCGGTGGCGTCGGCACCAGCATCAGCCGCAACTACACCATCCACGCCGCTCGTGACGGTATCGTTACTTTTGGTAGCCGCAAAGTCCGCACCTTCAGCGGTCGTAGCGTCCGCCGCACCGAAGTCACCGTCGTCTAAACAACTCGACATTTTAAAAAGCCTGGTCTCGCTGCCAGGCTTTTTTATTTGACGGGTTTAGCCCCGGCCGGGTTCTCGGCGGCGCCGCAAGCCGGCAGATTATCATAGATACCGTGATTCCCAAGTAGTAAATCAGCCGCGTAGCCAAAACTCGTTACAGGCGTGTGTTGTGAATTCTGGCGGCTGGCGGCCAGATGGTCGGACGACACTTTCACCACATCCCAGACATCGGAAACATGTTGGCCGACCTTTTGGTTGGTGGTGTCAAAGATAGCTTGGCCACGCACTTGGCAGACAACCGTGATCGGGTCGCCGGTCGTCGCACCGTATTTTTCAACCGGCCATTTGACCGGCGTCGTTTGCGTGCTGTCGGCATTGAGAAAACTAGCGCTTTGTTCGGGCTTGGTACGAATCAAGGCGGCACACGGCCGCGCCGCCCCGCCGTTACAGTGCGTCTTATCTTGCAACACCGGGCTGATATCGGCTCGCACTGTCACCCCAGCCACCCTAGATTGGTTGCCGCTGCCATCAGCGCAGCCGCTCACAGCCAAAGCAGCGACGCTCAAGACAGAAGCTAGCTGTAAGCTACGTCGTTCTAACCGGAGTTGATATTCATGCATGCTTCCCAAGATACCATACGGACAAATTAATGTCGAAGCCAATTGATGGGAACTATTACTAATTTAACTTTAAGATGAGGCAGCGAACTCTTTTAAGGCTCGCTCGATGTATTTGCCACTATAACCTACCCCGTTCGATCGGCGGTAGTGAACAAGCGTTTCGCCAATCCATTCCGGCTCTTGGCCCGCTTCGAGCATTCGCCCCACCCAACTTCCAATTTTACTTTTAAGCTCAGCATCGCCGCGCCTCTCGACAGTTTGTCTTATCAGACTATCGAGCGATGAAACATCGGAATCTTTATGGACACAGTCTAAACTAGCGAACTCTTTGGCGTGCTCTGGATTTTTTTCATAGGACAGCGGCTTGGCCACCATCATCATCAGAGTATCGCGGAGGCCAATTTCATTAGCCGAACTGGCTACCAGTGCGGACGTGGGGTCGTCTTCTTTGAGGGCCGCGTCTAAGACGCCGATTATGTCTGTGCCAGTCGCCATGGTAAGATCCTGCAGAAAGTATTTAACGTCCTGGTAGCCGTTCATATCCCCGGAAACGTACTCAGCTTTGCGTTCTTCCATAAGCAAGCCTAACTGGTTGTGCTGGCCGAAGACCAGTGATTTTTGAGTATGTCCGTACTCGTGGCGCACGATCGATAGACTCCGTTCAACGTCTTTCATCGTTAGGCTGACGCCGGCCGGAATTGGCTGTTCGGCGACAAAGTAGTTCAAAAGCATGTCGGCTTCTTCGGCCCTCAGAACGAGCTCGTTCGTTCCGTCTTCTTTCTTGTCGACGTAGGCCGTGAGCAATGGTCCGAATTGGTCGCTGAATCTTTCAAGGTATTCCTTGTCGGCGTCTTCGTAGGGTTTGGCGATAGCGTGGTTGGCTTCGTACTTTAGTTGGGCGTGATTGCCTTGGTTGCGTATTCTAGTCTGTTCTACCTCACTTTTGTCATTGAGGCCATCATAATCATCAGAACTTGGGTAATCCGGCTTGGTAAGCGTCCCCGCGTTGATTAATCCCCAAACCGAACCAGCTTTTAAAACTTTAACCGTTAATGGCTTTTGATTTTCGGCGGTCACGCCGAGCAGGCTACGTTGCTTTTCGAGAAATGATCCCGGCCCGGTTGCGGCCAAAGCCGCTGCCACTTTCGCGGCGCGTTCGGGATCATTTAGACTATCTAGAAAATCCTGTCGGGTTGTATGGCCAGGCTCAGTGTCGTCAGTCTCCATGTAGCGCTTTGCTAATGAATCATTGCGTTCGGCCAAATCGGTCACGACACTTGACTGCTTACCCGCCAACATCAGTATGACATCCCCAAGCATCGCTCTTTCTTCGGTGATCTTGGCGTCGTGACGGCTTGATGCTGCGGCGCGTCGTTCGTTTGTCGCCCACGTGTCGGCGATGGCAAGCAACAAAACCGTCTTGGCGGGGCTTTCGAAGAATTCATCTTGCAGACCAGCTTGTTCGGCCATACTTGCGGCCGTTGCTTGAACTTCTGCCTTATACTGGGCCAGTTCTTCCCCACCGCTAAACTCGAGATGATTATTTATAATTGACGCCTGTAAATCAAAACCGTGCAGGGTTTCGGCCT
This sequence comes from Candidatus Saccharibacteria bacterium UBA5145, assembly GCA_002413865.1. Classification (GTDB taxonomy): domain Bacteria; phylum Patescibacteriota; class Saccharimonadia; order Saccharimonadales; family UBA4665; genus UBA4729. The sequence goes on from DHXX01000017.1 coordinate 11,220, forward strand.
GATTGAGCCCGGCTTCGACCAATTGCTGATATCTACTCGGTTCACCACCCTGTTCTGGAGATTGGACCGGTAACTGGGGTGGTGCCAGCTCGTGACTTAGCATTTAGTGTTTATTTTTGTTGTCATTACAATAGATATTAACATAAGCTGTATGAAATGTCAATTATAGGGTGCTCGTGGTACTAAAAAGCTCCCGACTGGGGGAGCTTTTGACGAAAAGTTGGCTGGTTATAGGAGGCCGAGGTGGTGTTTGATGCGGTCGACGACGTCGGCGATGACGACTTGCGATTTGACGAGGTAATCGTCGACACCAAGGCTTTCGGCACGCTCTTTGTCACTGTCTTGGCTGAGGGCCGTTAGCATAATGACCTTGAGGTTGGCCGTTTCCGGGGTATTGCGTAGGATGTCGAGGACGTCAAAGCCGCTGACTTTGGGCATCATAACGTCGAGCAAGATGAGGTCAGGGCGATAGCTGATAGCTGAGGCTAGGGCGTCTTCCCCGTTGGCGACGCGGCGGATGTCAAAGGTTTCGGCCTGCAGGCGGGTTACGTAAACGTTGGCGAGGGCGTCGTCGTCTTCAACGAGCAAAATCCGCTTAGGGTGACTACCCGGTTGGGGAGCGTTGGGGGCTGGTACTGGTGGTGTTGGTATCGGATCCATACTGTTTACGCTAACGCATTTAGATTATTTTTGCAACACGGCTTTGATAAAACCGTCGAACATCGGATGGGGTCGATTGGGCCGGCTCTTGAGTTCGGGGTGAAACTGACTGGCCAAGAAGTACGGGTGATCGATGCCTTCGATGACCTCGACGAGCTTGGTTTTGGGGTTGGTACCAACGGCGCGAATGCCCCACTGCTCGTATTGGTCGACGTACTGGCCGTTGCACTCGTAGCGGTGACGGTGACGCTCGACGATGGCCGTGGTGCCATAGGTTTGGGCCACCAGACTGCCGGGCACGAGTTCGCAGTCATAATCGCCAAGGCGCATCGTGCCGCCGGTGTTTTCTTTGCCTTTTTGGTCGGTCATGGTCGCGATAACCGGGTTAGTGGTGAGGGGATCGACTTCGGTGGTGTTGGCGTCGGACAGTCCGTGTAAGCGCGCGGCGGCAATGACGGCCATGTGTAAGCCATAACACAACCCCAAGTACGGTAGCTTGCTGGTTAGGGCGTACTGGGCGGCTTTGATCTTGCCGTCGACGCCACGCGTCCCGAAGCCACCGGGAACAACAATTCCGTCGTAACCGGCCAGAGCGGCTGCCACGTCATCACTGGCACCGAGTTCGACCGCGTCGACCCAAACGATTTTGATATTTACGTCATTCCACCAGGCGGCGGCCTTGAGGGCTTCAAAGACCGACATATAGGTATCGGTGTTGTCCATGTATTTAGCAATTAAGCCGATGGTAACGGTCTTTTTAAAATCAGTGGTGGCGCGCTTGACGACATCACGCCAGGCGTCCAGGTTTGGCCGATCCAGCGCGATACCGAGGCGCTTGGCGATAGCGTCGCCAATGCCGCTGTCTTCGAGAGTTAGCGGCACTTCATAGATGCTGGCGGCGTTGGGCAAAAGGGCGATGGCTTCTTCGGCGACGCCACTGAACAGGCTCAACTTGGGCCGCACACTAGTGTGAGCGACATCTTCACTGCGCGCTACCAGTATATCGGGTGTTATCCCTAGGCCACGCAATTCTCGCACCGAGTTCTGGGCCGGTTTGGTCTTCGTTTCCTGGCTCGCACCGAGGTAAGGTAAGTAAACGACGTGGACGTAAAGGCAATTTTCCGGGCCGACCCTTAGGCCGAATTCGCGAATGGCTTCGATAAAACTGAGTGATTCATAGTCCCCGACCGTGCCGCCAATTTCGACGATGTGGACGTCAAAGTCTTGGCCGGCTTCGACAATGTAGTCCTGAATGGCCGTCGTGACATGGGGGATAATTTGCACCGAGCGGCCTTCGTACTTGCCGTCGCGTTCGTCTTGAATGACTTTTAGCAAGACGCGGCCGCTCATCAGGCTACTCGCCTGGGTCAGCTCTTCGTCGATGAAGCGTTCGTAGTGACCGAGGTCGAGGTCGGTTTCGGCACCGTCACGAGTGACGAAGCACTCACCGTGTTCGCGCGGGTTAAGCAAACCGGCGTCGACGTTCAGATACGGGTCGCATTTTTGGAGGTTGACCGTCAAACCCCGAGCTTTTAGGAGGTTCGCAATCGAGGCGGCGGTGATGCCCTTGCCGAGTCCGGAAAGCACACCACCTGTCACAAACAAATACTTCGTCGGCCGCTTACTTGCCACGTTGCTCCCTCTTATTTCACCTTATACTAGCGTATATCCGTCACTACGACAAGTCGGAGTGACCGAAATAAAGTATAAAGTTCATAAAGTGGAAAATTATAAAGTTCGCCGCCGTTTAGTTACGCGGGACTAGGGATTACTCGTCATCCCAGCGCAGGCTGGGATCCAATCAATAAAACGCTCCTTATAAAAGCTCTTTATGGAGTAGCTATCGCTACAAAAGATATACTGGATCCCAGCCTGCGCTGGGATGACAGTGAGAGGAGGCTGGGATGACACAGGTGGAGGCTGGGATGGCGTGAGTGTGCAGCCCGTAGCCCGAGCCAACTTTCAACTTTATAACTTTACGAACTTTCAACTAATACACTCTTCCCTCGAAGTGAGTCTCAACTATCCCACTATCCGACTATTTAGCTATCTAACTATTTATTAAGGTAGGCTTGGGCGGCCTGGAGCTGCGTATCGTTGCCAGCCTTGATATCGGCGTCGGACAGTTTGCTAATCAGATCGGGGGTAATCCCCTTTTTGTTGATATTCTGGCCGTTGGGACGATACCAGCTCGCCACCGTAACCTTGAGCTGCGAACCGTCGCCGAAGTTAATCAGCTGTTGGACAACACCTTTGCCGTAACTCTTGGTGCCGATTAAGTAGGCGGCTTTATCATCGTGCAAAGCACCGGCGGTGATTTCCGAAGCACTGGCGCTGCCTTCATTGATCAGCACGACGGTCGGGATACCATTGAGTTTGTTATCGCCCAGGCCGTAGTAAGTCTGCCCGACGACGCTACCGCGCTTTTCTTGCAGGATCATCTTGCCATCAGGTACCCACAAGCTCGAGACTTTGACGGCCGCCTCGAGCAAGCCGCCCGGGTCATTGCGCAGGTCAAGAATAATACCTTTGACGTGGGCGCTGGCGAACTGAGTCGCGGCTTTCTGGGTAAGATCGGTCGTATCGTTGGCAAAGGTACTGATCTGCAGATAACCGATGTTGCCGTCGAGTGTCTTCGTCGTGACACTAGGCATAACTATATCCTGGCGAATTATCGTGAACGTCAGCGGCTCGGTCTTGTTGCGGATGACCTGTAGGGCAACTTTAGTGCCCTTGGGGCCGCGAATTTGGGTAACGGCTTCATCGACTGATTGGCCGCTGGTAGTCTTGCCGTTGATACTGACGATGATATCCTGGGCGCGCAGACCGGCTTTGTCGGCGGGCAGGCCGCTAATTGGCGACATGACTTGCAAGTTGCCACTACTATCCTGCCCTAGCTGGGCGCCGATACCGCTAAACGAGTTATTGAGCTGGTCGTTGAAGGTTTTGGCTTCGGCGGCCGTAAAGAAAACGGTATACGGGTCTTCGGTAGCTTCAGCTAGGCCATGTTTGAGGCCGTCGTTCAGCTGGTTCTCGGTGACTTTGCCGTCATAATTGTCTTTGAGTGATTTATATACTTGATTGACCGAAGAATAGTTGAGCGAGGCCGGTAAATCGGTGGCGACCGGTTTGTTGCCGAGGAAGTACAACGGATTGATCCGTCCATCACCGACGCCGACGCCGACTGCGAAAATTACCGCCACTGCGACTAGCGTTACGGCGCGCTTAAACAGCTTACTTCCCCGTCGCGGCGCCGGGGCGTCGACTGCATCGTTGGCTTTGAACTCCATTACTTCTCAGTATAGCAAACAAACCGCTCATGGCTAGAGATAGTTGGAGAGCGTAATAGTTTAAGCCCGGTTCGGGTAGAAAGTTAGTAGGTAGAGCGTTTGGAAAGCTAAGAGTTAGCTTGTTCTGTAAGTATTGTTCGGAATTAGCCACTTAGAGCAGTATGGATTAGAATTTTGATTTAATGCTATCAGCATCTTACCAAGCTATGCTTAGTGGCGGTTATTGATATACTTCATACTCGCTGTATCGCGCAGGCTATAGCGGAAGTGACCACCAAAGTCGTAGTTCATCTCACTTACCAGAACTTGGCCCGGAGGAACGAATTGACCCTTATAGCTCTGGCCGGCCGTTGCCTGGATAATCGTCACGTGGCCCCAGGTACCGCTTTCGATTACTCCGATTGAACCCACATTTGGGGTATATGACCAACCATAATTTGAGCTATTGGCCCAATTATTCGCGTCACCTTTTGCGCTGAAATCAAAGTTACCCTCAACATTTACGAAATACCAATAGGCATACGATGTACATTCCCTGTTTTCTATACCATGCATATCGGTGATACTATCCTTGCCAGCGTTGCATACATCACCAGCACCACCACTAGCCCGGAAGTATCCGCCATTGCCAGAACCGTTGTCGCAGTCGCCGCCGCGCTCGGAACCGGTGATGAAGACGCGCTGGGAGCCTCTGGTGTTAAGTGCGGCCTGTTGGCGCTGTAACTCAGCAATCGTACCCTGGTTGGTGGCTATTTTTTGATTGTAAACGTCTTGTTGCTGTTGATTAAGCGATAATAAGCGACTCTGTTCGGCCTGGGCAGCGTCAACCACAGCCTGCTGTTGCTTTTGGGCAATCAGTAGATTATCGACTTCAATCTTTTGGGCTTGTAGTTGCTGTTGCAAAATAGCAATTTGCTTGAGCGTGTCTTGCAGCTTTGCCTGTACTTGGGTGCGGTATTCCTGTTTGTCAAAATAATCACTGAGATTATTACTAGTTGCCAGAATTTCAATCGTACTAGGAGTCCCGTCGACGTACATTGCCTTGATATCTTCACCTAGAGTGGCCTTTTTGAGGGCTAACAATGTCAGATTAGCCGCAATCTGCTGCTGGATATCGGCCTGCCTAGCCTGACTAGCAGAGATATCGGCTCGAACCGCATCTATCTGAGCTTGCAATTTATTAATGGCATCCTGGTACGATGACGCTTGAAGCTGCAGATCGTTGACACTAGATTGCGTACCATTGTTTTCGGCGTTGAGTTGATTAATTTGAGCCTGTAATTGTCCTGATGTGGCTGCCGTGACAATTTGAGCCGATGGCAATATAAGCACCGCGGCGGCGATGACTAAGGAAACGAGTTTGTGTTTAATGATGGTATTTTTTAAATTAGACATTTTTATTTTTAGATTTTGTATAGAAATTTTAGCATATCTACGCAAGTTTTTCAATCCCCTCTTGGCACCCTACTGAGTTATTTTTCATTATAAAAGTTTCTTAAAACAGCTACGCTATGATGCCAACACTGGTGCTGAAATTGTTGTATTGATTTTTACTTTGTCTTAAATTTTAGGTATCGCCGGGTTGCAATGGTGGAAGACGCGATACCAATCATTATACCAACCATAAGCTGCAATGCCAAAAGTCTAAAGAAATGGCTACTGAAGAAGGTGCTTGCAAAATTAATATCAAGGAGCCCGAGACTCGTTGCCTGCAGCGCATTGCTAGAGGCAAAGAAAACGGCATTGACCAATACTATCGATATCACGGCCGAAAGTATGCCATAGATAGCACTCTCAACAATAAACGGTCCGCGTATGTAAGAAGTAGTCGCTCCCAGCAAACGCATAATGGTCAATTCGTCACGACGGTTGAAGATGGCCATCTGTATAGTGTTGAATATTATAAGTACACAAATAACCGTAAATAGAATCACGGATGCGACACCGATTTCGCGCAAGATATTCGTAGCGTGGGTAATATTATCGATAGCCTTTTTTCGGTCGCCGTTATAAGAAGGTGAATCTTTGGTTTGCAGTGCGACATTTTGAGGTTTTTTAAGATAATCAATTAGAGATTTAATTTTGTTAAGGTCATGGGGCTTAACTTTTATAGTTGCTGGCAATGGATTATCCGTCGAATTGATTGCCAATAGTAACTGCTGATTACCGGCATTGTCTCTCTTATATGACTCCAAGGCTTGGTCTTTGCTAAGGTAGGTTACGTCTGCTACGTCAGGCAAGTTTTTGAGCCCTTTAACAAGTGCTTGCGTTTGAGACGGGGTGGCGGCATCAATTAGATAAATCGATATGTCTATCTTATTGGTTATTTGAGCGATAGTGTTGGTGAACGTGGCATTAGCGATGATCGAAAACAGCAAAATGGTCAGCGTGACCACCATGACGGCGACGGCAGCCGTCGCTAACGAGGCGTTGCGAATAAAGTTCACCATGCCGGTGTGGACGATTCTGAGGAAGGTTATCCATCTGCGCTGCATTAGATGTGATAGTCCCCATTCGCCCGGTCGCTAATGACTTTACCATGCTGGAGCGTAACGACGCGGCGCTTGAGCCGATTGACGACATCGACATTATGGGTGGTCAGTAACACGGTTGTGCCGTAGCGATTGATCTTTTCGAGGACTTTGATGACGTCCCAGGCGTGTTTGGGATCGAGGTTGCCGGTTGGCTCGTCGGCGATCAGGATGCGCGGTTGGCGCACGATGGCCCGGGCGATGGCGACGCGCTGGCGTTCACCACCGGATAGCTCAAGCGGCATGCGTTTTTCTTTGCCGGTCAAATTGACGATATCGAGGACTTTCGGGACGGTGTGGCGGATTTCGCGGTTACTGACACCGACTATCTCGAGCGCGAAGGCGACATTTTCGAAGACGGTCTTGTTGGGCAAGAGTTTGAAATCCTGGAAAACCACGCCGATTTTGCGGCGCAACATTGGAATATCCCGGTCTTTGAGTTTGTCGTAGTCAATACCGCCGATAATAATCTTGCCACTCGTCGGGCGTTCTTCACGGGTCAACAGACGTAGTAACGTCGTCTTGCCCGCCCCACTCTGGCCGACAACAATGACGAACTCTTTGGCTTCGACGTGTAGCGATATACGGTCGAGCGACGGCCCTAAGCCCCGATTGTAGGTTTTACTCACCCGGTCTAGCAGAATCATTACTCTAATCTTACCATAACCGGTCTTTCCTGCACCTTTGTTCCCAACCACCCCCGCTCCCCGTCATCCCAGCCTGCGCTGGGATGACAAGGCTCAGTTAGTATTTTAATAATTTGTTAGATTGATTAATGGGTTCTGCTAAATTCTTAACTTGCGAGGGTGTGTTCGAGGTAGGCGTTGATGAGGGGGTCGAGTTCACCGCCCAAGACGGCGTCGGGGTCGGACGTCTCGTAACGCGAGCGGAGGTCTTTGACTTGTTTGTAGGGGTGCAACACGTAACTACGGATCTGGTTGCCCCACTCGGCTGATTGGTTGGGGCCTTTGAGTTCGCCGAGCTTTTCGGCGTGCTGCTCCATTCGTAACTGGGCCAGGCGCGAGCGCAGGATCGTCATCGCCGTTTCGCGGTTTTGCAACTGGCTGCGCTCGTTCTGGATGGCGACGACCAAGCCGGTTGGCAGGTGCGTGATACGGACGGCCGAATCGGTCGTATTGACGCTCTGCCCGCCGTGGCCACCGCTACGGTAGACGTCAATTTTTAGCTCTTTCTCGTCGATCACCAGCTCGTCCGGCTGATTGATTTTGGGCATGATTTCGACTTTGGCAAAGCTGGTCTGGCGCAGATTATCAGAATTAAACGGACTCAAACGCACTAGCCGATGAACACCGTGCTCGCTCTTGAGTTTACCGTAGGCAAAACTGCCTTCGATTTCGATGGTCACGCTTTTGATACCGGCCTCTTCCCCGCTCGACTGATCAATAGTCGTAAACTTCCAGTTATTCTTTTCGCAAAAGCGGATATACATACGCAGCAACATGCTCGCCCAATCCTGGGCGTCGGTACCGCCGGCGCCGGCGTGAATACTGAGAATCGCGTCGTAATCGTCGTACGGGCCGTTCAGTTTGAGGGCTTCCTTGAGCGTCGCAAAGTTGGCTTCAAGGTCAGTTAATTGCGCGCCGAGCTCGGTCGACATCAGAGGATCATTGAGCTCAAACAACTCGACGGCGTCAGTCACGGCTTGCATTAGGGTTTGCCAAGGGTCAATCCGCGATTCCAGTTTGGCGATACGTTTCATCGTGGCCTGGGCCCGGGCGGTATCATTCCAGAAATCAGGCTGCTGACTGGCCGCGGTGGCGGCTAACAGCTCGCTTTGTAACTCACTGATTTTGAGGCGGCTGGCGGCATCGGCCACCTGAGCGCTGAGGGCTTGGGCTTGCTTACGCTGTTCGTCCACTGGTGACTACCTTGGCTCGATGAGTTTTTTTGACGGGCAGTTTGATCGGCAGTGCGTCGGACCGCCAGAGCGGTGCTAGCTGGGACTGTAAGTCTTCGGCAAAGCGTACCCCGCAGCTACCGAGGACACCAAAGCCCCAGATTTGCTCGGCGAACATGCTCCGGGCGATCCGAATAATTTCGGCCTTGTCGATGGCAGCAATGCGGGCTGGAATTTGATAGTAATTTTCGACTTCTTCGTCGAAAAAATAGCGGCCCGAATAGCCCGCCGCGGTACCGCCGACGGTTTGACCGCTACGCTGGAAACGACCGAGGGCGTATTGCTTGGTAGCGGCGATTTCGTCTTCCGAGATATCGCCGGACAAAACCTTGGTGAGTTCGTCGACGATGATGCGCATCAAGGGCGGCGCGTTCTTGTCGGAGACCTGCGCTCCGAGCCACCAGTTACTGGCGTCGCGGGTTTGGGACAGGCCGGAACTCATGCCGTAGACTAAACCCTTTTCGCGGGCCGAGCCGAGGATTCTGGAATAGAGGGTTTCGGTGAGCATAGTATTTATGAGGTTGAGAGCGTCGGTCTCGGGGTCGCTCATGCGGCGCTCCATAAAAGTGTCGATGTAGAAATACAAATTCTCGACGGTGTCATTGGGTACAAAAACGGGCTGGTGCAGACGCTTCGGTAGTTCATGCGGTAGCGCAAAACGCTCCCCCGTCTCCGGTAGCTCGATCGTCGACAGTAATTTTTCGATGGCGTCACGGCGGCTGGCCGTCATATTACCGGCAAAAACAAAGCGCATATTGGGGGCGACGTGGGTCCGGCGATAGTGCTCGCGGACATCCTGGACGTTGACGTTCTGCATGATCTCGAGGCGTTCGGCGTCGGTCTTGGCGATTAAGCCGAGCTGGCGACGCATTTCGAGGCTCAGACGGCGGAAATGATTATTAGACCGGGCCGCCATTTCCTCTTGAACGTTGCCAAATTCAGCCTGAAATTCTTCTTCCAGAAAAAGCGGTCGGGTAATCGCCACCAGTAATAGGCCGAGCACCCGGTCCCACTCAAAGTCAGCGCACTCGGCTTCGTACGTGATGTCGTAGACGCCGGTCGTGGCGTTACTATAAGCGCCATTCTTTTCGAGTTCGGCCTGAAAATCGCGAGCCCGCGGGATCAGTTCATTGGCGCCCAACAAGACGTGCTCCATGAGGTGTGGAACCTCCCACTTATCGGGTTCGACCAAGTATTCGCCGGCGCGAAAGTTGATGTCAAAAGTCATCACCGAAGCATTCGGCACGTGGATCAGTAGCCCCCGGGCGCCGTTTTTGAGAATAATTTCACTGACTGTGTGTTTCATAGATTAGTTGGATAGTGCGATAGCGAGATAGTGGGATAGTGACTGCTATGCCACTATCGAACTATTCGACTATCGAACTATTTCTTCCTCCGCTTCGCTGTGGTTTTACGTTTGCGCTCGGTTTTACGGGCTTTTTTGATGGTCTGCGGTAGTTTTTTCTTGGGCAGGGCGGCAGCTTTGGGGTCGACGAAGTCGCGGGCGGCAAATTCGGTCTCAGCCGTCGTAATCTGATTGGCGTTCTCGACTGAACCGCGAGCGGCCCGGGTCAACTCCGTTTCGGTGGCGCGGTCGAGGTCTTCCGGAGCGATTGGTTGGGCGTGGAAGATGGCGCGGACAACGTCATGACGCAGGGTGTTTTGCATTTCTTCAAACAGCAGCTGGCCGCGACGACGGTATTCGACGAGCGGGTCTTGTTGGCCGACGCTCATCCAGTGGATGCCTTCCCGCAAGTGGTCCATGTTCTCGAGGTGCTGCATCCAGAGGTTATCTAAAATCTGGAGGTAGATGTCGCGCTCGACTTTGCGCATGATGGCGGTCGTAAAGGCCATCTCGCGGGCGGCGTAGAGTTCGTTAGCCTCGGTCTGGAGGACTTTTTCGAACTTAGTGGCATCGGAATCGAACAGTCGATCGAGAGTGGCTTCGTCCAACGGAAAGGCTTCGCGGACAATGTCTTCAAACTGATCGGAGGCGACGAACGGTGAGGTGGCCAGGGCGTGGGCTTCGTCAGTAATAAAGAACTTAATGCGCTTGCTGATGTCTTCGGCCCGCAAAATTTCGCGGCGCATGGTGTAGGTCGCTTTACGGTGGCGGTTCATGACGTCGTCATACTGGACGACGCTCTTCCGTTGATCGAAGTGGAAACCTTCAACTTTCTTCTGGGCGCCTTCCAACGAGCGACTGATCATGCGGTTCTCGATCGGCGTATCGTCGTCGACGCTCAAACGAGCCATGATGTTGGCGATCCGTTCACCGCCAAAAATACGCATCAGGTCGTCTTCGGTGCTAACAAAGAATTGGGTCACGCCCGGGTCACCCTGACGGCCGGAACGACCGCGCAGCTGGTTATCAATCCGGCGTGATTCGTGGCGTTCGCTACCGAGCACGAACAGACCGCCGAGCTCCTTGACGCCTTCACCGAGCACGATGTCGGTACCGCGACCGGCAATGTTGGTGGCGAGCGTCACGGCACCGGTTTCACCGGCCTTGGCGACGATATTGGCTTCGCGTTCGTTATTCTTGGCGTTTAGGACCTGGTGCGGGATACCGGCTTTGGTGAGTAAGTTGCCGAGTTGCTCGTTCTTTTCGATCGATACGGTGCCAATCAGGACTGGTTGACCTTTAGTGCGGAGGGCTTGGACTTCTTTGATGATGGCTTTAAACTTGGCTTTTTCGGTGCGGTAGATGCGATCGATGCGGTCGGTGCGGTCAATCGGTCGGTTCGACGGGATATCGACGACGTCGAGTTTGTAAATCTGGTGAAATTCCTCGGCTTCGGTCAGCGCCGTACCGGTCATGCCACCGAGCTTTTCGTACAGCCGGAAATAGTTCTGGAAGGAAATAGTGGCCAGCGTCATGCTTTCCTGCTGGACTTCAACGCCTTCTTTGGCTTCGATGGCCTGGTGCAGGCCTTCGTTGTAGCGCCGACCGGCCAGTAAACGACCGGTGAATTCATCGACGATGACGACTTCCCCGTCCTTGGTGACGACGTAATCCTTGTCGCGCGTGAACAGGGCGTGGGCCCGCAGGGCTTGTTGTAAGTGATAGATGGTCCGGATATTCTCGGAGCCGTAGAGATTATCGAGGCCAAGGGTTTTTTCGATCAGTTCGACGCCCTCGTCGGTCAAAATAACCGTTTTGCGCTTTTCATCGGTTTCGAAGTGCTTGTCCTTCTTGAGCTGGCGCACGACTTTCGAGAATTGGGCGTAGGCGGTGCCGCTGGTCACGCTGGGAGCGCTGATGATAAGTGGCGTCCGGGCTTCATCGACCAAAATGGAGTCGACTTCATCGACAATCGCGAAGTGGAGGTTGCGCTGGCGCAGTTGATCTTCTTCGCGCACCATGTTGTCGCGCAGGTAATCAAAACCGTATTCGTTGTTAGTGCCGTAGGTGACATCGGCGGCGTAGGCGTCTTGGCGGGTGCAGGGCTTGAGATGGCGAAAGCGCTCGTCTTCGTGTTCGTCGTTGGTAAAGTCGGGATCGTAGACGTAGGAATGGTCACCCAGGATGATACCGGTCGACAGGCCCAAGAAGTTATAGACTTTACCCATCCAGCCAGCATCGCGCTGGGCCAGATAATCGTTTACCGTGACGACGTGGACGCCCTTTTCGGTCAGCGCGTTCAAATAGACCGGCGCCGTCGCGACCAGCGTCTTGCCTTCACCGGTTTTCATTTCGGCGACGTTGCCTTCGTGCAATACCAGCCCGCCAATCAGTTGGACGTCGAAGTGGCGCTGGCCGAGTGTCCGGCTGGCCGCTTCGCGAACAACGGCAAAGGCGTCCGGCATGATCGCGTCGAGTGACTGTTTTTTGAGGCGCTTTTTGAGGACGTCGGTCTGAGCTTGTAGCTCCTCGTCAGTCATTTTCTGGTATTTATCGCTCAGGGCGTTAATCGCCACCACCCGCTTGCGCAAACGTTTAACGGTGCGAGCCTGCGGGTCGCCTAAAATCTTCTTAAATACCGTGTTCATATACCCTGTCTCCCGGTTACCTGTAAGTCAACAAATTTCTTGAGGGTATTATAAACACTTTCGGGGTGAAAAGCGACGGTAATATTGCCAACGATTT
>DHXX01000017.1:24006-27983 GCA_002413865.1 Candidatus Saccharibacteria bacterium UBA5145
TCGACGATGTCGACCGCGGCGTACATATTGATGGTGCTCTCTTTGATATTAATCGTTTCGTGGGGCAGATGGAGGTTCACTTCACAAGTCGACTGGCTTTTATCCTTGACGGTGGCCTCTTTGAGGTAGACTTCCAAGTGAGCGCTGGCCCGACTGGCCCGCGACATGTACTTGTCCAAACGACCGATCTTTTTGGTGACGTATTTACGTAAATTGTCGTCGATAACGGCGTGAACGCCGCGTATTTCAAATTTTTTTAGCATTTTGAGTCCTCCTTTTATTTGCTTTGTGGACAGTGGTCAGTGCCACTAGCTATTGTACTCCCCCTCACCTTGCCCCGCTGGCATATATATCACAGACTTTTGCTCGCAGTAGGTGGCCAAAGAGCCCCGGGTAGATAATGTGTGTTTCGTCAGCCTGAATTTATTAGAAACCAATGGCACCAAGACAAACAGGTAGCAAGTATCAGATTACAGAAATTCGGCAGATAACAAGTTGCAGACGTCGACGCACCCGGGCTTTGTCTGTAATCTGCCACCTGAGAGTCTGCTAAATCAAAACGGGGTCCTGAAACTAGTCCAGGATGACGAGATTGACCGGGTCCTGATTAGATTTGGGTCTTGCCGGCTAGGTAAGGTTTGAGAACTTCAGGTATCAGGATATCACCGCTTGCGGTCTGGTAGTTTTCCATAATCGCAACCATGATGCGGCCAAGGGCGAAGGCGGTCGCATCGTTAGTATGAACGAGCTCTATACCCGCCGTCGGCGCGCTGTATTCGTCGACAGCGACGACTTTATTCAAAGACTTAGGCATCCGACGCAAGCGAGTCTTCAAGCGCCGGGCTTGATAATCGGTCATGTAATCGGCGGTGTGGGTTTCACGGTACTTGTCTTGGCCCGGCATCCAGGTTTCAATGTCGATACCCCGGGCATTTGGTTTGCCGATATCGGCCGTACATTTCTGCAATACTTGATACGGCAAATCGAGCTGCTGCACGAGATACTCTTGCAGGGCGCACAATAATTTGTGCTCGTCGAGTCCCGTTTCGGGAGTACTAAAGACTTCCATTTCCAGTTTGTCGAATTGGTGCATGCGAATAATGCCCTCTGTATCTTTGCCATAGGTACCAGCTTCACGGCGGAAGCTCGTCAGGTAGCCAACGTAGCGAATCGGCAGTTGATCTTCGGGAATGATCTCGCCCAAGTACATCGATCCGAGGGTGTGTTCGGCACTGCCCTGCAGCCATAAGTCGTCCTCGTCACTACCGACCTTGTAGCGTTCATCGCGCGGCTCCAGTCGGTCCATCGCGTCGTAAACGGGAGTTTTAATCATGGCCGGCGGTAAAACCGGTACGAACGGCTTGGCGGGAATGTTCAAACCGTTTTCGTCGATTAATTTCTGCAAGATCGTTTCGTCGGCCAGAGTACGCATCACGAATTGGATAATGGCAAATTGCAACTCGACCAAGCCGCCTTTGATATAGGCGAAGCGACTACCCGCGACCTTGGTGGCGCGCTCCTTGTCGATCAGATCTTTGGCTTCGGCCAGTTCCCAGTGGGTCTTGACCTTAAAATCGAAGCTTCGCTTTTGGCCAACTTGTCTGGCAACAACATTTTCATCCTCGGTAGCGCCGACCGGCACGTCGTCGTGGGGCATGTTCGGGATCGCTTTGAGCAATTTATCAAACTGTTCGTCAATCAACTTCAAGTCGGCTTCAAGCTGGCTGAGCTCATCTTTGATCTGGCGACCAACCGTGATTTGCTCCTCGCTGGGGCGCTGGTTCTTAAGCTGATTGGCCTGTTCGTTGCGACGGCGACGCAGTTCATCGATCTGGATGATGCGGGTTTTGCGCTGACCATCGATCTCTAATAACTGGTCAACACTGACCTGATAACCCTTTTGGGCGGACTTCTCTTTGACGAGCTGCGGATTGTCGCGAATAAACTGAATATCTAACATGGTTAAGTATTATATAGCTTTTACTTCTTTGGTACAGTCTTTTTTAGTTGGAGGGCTTTGAGGGTCAGTTCGGTGCGCGAGCGGGCGTAAGTGCAATAGTCGCAAGCACCGCCCATGGCGGCTTCACCAATCGGTGGCATGACGTCGTTTTCCATAGTGGCTTTCATCTTGACGAGGGTTGATTCGACCCAAGCGTCGTGGCCAGTGTACGGAATGACTTTGGTGCGAAATTCAACGCGATTATTGAAGCCGTCGAGGTCCGTCCGGCCGTTGGTATAAACGAAGTAACCGGTGTCACTAACGTCAAAACCGTTTTGGCGTAACAGCCACTGGTAGACCTCCAGCTGGCGTTTGTAGCTGATCTGCCAGTCAGCGTCGATACTGACTTCTTTATCTTTGGCGGTAGCTTTGTAATCAACGACTATCAGCTGGCCAGCGTCATTGACCCAGATATCATCGACCGCTCCAAAGACATGTAAATTGGTCGGGGCGTGCACGGCCACAATACCAGTAAAATTGTAGCGCCAAGTATCGAGGTCTTTGTGGGCGTAAGGAATGGCCTTGATTTGATTATCGACCATCAACGGGTGCGGTTCGGCTTTTGCGCGGTAGCTATCAAACTCTTTTTTGAACAGTTCGTCGATCGCCTTATTAATATTGAAGGGCGGACCCGATGGTCGTTTAATTTTGAGGCGGGTGTCGAGCCAAAAACAGCGCGGACACTGCATAAAGAGCTCGATTTTGGAGCGCGAGACCTTGAACGGAACAACCTGCCCCGGTTGATATGGTTGTGAGCGTTCTCGCCAGTAAGTATTCGCCATTGTCTCTATTGTAGCAGTTTAAGCGGGTCTGCCGCCGATTTTTACTTCTTGATATTTAAGATCGCGAGGGTTTCGATGTGGGGGGTGCGCGGGAAAAAATTGTAGATTTCAAAAAAATCGACGGTGTACTTGGCCTGGAGTTTGGCGATGTCGCGAACTTGGGTGGCGGGGTTACAGCTCAGATAAATAACTTTTGGCGGCAACGCCTCAAGGACGCGCTCAACCACCCGGTCGTGCAAACCGGCCCGCGGCGGGTCAAAAATAACCGGTTTGTCGGCGCTAATATAATCGAGGGCTTTTTCGGTCGGCGACTCAAGGACGCGGACGGCTAGTCCGCTGGCGGCAGCGTTAACTTCGGCCATCTTAGCGGTCAAAGGATCAAGTTCAATTAGATCAACCGACTGGCTGGCGATGCTGAGGCCGATCGTGCCAACGCCGGCATACATATCAATGATCGCCGGCTCGGTGCAGTGTTCTTTGATTCGACTAAGCGCCCGCTCAAAAATTGGTACATTGACCTGGAAGAACGAGTCGACGTCGTAGCTAAACGACTTTTCGAGCAGTTCGTCGTACAGGCCGACGCTACCGAGTTCGTCGAGTAGCTCGGTGGGCACCGAGGCCGGACTTTTGGGATTGGAGTGGTAGACGCGCAAGCCCTGCAGCTCGGCCGGCAGCTCGAGTTTGGTAAATTTGGTTAATTTGGTATACAACGCGGCGACAACGTCGCCGTTTTGGTTACAACGAACAATTATTGTTTTCAAATCGCCGGCTCGGGTGTTGAGTTTTGAGAGCTGCGCACACAACGCGTTGGCGGCGGCGTCGAGCGCCGGCAAGGCCAGCGCACTGCCCTTCACAATCTGTTTGCCGTGGCTGCCCCGCTGGTGGAGGGCCAAGTGCAACCCATCGTCATCGCCCCAAAACGAATATTCCATTTTGTTGCGATAATGCCATTCGTCGGCAGCGTGGACAACCTCACCGACCGCCGGCAAAGCGACCTTTTCATGGGCGAATAGCTCTTCGACGATCGATTTTTTAGATTTGTTCTCGGCGGCGTAAGTCATGATTTGCCAAGGACTGGTCGCTAAGTAATTAGCTTCGAGCGCGCTGATGCGCTCGGCAGATGGTTCGATGATCTCTTCGGCGATCGCCTCGGAATACGACCGTTTGCTCTTGATAACGCGGACTCGGACGCGCTC
>DHXX01000017.1:28183-43141 GCA_002413865.1 Candidatus Saccharibacteria bacterium UBA5145
CCCCATTCTTCGAGCACGCGACGTAACTGAGCACTCGTCCGGACAACGACCATCGGCGCGTGTTCAGCCAACAACTCGGGGGCGTTATAGCCCCAGCCGACCGCGACACACGGCACGCCAACCCGCTTACAGGCCTCGATATCGCGCGGCTCGTCACCCACGTAGATGACATCAGCCGGCTGGAAATTGTTGTGGCGCAAGATACTGCGCAAGGCTCTCGATTTGCCGAATAAGCCGACGCCGCCGTGAACTTGGGTAAAGTAGCCACTCAATCCGTGAGCAGCCAAGAACGTTTCGACGTTGCGTTTACTGTTACTGCTCATAATAAAGAGCTTGTAGTGATCACTGCTGAGAGCGGCCAAGACGTCGCCGATCCCGGCAAACGGTTGCACTTGATTCAAACGCCGCGACATCATCCGGCGACCGAGAAACATTAGGAGCGGCCAGCGCCAGCGCGGTAAACCGAGCTCCTTGGCGACATTTAGTAAACGCATCTGGCGCAAGCGACTAATTTCGGCGGTGCTAATTGGTTCGGAGCGGTGCGTCAGACTCTGAGTGATAGCGACGGCTACCTTAAAGCTATCGGCCAGGGTGCCGTCAAAATCGAAGATTATTGCTTTCATCCTATCTAGTGTACTAGATAGGAGTAGAAAGTTCATAAAGTGGAAAGTAGAAAGTTAGCCGCAGCCCGAGCCAACTTTCAACTTTATGAACTTTATAACTTTCTACTTAGCCCGGGTCTCCTCTGTTCAACTACATATCCGTTACACACTTAGCTTTAGCCGCGAGCGGCTGATAAGGAACAGGACACATGCCCCGACCGGTTCTGGCGGTATATTTTTGGTGGTAGTCTTCGGCCGCGTAAAACGGACCAGCCGGCTCAATGGTGGTGACGATTGGTTCGTTCCAGTCGGCCTGGGCGGCGTCGCGAGCCGTTCGAGCGGTCGCCATTTGCTCGTCGCCGACGTAAAAAATGGCCGAGCGGTAGTTGTCGCCGATGTCGGGGCCTTGGCGGTTCAATTGCGTCGGGTTGTGCAGGCGAAAAAAGTGTCGACAGAGGATCTCGTAACTCACCTTATCAGGGTCGAAATACAGCTCAACCGCTTCGGCGTGGCCGGTAGTGTGGGCGCAGACTTCTTCATAGGTCGGACTTTTGGTGTGACCGCCGCTGTAGCCGACCCGGCTAATAGTCACGCCGGGAATTTGATCGAAATAAAACTGCACGCCCCAAAAGCAGCCAGCCGCAAATATAGC
Organism: Candidatus Saccharibacteria bacterium UBA5145; assembly: GCA_002413865.1. GTDB lineage: Bacteria > Patescibacteriota > Saccharimonadia > Saccharimonadales > UBA4665 > UBA4729. The sequence continues at coordinate 29,438 of DHXX01000017.1, forward strand.
ATTCATTTCATACCTCCTCTCAAGTAGTGAAAGCTAGCCTGGTGAGTATCAGGTGTCAGTTCTTGGGAGGAGACATACCGGTCGGTATGGTGACGAGTAAAACTGGCGCCTGGTGCCGCCAGGATAGGTTGTAACTGAGAGGAGGTGTGAGATGATTGCGCAGCTCGCTCCATCGCTTTATGCCCCCGACGTCGCGCCAAGAGGCGACCTAATTAGCGTAGTCTTCATTTACGACTTTGAGTGATCCGGGCAGAGCTTCGGCGCAGCCCAATTCAAAATTACTGGCATTCCGTTTCCTCCCATTTAAGTGTGGCTTAATTATAACGCCGAGTCAGCGGTTTCGAGGAAGGTAACTTCCAGTTCTTGGCTCGATATGGGCAGATAAATCTCTTCGCCGACTGTCAGATCACAGCGCGCCGCCGTGTCGGCGTCGAGCTGGAGAATTAAAAATAATCCGGCGGCGGGATCGATTAGCTGGTTGGGGTCAGTAATCGCGTCGTAGCGGGCCAGCTGGCGCCGGGCCAGTACATCGACCCCCTTGCAAACCCCGGCAATTAACGCCCGGTCGAGCGCTAACTGACGATAGTACGGCGGACCCGTCTGGGGCGCGTCCCAAACGTACCCCTTTTCGGCGGTACCGATAGCTGGTTTTTCGCTGATTCCGCCCCAAGCCTCGGCCGAAACATGGGCCGCCTGCACGTAGAAATTGATGTGATGGGCTTGGGCGGCGGCCGGCAGCCGTAAGAAAGCTTCGTCACGCAATTCATCTACCAATAAAGCCGATAGCATATTTAGAACTTCTTGGGGCTGCTGAATGGTTTCAAACGGCTCTTCCAGCTCGGCGAGCGGCCAGATGTTTGCCTGCGACGTCTCCAAAAAGTAATACTCATCGGGCGCGATCGTTCCCATGTCGCTATCGGCCGCGGCGAAGGCGTAGCTGACTAGCCAACGCTGATGATCGGGTTTCCCGAACGGCGCGACATACAAGCCCGCGCTCTGACCGACCCCGTTATCGATGAAGCCTTCCCGGCTCACCGTCTGATCGATTGTGCTTGTCGTTCGGACGAAACCGTTAATGACACAATCCAGTCCCGTATACGCCCAGTGTTGGTTCAGGGCGTCGGCCGCGGCGCCTCTTAGCTCCGGCGAAACGCTCTCGAAAGGCCAGGTATCGAGTTGATCCTGCCAGTAAGTGATGCTCGAGTTTAATTGTCGACCCGGCTCGACCGGCTCTTGGCTTGGTTCGAGTAGACGTTCGCTCATATTCGATAATCATACCCCGCTCCGGTGCAGCGTGCAATCATCGCTTTCATTGTCGACCAAACTACCATGGGATCGAACTCGGCTTAGCCAGCCGGTCTTAGCGTATTTGTTTGAGCAAGCGGGCAAACAATAATAATTCGTCGAAGAGCTTACCGAGATTGCGGTCGTAACGTTCAGCGTACTCGGGCTTGAGGGCGCCCGTTGCCTCGAACATAGCTTGAACGTGCGGGAAGTAGACGTCCCACGACAGCGTCACCAGCCCGGTCTCACGCACGGCCGGCACCAATGATTCGACGGCGCGGACACCGCCCCAGTTGCCATCACTGACTCCCGCAAACGCGACCGGTTTGTGGTTGTAATTTTCGAGTTCACTGTCGAGCATGCGCTTGAGTGAACCCGGAAAGCTATGATTATATTCGGGTGTGATCACAAAAAAAGCATCGGCCCGCGCTGTGATCTCACTGTAGCGCGAATCTTTGCCCTCCGGGTCATTGCCGTCACCGGGAAAGTTAAACTCGGTTGGGTCAACCACAATAATCTCGACGCCGGCTAGCTGCCGCCCGAACTCGGCGATATAGTGAGCGACTTTATGAGATTGACGCTGGGCCCGCGTGGTACCCGTTAAAACCGCAATCGTGATTAATTCCATAAGTTAACTCTACCTTATTCTTTAATTTTCCGGATTTTTATTGGTCTAACCGAAAATATTCTTATAAAAAGAGACTATCGAAAACAAAAAAATTACCGTTCCCAGTCCGCGCCGGAAGTAATTAACGCCGGACAAAACTTCACTGGCCGCCCAAATCAGCAAGGCGACGCTGGCGAGCGTCGAGGTAGCATCGGCCACCCGACCATTCGTCATCAAAGAAATGACCGTCAACACAGCCCACGCAGCCAGCGACAAATTAGGCATCTGGTAGAGAACGACCCTACCCGTTCCCTGTTTGTCTTTCCATATTTTGTCCCATAAACTGGGTTGTTGCTTGGCGTGCGCGGTCTCGGTCATGGCGGCCTCTCCTCTTGGTTTACATTTTGTTATCCATACTTAAGCCTACACCATTATAAAGTTGAAAGTGAAAAGTTATAAAGTTGAAGGTTGGCTCGAATGGCAGCGCGGTAGTTGGGGGTTAGTAGTTGGAAGATAGGGCAGCTGCTAGAGCCCAAGCGCGCAGCGCTCCCCATCTACCAATCCCTAAATGCTTATTATTCCAGTTCGGCGATACGATCGTGATTGAGGCCGTAATAGTGAGCGATCTCGTGCCACAGGGTGTGCTTAATCTCTTCTTTGAGTTCCAGCGTGGTCGCCGCCCGACGCTGCAACGGCCCCTTAAAGAGCGTAATCTTGTCCGGCAGGGTCCGGCCCATCCCCTGGCGCTGGCTGAGCGGTACGCCTTCGTACAGACCGAGCAGCGTTTGGTTGTGACGCAACTCGAGTTTTGTTCGCTGCTGCGACGTTGGGTCGTCTTCGTAGAGAATGGCGATATTTTTTATGCCCTTGGCGTGTTCACCCGGCAATTCCTCGAGGGCTTGGTTGATCAAGGCTTGAAATTCTTCGTCGCTGACCTGCACTAGTCGCTCTCCTTTTGTAGTTTGGCCCAGGCGGCGTCCCAATCCACCGTCGCCGCTAGCTCAACCTCAAAACGCATCAAACCCAGATCAGCCACGGCGTCCAGCACGCGATTACGTTCAACGACTTGCCTCGCCATGTACATCGTTAGTCCGAAACCACGGCGCACAAAGGGCTCCTGGTCGACGGTCGTGCAAATCCCGCTGCCAATGTGTTCAATCGTCGCGTGATAGGGTTCGGCCTCTCTGTAGCCGTCTTCGCTCACGGCCATCACTATTGACGCGTAGCGGCGACGCCTTTCGGACCGATCCGCCGTCTCAGAGAACTCGGGGTCCGGTAGCCAGACCGGCGGGCTATAAAGTCCGCTCATGAACGGCGCGCCCCGCTCTAGCTCCATCACTCGCAGTCCGAGCAACCCGCCGATAAAAAATAGCTGACCGGCCATCGTTCTCTGCCCGGTAATCTCGCTTGCATCGGGTGCTACGGCGACAGGAACCAGTTTACTCAGGCTTTCCACCACTAGTTGTCCAGGCTGCTCATAGCCTTTGATCAGCTCGCGGACATAGTGACCCGGCGTCCCGTACTCCTGTAATTCCGCCTGAAAACGTGCTGGATCCATCGGCAACAATAGTCGTTCGGGGTCCCCTGAAAATTGATTGTGCATATGGTGAGGATTATAGCACTTTCGAGTCTTCGACCGCGTACGAGCCGGCCTTAGCCGGTTGATACCGGGGCGAGTCTCAATTAAGTACTGATGCAAGCTTAATCGCCAGCACTGGCACCTGGAACGTGAAAGTACGCATCTTGCGCTCGTCACGCTCGTCTAGGCCCAAGACCTTGGGATTCGCAAAGCTGAGCGTCAAGCTATCGACCGGAATATCGTAATCGAGCAGGTAGCGTAATGCGCCTAATTTGGCAACAAAAGTAATGTTCGAATTATAGACCAGTAGATCGTCAGGCGCGCTATTGGGGTCTTGCCCCAGTACTTGCAGCGTATTGACCATGAATTGCTTGTCGAGCAGGGTTCGGGTGGCTATCTGGCCGGTGGCTCGTTTGATAATATCGAATTTTTGCGTCTCGTGGTCGATGTTATCAACCAATCTTTGCAGGTCTTGTAGGGCGTCAACTATCTCGTGCCCGGTAGATTTTTGTTCAAACTCACTCGACATATTGGTACTCTCAAATAGTAATAATGTCTAACTTTACTACAATTTATAAATCTGTAAATACAACTAAAATTTGATATCGGGATAAATCGTTTTGGTCGTTTCGTCGATTTCGTGGCGCAGTTGCGGGAATGGCACGCCTTCGCGGGCGCTGACGCCTTCAAAAACCCAAAAAACGCGTTCGCTGTAGCCCCAACCGCAGGCCGGCGGCATGCCGTATTCGAGCATCTCGACGAAATCAATGTCGAGCATCATGGCCTCGTCGTCGCCGCTATCGCGCATTTGTTGTTGCTCGACGAAACGTCCGAGCTGTTCGAGAGGGTCGTTGAGCTCGCTGAAGCCGTTGCCGAGTTCAGTGCCAGCCATCACCGGTTGGAAGCGTTGGACGGTGTCGGGACGATCGGGATTGGCCTTTGACAGCGGGCTAATAAAGAGCGGCGTGTTGATCAGCCAGATCGGTCCGGCGACGTCTTTGCGGATATTTTTCCAGAGTTTGTCGATACCGCGGGCTTTGTTCTCGGTTTGCTCGACTTCCAGTTTATTGGCCGCCAGGGCTTCTTTGACCTGTTCAATCGTACAATCCAAAGGATTAAGGCCGTAGCGCTTTTGGATAGTCTCGACGTAGTCCCACTGCTCCCATTCTTTAGCGAGGTCGATTTCGAATTCGCCCAGCTTAAATTGTAGGGTCCCGAAGGTTTCCTGGAGAACATAGCGGTAGAGGTCGGTCATAAATTTCATACCGTCCTGCCAATCGGCGTAGGCCCAGTACCACTCCATGGCGACGTGCTCCGGCAAGTGTTCGTCGCTGTAGTTTTCGTTGCGGAAGCGCGGACCGATGTCATAAACCTTCTCAAAACCAGCTCCCAGTAGTCGTTTAAGGGGCAATTCGTGGCTAATGCGCAAGTAAAAATCTTGGTCGAGAGCGTCCATGTGGGTCACGAATGGGTTGGCGTCAGCGCCACCGGTGGTGTGTTCGAGGACGGGGATATTGACCTCGAGAAAGTCGTGTTGATTGAGAAAATCACGGGTCGCTTGCCAGAATTTACTGCGGCGCACAAAGCGATCACGCACATCAATATTGACGTTCATGTCGACGTAGCGCCGGCGCAGGCGTTCTTCTTTGTTCGTGAAGCCGTCGCGCGTGGTCGGCATTGGCCGCAAACTCTTAGTCAGGAGTCGTAACTGGCGGACTTCGATCGAGACCTCCCCGGTCTGGGTTTTGATGACTGGTCCGCTGGCAGCGATAAAATCGCCGCTATCGAGCAACGGCAGCTGTTCAAAGCCGAGTTGGCTCTGGCTAGAGTCCAAGGGCGCGACCTTGTCTTGGCCGAGGAAAAGTTGGACTTGCCCACTCTGATCGCGGATAACGACGAAAGCGATTTTGCCGAATTTACGGATACCGACGACCCGACCAACGACCTGGACGGTTTGATTTTCCAACTCCGTGAAATGTTGTGAAATGTCGGCCAGGTTGTGGCTGCGCTCCGCCTGAGCCGGATAGGGGTTGACGCCAAGTTGTTTGAGCTCGTCTAGCTTGCGCAGACGTTCGTCACGCAGTTCTTTTAGTGTTGCCATCGTGCCCCAAGTATATCTGACTTCTGGCCCGCCCGCTAGCGCAAAGCCTAGGAGGTAAACTTGGGCCGCGTTTTTGGGCCCATAATCACAACTCAAGGGTCTCCTCTTCGTCACGCCTGCACAGGCATCATTGGCACCTTCTAGTCATCGTTCTCCACTGGTGACATCACCGACTTACCACTCGCACCTATTCTTTCCTTTTTCTAATTCTTACTTTGGGCCGCCAAAGTAAGCAAAACTCCCGACCAGGACGCTCCGCGCGGGGCTAAAGATAAACTTGTTGCTGCGCCGTCAGAACGCCTTCGGCGGTTCCATTTATTTCTTCATATGAAGAAATGGAACTAGGCAGCCGGCTTTACTCAGCAACAAGCTTCTCTTTAGCTCCGGCTGCGCTTTATGGTCGGTGTCAGCTTCTGGGCACTAATTGATTAGAACTTGTTGGCGTAACAGGTTGGCGCAACAGACGTGGGGCTAAAGAAGTGTTAGCTCGTGTGCAGTTTGGGATAAACAGCGAAGCCCGCAAAGGAGCCGCACTAAAGGTGCGGTGAGTGCGGACTGGAGCTGCTTGCCCAAAATGTGCCGAGCTTACGCTTCTTCGCTAGGAGATTTCGACGATTTGGTAGGTAATAGTCTCGGCTGGGGTTTTGATTTCGACGGAGTCGCCGACCTTTTTACCGAGTAAAGCTTGACCAATCGGTGATTCGTCGGATATTTTACCGTTCAGAGGGTCGGCTTCAACGGTTCCCACGACCTGGAATTCCTTGATGGTACTGTTTTTGAGTTTAACTTTCGAGCCGAGCTGAACTTTGTGGCCGCCGGCTGGTTTTTTGATGATCTCGACGCTTTGCAAAATGTTTTCGAGTTCAGAGATGCGGGCTTCGTTGCGCTCTTGCTCCTGGCGGGCCGTTTGATACTCGGCATTTTCGGACAAATCGCCCATCTCACGAGCACTGCGAATAGCATCGGCAATGGCGGTGCGCTTGGCAACGGCACTAGCCAACTCGGTTTTTAATTCATCAACGCCTTCTTGGGTTAGTCTAAATTGTTTCTTCATGGTCAGGATTCCCTCCTTATATAGTTGCAGGATTGCAGGCGCAATATTTTCTGGCTTTATTATAGCAATATGGTATATCAGTCGCCTAATGTTTTAAGTAAATCTTCTAGAGATACGTTCGTAGCTTCTTGGCTGGTGCGCGCCTTGAGTTCATATGTTTGTGTTTGAACGGTTTTGTCGCTGACGACAACTCGTTGCGGTATCCCCATAAGATCGGCATCGGCAAATTTCTGCCCCGGCCTTGCGTTACGGTCATCATATAGTACCGAAATATTCGCCGTAGTCAAGCGATTGTATAACTCATCGGCCTGCTTGACGACTTCCGGGCTGTCACCCAGGCGCGCCAGGTAGACTTTGGCCGGTGCGATATTCTCGGGCCAGATCAAACCTTTATCATCGCTCAGCAGTTCGGCAATCGTCCCCATCAAGCGGCTGATACCAATACCGTAACAGCCCATAATGATGGTCATTGGTTCACCCATTTCATCGTTCGTTGTTAGCTTAAAAGGTTCGGAAAACTTCGTGCTGAGGCTAAAGATATTGCCGACTTCGATGCCCTTTACTTCTTCGAGACTAGCCCGCTCGATGCCCAACTCGGCCAAGACTTCGTCGGTGTAGACTTCCTTGTTGATAGCAATGCCCTTGGCCCGGCTTAGATAGAGCGTGTCTTCGCCCGCGGCGCTGAGCGTTTGATACTCGTGGCTGTACTTGCTAAAACTACCACCGCTGGCAAAAGTCATGAAGGTGCTCTCACCGATACCGAGGCGCTTGAAAACGTTAGTGTAGGCGGCTTGGGATTTTAGATAAAACTCATCGTGTTGAGCCTGGGTCAGCGCGAACGAATACATGTCCTTCATCAAAAATTCGCGGCCTCGCATCAGCCCGCTCTTGCTGCGCAGTTCGTTCCGGAATTTGGTCTGCACTTGGTAGACGGCGATCGGTAGGTCCTTATACGAAGTAATGAAGTTTTTGATGAGCGGGGTTAAGTCTTCTTCGTGCGAAAAGCCTAAACCCAGTTCGGTGCCGTTGACCAGTTTGGTTTTGAACCAGTCGTCGACGACCTCGTCGCTCCAGCGGCCGGTCGTTTCGTAGTGGGCTTTGAGTTGCAAGGCCGGCATTAACACCTCTTGACCGCCGATGGCGTCTATTTCTTCGCGAACGATATTGGCAATATTGTTGAGCACTTTCAGCCCCAGTGGCAAAAAAGTGTAAACGCCAGCCATTTCTTTGTGGACAAAACCGGCTTGAATGAGCAATTTAGCGTTTTTGGCCGTTTCGTCGGCCGGCACGTTTTTACTGGTTTTCGTGAAAAGTTGTGAAAATCTCATGCTGAAAAGTTCCTGTTTACGTTAATTCTAGATCTGGGTAATACAATACAGACGGCCAGCCGCCGGCAAACGCAGAGAAACTAGGGCAATGCGATAACTCATGTACCGCTATTGTACCCCAGAACCGGCTCATAATCGCCCCCTCCGGCCGGTATTTGCCTATTATCGGCCCAAACTTCGACAGCGAGCGGAAATGTCTAATGGACGTGCCAGATAAATAGCGCCACGAAAGCCACACCATTTTTGATGGCGTGCAGAGTGATACTCGCCCATAGGCTGCCCGTCTTTTCACGCAAATAAATCAGTACCAGCGACAAGACGAACGTGTCGAGAGCCGCGATGTAGAGTGGTCCGGCGGCGCCGCCTTCGGGCAAATGCGCACCGGCAAAAATGGCACTCGTGACGAATACCGCCGCCAGTGTCGGCATACCCCTTTTGAGGCTGCTGTACAGAAAACCGCGAACCATAATCTCTTCAGTCAGCGGCGGCAGTATGACCAGACTGATAAATGTCAGGATTAGTGGTGCCAGGCCGTGGACATTGCTAAAGCCAATCTCTTGGGCCTGATTGACGTTGAGCGCCGGTACGAAGTGACTGACCAGCCCGACGCTCAGGAGATAGATCAAGTAATAGGCCGGCACCGCCAGCAAACCGTGGGCCAGATCACTTAAGCGGGGCCGGCGTAGACCAATCGAAGCGAAACGAGCCCGCTGCTGGCGCAAAAACAGGTAGATAGCGCCGACCGTGAACGCCTCGGCGCTGACTATAAAAACAAACTGGGCGATGATCGAACCTTGTACCCAGACGACGGCTTGGGCGTTATTCCAGTGTCGGAGCGTGGGGTAGATTAAAGCCACCAGGCTCCCCACCACTTGCGAAGCATAGTAGACTAAAATCACAAAAATGACCGCCAACCAGGGCTGCCACGTCACTCGGTTTTGATCGACGGGTGGTTCGGGTAAAACTTCGGGGGGTTGGTTGTTAATCATTTAAAACAGTCGAGTTTGGGTTGCTAAAAATCAGAAAAAACGGCGGACGTCCACGACCGTAATAGCGATTATCAGGAGCATCAGCGTGACGAAACCGGCCAGGTTGATGACCTCTTCCCGTTTGGGGCTCAGTGGGCGCTTGATTGCCCGGGTGAAGAGCGTAATCCACAGTCGCCCGCCGTCAAGTGCCGGGATGGGTAGGACGTTCATAATAGCCAGGGTTAACGATATGACGGCAATGATTAACAACATGAATTGGTAACCGAGGGCGCTGCCGTCCTTGAGGACGACGAAGATACCGACGGGACCCGATACTTGGCTCGAGGCCGCCGCTTGACCGTGTTGGCGGGCCGCGCTATTGCCCGTCGCCGCCCCGGCAAAGATACTGCCGAGTCCCTGCAGAGCATGGCCCAGGCCTTGGAAAGTCAGTTTAGTCAGCTGGGCGCTAAAACCGACCGCCACCACCGGTGCCGACCAAGTTGAACGCTGCAAGCTATATTCGACCGGTGCGATGCCGAGATAGCCTTTGGGATTATCGGTCTTTTTGCTGGCGTCGACTTCGGCAGTGGTCCGAAGTTTAACTTGGATCTGTTTTTGTTGGCCGGCGTGGGCGTAGGTGATGAGGATGGTCTGCCCAGCATACTGCTTCGTTAACTTGACGAGCTCTTGACTGTTGGTGACGCGACTGGCGGTTTGGCCGATTTGAATGATACGGTCCTCGGATTTAAGACCGGCTCTTTCGGCCGGCGAACCGGGCTCGACATAGCTGGCGAGGACTTCTTGTTTGGATATTTTAGTATCGCTCTTGACCGTGAATTGATTGGATATAAGCTTCGGCATGCCGATAGCGGCTAGGGCTGTCAACATGACGAGGGCGACAATCAGGTTCATGGCGACGCCGGCGATCATGATCTTGCTTTTGGCCGTTAAACTGGCGGCGCCAAAACTGCCGGGAGTAGTATCGCTGTCGTGCTCGCCCTTTAACTTGACGAAGCCGCCGAGAGGCAAAGCGTTGATGGTGAAGTTCCAGCCGGCTTTGGTTTTGTGCTTAAACAAGCGTGGCGGAAAGAATATGCCGAATTCTTCGACGACGACACCGTTACGGCGCGCCATCAAAAAGTGACCATATTCGTGCACGACGACTAGGCCGATAAAAAGTAAGATTCCGACAATTAGCAATACAAAAGACATTACTCTCTAGTATAGCCTAGACCCTGCGAAAGACCTGAAATTATCGCTAAACCCGTGTCATGCTTTTCTCAACAACCCGAGAACACCTTGAGCAAGTAGGTACTAGCCCGTTATGCCCTGCCGATACGCTTCGTAATTGCAGACACCAATGGGATCCTAAAACGAGTTATAGCTTCTCGCCAGGAAAACTATAATTCTATAGGAAGGTTTTCCTTAAGTTCGGCATATACTCTCGCTGAACGCGAGATTATCAGGATGACGGTGGATTCAGGCTGGCAGCCAGTTTTAGAGCCGATGTTAGAGGTTTAAGATTTCGGTTTCTTTGGCTTTAGCCGCCGCTTCGATATCTAAGCGGACCTTGGTCATAGTGTCGTCGACTTGCTTCTCTAAGCGTTTGGCTTCGTCTTCGCCGATCTGCTTGTCTTTCTTTAATTGATTAACGGCATCGAGCGCGTCGTGGCGGGCACTGCGCAACCGGACCATGCAGTCCTCTTGGCGTTGGCTGACTTGCTTGGCGATGTCGCGGCGACGCTCTTCGGTCAGGGCCGGGATCGGTACGCGGACGATCCGCCCGTCATCGCTAGGGTTCAAACCAAGCGTTTGATTGTTGCGAATCGCCGTCGTGATAGCCTGAATGTTGCTGGGGTCGAAGGGTGAGATTTGGATCAGTTGGGCTTCGGGGGCCGTGACGGTCGCGACTTGATTGAGCGGCGTTGATACGCCGTAGGCTTCGACCATGACGCCGTCGAGCATGGCGCTACTCGCCCGCCCGGTGCGCAGACTATTGAGGTCGGTTTTAAAATGTTCTAAAGCTTGGGCGAATTTAGTTTGAGCTTGGTCGGTGATTTGGGTTGGGTTCATGTAGTCCTCTTGTTATCCCTTCATCATAGGCAATAATCGGCGTTTCGTCCAGAGACTGCCGCCGCCGATACTGTAAAAAACACCGGTCTAGACCGGTGTTTTTAAAGCATTCATATAAGTAGAAAGTTCATAAAGTTATAAAGTTGAAAGTTAGCGCGGGCTGCGGCTCACTTTCAACTTTATGAACTTTTTACTTTATAACCCTGGGCTCTTCTTAGGCGAGTTCGCCGAGAGCGATACGCGCGAAGCGGCGGACGACAATGTTTTCACCGAGGCGGGCGTTGTGGTCTTTGACGTAGTCACCAACGGTGATGTCAGGGTTTTTGACAAAGGGCTGGTCGAGCAGGCAGCGCTCCGCGAAGTGCTTCTTGAGCTGGCCGTCGACGATTTTTTCGATCATATCGGCCGGCTTGCCGTCGGCCGTTGCCTTGTCGGTGAATTCAGCCTTGGCGCGGGCTTGCTCGGCGGCTGGAATTTCATCGGCGCTCAGGTATTGAGGGGCCGAAGCGGCGATGTGCATGGCGACGTCTTTGACGAGAGTGGTGAAGATTTCATTGCGCGCCACGAAGTCGGTCTCACAGTTAATTTCGACGAGGACGCCGATGCGACTGTCGTGGTTATAGGTACCGACGACACCGGCTCGCGCTTCGCGCTCGCCGCGCTTATCGGCCTTGGTGAGGCCTTTTTTGCGCATCGCTTCGAGGGCTTTGTCAAAGTCGCCGTTGGCGGCTTGCAGAGCCGCTTTGGCGTCGGTCAGGCCGACACCGGTTAAGTCTTTGAGTCGCTTGATTTCGGTAATATCTGCCATAAAATTCTCCTATTATTTCCCTACTTGTCATCCCAGCGCAGGCTAGGATCCAATCAAAAAGGAATTCTTTATTATTTACTGGGTTCCAGCTGGAGCCTGTGCTGAACTTGATTCAGTGCTGGAATGACATATTTAAGCAATTTCTGTAAGTGGACGGGGTCCTGAAACTAGTTCAGGATGACGCGTTGGAAAAGCTTTACTTCTTTGGAGCGACGGGCTCTTCGGCGTCGGCTTTGTCGTCACCGGCTTTTTTGGCGGCCTGGGCCTTGCCTTCTTCGATGGCAGCCTTGATGTAGTCGGCGATCAATTGAATTGTCTTGATGGCGTCGTCGTTGGCCGGAATCGCGTATTTAACTAGACTAGGATCCGAGTTAGTGTCGGTGATAGCGACGATCGGTATGCTCAGCTTGGTCGCTTCGCGAACGGCGTTGGTGTCGTGGGTAATGTCAACCACGAAAACCGCGCCGAGGCGACTATTCATGTCCTTAATACCGCCGTAGAGGATGTTCATGGCGTCGATTTCTTCTTGAAAGCGCTGGACTTCGAGCTTGTTGTACTTGGCAGCCAGTTCACCAGAAGCCATGCGTTCTTCGAGGTCCTTGACGTGCTTGACGCGGCCACCGATGGTGTTGACGTTGGTCAGCATGCCACCGAGCCAACGCTCCGTAACGTATGGCATGTTGGTGTCTTCGGCCAGTTTTTTGATGATGTCTTGGCTTTGGCGCTTGGTACCAACCAGCAGAATCTGCTTGCCGTGGGCCGTGACTTCGGTAATAAAGTTGAGGGCGATCTCGAGGTTCACGACCGTTTTAGTCAGGTCGATAATGTGGGTACCGCCACGCTTGGAGTGGATGTACTGCGCCATTTTAGGGTGCCAGCGGCTGGTCTTGTGACCGAAGTGCGCCCCGGCTTCTAATAGTTTTTTGATGTCGACATTGGTCGCCATAGTGATGATCCTTTCTCTTCGTCAAGGGGGCTCGAGCTGCCCTGCACGGGTTGAGCTAAAGAGGAATAATTCCCAAGACTGCTTAATTAATACTTCCCAAATAATAACAGATAGACTACTTCGGTGCAAGACCGGTAGACGGGGTTGAGTGGTGGCAAACGGGGCGTGCTCTCGCGCAGCAGCTCAGTCCGCTGTCCTGACTACCATTTCCTATCTACCGTTGACTCAACCCTAACAGGGGTGTATACTAGCTTAGATTCACAAAAAGTTGCCTGCGGCCCCGCTCACCGCTAACCAACTAAGCTAACCGAGCACGAGGACAAAACTGTTATGAAAAAAGATTTACACCCGACTAATTACCGCCCGGTTGTGTTCGAAGACTTGAACAACGGCTTCAAATTCTTGACGCGCTCCACGGTTGCCGCCGACGCCACCACCAAGTGGGAAGACGGCCAGGAATATCCACTCGTCAAAGTCCACATCACCAGTGCATCGCACCCTTTCTTCACCGGTGAAGAGCGCATTCTCGACATCGAAGGTCGGGTCGATAAGTTTAAGGCCCGCTTCGCCGCTGGGGCCGCCAGCAAAGGCAAACGCGCGGCTGCCGCCCAAAAAACGGTCAAGCGCACCGCCGCCAAAATCGAAAAAGCCGAGACGCGCGCCGAAAACTCGACGGTCTCAACTAAGCCAGCAAAGTAGACTGTCATTCCAGCGAAAGCTGGAACCTAGTCAATAATAGTAGCTATTACTCACTTTCAAAATGCCTCGCTAACGCGACAGTCATAACTGGATCCTAGCTTTCGCTGGGATGACAGGAAATGTGGACTATACTTAAATCTTATGGATGCCAAAGAACGACTTTTGCGAGCTGAGCTCATCGAACTGGATACTAAATTACAGGATCCGGAAGTTTTTAGTGATAAGAATTATCCCAAAATCGCCAAGCGTCGCGCGGC
>DHXX01000017.1:43353-52102 GCA_002413865.1 Candidatus Saccharibacteria bacterium UBA5145
GCCGAGGCCGAGGCGCTCAAAAACAACCCGGATGCTGAGCTCCAACAAATGGCGTCTCTAGAATTAGAAGAATTAGACGCTAAAATTCAGCTCAACAATGAAAAATTGATTGCCGAATTGACGCCGCAGGACCCCAATAATGAGCGCGATGTCATCTTTGAAATCCGGGCGGCGGCCGGGGGTGACGAGTCGAGCCTGTTTGCCGGTGAGTTGTACCGCATGTATGCCCGCTGGGCCGAAATCCATAATTATAAGATCGAGTTGATAAGCGAAAGCGCCAATGAAGTCGGCGGCTTTAAGGAAATCACTTTTGCCCTGCGCGGCGTCGACGCTTATAAAAATCTGAAGTTCGAAGCCGGGGTGCACCGCGTGCAACGCGTCCCCGTCACCGAGAGCCAAGGCCGGATTCACACCTCGACGGCTACCGTGACAGTCTTGCCGGAAGCCGAAGAATCCGAAATCGAAATCAGCCCCAACGACCTACGGATCGACGTCTACCGCAGTGGCGGCCACGGCGGGCAATCGGTCAACACGACCGACTCGGCGGTGCGGATTACCCACCTGCCCTCCGGCCTCGTCGTTTCCAACCAGGACGAAAAATCGCAGATCAAAAACAAAGCCAAAGCGATGAGCGTGCTAAGGGCCCGCTTGCTGGCGATTAAAATCGACGAAGAGCAGAAGCAACTATCCGACGACCGCAAAAGATTAATCGGTTCGGGTGATCGCTCCGAAAAAATCCGCACCTACAACTTCCCGCAAGACCGCATTACCGACCACCGGATTGGCTACAGCCGATCGAACATCCCGGCCGCCCTAGCCGGCGATATCGACGATTTAATCGAGCACCTCCAAGCCGCCGAGTACGAACTGCTCAGCAAAGAAAGCTAACGTGAAAGTTTTTATTACCGGCTCAGCCGGCACCGGTAAAACTACAGTTATTAAGACGCTCGCGGAAAAAGGCTACGCGGCTTACGATACTGATGACGTCCCAGGGTCTACCCAACTCGAGCTGCGAGCGACCGGCGAACCGACCAACTGGCCAACGGGTTACGTCGACTGGGCAAAATATAGTTGGCGCTGGCAAGAAGATAAGATACGAGAGTTACTGGCGAGTGATGATACTGTCTTCCTGGGAGCCGTCGTTGGAAATTGGCAAGCATTTGTTAAATTTTTCGACGTCTTCATAGTGTTAACTGTCGATACCGTTATTCTATATGAGCGCCTAACGTCTCGTGACGTTCATGAGTTCGGTCAAAACCCACAGAACATTCAACTCACAGTGGAACATGCCAAGAAGAAGACAGCTGAATTTATTGAAGCCGGTGCCATTGCGATAGACAGTGGCCGACCGATCCTGGAAGTAGTAAGTAACATTCTGCGGGTTACCGATGCACATTGCTAACTGGCTACAGCAAGCGTCCCAGCAACTAAGCTCGGCTGGGATCACCACAGCCCGACTCGATGCACTTGTACTCACAGAGGATCGTTTAGGCAAAGATCGGTCCTATCTATTAGCCCATCCCGAACTCGAAATCAATGATGCTGACAAGAATGTACTCACCCAACAACTCGCCGAACGGTCGCGGCACGTGCCTCTTGCCTACATCCGCGGCAAATCAGAATTTTACGGACGGGAGTTCATAATCACGCCGGCCGTGCTCCAGCCCCGACCCGAATCCGAGACTATGATAGAGCTCTTACTAGACCTAGATCTGCCGTCAGACGTGCGCATCGCCGACGTCGGAACCGGCAGCGGTGCCCTCGGCATCACGGCCCAATTAGAATTGCCAACAGCCACAATCGAGTTGTTAGACATCGACGCCAGCGCCCTAGCCGTGGCTCAAATGAATGTTGTTAATCACACACTAGCTATCAAAGTCGTCAAAAGTGACCTCCTCGAGCACACAGACCGGAACTATGACGTTCTACTGTGCAATCTACCCTACGTTCCAGATGATTTCCATATAAACACGGCCGCGCTGCACGAACCAAAGCTGGCTCTTTTTGGCGGCCTGGACGGTCTCGACCTCTATCACTCACTTTTTGCCGATATTCAAAATTTACAATATAAGCCGTTGTATATATTAACTGAGGCTTTGCCGCCCCAACACTCGGCCCTGCGTAGTATTGCCGGCGACCACGGCTATCGGCTCCTTAAAAGCGCTGATTTTATCCAAGTTTTCACGACGACCCAAAACAAACGGCACTAGGCTCGTTTTTAACGTTCAAAGATGGGTTTGGGGACCAAAATACGGCATTTAAACTTAGTGTTCATTTAACGATTTTATTGCAATTTCATATCAGTTTGCTGTTCACATAATTAGGTACAGGCAGGTGACTTTTGGCTTGGGTACTTATTTATTGGGGACCGCTATGGTCTGGACAATATTTTTAATGGTGGCTCGCAAACGTTACTTTAATTCGTTGGCAGCGTGCCAAGCGTGATAGAAATCTTCTGAGATTTGCCGTCACGAATTATTGTCAGCGTAATTTTGTCGCCCGGTTGGTGCTGGTCGAGTAAGCTAATTAGACTGTGGGTTTGGTCGATCTTACGACCGCCCACTTGGCTAATGATATCTCTCTCCTGCAGACCGGCTTGATCGGCGGGGCTGCCACTCACAATCGACGGCTGGGTTGGATCGGTCGTCGGTAAGATAAAAGCACCGTTTTGAACATTCAAGCTAAACTGACTGGCGACGTCGGCGGTTAGAGCCAGGTAATGGACGCCCAAAAACGGTCGCTCGAACTTACCCGTCTTGATGACCTGATTGATTAAGCCTCTGGCGTCATTAATCGGGATGGCAAAGCCAATATTTTGGGCGTTACCGGCGAGGGCCGTATTGATGCCGATGACTTGACCATTGAGGTTCACCAGCGGACCCCCCGAATTACCTTCGTTGATGGCGGCGTCGGTTTGGAAAAGATTGTTGAGACTTTCGGTGTCCGAACTCGACGGTGTGAACGAGTTGCTATCGCCACCGCTGCTGGCTTGGACGCTGCGCGCGAAACCGGAGATAATGCCGCTCGTGACGGTGTTCTGAAACTGGCCAAGGGCGTTGCCAATAGCGACGACGTCGTCACCGACTTGGACATTGCCCGAGTCACCAATGGCCGCTGGGATCAGTTTGTGGCCCTTAGCGTCTTTGATCTTTAAAAACGCGACGTCGAGGCTGTCGCTCGGACTGGTGCGCCCAATCACGCTGACGTCTTTGAGCTCCGTGCCATCGCTGAGCGTGATACTAACTGTCGTCGTCCCCTCCGGAACGACGTGCCGGTTGGTGACAATCAAACCAGCAGAGCTGATAATAATGCCCGTCCCGGCGGCCTCTTGGGCGACGGGCGGTGATGAACCGTCAAACGGATTCGAGTTATTTAAACTACTGGCACCGGCAATACTGACATTAACGCTGACTACGCTCGGTCCAACGGTTTTAGCTATTTGGCTGATTAGTTGGCTTTGGTTGGTGACGATCTTTTTTGGGCCGGCTAAACCAGTGTTGAACAGTCCCCCGTTGCTGCGATTGGCAGTGTAACCGCCGACAAAGCCGCCGAGCACCGCGATAGCCACAAAAGCGAGCGCTAACAAGCCCGAGCGCAGCCGCTCAGTGGCGGGAAGCCGCGGCCGAGACGGTCGCCAGTTCGGTAACCGGAAAGTAACACTTTTGCCCCGTTGGCCCGAACGACCGCTAGCAGCGGGCTCAACCGGTAGCGCTTCGACATTTTTGTTTGCCAAGTCTGGTTCTGGACTATTCATAAAACCCCCGTTAGATTCCTTAACTGCGCTAAACTACTTTATCGCCCCAATCCGAGAAAGTCAGGACGACTAGCACGATGGCTAGCATGATAAAGACAAACTGCCGGCGCAAGCCTTTGCTCAAACGCTCGCTGTGGTCGAGATAATATAGCACCGCTAGACCGTAGCCGAGCGTCGTGAGCAGCAGCGTTGGTTGGGCCACAATCCGATAAAACAACAACCAGTGCCCGAGTAGCCAGGCCAGCGATGCCCCAAAGTAGCCCCAGACATACGACAACAACCGTGCGTAGGGCTCATTAAAGCCATCAAAGAAGTGACGCGCTGCTAGGAAGCAAATTAAGCCGGTCAACAGTGTTAAACCATAGAGCGGACCGGCCGCCCACGCCAGATAGAGGGCCATCAGCCCAAACAGCTGGCCGATAAAAGCCTGGGCCGAGATCATCAACAAGCTACTGGCCGGCTTAATAAAGATTAGCCAAATGCCATACAGCACCGTCCACATCAGCTGCAGCAGGAACGTATCGCCGCTGTGAACGATAAACAGCACGATCGACAAACCGACAATGATGTCGACCGCGTTGGCCCGGACGTTAGCCGCCCAGAAGCGCGGTCGGACCGCAAACATCCGCCACTTGCTCAAAACCACCACGCTGAAGGCCAGTTGCACAAAATTGTTGCGAACGAGCACAAAGATCACTACCGGCAGTATCGCCAGTAACAGCAAGTGTAAAACGTGGGCAAAGCCGCTGGTGGGTTTAGCCTTGGCTAGTAGTGGTCTCATCGCTACCTACTATAATAACAAAATCGGCCTGATTGTGCTGGATAGCTGGATCGGGCAGCTTCGTCGAGGCAGTAACGTTGAGGCGTTGTTCGAGATAATGTTTGGTGTATTTGTTTTTGCCTTGGCTTAAATCGATGATCATTGTTTGGCTGTAGCCAGAGGTCGGAGCGTTGGCGGCCCCGACGATATTGTAGCCGTAAGACTTAAGCAAGTTGCTCTCGGTCGTCGCCAGACCGGGACGGCTGGTACCATTTAAAATCAGAATTTTAGCATTCTCTTTGGTGAGATAGGGGTCTTTGAGCTGGCCGCGCACAAAGTTCTGTATGTCACTATATTTGAATAGGCCGCTCTTGGGCTGGACCGTCGATTGGCCGTTGATCATACCGGTCGTTATCAAATTGGTGCCGGCATCGCCGAGACCAATCGACTTGGTGTTGGCATTACTGACGTCCTTGAAGATGCTATACAGTCGGTTGCCGTCGGTCAGGCTCAGATCGGTTTGGACGTTATTCCCAAAGCTGTTCATTAAGCCGGCGATTTTGACCGGGTTAGAGAGCGTGCCGAGGGTTCTGACTTTTTCTTTTAGGGCGAGCAGGACGGTGCGCTGCCGCTCTGAGCGCGCAAAGTCAGTACTCGTTTCGCGCGAACGGACATAGATCAAGGCGTGCTTGCCGTCAAAGGTTTGCGGTCCGGCTTTGGCGAGGGTTGAATTGCCGGCATTTTCCCACGCCATGGTCGGGTCAAACAGATCAGATGGCACGTTGACATCGACGCCGCCCAGCGTGTCGACGGCTTGGCGAAAGGCCTGGAAATCAAGCAGCATATTATAGTGAATCGGCACGCCGATAACGTTTTCGACGGTTTGATCGACCAGATCGAAACCGGCCTGGACGGCTTGGGTATTGGTATTATCATTATTAATTTTGCCGAGATACTTATATTTACCGGTTTCCCAAGCGGCGTTGATCTTCATCGCCCCGTCGTTGGGCACGTCGACCCAGAAATCGCGCGGAATACTCAGCAGTGTCGATGTGTGGTTGATCGGGTCGATGCTGGCCAACATCATCGTATCAGTTAGGTCAGGCGCGTCGTGCGTCCCGCCGCCTCGACCGAGCAGCAGCACGTTGATACGGCCGTCGCCTTCGCCCTTGAGGAGCGCCGGATCGACATTGGCTTTGAGGGCGGCCGCGGTAACGGTACCGCCCTTGAAGACCTGGTGCAACTTCAAATAACCTTGCGAAAATAATAAACCGCCTAAACCGGTCAGCAAGATGAGCGTGGCGGCGACGCCACGGAAAGCCCAACGACGGGTGGCGGCCCCTTTGTGGCCGCGAACAATTGGTCCGGGTCGAAGGTCTGGGCTGGCATCACCCGGCAAACCCATGTCGACGCGCGGCAAACGGCGCGCCGGTGGCGTAGCGCCCTGGCTAGTTGGCGGCCTGTCGGCAAGGTCGGGTTGAACCCGGCGCATATCCGCGCTCGACAGGCGGCGCCGCGACACGATTGCCGGGTGCGACTGGACGGCCGGGGCTGGCCGTAAAACGGGCCTTTGGGTCGAACTAACCAGCGGCGCCGCTGGCCGAGCCGGCTGAAATTGGCCATAGCCAAAGCCGTCTACCGGTTGACGTTGTGTTTGTGTTGCTCGTCGCGTTTTAAATCGTGAACTATCCATCTCTAGTACCGATTAGTATAGCGGGATAACGCTTATGAGTAAACCCTTGAAACTGCCCAAATTTGAGTGCTATCACCCCTGTCGAGTAAACACCCGTCATAAAGTTACACTAAAATGTTAGTGGGATGGTGAAATAGTTGGATAGTTGGATAGTTTGAGCCAAGTTAAATGTTAACTGCGGATTAGTTGATTGGAATTAGGAAATAAGAATTAGATTGAGCTGCGGTAGCCCCCCTATTTCCTATTTCCTGGTTCCTGGTTCTCGTCGATCCGGATTCGTAATCGGTACCCCATCTTTTCGTCTTTCTGGTATAGTTAATGTCACTATGGACAACGACTTCCGACCCCGGCAATCGAATCAAGATTCTGGCATGCATCACCCCCGAGGCGAGTCTAGCCAACCCCAACCGATTACGCCCGTTCGGCCGGCCACCCCTAGGACCGAGCCCGCTTCAAAGCCCGAAAGTTCCGGTCTGCGCGATTTGTTTTCGACAATTGGCATCCTCGTGACGGCCTTGTTGGTAGCCCTCTTTATCATCACTTTTGTGTTCCGGTCCTATCAAGTCGACGGCCCGAGCATGCAAAACACCCTGCAAAACGCCGACAAACTCATTATCTGGAAGATTCCGCGCACCTGGGCCCGTATCACCCACCACGACTATATCCCCAAACGCGGTGATATTATCGTCTTCACCGAAAGCGGACTCAGTGAGTTCGGCCAAAACGACACCAAGCAACTAATCAAACGGGTCATCGGTTTGCCCGGCGATCGCGTCGTCGTCAAGGACGGCTTCCTGACTATCTATAACGCCGCCAACCCCGGCGGCTTCCAGCCAGACAAGACCTTGGCCTACGGCGGCAATATCCCAACGACCTCCGGTGACATCGACATCACCCTCAAAGCCGGACAGCTTTTTGCCTGCGGCGATAACCGTCCCAATTCGCTCGATTCGCGCGCCTTTGGGCCAATCGATGCCAACCAAGTCATCGGCCAGTTAGTGCTGCGCGTCTTCCCGATCAATAAGGCTATGCCCTTCTAGCCCAAAGCCATCTTACGGTCACTCGTTTAGCGGCGTTACTTTGATCTCATTACTCCCAATGCTGGTGGCATCACCTCTACCCATTATTTGGTATATTATTCTTTTTTAATACTTTCTTTGGCTCGCCAAAGAAACAAAACCCTCCGGTGACTCTTTAGTCCGGGTGAGCTCGAGCTCCAAGCTGCGGGCTGCAGGTTTCATGTAATCACAAACCCGGGAGCTGAAACCGACCGTGGAGAGAAACCGATTAAAGATTACTCCCGTTGTACCGAGGCCGAGGACGTGTCTGAGCGTAGCGAGTCCCGCAGGCCTCGGCTATGACGGGGGTAATCTTTAGTAGTGTTTCTCGTTTTGGTCGGGAGTTTTGCTTACTTTGGCGGCCCAAAGTAAGAAGTTAAAAAAGGAAAGATTAGGTGCCGATGTAAAGGCGGTGATGTCACCGGTGAAAGACGATGACCAATGTGGGGTGCCTAACGGCACCAGTGATTGATTGGATCCCAGCTTTCGCTGGGATGACGGAAGAGAAACTTGTTTTTTAGGAGGTAACGGTCGAGTGGCGGGTTTTAGCTGAGGCGGTCGACGATGCGTTGGAGTTCGGCGTCGGACGCAAATTTAATTTCTAGCCGACCACCCTTGGCAGTGCGCTTGATAAAAACCGGCGTGCCGAGTTGCTTGGCTAAGGCCTTGGTAACAGGCGTCTCGATTTGGATACGGGCGCGGGCGGCCGTCGTGTCTTTGACGCCGTCTTTGTGGCTCGTCACAAATCGTTCGGCCTCGCGGACACTCCACTTGTGACGAATGATCAACGCCAATAAATCGGCCTGGGTCTCGGCGTGACCTTTGAGCGCCAAAATCGCTCGAGCGTGGCCTTCACTAATTTTGTGTTCAACCAGGGAGGCCCGGGCATCAGGGGGTAGCTGCAACAGCCTCACCATATTGTTCACGGTACTTGGCGCTTTGCCTAGTCGGGCGGCAATTGTTTCAAATGATATCGAAAATTGTTCATGCAATCGAAACAGCGAGGCCGCTTGTTCGAGCGGCGACAAATCAACGCGCTGGACGTTCTCAACCAACGATATTTCAAGTTCCTCTAATTCTTTGAGCGTCCGCACCACGGCCGGTACTTGTTTGAGGCCGGCTAATTTAGAAGCCCGCCAGCGACGCTCGCCGGCTACAATCTGATACTGCCCCGTCTTGAGTGGCCGCACCACCAGGGGTAGCAGGACGCCGAAGCTCTGGATCGAAGCAGCCAATTCAGCCAAAGCCGTCTCGTCAAAGTGGCGGCGCGGCTGCTCGGGATTGGCGATCACGGTAGTAATCGCCAGTTTTTGGATGCGTTCGTCGTCGTTAATAATCAACGCCTTATCAAACGTCTGCGGCAAGAGCGTTTCAAACCCTCGACCAAGCCCTCTTTTTGGTATTTGTGCCATACTGACACTCACTATAGCATATTTGAAGGGTAGTTTACAGAGGCCAATCAGGAATTAGGAACTAGGAATTAG
>DHXX01000017.1:52362-60427 GCA_002413865.1 Candidatus Saccharibacteria bacterium UBA5145
AATTCCTAGTTCCTAATTCCTAGACGAGGCGGTCGCGGACTTCGCGGGCCAGCGCCTTATACGAGCGAGCGCCCTTGCTCCAACGGTCGTGTTCGAAGATGGTTCGGCCATAACTGGGGGCTTCGGCCAGACGAATGTTGCGCGGAATCAACGTTTTGAACAGCTTGTCACCGAAGTACTTCTGAACTTCATCCCTAACCTGTTCACCGAGGCTGGTCCGCTTATCGTACATAGTCAGCGCGATGCCCAATAATTCTAGTTGGGGATTAGTGCTGCGTTTGACCGCTTGGATGGTGTTCAATAATTGGCTCAAGCCTTCCAGGGCGTAATATTCGGCTTGCACCGGAATCAACACGAAGTTGGCCGCCGTCAGCGCGTTGATCGTCAGCAAACCGAGTGACGGTGGACAATCGATCAAGACCACGTCGAAACTGGCGGTTTGCAACGCTTGACTCAAGGCGAACTCGCGGTTGGCTTGGTTAACCAGGGTGACTTCCGCCCCCGCCAAGTTGGAGTTGCTCGGTAAAACAAATAATTTTGCGACATTGGTTTCTTGGACCGCCGTGGCAAGTTGGGCCGCCTCGCACAAAACTTCATACATGGTTACGGCCTGGTCTTTGGCAATTCCCAGACCACTCGTCGCGTTGCCTTGCGGATCGAGATCGACGAGCAAAACTGATCGACCGCTGGTTGCCAACTGGGCAGCCACGTTAATAGCGGTGGTTGTTTTGCCAACCCCTCCCTTTTGATTAACGACGGCGATTATTTTTTGTGTCATGCTCTACCCTATTACCCTTAAGTATACAGGACTTTCGCGCTTTCGCACTAGCCCCCATTCCAACCACCGTTCGCAATTTGATCTTCGGTGACATTCTTAAAACAAGACCGCTAAAGAACTGAGCTCGGCAGCCTTTGTGAGAGGACAGTCCTTGTACAAGTCAGGCTGGTGATATTTTGGCGGCGGGGGCTGGAGGTATATTAATTGAGCCGGTGGTCGAGGCGAGCTAAGCTTCGACAAGCAGCCTACTTGGTAGAACTAGCCTTATGATACTATTATTGTGCGGCTAGTTAACTGATTGGCCATTAATTAAAAAACTCGCTCGACGTTTCAAGTTGAACGAGTTCTTAACATAAGTCTTCCTTGGGGGCGAGACCGTTCCAAAAGAGAGCTTTTGGCAGTCGAAAATTGTTCGTCGCTCAAGCGACGCGAAAAACCGGATCGCTCAGAATCAAACTCCGTAACGCTTCTTGACGTTTTCTGTCCTGAAAGTTCAGTTGTTTGAGTAATCGGTCGTCTTGTTTCTTTTTGTCTTTTTTCATTTTAGTTCTCGCTGGTTATTTTGTTTTTATTTTTTGTTTGTGAGCAAACTGGGCCCCTAAATTAATTGGGTGGCCGGTTACTGCTTAACCGGATCGATTGTGGGCTAGGGCTGAAAAGAATTTATACATTGTTTTGAATCTTTTTGTTTTAGATGACCTGCCTTTATTCTACATCTCCCATAGTGCTTATGTAAAGCTTTTTTTAATTAGCTGAACACTAAATAATGAAGCCGGTTTTGGGGGTATTGGATTAGGTTCTATTTTTGAGTACATAATCAACAATCGCGCTGCCCCTAACCGGCGTGGCGCAACGTGATTAATCCCGCCGGCGGCACACTTACCGGCCTAAATACTAGTGGTGGCGCGAGGCCGGAGTGCTACAATGTTAGGCATATGCAATGGCCGCGCCGCGCACGCTTATTTGGGATTCGCCTGGCTATCTGTTTGGTGCTGTTGGGGGCCGCTTATATAGCGCTCTTTGGCCTCCGGCCAGTCGCCAAGCCGGCCCTAATTACCCCGACTCAAAAGCTCGCCAGCTTGCGGGCGGCGCTCGATGAAAGCTACCTGGCCGGCAATAGTCTGGCTGGTTTTAGCCAGTCGGATGGCGCCGCTTTTCAGTCGCTCGATAATTCGCGGCTGCAGTTCGAAAAAGCGACCAACCGACTGCAAACTGCCCTGAGCGCCGCCCCACCGGCCACGATCGCACCGTTCAAGCCGGCGCTCGTGACGGTCATCGACCGGAGTCATCAAGCCACTCAATCATACCGCGCCCACTTCGCGGTACTCGCCCAACCAATCAGCTACAACCCCTCGGCCGATCTCGGAGCGTTGGCGCTCGATACCGACTTTTCTAAAGTGGCAACCCGGGCTAGCGCGGCCCAAAAAGGTCTGCTCAAAGCCGCCGACAATCAAACGACCGTGACGGCTACCGCCAGCGGTCTGAGCGTCCAGAACGAAAATGGTCCGGCGTCGCTCCTAGAGCAAACAACCCGGACTGTCCTGCGCGCCGAGGCCGCCTGCCTAGGCCAATTGAGCGCCCAGGCCAGCGCCCAGCAGACGGTCGCCGCCACCCAAACCCGCGCCCAGTGCATCGACGGTTATCCGGCTTTGCGCCTAGCAGCCATCCAAAACGTCACCCAAACTGCCTGGAGTAGCGACTATCAAAGCTACATGCAGCGCACGGTGCCGGCCCTGCTCCGCCAGCTCGACCAGCTCATCAAAAGTAAATAACTGGTTCCTAGTCCAGATTGCCGGTCTTGATACTGCCATCGCTAGCGAATTTGGGGTAAGCCGTCGAGGCTTCGTCGCCCTCTTTGATAGTGGTCGTTTGACCGGTACCGATATCGTAGGAGCGGGTTTGCCAGGTCGCGGTAAGCGTGAATTGTTCGGCGTAGATGACTTGCCGGCCGTCAGTACTAGACCGGACGGACGGGTTGGGGTCGGCGGTGACTTGGGTGACTTGCAGGCCATCGAAGTAAAATATCTGCCAGCGATCGTCGAGCCAGCTTTCCCAAGTGACAGTATTTTGATAAATGAAGGGGTTCTGGTTGGTGCCGGCCGAGGTAACCTGGGTCAGCGCGCCCGTCAAGACGTCATAAACGAAGATTTGCCCGGCGCCCTCGATTTGGCCTTGCCAGGCGACAAATTCACCGCTGACAACCGGGTGCAAGTGGCTGTAGGCGGCGGCGGTGAGAAATACCTGGTGGCCTTGGTAGTTGTAATAGATCTGCTGATAGCCGGCGACCGTGGCAGTACCGACGTCGAGGGAGTTTGTCTGGAGATAGACGGCTAGCTCGTTGCTGGTCGGCGGGGCGTCGGCCTGGACGAGGTTATGGACGCCGAATAGCAGCCCCAGACTGACCAGCAGGGGCAGCAGCCAGTTACCAGCGACCCGGCGCAGTCGTCGGCTGGCGCGGGCGCTCAATCGGACCATGCGAATCCTTGGTCGGCGCCGTCCTGGAAAAACTCACCGTGGCGAAGTTCTTGGCTGAGGTTTGGCAGCGTGACGAGCGACGGACACTGGTTATACAGACTGAGCGGTAGGCCGGTCGACTCGACCATCCGGAAACTGTACTGGCTGCCCGGGGCGGCGCTATTATTCTTGATCAGAAAATCATACTCGCCCGTTTGGCCGGTGGCGATGGCGTTGGTGTTGTTGCCGGAGGCGGCCGATTTGCTAAATCTTTCCAGGATTGACGAGGCCGGCGATAACTGGCTGGCCGTCAGCTGGGTGCCGTCGGTGACGGTGTTGGTGCCGTAGGTCCAAACGCCGCCGCCACCGGAGGCACCGACGTCGGTCCAGCTATCGGTCGTACAAACACCGTCGGTGCCCTGTTTATACTGCAGTTTGAACTGAATGCTACTGGCCGGTAGAGCCTGGGCGCTGACCAATAGCTGAGTGCGTAAGCGTAGCTGAGTGCCCGTATCGGGCGCTTTATAGGGCACCGGCACGGCCGGTAACATGGTGTTCTGGGCCAAATTGAGGGCCCCGGTTGGCCAAGCGTCGGTCGTATTCTCGGAGTTAACGTCTATGAACCAGCGATAAGCTTGGAGAACGAAACTGACTTTTTGGGCGATGACGACGTTGAAATACGGCGGAATACTGCTAACCGAGTTAAAACCGACGGTCACGACGTGAATGTGGGACTGGTCGGCGTTAGTAAAACCACCGTTACCTTTACTGTTGTGGAGACTGGTCGTCGACACGCCACCACTATCCCCCGTGAATGTCGGGGCCGTGTGGGTCAGGCTGCCCAGCGAGGTCAGACTGGCGGTGGCCGCCGGGCGCAAAAATTGCTGATTGTAGGCGCCGCCGGTGCCCGAAACGACGTTCCAGCCGGAACCAGGGTCGCCGTCAAACATCGCCAGTAGAGCCACGGCCAAGGTAGCGGTATCGGCATTAGCTTGGGCCAACTGGGGTTGGACGTACGGCGGCAAGGTTGAGACGGCGGTGGTGTTGCCGGCGGCCGGGGCGGCGTGGGCATGGACGGTCTCGGCTAGAGCGGCATTGGAACCGGTACCAGTTGCACTACCGGCACTCAGAGAATTGGCCAGCGCCCCGATGGCGACACTATTGATGGCCGTGTCGGCGCCACCGGTGGCGACGGTGCTATTGACCCGAAGCATCAGATTATCTTGGGCCGAAAGCCGCGTGAAGCCGCTTGGGATACTGCCGTTGGTGTCAAACATGACGATTGCCCCGCCGGGGATGAACAGCGGGATGCCACTACCGAATTTAAGGAGCTGCAGACTGCGGTAGGCTGGTAAATCGCCGTTGCTGTCGGCGCCGACGGTCACGGTCGGCGTCGGGTGGGTGTGGGTATTGGTCGCAACCGTCGCCTGGGCGCCGTTACCATTGGCGATGACCGACGGCGCGCCGACGGTCACCGAACTAGTTGTCGGCGTGTAAGGAGCGCCGGCGCCGCCAGTTGTGCCGTAATTGGCGACGGTGTCGCCGCGCGGAAATTTGCCGTCAAAAGTAGTGATCACCGACCAGCCGGATGGTGTCGCCCCAAAAGCCGGGTCCCAAAAAACCATCATGTTGGTACCAACGGCATTGGTGTGTAGCGGCAGATAAGCGGTGACGTTAAAAATCAAAATCAAGGCCAGAGCTCCCCCGACGACGCCAATTCGGCTATAGCGCCTTAGCCGCCGGTTGACAGCAATCAGACACGCTTGCCCGGTCAGTCGTAATTTTTGGTTTTTGACATTCATTTTGTAGGGTGAACCTCAGCCATTGCAAAACTCTTATACTAATGCAATCATACCATTTGCCACGGCAGTTTGAAAGTTGCTCTTCCCTGTTCAAGGCGACTCAGGCGATCGAAAATAGCGGGTCGCTCATGATCAGCCGGCGCAGGATTTCTTGCTGGCGACGTTCGCGCAGCGGCAAGCGTTTGAGCAGCCGATCTTCCTGTGGTTTTTTGTTTTTGTCTTGCTTCACTATTATGGTCTCCTAGTACTGACTTAAGTAACTGAATGTAATCTCACCGGCGCGGGCAAAGTCTCCGGTCGCTCCCGCTTTTACATGGACTTGGAAGGTCAGCAAATCGCCGGCACCAATAGAACAGCCGCCGAAGCCAGTGTAGATAATAGAGCCAGTTGTCCATACACCAGCAGTAGTCGCCGCACTAACAGCCGAACCACAAGCTGCTCCACCTTTAAAGACAGCCAACTGTACTGCATCGCTGCTGGCCGTACTTGTAACCCAGCCATTCAACGTTAGCGAAGCTCCGGTAGTTGGAAGGATCCCGAAATCACTCGGCACTTGATAGCGCACGTAGATGTCGTAGTCCTCGGCGCCTGGCTGGTTGGTTGTCCAACTGTAGTAGTTATGAACATCGCCGGAGGTGCTACACACACCAGTCGCAATCGAAAGTGCACCGGTGTTGCTACAGAAGTCAGAGCTCATCGTACCGATATTGGTGCCGCCGTTACCAGTCAGAGTCGCACCGGCGTATTCCGGTACCAGGGTATCGGTCGTGGCGCGTCGGGCGGTGCCAATCAGCGACAATTGGTGATTGGCCGCATCGAAGCTGGCGCCGTTCGTGACGGTACCGATTAGAACTAAGCCGCTGACGCCGGCAGTACCGGTGACGTAGAGGTCGCCGGTGCCGGTGCCGGTGGTGAAGTTCTGGGTGCCGCCACCGATGGTGACGATCTGGGTGCTGGTATTAGTACTCAAGATGAAGCTACCGGCGTTGTTCTGGACTTGGAAGGCAATGCCGTCGGTGCCGTTAGCTTTGGCAACGACGATTCCGGCGGTCGTACCGGTGCTACCCTTGGCGCCACCTTGCAAGACAAGGTTGCCACCGACGGTAGTACCAGTCGCGCCGGCACCAGCTTGAATAGTCAGGCTGCCGCCGGCACCGCTCGAGGCTTGGACGACGTTAATGGTGCGGGCGCCGGAGTTGGTAGCATCACCTAAGGTCAAATCGGCGCCACTACTGGTGACCGAGGTGATGTTGACGCCGGTGTTGTTGACCTTGAGGCCGTAGGCGCCAGCCGTGAAGGTATCGACCATAGTAGAATTGTTGTTACCAAGATTTATAATGCGAGCGTTGCCGGTACCGATACCGATTGTTGGGGTCGTTACACCGGTCGTGATATCAATAGTTGTACTCTGCTGCAGAGTTATGTTGCCGACGGTATCGAGCTGTAGCCGGTTAGTGCCGCCCGTTTTGAAGTTTAAGACGTAGGCGTCATTGGTACCGAGCTCGGCCGCTGCCGTGAAGCTGTTGCCGCCCTGGACGAACGGAGTGCCACCGCTACAACTACTGATAATGTTAGTGCTGTTACGGCAGAGGAAGTTATTGAGGGGATCCGCTGTACCAAAGGTCGCAATTGTGACGGCGCCGGTAGCCGAAACACCAAAGTTACCAGCACCTGAAGAGAGAGTAGCCGCTGTGACGCTGCTGGAGGTGTTGATGCTGCCGGCCCAGTTAATCGAACCGGCTCCGAGGATGCCGGTCGTGGTAATGTTGCCTTGAACTACGGCAGGTAGGATTTGGGCCAAGATTGGTACGCCAGCGATGCCGGTGGTGAGGATGCTGTTGTTGGCAATGCCTGTGACTTGGACGGCGGCGGCGTTGTTGCCGTACAGAATACCATTCTGCAGCAGGGTAGTAACACCGGTGCCACCGTTGGCGACGGTAACGGTGCCGGACGATAGCAAACCCGTACCATCACTCTGGACGACGCCGCCGAGGCCACCGTTGGTCAGGCTGCCTAGCTTGACAGCGCCGGTGCCGGTGGTGAAGGTGTTGGTGCCAGAAATGCTGGTGTTACCGTAGAAGATGGCGCCGCCGGTGCCGGTACTGAAGCTGCCGGTGCCAGTCTGGATGAAGTTAGAGCCATTATCAACAGTAACGCCACCGCTGAAGGTGCCGAGGCCGGTGTGGGTCGTGGTGTTACCAAAGGCGACGGTTTGGTTGAAGGTGTTGGCGAGGGTAAAGGTGTTGGCTTTGTTGATATAGGCGACGTTACTGAGCGTACCGGCGGTGTTGATGTCGGCGCCACCCAGTTGAATGGACGCACCGACGCCGCTGGCGTTGAGGATGTTGCCCTGGACGGTCGCCGAAGTCGTAATGTTGTTGGCGGTGCTAATCGTACCGAAGCCGCTGGCAATCGAGCCGACGATGAGAATCCCCGTATTGGTAATGTTAGCTTGAACGGCCGGTGGTAGGAACTGGGTCAGCTGCGGTATGCCCGTGGCACCGGTAGCAAGGATACCGTTGTTGGTAGTGGTAGCGACAGAGATATTACCCGCGCCATTACCAAAGAGAATACCGTTGGTCGCAAAACTAGTATTACCAGTACCGCCGTTTGGAACGGTCAGCGTGCCGGCGCTCAGCAAACCAGTGCCATCACTCTGGATAACACCGCCGAGACCACCGTTGGTCAGACTGCCTAATTTAACGGCGCCGCTTCCGGTCGTAAAGGTGTTGGTCGTGGTGACTGAAGTATTGCCGTTTAAGTGGACGATACCGGTGCCGGTGTCAAAAGTGCCGGTGCCGGTTTGGCTGAAATTGGAGTTGTTAGCAACCGTAACGCCGCCGTTGAAGGTACTCAGCGCCGTGAACGTGCTGGTGCCGGTGACGCTCAGCGCGCCGCCCAGCGCCGTCGCGCCAGCCGTGACGGTCAGGCCATTGCCGACAGTCGCGCCGTTGGTGACGCTGAGCGTACCAATCGTGCCGGTGCCGGAGATGGTGGCATTATTGTTAACAGTCAAGGCCGTCCCAGCAGC
>DHXX01000017.1:60589-64419 GCA_002413865.1 Candidatus Saccharibacteria bacterium UBA5145
ACAGTCAAGGCCGTCCCAGCAGCGCTAAAGGTGCCTAAGGCCGAGAAAGTACTGGCGCCGGTGAAGGTATTAACACTGGCACCAGTCTGGGTGTAACTGCCGGTGTTAGCTATGCCGCCGTTGAAGGTAGCTAGCCCGGTGAAGGTTGAAGTTGTCGTGACGCCGAGCGTGTTGCCGCTCAGGGCAGCAGTTGCCGTAACCGCACCGCCCTGCACTGTTGCCGTGGTCGTAATGTTGTTTCCCGTGGAGATCGTACCGAAGCCGCTGGCGATGGAGCCGCTGGACAGGGCGCCAACTTTTTGCAAGTTAGTGTAGCTTAAACTTGAATCGATAGCGTTGTTCTGGAGAAAGCCGGTGCCCGAGATCAAGGCGTTGCCGCCGTAGTTGAGTAAGCTGTTGTAGCCGGCGCCGAAGTTGAGGGCGTTAAAGGTGTTATTGGTGGCGGCCGTCACATTCTGGAAGTTGACGCCGTTCAAAACGTTGGCGCCGGTGACGTTATTCGTGCCGGTCAAAGTAACATTGAAATCGTTTTGAGTGATGGTGCTGGCGCTGACATTGGTGTTCTGCTGGGTGGCTGACACGACGTTGGCGTTATTGGTGGCGCTCGAGCCGCTAAAGGTTCCGTTGACGGCGGTAAGGTTACCGTTCTGATCGATTTTGGCAACCGTGCTGCCGCCATTGTTCTTGAATTGGGCGATGTCTTGACCGCTGGCGCCTTGGATAACCGCCGCGACGCCGCCGCTGGCAAAGACGTTGAAGTTGGCATTGGATTGCTGACTGGTTTGGTTGCGAATAAAGTCGGTTCCGGCCGTGGTTTCAAAGCTAGAGCTACAGGTCGATAATACGCCGCTGACATTTTGACAGACGTTGGTCGTACCAGCGGCACCCAAGACGGCAGTGATGTTGCCGCTGCTGTTGACGGCGAAACTACTGGCGGTGTTGGCGAACGAACTACCTTGGATGGCGGCCGTCGTGGTGATGGTGTTCCCTGTTGAGATCGTGCCAAATCCGGAAGCGATTGAGCCAGCAGCTAAGGCGCCGACCCCAGTAATGCTGGTAAAGCTACCACTCTGGAGGTCGGCGTTGACGATGGCGCTGGTGCTGAGCAGACCGGCGACAGAAGTGTGGACGACACCAACGGTGCTGAGGGCACTGAGAGTGGTGGCACCGGCACTGGTCAGGCCGCCGGTGATGTTGGCGCCGCCGCTGGCGACGGTTAGACCGGTTAGACCGGTTAGAGTACCAGTGATACTGGAGTTGCCGATGATGGCTGCCCCGCCGGCGGATACAGTTAAGCCACCGGTAGTTACGGTTAGTCCGGTGGCGACAGCCAACGTACCGGTGAAGCTAGCGGCGGAAGAGATGGTCTGGCCGTTGACGGCCCCACTGGAGATGATACCGGTGCCGGCATTGATGTTAGCGCCATTGGTAACGATGCCACCATTGGTGGTCAGCAAGCCAGTCAAGGTAGTGGCGCCAACTACTGCCAACGTACCAGTAAAGTTAGCCGTACTCGAGATCGTTTGGCCGTTGTAGGTGCCGCCGGTGACGGTGCCGGTGACGGCTAGGGTGCCACCGACGGTGGCGTTGGCAGTGACAGCTAGGCCGGTGCCGCCGGCCGAGAAAGTACTGGCACCGGTGAAGGCGTTGGCACCGGCGCCGCTTTGAGTGTAACCACCATTAGTGGTGATACTGCCGTTATTGGTGACTGTAAAGTTGGTGCTGTTAATGAGGTTCGTGTAAGTGCCGCCGAGGTTAATGGCATTAGTGACCGTACCGGCCGTATTGATCAAATTGAGCAGATTCGTCGTGGTACCAGCGGCGCCGTTACGGGTTATAGCTAGGCCGTTAGTTTGGGTCCCAGACGTACTCGTTAGATTAAGTGCGATGCCGTCGGCGGTTTGTGACTGGTTGAAGATGGCGGCCGGAGCACTGATGCCGCTGGTGGCGTTGACGGTCAGCCCGACGACGCTGGCGGCGGTCGGCGTCACGGTGTTGGCGGCGGTGGTAGCTGGAACCTGCTGTAAATAACTGCCAGTACCGGCGGCCGCGGCATAACCAGCACAGATGCTGCCCGTGCTACAAAGCGTACCGGTTTCGTTTGGCAAGAGCAAGAAGTTGTTGGTCGGGTTAGTCTGGCCGATCAGGCTAATCGCGCCACTGGCGGCAGTAGAACCTTTGAAGACTAAAGTACCGGTTCGACTGCCGGTCGCACCCAAAGTGGTGGTGCCGGTCAAGGTATTGGCGCTGGCGCCGCTTTGGGTGTAGCCGCCGCTAGTAGTAATGCCGGTAACACCGGTCAGGCCACCGCCGGAGATGTTTAGCGTGCTGGAGACTAGGCTGAAGGTGCCGGCGGTCAAAGCCAAAGAGCCGGTGGTATTGCCGAGGCTGGTAGCCGCCGTACCGGAAGTGTTGATGTTGGTATTGCCGGTTACGTCGAGGGTACTGCTAAGAGTAGTGGCCCCAGTCACAGCCAACGTACCGCCCAACGTCGTCGCGCCAGCCGTGACGGTCAGGCCGTTGCCGATAGTCGCGCCGTTAGTAACGCTGAGCGTACCAATCGTACCGGTGCCGGAGATGGTGGCATTATTGTTGACAGTCAAGGCCGTCCCAGCAGCGCTAAAGGTGCCTAAGGCCGAGAAAGTACTGGCGCCGGTGAAGGTATTAACACTGGCACCAGTCTGGGTGTAACCACCGGTGTTGGCGATGCCGCCATTGAAGGTGGCTAAGCCGGTGAAGGTACTAGTACCAGCAACAGCCAAAGTCCCGTTAAGCGTGGTTGCCCCGGTGACACCGAGCGTGCCCCCAATGGTAGCGTTATTGGTGACGGCCAGGCCGGTGCCAGCCGCGCTAAAGGTGTTGAGAGCAGTAAAGGTATTAGCGGCACTAAGGTAGGCGACGTTACTTAAGGTACTGGCGGCGTTGATGTCGGCCCCGTTGATTCGGTATGTCTGACCAACGGCGATATTGAGACCACCAGTTAGGGTGCCAACACCCGTAATACTACCGAAGCTGCCGGCGGTCAGGTCGGCGTTGACGATGCCGCTGGTGCTGAGCAGACCGGCGACGGAAGTGTGGACGACACCGACAGCGCTGAGAGCGGAGAGCGTGGTAGCACCGCTACTGGTGATCCCAGTGGCAGCGGTGATTGCCCCGGCACTGCTGACGGCGAAGGCCCCGCTGTTGATACTCAAACTGTTGCCACTAAGTACACCTGTCGCCGTGACCGTACCGCCCTGCACTGCCGCGCTGGTGGTGATGTTATTGGCAGTATTAATAGTACCGAAGCCACTGGCGATGGAGCCAGCACTGAGAGCGCCGACCTTCTGGAGGTTGGTGTAAGTGAGCGTCGAGTCGAGGGCACTGTTCTGGAGGAGGCCCGTACCAGAGATGAGGCTAGCACCGCTGTAACTCAGCAGGCTGTTGTAGCCGGTGCCGAAGTTGAGGCCGGTAAAGGAGTTGTTGGCGATTGGCGTAACAGTACTGAAGTTAATGCCGTTCAAAGTGTTGGCGTTAGCGTTGGTGTTGGCGCCACCGACTAAGCTAATGTTGCGGGCGTTAACGGTCGCAGCGGTAACGCTAGCGTTGTTGTTGGTGACGAGACTACTCTGCGCGTTACCGGTTGTGGCCGAAGTGTAGGTTTGGCTAATCGTGCCGGTACCGGCGGCCAAGGTCAGGTTTTGGTTGGCGGCCAGAGTGGCACCACCATTAAAGGTGGCCAGACCAGTCACGCCGAGAGTACTGCTGAGAGTAGTCGCACCGGTGACGGCCAAAGTGCTGCTAAGCGTAGTAGCCCCGGTGACACCAAGCGTACCGCCCAAGCTAGTCGC
>DHXX01000005.1:0-39695 GCA_002413865.1 Candidatus Saccharibacteria bacterium UBA5145
ACTTCCAAATTGGCCGTACCGCTCGGACTCATCGTGCCGGCGGCGATGACGCCGGTCGTGGCAATATCGCCAGTCGTGCCGACTACGGCGACAACCGCGCCGCTGGAATCTTGGAAACTAATCAAACTACTGCCGCTGGCTGGCGTAGCCCCGGCTTTGATCACAACAGCTGGAACGGTCGAGCTAGCGGCGGCTTGGACGAAAGCGCCGACCTGGCTGGCGTTGCCACTGACGACGCTCAAAAGCCCGCTGTTCACGATCGAGTTCAAGCCGATAAAGCTGCCGTTGTCGTAGAGCAACGACGAAGAGTTGATCGTACCGCTGGTGTTAAAGCGGGCGACGTAGTTGGTCGTACCGCTACCGGTGATACTGCCACCGGCGCCGGCACAGTTGCCGGTGCTCAAACAGATGTCGGCCGCGGCGACAGCGACAGCCGGGAGGTGATAGACGGTACTTTGTGTCATGGTGTCTTGGACGAGCGTGCCCGTAAAGCTACCGCTCTGGTAGTAGAGTTGGCCGCTGGCATTAAAGCCGCTGAGTGTGGCGGCCGAGGCGTCGCGCAGCTGCAACAAATCGGCGGTCTGACCCGTCAGGGCTTCGATCACGCCGGACTCGGCGCTGGTACTGGCACTCTGGATGTTGAAGTTGGCGGTCGTCTGCAGGCCGGTACCGTTTTGGATGTAGCTGCTGCTGCCGGAGCTACTAGCGAATCCACAAGCCGCACTGTTGTCTAGACAGACCGTGCCGTTGGCATCTGGTAGCAGAATACTGTTGGTGGCGGTCGGCGTCACGAAGTCGAGTTTGGTACTGTTGGCGCCGCTGACGGTCGACAGCTGGCCGGCGCTAAAAGCGTACGGCACGGCGGTCAGCTTGAGGCGCGGATTCATTTCGCCGTCGTAGCTCGCCGTCGTGGTCGTGCCGCCGATGTTCATGGTGACGTAGAGGTCCTGCGACCAGTTGATTGTCCCCGGGAAGGCGTTGGTTGCTCCCAGATTGATCGTCAGGTAGCCGTTGACAACGTGAATCCGGTGATCGTTGCCGGCACCGACATAGACGTCACTCTCGGTCCAGAGGGCGCTGCCACCGGAGCTGACGTTGTAGAGTTTGAACTGGACGTTGTAGTTGCCGTCCAGGGCGATGGCACCGTTGCTGCCTTCGAGCCGGGCCTGGAAGTTGACGGTGTCGGCGGTGGCAGCGGCGGTGCTGACCGGTCGGAACAAGGAGCTACCGACGGTGAAGACTAGCGCCAGGCCCAGAACGGTCGTCAGGGCGATGTGGCGGACCCGGTTGGCGCGAGCCAGGCGTCCAAATATCCGGGCGCCCGCGCGCGTATAAGAATACACAGGGGTCAGAGCTAAGGCCAAAGCCTTAGAAATCAACAGGCAGCAATTGGCAATTGACAGACTTGGCGGCTGGGCTGCATTCGGATTTTGGTGGCTGGGCTCGGTGGGCTGAACGTTAGCGAAGCGTCTGAGCTGCGCGCTCATGACGCGCAGGCCTAGGCGCGTATAAGAAATAACCGGGGTCGCAAAGGTACAATGCCGCGCAACAAAAAGCATCCTCGAGTAGATATACTCCAAGATGCTTTTGTAGATAATAACGGTGAATTTATGTTTGGACATTTGTTTGGGGTTTTTGTATTGGTTTAACTTTTCCAATGTTTGTTTAGGTTTCCCCAAGGTTTGTTTAGGTCGCGCCTTGGGGAAGCCTTTTTTGGTTTTAAGTTTTAACCAATTTGTGTTGGTTAGGGCTAGTGACCTTTTTGCCTCCAACCCTATGCCCTCTAGTATCTGCCTGCTGACAGGTGTAAACAAGACTTTTTTGAACAAAATTTATACCCGTTATATTGCGATGTTTTCAACATAATTTTTGTTCATTTTGTTGCTAAATTATCTACAGTAGCCAAAAATATACTGTAATCAGGCTGTTTTACTCCGTCTGTCTCCGCCAACAACTATACAAACCTGTTGCTAAATTTACTACTACGCAAATTTCGCATAACTTTTATCCACAAGCAAAAAGTTAAATATCTTGCACTTTCAGGACTTTTTTGGTGTCTGTCTGACCGACTCCGCTGAAAAAGTACAAAGTTATAGTGTTGAAAGTTAGCTCACTTCCCCTCTAAATCGTCCCCGACACCTTGCCGGGGGCCGAAACCAACCATTAAACGCAGCCGGGCTAAAGAGGAGCTGTTTGTTGCTTAAGTCCAGCCAGCCAGCCGGGCTGCCAACCCCATATCATCTTCTAGAAAATCGCATGGAACCGTCGCAGGCGTCTTGACGGCGCATTTATTGATTGGATCCCAGCCTGCGCTGGGATGACGGTGGAGTGAAACGGCATCCTTTTACCTCAGGGAAAGGGACTAAAAAACGCCCTGGCGGGCGTTTTGGAGAGGTCTAGAATTAAATCTAGGCAATGCTAGTAATCTTGAGAATCGTTTGGTGTTGGCGGTGTCCTTTGACGGTGTGGACGCGCTTTTTAGCCTTGTAGCGGATGCTCGTGACCTTATCGGCCTGCACATCGGCGTCGACGACTTCGGCGACGACACTAGCCTTGGCAACGCTGGGAGCGCCGACCTGGACTTTATCGCCGTCAATCACCAAAAGAGGTTCAAAAGTAACGTTCTTTTCATCGGTGTGAAGGAGTTCGACCTTGATAGTCTCGCCTTCAGTCACGACGTACTGCTTGCCACCGGTTTGAATAACTGCTTTTTTCATATCTAAACAATGGTACCAGATCCTTCCCTCTCTGTAAACCCTCCTTCGAACATCTGACACTCTCCCGTCATCCCAAACTTGGTTTGGGATCCAATCAATAACTTCGTCTAGGCGCTAGGCTGATCTGGAGGAAAATTGTTATTTGTTGGATCCCTACCTGCGCTGAGATGACTGTAGGGTGCCATTCCAAGAAATAACGTCATCCTGAGCTGAAGTCGTTTGTAAAACTGCGAAGCAATAATTTGAGCCCTTTTGCTCAGGTCCTTCACTTCGTTCAGGATGACGAAGAGTGGCGTTCAGGATGACGAAGAGTGGCGTTCAGAATAACAGCAAAGGCAGAGGCTAGATAGCTGGATGAATTGCCGGAGCTTGAGTGCATTGGTATGCCCCAACTACCAACTACCATCTACTAACCCCAACTACATCTAAGCTAGTTAGGCGATTTTTTTGAGCTTAATGCCCAACGTTGATGCCTCTATTTTTACAACAGTAGCGCAAGCATCTTCGATTTCACCTTCATTGAGAGAAGTGGCCAGTGTTTCCTGTTTGATGATGGCCGCTAATTCAGGTGTTGTAAATGCTGCAGCAACATCGGCATGGTCACTGCCCAGTTGCAGCTCAATCCGGTCATCGACCTCGAGCCCGGCTTGTTTGCGGGCGTTCTGGACATTACGGACAATCTCGCGCATCAGTCCTTCCCGCTTCAGCTCCGGCGTGATGTCGACGTCGATGACGACCGGGTTGGGGCTGACCTTGAGGTTGGCGTAGAGCCGGTGGCTGCGCAATTCATCGTCGGTACCCAAGATCGCCTGCTTGACGTTGAGCTCTTCGGCCATGATCCCGGCCATGAATTCACGGTAGGCGGGCGTGACGTCCTTGAGCCAGCCGATGGCGCTCTGGAGCGGTTGGCGAACCTTGAGGCCGGCGCTGGCGCGCTCGGCCAGACCGTCGGTGATGAGTTGGCGCGTCCAGGCCATCGAGGCCAACAAGTCGCTGTCGACTGCCCCGTCCGACCGCCAATCGAGCAGGTGGACGCTCTCGCCGCCCGTCAGCTTTTGGTAGAGCTCTTCGGCCAAGAAGGGCGTGAAAGGCGCCATAACGAGGCTCAAGCGCATTAAGACGTAGTGCAATGTGCGGTAGGCGTTGTTCTTGTCGGCATCGTCTTCGCTCTTCCAGAAACGCTTGCGTGAACGACGGACGTACCAGTTCGAAGCGTCGTCGATGAACGGCAGCACTGGCTTGAGGGCCGCCGCGACGTCGTAGCCTTCCATCCGGGTGTCGACCTCTTGGGCCAACTGGTGAACGCGGCTGACAATCCACTTGTCTAACGGGTTAGTCAGATCGGGGCTCGGATCGCTGGTGTCGCCCTGCCACTCCCAGCCGTCGACCGCCGCGTAGAGCGTGAAGAAGTCGTACATGTTCCAGACCATGCTCAGTTTGCGGGCCACGTCGGCGACGTCTTTGTCCTGCAGGGCGAAGTCTTCCCCACTCAGCACCGGCGAGCTGAGCATCAAAAAGCGCAAGCCGTCGGCGCTGTATTTATCCATCAGCTCGTTCGGGTCGGTGAAGTTGCCGAAGCTCTTGCTCATCTTGCGACCGTCGTTACCAGCGATCGTACCGGTGACGATGACATTTTTGAAAGCCGCTTTGCCAAACAACCCGACCGATATGGCGTGCATGTAATAGAACCAAGCGCGGACCTGGCCGACATACTCGACGATGAAATCGCCCGGGAAGTTTTGATTGAACTTATCGACGTTTTCGAATGGGTAGTGGAACTGGGCGAACGGCATGCTGCCGCTTTCGAACCAACAGTCCAAGACCTTGTCGATGCGCTCATAGTTAACGCCATCTATTGTAAATGTGACATCATCAATCCAAGGACGGTGATAATCGACCAGCTCTAACCCCGATAACTCTTTGAGTTCGGCGTAGCTACCGACGACTTTGATGTGCTCAGTACCGTTGTCGTCCTTACCTTTCCAGACCGGCATAGCCGTTGCCCAGAAGCGGTCGCGACTGAGATTCCAGTCGGGGGCGGTCTCGACCGTCTTCTCGAAACGGCCGTGCTTGATGTGCTCGGGGAACCAATTAATCACGGCGTCGTTCTGCTCGAGCATCTCGGCGCGCTGGCCGTCGATGTCCATGAACCAACTGGGGTGGGCCCGATAAATCAGCTTGGTGCCACAGCGGTGACAGTGCGGGTAGCTGTGACGGATGTAATTAATCCGCCAGATAACGCCCTGCTCGTGCAGTTCCTTGGCGATTTGTTTGTTGGTCTCCCAGACTTGCTGGCCTTGCCACGGACCGCTGGTGTAAAAACCGCTGTCGTCGAGATCGAGGACAAACGGAAAGCCCTTGGCTTTGGCCAAGGCGTAGTCCTCTTCGCCGTAGGCCGGGGCCAAGTGGACGATGCCGGTGCCGTCTTCCAGCGTAACGTAGTCGGCGTGCCAGATCTTGTGGGCGCTAGGTCCACGGTTTTCGAACAACGGTTCGTAGGACTGACCGACCAGTTCTTCCCCTTTAAAAGTGCGTAGTACGGTATATGGTACAACGTTGTGTTTTTCATCTTGGAGGGCTTGGTCGAGCATAGCAGTGGCCAAGATGAGCTTATCGTCACCGACTTGCACTTCGGAATAGTCGGCAGCGGCATTGACGGCGACGGCGGTGTTGGCCGGCAGCGTCCAAGGTGTTGTCGTCCAAGCCAAGAGGAAGGTAGGCTGATGACTGGTGAGTGGTGACTGGTCGGCACCGTCTGTGTCGTCATCCTGAATCGTGGACACACTACCACTGTCATCCTGAATCGTGGACACACTACCACTGTCATCCTGAATCGTGGGCACACTACCACTGTCATCCTGAGCCATCGGCGAAGGATCTGAGCTAATGCTAGCGCTAGCAACAGATACTTCGCTTTGCTCAGCATGACGAGGCGAGGTTTCAGGATGACGAGAATCCGGGTTCCAGTCGATTAGTTTAAGCTTGACGTAAACCGAAGGATCAGTCACATCCTGATAGGAGTTGTCCATGGCCACTTCGGACTTACTGATCGGTGTAGCGTCGCGGACGCAATACAACAGAACCTTTTCGCCTTCGTAGATCTTGCCCTTGTCGTAGAGCTCCTTGAAAGCCCACCAGACGGACTCCATATACTCTTTATCCATCGTTTTATAAGCGGTTTTGAACTCGACCCAGCGGCCGACCCGGGCAATCGTACTCTCCCAGAGGTCACCCGTCTGAACCATGTTCTCGCGACAGGTCAGGATGTAGTCTTCAAGGGTAATCTTAGTGCCGATGTCGCGCTTGTCTTTAATGCCGAGTTTCTGTTCGGTGAAGACTTCGGCCGGCAAACCGTGGCAATCCCAACCCCAGCGACGCTCGACACGCTTACCTTTCATGGTCCAAAAGCGCGGCACGGCGTCTTTGACGATGCTCGACAGCAGGTTGCCGTGGTGCGGCACGCCGGTGATAAACGGTGGCCCATCGTAAAAGACGTAGGCGTTATCGGCTGGGCGCTGTTGCACCGACTTTTCAAACGTCTGGTGCTCCTGCCAGTAATTGACTAGGTCTTTTTCGTATTCGATGGCTTTGCGGCGCGTACCTTTTTGAAATTTCATGTTTGCTCCTTAGTAATGTCAGTGATTGTTGTAAGAAATAAAAAAACCGCTCGTCCTCTATGATCAAGACTTGATCAGGACCCGAGCGGTTAGCATGGGTGGTACCACCTGAATTTCTGACTCCCTAAGGTGTTCAGACACTTCATTCACCAGTAACGATGGTGGAGTCGGCAGACTCTACTGGGCAGTTGTTGTAAAACTTGCTGTTCTGTCTGCTCCGTTCCCTGTCGAAACGACGGGGATCGCGGTGGATAGCCGCTCAACGGATTTACCAAATTGTAGCTTCAGTATAACACGGGCCGCCCCTGAGAACCACGGCGGTAAATACTCCCATGTCAGCCCAACGGCAACGCCGTCATCCCAGCGCCATTTTAGCCATCCCAGCCTCTTTTAGTCATCCCAGCCTCTTTTAGTCATCCCAGCGCAGGCTGGGATCCAATCAATAAAAGTCTACTTATAAAAACTCAATACGGAGTAGCTGGCGCTACAAAAGATATATTGGATCCCAGCCTGCGCTGGGATGACGGAGTGTTTAGTAAAGAGCGTAGGAAGCGACTTCGCTCATGAGCGGCAAAACGTCGCCTTGCCAGGCACGGACAATGCCACCATCGGGGCGAACCACCATGATCGCCGGGTATTGGACGATGTCGTACAGGCTGGCCATCGCCATCCCATCGCGAGTATCAATGTTCACAATCTCCAGTTTCCCGCTGTGCTGGCGGGCTTGGTAGTCGTGAATGAAATCCTCGACAAGGCGACTGTGTTCTGAATTTGGTCGATAAAGGACTAGCACTTTCATAATCCTAGAGTATAGAGCTTGACGCTTATGGTCAAGCCGATTCGCCCCCGCCCCAAACCCCAGCCAGTAGCAATCAACCATTCCCCAAGCGCCCAAGCCGCCGAAGCGACCGCCGCCCCTGTCCTGTACTAGGTCCGTCCTCGTACAACGGTTACTTTTGGGCGTTATTTAGGGCCGGAAGCTGGTGCCGCCACAGATGACAGTCGCTTTCCCTCTCGACTCGGCCAACTAATCGCTTTTTGTACGAGGACGGACCTTGTACATTATGGTCAAGCCGATTGCCCAAGGGGTCGGTTGGCCGATGTGCTATATTGCTCTATATGGCCGAGCTCACGATCAAATTCAGCGCCCTCACCCGCCGCCAGCTACTGATCATCGGTGGTGGCGTCATCATCGGCGTCGTGCTGGCCATTCTAGCCGTCTTCTATTTCCGCCAGTCGCCCGTCCCGGCCGTTCTGCCTCAAGCCGCTTATCAAGACCTTTCCTTTCGCGTCTTCTTCCCGTCGCAGCCGCCACGGGGCTTCAAGCTCGACCGGGCGTCCATCAGTTCCACGCCGCAAGTGCTCACCTACAAATACGACTATATGGGTAAAAAACCCGTTTTTGTCAGCGTCCAGCCACTCGACCCCCAGCTCGATATCAACTCCTTCCGGCCGACCCGTGAAATTGACACCAACATTGGCCACGGCTACCTCGTTGAATACGACACCCGCACGACGGTCGCCATCATCGCCGGCAAGTCCATGGTGCTAATCAACTCTCCCAACGGGGTTTCGGGCAACGCGATCGAACAATTAGCCGACAGCCTCGAACCAGTCAAATAGCCTGCCCATTAGCTCGGTCGCACCAGCTCCCCTTGACCGAGCCAGCTGGCTTTCGTAGTACACGGCTCGCCGGTTTTTTAAACGGGCCCCGGGCCTAGCGAGCCGCGCTGGCCACGCCCTGGAATTGGAAGTAGTCGATTTCGGCGTTGTGAGGGGTGGTGTTCTGCGTATAGAGCGTCATTGACGGGTTCACCGCATTCGTCGTGTTGACCGTCACGCCCGAGACCGTACTGGCGGTCCCGTTGATGACGAAGGTCAGCGCCGAGGTGCCGGCACCGAGGGCTGTGACGCGGATCTCGAGACGAACCCAGCTGTTGGCCGCAATCGCCGTACCGCTCGCCGCACAGGTTACCGTCGGGCCGGCGTTGACGTAGCAGTAACGCCAGTTGGCGCTCACCGTCGGATCGGCTTCCCACCAAACACCAGAAGTCGGCGCCGCGCTCGCGCCAGTTTCGTTGTGTAGGCCGATGCGCAAGGTTTGCGTGGTGGTAGCGGCGCTGCCGACGCTGACCGTCGTTTTGACGTCCTGTCCGGCGCTGAGGACAACCGAACCCAGTCCCGAGGTGTCGGCCAGCGTCAGAGTAGTACCTAAATTCGTCCCCGACGGAGTTTGTAGGCTTAATACACCGGGGTGATCGCTCGAGGGCAGCAGGCCAATCGAGGCAGAGTTATATAAAATATTGCCGGGGGTACCAATCTGAACGCGCGACCAGCCGGCATTACCGATAGCACCATCGGTTGCAGTTGTGCCGCCGAGGAAATCATCTTCCACGACATAGCCGCGGTCAATCGGGTTAACACCGCACGTCTCCCAGTTGGAGTCACGGTAGCAACGGAATTGGTGGAGGGCCGAATTGTAATACATGCCGCCGTTGACGCCAGTCGGGTCGCCGGCACCGGTCTTGGTGTCGAGGACGAGCAGCGTGCCGACAGTGTCGCTGACACCCACACTGATTATATTAGACGTCGAGTCGAAGTTGAGCAGGCTGCTGCCAGCGGCGTTCTGGAACTGGACAGCGCTAGCTGAATCGGTTCCAGGCTTCAGGATGACGCTGCTCGCGCCGCCGGCTAGAAGGGTCAGGTTGCCAGTAGTCGTCGACCAAGTGGTTGCGGCGGCGCTAGTCATCGTCAAGGCGCCACTGGTGGTTGACAAGGTGGAAGCGGTCGCACCGGTGAGCGTCAGGGCGGCGGCGCTGCTGAGCGTCAGGGCGCCGGCGCTAGTGGACCAGGTCGAACCGGCGTTAGCCGTAATCGTCAGGGCGGTGGCGGCACCAGACTGCAGGGTGA
Source organism: Candidatus Saccharibacteria bacterium UBA5145 (assembly GCA_002413865.1). Lineage (GTDB taxonomy): Bacteria > Patescibacteriota > Saccharimonadia > Saccharimonadales > UBA4665 > UBA4729. Next base: position 9,245 of record DHXX01000005.1, read on the forward strand.
CGGCGCCGGCACCGCTATAACTCGAGCCGGCACCGATGGTGACACCGCCCGCTAGGGTGGCGTTACCGGCCGTGGTGACCTTGAACCTGTCGGTGGATCCGCCGGTCTGGGCCAGGATCAGGTTGCCGGTGGCGCTGGTGTTGTTCTGGTTGACGTAGAGGACGTTGGGGGCGCTCGAGCCGGCACCGATGGTGCTCAGGTCTTCGACCGTCATGACGTTACCGGTGGCGGCAAAAGCGCCAGCGGTGAGGTTACGGGTGAATTTGAAGTCGTTGACGCTGTAAGCCGCTACCAAAGTGTTGGTTTTGGTCGCCAGTAACTGGTCGGCTACCCCTGTCAGGACTAGATTGATGTTGCCGCCGCCGGCCGCGCTGCCGATCTGGGTGGTACCGGAAGACGCCGCAAAGATGGCCGAGCCACCGGCGTAGGAGATGGAGGCAAAGTTGGTCGGCGAAGCGACATTCTCGTAAACCTTGAGTGTGCTAGTAGTAGAGTCCATCACCAAAGCACTATTACCCGCCGCGTCCTGGACCTGGAAGGCGGTGGTGGAGTCGGCGTTTGTGCGGACCAATAAGTTACCGCTGAAGCTGGCGCCACCGGTGGTGTTGGTGGTCGGCAGTGCGCCGCTCGGTGCGCCGTTGGCTTGGTCGTTGTAGCTAGTGGTGTTGCCAGCAACAGTCGTCAGCAGAGCTGGCGTACAAGCCGCACCGGTACAGCGGTAGATGCGGTATTGGTAGGCGCCGCCGACAGGGGTCCAAGTTATGGTGTTGTAGTTGACGCCAGACAGAGTAGCATTACCCGTGGTTGTCTGCTGGATGGTCGAACCGGTGGTTTCGCCAAGTCCGTCTAGAGCAGTTATCTGATAACGATGGGTGGTGGCACCAACCGTACCGACGTTGGTAACGGTGGCACTCAGGACAGGCACCGGCAGCGCCGAAGCTTTCAGGCCGCCCTGGAGGGTCAAGCTGGAGTTGGCACTCGAGGCACCGACGGTCAGGCCACCGCCTTGGCTCTTATTGATCAGGTTACCACTGCCATCTGTTTGGTTGGCGTAGATGGTACCGGTGCCGGCATCATTGATAGTTGATGGGTTGGCTGCCGTGCCGTTGTGACGGTTGTCGGCTAGGTAGTTGGTGTCGGAAGTTGCATCAAAGACATTGATGGCGTAACAGTTCGTACTACAACTAGTGTCAGTACTGTCATTACCGGTGATAGTGTTGGAATCTGAGGCACTTAAGTAAATGCCGTTATTAGCTGTAGCGCCACCGTTGTTATAAACATTGTTGCTCCCTATGGTGTTGCCGTTTGAGCCACTGAGACTGATACCGCTGGTACCGTTGGATTGAAGAGTGTTGCCGGTGATGGTGTTGTTGTTCGAGGAACCGAGGCTGACACCAATAGAGGTGTTGGATTGAAGAGTGTTGCCGGTGATGGTGTTGTTGTTGTTGCCGCTACTGAAGATTCCGGTACCGTTGCTATTGATAGTGTTGCTGGCAATAGTATTGTTGCCGGCGGAGATAATGAAGATTCCATAGTTACCGTTGCTAGTGATAGTGTTGCCGGTGATGGTGTTGATGTTGGAGGACGCGGCTACGATTCCCTGAACCCCGTTACTTTGGATGACATTGCCGGTAATGGTGACCAGAGAGGAAGTGTTGAGGTCGATGCCGGAGTTACTGTTGCCGGTGATGGTGTTGCCGGTGATGGTGACATTGATCGATGAATTAACGTAGATTCCTGCGGAAATGCTGCCACTGCCCCAATACATGTTCGATGCAATAACGTTGGAAACCTTAGACCCGAACGACCCATTTAAGTAGATGCCATTCATACCGAATGCGCCCGATTGGGTGGCTTTATTGCCGTCAATCTGAAGATTTTGAATAATATTGTTTATACCCGAACACAAGATGAGGTTAAGGTTCGAATTGGTAGCGGACTTAACCTTGATGATCGTAGCGGTCCCGGCGCCAGAAATCATGACATTGCTGGGGACGTTGATGCTGCCATCCACTATATATGTGCCCTCCATGAGGTAGATGGAACCGCCGGTGGCTGGGAGGGCCGTAATGGCGGCGTTGATGACGGTCTGGGCGCTGGTAGTGCTGGTGTTGACGTAGTCAGCGCTGTCGGGGCTCTGGCTGGCCACGGCGCCACCGGTACTGGCGCTGGTGCCGACTATCTTGGTGCTATTGCTGCGGTCGGCTTGCCACTTCAGGTTGCCGGCGATGTTGGTGTAGACGAGCAGTTGCTTGACGGTGGTGTCGTAGTAGAGCATGCCTTCGGTTGGGCTGGCTGGGCGGGTACTGGTGATGCCGCCAACGAGGGCGATGGATTGGCCGGCGGCGACGGTGACATTCTTGTTCAGGTTAATGACCGAGGCGGTGCTACCAATGTTCAGGGCGACGGCGCTGGCGGTGTCGAGGACTGGGGTTATGACACTGGTGTCGGCCCGGCCCGTACCACTCATCCAGAAGTTAGAGGTCGCCTGGGCGCCGACGTTTTGGTTCTGGATGTAGAAGCCAAGGGCGCTACAAGCGCCGCCGGCGGCGGTGGTACAGATGGTACCAGATTCGTTGGGCAGGGTGTATGTTCGAGCAGCCGTCAGATCGGCATTGGTAATAGTACCGTCAAAGCGGGCGGCCCCGACAGCCGCGGCGGTGACGAGAATACGGTCTTGGGTAGCAGTGGCAGTCGTCACAACCAGACCACTCGTGAAGGTGCTGGTGCCGGCGACGTTGAGTGGACCGCCCATGCTAACCCAACCGCCCCCGGACTGCAAGACGACGGAGCCGTTGGTGCCGTTGGTGCTGTCGCCGACGGTGCCAGCGCCGCCACTCAAATAGAGGTTGCCCCCGTCACCGCCCTGCCCGCCTAACCAGCCGTCCAAACCATCGTAGCCACCCATACCGGCAACAATACTAATATTGGCGCCAGTGCCGCCGTACGCTTCACCATTACCGCCCTGCCCGCCGACGACGGTGAGGGTAGTTGGCGCGGTGCCGCCGGAGCCACCGAGGGAATGACTGTCGGCGCCCATAGGGCCGTTAACTCCCACTACCGAGTTAATAGTCGTGGCGCCGGCTGGCTGAATGGTGAGAGTCCCGACGGCGGTCAGGGTGGGCGTGCTGACGCTGGTGAAGGTCTTGGCGCCAGCGAATGACTGAATACCAGTAGAAACGAGGCCGGGCCAGCTAGTGTTAGCCGTTTGCAGGTACAGCGTACTGGCGGCAATAGTGGCGCCGTTGGCGTTGAGGGTGCCACCGTTGAGGGAACCGACAGAACTAGCACCCGAACCGACACAGTTATTGAGGATGGTCAGACAAATCGTGTCGGTCGGGCCGGTCGAGGCCGGCAGAGTGTAGGTGGTGCTCTGTGTCAAGGCGGCGCCCTGCAGCGTCGCTAGGAAGGCGCTCGTGGTGTTGGCGAGCTTGATCTGGCCAGTCGTCGCGCTGGCGGTGCCGAAGGTGACGGCACCGATTAGGTTAGTCGTACTGGTAACGGCCAGTGTGCCACCAACGGTGGCGTTGTTGGTGACGTCGAGGGCGGCAACGACTACTTTGCTGTTAGTCGAGTCGACCGTCAGGAGCGAACTGCCAGCGGCGTTTTGCACACTGAAAGCGGTGGTGGAGTTGGCCGAGCTCTTAAATTGAGCATCGCCGAGAACATCCAAAGAATGAGCCGGTGCGTTGCCAGCGCCCAGACCAATACCGACGCCGCCGCCGTTGAAGAGGGCTGCTGTGCCGCTGCCAACGTTGGTGATGTTGACGTTATCAACCGACATCGAAGGATTGCCGCCGGTTTGGACACCGTCAAACGACCAAGTAAAGGTGTGTGTGCCCGCGGCAACCCCATAGGATGCGTAGAGCCAGCCACTGGTACCCCAACCACCACAACCAGCCATACCGTTTTTTGTCCCGCTGTCAATCTGGAAAGTGAAGCCACTCCAGTAAGAAGTACACTGATACCAGAACGAAACATTGCCGGCACCGGTGAGAGTCTTGGTAAGGATTAAGTTCGCGACATTATTTGTGCCGTTAGGCGCATAGACCTGGGCCACGTATGAACCGCTGTATGGCACCGGACTAGCGCTGGTGGTCACCGACCACTGCGCGGTTGCGCCACCACTCGTCGTAAAGGGCGTCAGCAAGCCGGATTCAAAATTATTGAAATAGGCGGGAGTACTGGCGACGACATCTAGTGTAGCTGACGGGCTGGCATTACCGATACCGACAAAACGATTTGTCGTATCGACGGACAGGGCTGCCGAGCCGGAACTGTCCTTGACCGAGAAGGCCGCCAAGGAATTTGTCGCGTTCTGGAAAGTGGCTACACCTTGGACGTTGAACGTGCCAGAGCCAGTCTGGGCAAAGTTACCGGTCGTCGCGATACCCGTCGCGGCCGTGATGGCACCGCTACTGTTAACCGCGAAAGCGCCGGCGTTAATGCTCAAGGTGTTTCCCTGGAGGGCGCCCGTGGCCGTGACCGTGGCCCCTTGCAGGGCGGCCGTCGTCGTGATGGTGCTGGTGGTTGAGATCGTACCGAAGGTAGTGGTGATCGAACCGGCACCCAAGATGCCGGTGGCCGTAATATTTCCCTGCACCGCGGCGGGCAGCATTTGCGTCAGGGCCGGGATATTGGTGCCATTAGTAGCGAGGATCGCATTGGCGACAGCCGCGGTAGCCAAGATGACGCCGGTGCCGTTGCCGTAGAGAATACCGTTGGCGGTAAAGGTTCCTACACCGGTGCCGCCGTTAGCGACCGTAACCGTACCGGAGCTCAGTAAGCCACCGGCACTCGATTGGACGACACCGGCGCCGAGAGCACCGAGGGTGACGGCGCCGCTACCGGTGGTGAAGGTATTGGTGCCGGTGACTGAAACGTTGCCGTTGAAGGTGCTGGCGCCGGTGACTGCCAGAGTGCCGCCGAGGCTGGTGGCGCCGGTACCGACGGTTAGGGTATTGGTGCCCGAAATGCCGACGTTGCCGTTGAAGGTTGAGGCGCCGGTGACGGCCAAGGTGCCACTGAGCGTCGTCGCGCCGGTGACAGCCAGGGTACCGCCGAGCGAAGTCGCGCCGGTGCCGACGGTTAAGTTATTAGCGCCGGTAATGCTGGTGGCGCCGTTGAGCGAGACAGCGCCGGTGTCAGTTATGCCGCCGTTGGCTGTGAGCAAGCCCGTCAGCGTGCTGGCGCCGGTAACGCCGAGGGTGCCGCCGAGAACGGTAGCGCCGGTACCGACAGTTAAGGTGTTAGTACCCGAGATGCCGACGTTACCGTTGAAGGTTGAGACGCCGGTGACGGCCAAAGTGCCACTGAGGGTTGTGGCGCCGGTGACGCCTAGGGTGCCGCCGAGAGAAGTGGCGCCGGTACCGACGGTTAGGGTATTACTGCCAGAGATGGCGACGTTGCCGGTGAAGGTTTTGGCCCCCGCAAAACTCTGGACACCGGTATTGACGAGGCCGGCGAAGCTGACACTGGCGCTTTGAAGGTACAAGGTGTTGGCGGCGATGGTCGCGCCGGTGGCGTTGGCGGTCCCGCCGTCGAGGGCGCCGACGGTGCTAGCCCCTGCCCCGCTACAGTTAGCGAGGGTCAGGAGACAGAAAGTGTCAGCCGGTCCGGTTGAGGCCGGCAGCGTGTAGGTGGTGTCCTGGGTCAAGGCTGCGCTTTGCAAGGTCGCTAAGAAAGCACTCGTGCCGTTGGCGAGCTTGATTTGGCCGGTCGTCGCGCTGGCGGTACCAAACGTGGCGGCACCGATCAGGTTGGTGCTGCCGGTAACGCCGAGGCTGCCGGTGAAGTTAGCCGTAGCCGAGATGGTCTGACCATTGATGGCGCCGCTGGTGATGGTACCGCTACCGGCATTTAGATTAGCGTTATTAGTGACGATACCGCCATTAGCGTTGAGCGCACCGCTTAAGGTAGTTACCCCGGCCACAGCCAGCGTCCCGGTGAAGTTAGCCGTACTCGAGATTGTCTGGCCATTGTAGGCGCCACCGCTGACAATGCCGGTGACGACGAGCGTGCCGCCGACGGTGGCGTTGGTGGTAACGGCCAGGCCGGTACCGGCGCTGCTGAACGTCGTGGCGCCACTGAAGGTGTTGGCGCCAGCGCCAGTTTGGACGTAGCCACCGCTGGTGGCGATACCGGTACTGGCCGTGATGGCGCCGGTAGCGTTGACCGTAAAGCTGCCCGTACCGATGCTCAGGGTATTACCTTGGAGGGCGGTCGTCGCCGTCAGTGAGCCGGTGACGGTGATGGCGGTACCCGACTGGGTCAAGATTGAATCGCCGATGGCGCCGGCGGCCGTGAACATGGCGAGAGTATTAATCGTACCCGTACCGGTGACTGTACCGCCGGAACCACAGCTACCCCAGGTTGGAGCCGTCGCGACACCGCCAGAGATGAGACAGGAACCGCTGGCGACATCGCTTAACTTAGATAAGGCCGTGGCGCCGGAGGCGTAGAGCAAGTCACCAATGGCGTAGGTGCTCTGGCCGGTGCCGCCGTTGGCGGCGTTCAGAGTACCCGTCAGTAGCGTCGCGCTGTTGCGATCGACGGCGCCGGTGCTGAGGAGACCGGCCGGACTGGACTGGACGATGCCGGCAGCGAGGGAACTGATGGTAACGCCGCCGGTCGCGTTGCCGATGGTAGTAGCGGCTGTGCCAGTGTTGTTGATGGTGGTGGTGCCGGTAACGGCCAAACCGGCGAAGGTCGGACTGCTCGTCGTACTGAGGTTTTGGTCGAGGGTAACGTCACTGGTAACGGTGACGGTCTTGACGGCCGTGCCACCAGCGACAGTGAAGCCACCGGCGGTGGCGGTCAGAGTCAGACCGTTGAAGCTGGCGGCGGTGGCGGCACCGGTGACGGATAGGGTTCCGCCGGTTGCCAAGTTGCCTCCAGTAATGGTGCCGGTGACGCCAAGTGCGCCGGTTAGCGTCAGATTACTAAAGGTCGGACTAGAGCTGGTGTTGATGTCTTGGGGGGTGCTCAGGGTGATGGTCGTACCGGCGCTGTTGACGACGATTTGGTTGGCGGTGCCTTGGAGGGTCAGAGCGCCGTTGAGGGTGTTGAGCGAGCTGACGCCACCCGAACCGCCGCCACCGCTCGTCAAACAAGTCGCACAGCTAACGTTACCGCTCGAGTCAATCGCTAGAGGGCCAGTGGCGCTAACGGCGACCGTACCGCTGGCATTCGGCAGCGTTACGCTGTGGCTCGAACCACTTGGCGCCGCAAAGCTCAAGGTGTTGGTGCTGGCGCCGGCGGTGGCGCTAATGGCGACGGCCGCACCCTGGACGGTGATGTTTTGGCTGGTGACGCCAAGCAGCAAGGCGGCTGTTGGGACGATTGTGTTAACGGCCAGGCTGCCACCAATCGTGACGGTGCCGCCGGCTTGGCTGACGAGCGAGTCGGCCAGTGTTTGGCTACCGTTGAAGTACGGCAACGTGCCGATGGTCCCGCCCGCGGTAGTGACCCCACCGCCGCTGCTCGCACAGTTGCCGACACTGGTACAGATGTTGTAGGTACCAGCGCTAGCACTCTGGAAGAGGTAGCTGACGCTGGCGGTGGGATTGGCGAAGCCGACGCTGGTCGTGAAGCCACCGGCCGTCGCCGTAAAGACCGAGCTGCTATTACCTTGGAGCGTCAGCGCTTGGTTGGTGTTGCCGATCGTCAAGGCCGCCGCCGCATTATCGATACTCGTGATAGCCGTCAAACTGGCGATATCGCCGTTAGCTCCACTGGCGGCGGCGCCGAGGTTGGTGCGGGCGCCGCCGGCGGTGGTCGAGCCGGTGCCGCCATTGTTAAGGTTGAGGGTGTTGGCAAGCAAGGTAGCACTGTTGCGATCGATTGCCCCGCTACTGAGTAGCCCGGAGGCGTTGCTCTGGACGACCCCAACCCCAAGCGCACCGAGCGTGACGGCACCACTATTGGTGGTGAAAGTGCCGGAACCGGTAATACTGACGTCGCCCGCTAACGTCGTCGTACCGCTCACCCCAAGGTTACCCGTATAGTTGCCGTTGGCGGCGGTGATGTTGCCGCTGGCGTCAATACTGGCTACGACGGTTCCAGACGAAGCCTGAGCCTGGAAGAGATCGGCCGTTTGACCGCCGATGGCCCCGCGGATGATACCGCCGATAGTGCCGGTCACGCCACTGGTCAGGGCTTGGATATTGAAGTTAGTGTTGGTCTGAGTGGTCGTACCGTTCTGGACGTAGCTGGCCGGGCTGGTCGAGACCACGTAGTTACAGTTATTAGTGTTGTCACAGACTTGGTTGCCGTTTTGATAGAGCGTGCTGGCATTGGCGCTGCCCGCCACGGTGAACTTATAGCTACTAGTCGTGGTCGTGCCAACGGCAACGTTGCCAGCTGCGTCAATCCGAACGGCTTCGGCGCCGTTGGTGCTAAAGGTGATAATGTTGGCCCCGCCGGCACTCAAGCCGAGGGCGCTCGTACTCTGCAATAACGGTGTCGTGACGCTCGTCGTGAAGGTTGGGTTAGAGATGATGTTTAGGTTACTACAACTTCCGCCAGTTCCCAGTGTAATTATGTCGCCGCCGCCGGTTAGGTTGCCGCTGCCGCCGGCGCAGGTGATGGTCGTGTTGCCCTGAACGGCCGTACCGGCGGTCGATCCGTACTGGACGTTGAGCGTCGTGCTGCCACCGAGGGCTACCACGCCGCCGCCGCCGAGGCCACTGCCGGCGCTAACGGTCAGCGAGTCGTTTACCAGATTGGTGTTGGTGACCTTGCCGGCGCCAATCGCGGCGACACCGCTATTGTCGACCGTAACGTCACCACTAATACTCTGATTGACCCAAGCCGTGCCGTTGTACTGTAAGAAGTTACCCCCCGCCAGGCTAGCAATACTGACGGTTGTACCCTGCAGCTTAGCAATGGTTGGGTTAGGATAACTACCCGTTAGGTCACCGCCGGCGGTGCCAGTCGAGCCCGTTGAGGCAATCGTGATTGAACCGGCGGTGTTAGTAACGCTGATGCCGGAACCTGCACTCAGCGTGCTCAGAGTGTAGCCCGAACCGTTGCCAATCAACAGGGTGCCATTACCCGCCGCCCCGCCGTTGATACCGGTGCCACCCTGGCTAACGCTCAAAGCCGTCGTCAGGCCAGTCAAGCTAGTAATGTCGTTGTTGGCGCCCGAGGCGGCGGCACCGAGATTGGTGCGCGCACCACCAGCGGTATTGGCATCCGTGCCACCCGATGAAATAGCCAGCGGTGTCGTCAGCGTCAGATTGGTAAAGGTCGGCGTATCACTGACGTTAACCGTCACGCTGCCACCGGCGCCGAGCGTCACGCTGCCACCGCCGGTGATATTAGTGCCGGCATTGACGGTCAAAGTCGTGTTGCCTTCTACCGCCGTACCGGCGCTCGAACCGTAACTAACGGCCAAACTGGTACTACCACCCAAACTGACGACACCGCCACCGGTCAGACCCGTCCCGGGGCTAACGGTCAAGCTACTATTGACCAGTTTGGCATTAGTGACGTTGGCATCGGCGATCTTGACCGTCGTAATCGCACCGTTGGCGATAGTGGCGGCGCCAGCACCGCTCAGACTGACGTCACCGCTCACCGTTTGATTAATCCAATTCGTACCGTTGTATTGCAAAATTTGACCACTAGTCAGTGACGATATGCCGACGGTCACGCCTTGGAGCTTGGCGATTGTCGGATTGGGATAGGTACCGGTCAAGTCGCCGCCAGCCGCACCGGCCGTCGTACAGTTACCGCTAGTATCACAGACTGTATTGCCGTTACGTTGCAGACCGCCGGTGAAGTTATTGTTGGCCGTAAAGGTATTATTGCCGTTCAAAAGAACGACGTTGGCACTCAAGCGACCGTCGCTCAGCGTACCGCTCGTAAGAAGGGTGGCGTTGGCAAAATAGCTAGTGTCGTGCCCTTGAAGGGTAATCGCATCAACGTTGGTAACGAGGGCGCCATTCAGGGCCGGCAAAGCCCCGCTGCCATTGAGCTGAACCAATTGATTTACACCGTTAAAGCCGTTACCTTGAAGCGTCACGTTGGCACTCAATCGACCGTCGGCTAGTGTCCCCGCACTAATGTTACTGGCGTTCTGGTAGTAGCTACCGGCTTGGCCATTCAGGGCGGCGGCGTCGACATTGGTGACGCCAGCACCGTTACCACTAAAGTTGGTGGCGCTTAAGGTTCCGGTCACCGTGACGCCGCCGGCGGCATTGACGCGCAAGCGTTCACTGCCATTGGTTTGCAAGACGAGCGCAAAATTATCGTTCGTACCTAGGAAAGCGGTGCCGCCGAAGCTGTTGCCAGTTTGCACGAAAGCGGTCGCGAAGGCACCACCAGTCGTGTAGCCACAATTGTTCGAGCTATCACAGACTGTATTGCCGTTACGTTGCAGACCGCCGGTGAAGTTGTCGGTACCGGTGAAGGTATTAGCTCCGTCGCTATAGACAACGGTAGCTGGTAAACGACTGGGACTGACCGTGCCGGCCGTCAGATTGGTCGCGTCCTGATAGAAACTGGCTGGCTGGCTGTTGAGTTGGCTGGCATTAACATTGGTGATGGCCGAACCATCGCCCTGCAAGTTGGCCGCGCTGAGCGTGCCGGCGACGGCGATGAGCGCGCCCGATTGAGTAATGATTGAATCACCGATATCTCCCGCACCAGTGAAGAGCGCGATTTTATTGGTCGTACCGCTACCATTAATTGTGCTGCTCGCACAGTTACCGCTATTGTCACAAACAACGCTACCGTTCTGTGTGAACGTCATCGCGGCGACGTTGTTACTGAAAACAGCCGACTGGCCATTGACCGTTCCCTGCACGGTCAGATTTCCAGTGAATGTATTTGTGTTCGTGAAGCTATTGCTGGCGTCCAAAAGGGCCACATTTGTACTCAAGCGAGCGTCGTTGAGCGTACCGCTGCTCAAGTTAGTGGCGTCGGTGTAGTAGCCGCTGGCTTGACCAGCCAACAGCGCCGCGTTGACACCGCTCAGGTTACTGCCATCGACAGCCGGCATACCGCCGCTGGCATTGAGCTGGACTAGCTGATTCGCACCGTTAAAAGCGTTGCCTTGCAAAGTAACGTTCGCGCTCAAACGGTTATCATTGAGGGTACCGGCGTTGATGTTGCTGGCATTAAGGTAAAAACTTGAGTTTTGGCCACCGAAAGTCACGGCGTTAACATTGGTCAAAGCGCTGCCGTCGCCCAGGTACACACCAGTGAAAGTACCCCGGATGTTGGCAGCCGAGATGTTACCAGCCGTCAGATCGCCGCCAATGGTAGCCGTTTTGGCCACTGCCAAGTCACCGTTGACGGTGGTGGCATTGTTGACCTTCAGCTTGGCGTTAATGCTCAAAATTTGATCTTGACCGGGCAAAACGACGACGGTCTTTTGGGCACCACCGGCGTTGTCAGAAGTGTTAGCCAGCTTATCCGGGTTGTGGCGACTAGCTTTGACCAAAGCCCAAGTTCCGTAGCTCAGGGATAACAGGGCAACAACCGATAAAATTATTAATAAAGTTTTGTGTGACTGGTACCTTCGTGCAAAACGACCAAAGTTACGCAGCCTCCGCCCCTGTTGCGGCAGCGGGGCATAACTATCCGAACCCATTGGCATATCCAACGTTTCTACAGGGGTAGGGTTGTTTTCTAGTTCCATCTATTTTGTTTTTTAGTCTTTATCTTGAAATAACCTGTTAGAAGTATATTCCCCGCTACCTTCAAGCACAAGCAAAATAACAGATACGGCTAGATAATTTGAGGCCTAAATTGAATCCACGAAACAGTAGTTGTATCAAATGCTACGACTGTAGTAATTAATAACCGTTGTTTGGCATCTTTGTATTCTAAATATATTTACAACATGCGTAATTAACTTCTTAAACACTATATTTGTAGCTATATCGACAACAATAGTAATTCTGTAATTTCATTATAAAGTGACTCCAGTCACATGATAGTGCTAGTATTAGTTATCCACAGTTACTCAAATATTGCATACAAAATTACATTCTTATTCGCCTTCTCTAGTCCCGGCCAGTCCTCTAATGTTCTGGCCGCCCGAGGACGTTTCAAGGGGAAGACGAACAACCCTGTAATCGCCCCGCCGTTATCCCTGCCTTTCTTACTCTGTTATCCCGGCGTAGCCTTTCGTTATCCCAGCGTAGCCTGGGACCCAATCAGTAATTCGCGTCCGTCGACGATCGATTTTATAGCGCTCGCTTGCTAGCAAGCCCTCTGTCATCTGTTACTTTTGTCATTTTTCCCCGACAACCCTCCCTTAATCACCGCTTTTAAACCCTGTCATTCAGCCGGACAACCCAAGCGAGCACCCAGACAGCCCTCCTGCCAAGCCCAGAAACACCCCCGTATCTTCCAAGCTATTCGAGCGGGCTGTGAGAGGACGGACCTCTCACACCCGAACGCAGCACAGAAAACGGAACCGTGTTCTGGCTCGGATTCAGACCCAACACTTCATCGTCCCTTAGTGATTATTTAGCTTGTTTGGAGCGGTAACAACGGCGGCCTTTGTCAGTTGCATAAAGCTTCCCATAACGAGCCCCGGCTGGCATAAGCACCCAGTTTGACAAAAAAATGAGTGTCTTTAGCGATAAACATTATTAAGATCTATATCAAATGTTAGTGTAACTATTTTGACAACATTAGCACAATAATCATCTATTTAAATCTTATTCAGAGAAGTAAGCGTCGTTTTTTATTTACTGGTCTCCGCTAAATCATATGTTGTAAATATTGTATTAAGTTCTGTATTCCTTGCCGCTTTGCATATTGATCTGGTCATCAAACACATGGTCGCGTCCGGTATTTGGACGATAAAAGGCGAGAACTTTTATAGTTCTATAGGTCCAAAGCTTGGCGTTACTGGCCGCGTCAATTTTGCCCAGCAACAAACATCATTAGTTTGTTAGTTTGGCCGCCAAGCCCAATTGCCAACGGGTCCGCCCAACTATCGCGCCGCCCCAGACTTTGTACAAGGACTGTCCTCGAGCAGCCGCTAGCAAGCCGTAACTTTTATAAGGCTTCTCTTCAAGTATCGTCCTAGTATCGTCCTGGTATCGTCCTGGTATCGTCCTGGTATCGTCCTAGCCCCGTCATAGCGTCTTCAAGGACGACACTTGAAGGTTGTAGGGGTTGTCCCTACTGCCGGACGAAGTAGTCGAAGGTGTAGGTCGTATTCGGAGCCGGCGTCGCTTTGACGTTCAGCGAGAACGAGTCAGTTGCCGTTGCTCGCCACCAGCGCAAATCAGCCGCGTTGGCGTCGCCCGGTGATAGATCGACTTGCGGCGCTTTGCCGAAAGGTTGGTTGAACAGAATCTTGACGAGTTCGCCGAAGGTCGGTGCGCTGATACCAGCAATGTTGTTAGCCGGGTCACCGGTGGTGATGGTGATCGTACCACTCGTATCGTTACCGGTAATCGTGGCGATCGCGTTGGAACCGGCGGCGGCTTGGATCGTGGCCAATGGCGCGTTGCCCGCCGTAATAATATGCCCATTGACCGTGATATCGACTACATTAGTAGAACCCATGACTGTGAGGCTCCCACTTAGGGTGGTGTTGCCCTTCACCAGTAAGTCGCCGTCGAGCTGAGTACCTGCGGTTACTTCTAGGCTGGTCAGTGTACTGTTGCCGCTAACGTTGAGGTTACCAATGAGGTTGATATTGCCGTTGATCGTACCGCCGTTGACGAGGTTGGTTTGTTGCAGCGCAGTAATATCACCTTGCATAGAACTAATCTGGCCTTGCTGTTCTTGGACGGCGCCAATAAGTGGCGAAACCAAGGCGCCATAATCCAGCTGCAAGTAGCCGTCCTCGCCGGTTGTGATATCTTCAGGGAAAACCGACTGCACATTCTGGGCGATTAAACCGAGACGAACGGTATTGGTTGAGTCGGACTTCCAGGAGTAATAGGTCGACTGCAGTTGCATGATTTTGCTTAAGTTGCCCGTAGATTGCCCGATAATATTCTTGAGCCGTGCATCCGAGGTACAAGAGGTAGCACCAGTACCGGTTCCAATGGTACAGGCGTTGGTGCCGCCAACGGTTAGGTTGGCAGTTCGCGAAATAAAGAGTCGCTGGTTATAAGTTCCGGCAGCCTGAGTTGAAATTATCAGCGACGCGGTAGCAGAGACACCTATACCCCATATATCGCCTGCAGCACCATTCTGGTTTAGCTGGAGCATTGGGCAGCCTTCAGTTCCACAGCCAGTTGTGCTGGCCGTACCATTTATCGTCAATGATTTCGTGTAACCGCCTCCGGCGGCTCCATTAAGACCGACTGTGAGCAGCGCCGTGGGTGCGGCGACACCTATCCCGACGTTGCCGTTATCTTGAATCGTCATTAAATCCGAAACGGTACCAGCTTGATTTTTGCTGATTGCAAATTTCCACCCCAAACCGTCTGTTCCAAATGTCAGACGATTTGAAACTGGAGAAGCTCCTCCGGTAGTGATTTGGACATTACCGGTTTGCCCCGCCGTACCAGCGCTCCCAACAGTTAAATTACCGGCTACTTGCAGTGTTGAAAACGGCACCGCAGTCCCGATGCCGACGCGACCATTCGTCGTGTCGACGGTTAGGACGCCAGCCCCGGTGGCGTTTTGGACTTGGAAGGCGGCGGCGTCATTAGCTGTGCGCGTGACCAGCTTCGCGCCGTTCTCGGCAGTTGACTGGTTGGCATAGACAGTGCCGGTTCCGGCATTATTAATTGTCGACGTACCGGGTGTGCTACTGAAGCGGTTATCGGCCAAGTAGTTGGTGTCAGAAGTAGAATCAGAGATATTGATGGCATAACAGTTGGTAGTACAGCTAGTCTCGGTGATGTCATTGCCGGTGATGGTGTTGGAATCTGAGGCAGTTAAGTAAATGCTGTTATTGGTTGAAGCGCCGCCGTTGTCATGAAACTTATTGCCGGCAATGGTGTTGTTCGTGGAGGTATCGAGAAGCATGCCGTAGACACTATTGCTCTGGAAGTTATTGCCAGTGATAGTATTATTGTCGGCGGTTTGAGTCTTGACTCCGCCGGACACGTTATTCTGTAAGAAGTTGCCGGTGATAGTATTATTGGTGGAGGCAGACCAAAGAATGACCCCGCCATTGCTGTTGCCCGATACGGTGTTGCCCGATACAGTGTTGCCGGAGGCAGTAGATAGGTAGATGCCACCGGAAGTATTGCTATTGGTAATATTGCCTATAACTGTATTGTTATTGGAAGATAGAAGACAAATACCACCAGCGCCACTGCCTCCCGTGTTTGTAGTGCCGGTGATCGTATTGTAATTGGACGTTGAAAGCAAGATTTCGCAGCCACTTAGCATATTTATTATCTGAACATTTGCGATACTGCCGCCACTCATGTGGTCAAAATAAATTCCGTAGGATCCAATGCCATTGCCGTCTATGGAAAGATTTTGAATTGTGACTCCAACGCCAGTCGTGACGTTCGAGTTGGCAAAGACTTTATTGTTGCCGGTGGTAGTCTTGGATTTGAGAATAGTAGCCGCCCCAGCGCCGCTAATACTGACGTTGTTCGGGACATTAATTTGGCCGTCAACGACGTAGGTGCCATCCATCAGGAAGATACTGCCCCCGGTGGCTGGTAAGGCGGCGATGGCGGCGTTAATGACGGTTTGGGCACTGGTGGTGCTGGCGTTGACAAAGTCAGCGCTGTCGGGGCTCTGGCTGGCTACAGCGCCGCTGGCGCCACCGACGGCGCTGGTACCGACTATTATCGTGGAATTACTGCGGTCAGCTTGCCATTTACCATTAGCATAGACAAGTAGGTCTTTGGTTGTCGTGTCGTAATAGAGCATACCTTCGGTTGGACTGCCTGGGCGGCTGGCGGTGTTACCGCCTACCAGGCTTAGGGACTGGCTAGCGGCTACGGTAACGGTGCTGTTGAAAGTAGCTGCCCCACTGAAGGTCTTGGCACCGGCCAGAGTCTGAGTAGTGGTGTTCATTAGTCCGGCGTAGCTGGCACTGGCGGATTGTAAGTACAGAACACCGGCTGAGATAGTGGCACCATTGGCATTAGCGGTACCTCCGTCGAGAGCACCAACCGCAGCAACACCAGCACCACATGATCCCCAGCTCACTGCCACCCCTACTCCGCCAGAGATAACACACTGACCAGTTGCCACATCCGCCAGTCGAGAAAGTGCTGTCGTAGAGGATGCAAACAGTAAGTCACCTATTACGTAGCTGGACTGGCCGGTGCCACCGGCAGTCGCCGCCACAGTACCGGTCAAGTCAGCTGCCTGCAAAGCACTGGAGACAAAGTTGGTACCATTGCCGCGCAGGTACTGGCCAGTGGCTGCGCCACCGTTGAGTTTATAGCCCGTAACGGCATTGACAGTACCGGTGAAATTAGCAGTGGTTGCAGATAAACCACCTGCTAGGGTTTGGTTTCCGCTCATATCTAGCTGCCAAAGGTTTGCTGCGGCGGACCAGCCTCCGATTCTCAGGACGTTATCCGGATCGAGACCAAGGTTTACGGCAAAGGCGCCACCGCGGTGGAAGGACATGGCGGCAGCCCCACCATCTGTTGCAAAAGCCTCAAGTGTATAGGAATTGTTGGCGCCTAAGGTAGAGGTTGCTCCCTTATTTGATTGGAAGTATTTAAGGCCCGTAACTGTCTGCTGTGGAGTTAAGTACATTCCGTCGGTAACCGTGGCGGCGTTGCCGCCAATACTCAGGCTCGATGCCGTACCAGTTAGCCCCGTACCGTACCCTGTGAACGAGGTTGAGGAAGTAATGCCGGTAACCGTCAAACCTGAAGTGGGGTTGCTGGCCGAACCAATTTGCACGCTACCGACATCTGGCTGTAATTTTAGAAGGTTACAGCATCCACTGGCGTAGCCGACGCGGTTGGTCCACTGGTTATCGATGTATGTCTGGATAGTTTGAGTGTTATCCGTGTCTTGGCCGATGGCGATACCGTCCCCGTTGTTCACACTATTATAGACGTCGAGTCTGCGACCCGATAACCCGCCGCCGATATTAGTATTGCCAGCTATGGCTACCGTACCGGTGAAGTTAGCAGCACTCGAGATGGTCTGGCCGTTGATGAGGCCGGAGGATATCGTTCCGATGTTGCTCAGGTTACCGGCGTTATCAAGTCGAATCGTACCGCCGGTGCGTAGGTTGGCGGAGGTGTTTATATCGCCGCCTTGGACATCGAGCCGGTCACTGGCATTAGGGCTAGCGGTCCCGATGCCGACGTTGCCGTTCATGACAAACACATTGCCATTGAAATATCCCGCTGGCGCACTGGTATAAGGAGTTACATTAGGATTAAACCAACTTCCATTAGTTCCGCCCTGAGCATAGATTCCAGCGCCGCCTTCTCCATACGTATCGCCATTACCACCGATAGCAGTCACTCCGCTACCGCCGCCGCTTACATACGTACCGTTTCCGCCATAAAACAGCCCGCCGGCATTACCGCCAAGATAAGTCCCATTCGTAGTATTACCTCCACTACCAGCACCAGGTATGCTGGAATTTCCTGCAAGCCAAGCTTCCGGCCAATAGGGATACCCTCTGCCTCCTCCTGTATAACTGCCGGTAGTTGCGGAAGATGAAGTTGTTTTTCCAACACTGTGAAGCTGTGCAACAGGCGTCGTCGTCCCGATGCCGACGTTGCCGTTGAATGTAGCTACTCCACCTGTTGGTGAAGTACTAGTACCTACGCTCAGATTACCGCTGGCGTCGAATTTACTCATGACGGCACCGGAGGAGTTCTGCAGCTGGAAGAGGTCAGCCGTTTGGCTAACTGCACCCTTGATGATGCCCCCAACGCTACCGGCGGCAGCGCTCTGAATGTTGAAGTTAGCTGATACTTGGAGACCAGTGCCGTTTTGGATGTAGCTGCCGGAACCAGATGGCAGGTCAGCTGCCTGGATGGCACTACTGACAAAGTTGGTGCCGTTGCCACGGAGATAGTTGCCTGTGGTCGCGGCCCCAGCGACCTGGAAGCCTGTTGTCGCATTGAGTGTTGCACCGGTGATTGCACCATTAGCAGCAATTGTAACAACTGGTACAGCCACGTTTCCAAAATGGAAGCCAATAGCATCACCTATAGCAAGAGCACTGCCCTGATAATATGCCAAACCATATGTAGGTGAATTACCGAAAGACCAAATAGGGTTTGGTACATTTAAAGAGTAAGCATTATTATGGAAACCAACATTACCGGTAGATATAACATTAGCTCCAGTCAGTGATCCAGCTGCCACAACGGTACCCGTGAAGTTAGCGGCGGAAGAGATGGTCTGGCCGTTGATGAGGCCGGAGGTAATGGTGCCGATGTTGCTCAGGTTACCGGCGTTATCAAGTCGAATCGTACCGCCGGTACGCAGGTTGGCAGAGGTGTTTATGTCGCCACCTTGGACATCGAGTTTGTAACTGGCACTCGCACTACCGATACCGACATTACCACCGCTGACCGCCAAGTAGCTGGTTGCGGTGGTCAATAGCTGTCCGTAACCGAGGTTAGCCCCTTGGTAGTAGCCAACATTTAGATTCGAGGAGCTTTCTACGCTTGGGGCTTCGTCGAGAGCCGTTATCTGCACGCTCGCAACATTCCAGTTGAATGCACCGGAACCGGGGGCCCCTCCTACGTACCAAAAGAATGAGCTCGAGCCAGCCACGCCCAGTGTGGCGACCGCGTCATATTCTTGCCAACCGCCCGTACCTGCTACGGGAGTAGTCCATTGGTAATTGCCGCCGGTACCCATAGTGTTTGTAGCCCAGGCCATGGAGTAGCCAACTGGGATATTGGCCCAAATACGTACATGAGAACGGCTGTTCGGGCGGTAGCAAAAACCGTTTACGGCATTGTTTGTCCCACTACAGATGCTATAAGCATAGAGGAAACCGCCATAACCGGGGGTCGGATTTGAATTTTGAGTTCCTGCACCGTCATAGCTAATTCTCAGTGTTTTACCTGATGTGTTCGGGGCGTTAGCGTCTGCCACCGACGATATGGTGGTGTGTCCGCCAGCCGAGTTATCATAAACAGCATAGCCTGTAGTCCCATCAAGCATCTCGGAGTTTTGGTTCATAAGGCGGCCAGCCAGCGTTCCGTTTACGTTTATCTGGCCGCCATTGCGGAATGCGCCGCCATAATTTGTGCTGCTTTGCAGGATTACTCCACCGTTCGCCCCCGAGTTATTCGCATCAACCAGTAGATTGCCGTTGGCAACGGTCAACTTCTGGCCGGGAGCCGTAGTGCCGATACCGACATTGCCAGTTGTTTTTTGTATCAACATCGCAGTAGTTGCCGTTTGGTCTACGCTAAATGATAAATCTTTTGTAACACTATAAAAATAAATTCTATCCGTAGCTGAGCCAGTGACAGAAGCATTTCCATAACCAAATCCACCGGCTTGCACTCCGCTAGAGGTATACATATCAACTGATGAATACCCATTTGCTGCCGTAGATTCAAGTCTCAATAAACCACTAGTACCCGCTGCTTTAATATGTAAAGGTTCGCCTGGACTCGTCGTCCCGATGCCGACGTTGCCGTTGAATGTAGCTACTCCCCCCGTTGGTGAAGTACTAGTACCTACGCTCAGATTACCGCTGGCGTCGAATTTACTCATGACGGCACCGGAGGAGTTCTGTAGCTGGAAGAGATCAGCCGTTTGGCTGGCCTGCCCCTTGATGATGACACCTGGGTAGGCCGCCGCAGCCTGAATGGCGAGCGGTACATTAGCATTGATGATCGACGTGTCAACACGGTTGATGTTGATGCTTCCATTAGCCAATATACGAGTCAACGGGCTGGCGTTACTGTCCTGGAACTGCATCAGATCAGCGGTTTGACTAACTGCACCCTTGATGATGCCGCCGACACTACCGGCGGCGGCGCTCTGGATGTCAAAGTTGGCCGATGATTGGAGGCCAGTGCCGTTTTGGATGTAGCCAGTGCCGCCGGAGGATGCCGCAAAGGAGCTGGCGTGCAAACCATCCACCATGTCGGCGTTCAGGTTGGTAACTACGGTGGTCGAGGTCACCGTCAGGGGTGCCGTGCCGGTGGCGACGGTGGAGATTAGTTGAGTGCCTTGAATCGTACTTGCAGTAGCAAGTGTTCCTGCCTGGGTTAGGCTGAGGGTATTCAAAGATCCGGCATCATTGTAAACAGCTAAGGTTCCAGAACTATCAAAGATATTTATACGGCTATTCGCTACATCACTTCTATTGAGAGTTAAGGCCCACGGACCGCCGGAAGAGTTGGTGATGGCAAGGCCCTGGGAAGTTCCCGCATTTACATTTAAGCTACCGGCTGTGGTAACTGTACCGGTGAAGTTGGCAGATCCATTAGTGTCGATTGTAAATCTTTCTATTGGGGTTGTCTGACCCGTAAACATTCGAATAGCATTAGGCACACCAGTACTCGTGCGTGACATAAGAATAAGATCCCCAGCTGAGCTACCAGGACCCCCCGTATCCTGGATACCGATGAATGCGTCCGTAGCGTTGGACGGAATCGAAGCAATCCGGCCAAGCTTCAAGGTTAGTCCACCGCTGCTCGTCGTGTTGACGGCGGCGCCAATGCTCGTCGCACCGTTCAGGCTCACCGCACCAGTACCCGTACCGAATGTACCGGCACCGGTTTGAGAGAAGTTACCACTACCCTGGCTATAACCCGTCACGTTTTGGAGTGCTCGAGCAGCAGTGATAACATTTGTACTCCCGACTTGTAGCCCGCCATTTAGTAAGTTGACGTCCCCAGTACTAGGCGTCGCGATAGTAAGGACATTGCCACTAGTTGTATACAGTTGCGTTTGCTGGAATTGATCAATCAGGTTTGTGGAATTAAAGTTATTGCCCACAAATAGCGCCCCGTTATTGATGCGTCGAACCGTCACGTGATCGACGAGCGAGACCGCGTCAACCGAGGACGTGTAGTTCATTAGCCCCAAGACGCGGATGTATTTGGTGCCAACCGGGAAGTCCGGGTAAGCCGTGCCCTCACCGGTGGTAGTAGCGGTGTATTTGTGCCAGTTACCGTCGGTCGGCACCACCGTTCCAGTCGCGGCAAAGTAACAATACGATCCACACGGTGCCGTACTGATAACTGTCTTGCTGGCGTCGTAAGCTTTATAGCCAAAGTACATAATACCGGGGGTTGTCCCGGCAACTGACTTCTTTATGTAGGCCTCTAGCTGAATGACATCCGTGACCGGGTTAACCGGAACATAGTCCACGCTCTCCAGTGTCTGCGGGCCGGTGAACTGGGCCGCTTGGTTGCCGGAATAGCCACCACTGACGATACCGGTGGTGCCCGTCCAGTTGACACTACCCTGCTCAAAATCGCCGTTGGCCACTAGGTTGTTGGTGCCGGCATCAGCCAGGTAAACACCACCTGAGGTCACGGCACCGGTAACCGCCAACGTTCCACCAATCGTACCATTACCACTAATATTAAATCCGGCAGCTTGTGGGGAAGCAGTCTGGTTTTGGATGTAGCCAGTGCCGCCAGAGGAAGCCGCAAACGAGCTGGCGTGCAAGCCATCCACCATATCAGCGTTCAGGTTGGTGACTACGGTGGTCGAGGTCACCGTCAGGGGTGCCGTGCCAATGGCGACGGTGGAGATTAGTTGGGTGCCTTGAACGGTGCTACTGCCCGTGATGGCTCCGGTAACGCCGAGCGTACCGCCGAGCGTGGAAGCGCCAGTGCCAACGGCAAAAGTTTTACCTGCAGCGACAGCCAGATTACCATTGAAGGTAGATGTACTAGTTGCGGCACCAATGCTGAGCGTCGTAGCAGCGCCGGCAAAGTTAATCGTTGTAGCTATGGAGTTGAAAAGATTCTGAGTCGTAGCGTTGCCCACAACAATACCGGCGTTCAAGCTGATAGTGCCGACGTTTTGGATCGTTGTCGTACCGGCGATTGTTGAGCCTATCACAACGTTGTTAGTTGAACTGGCCGTGCCATTAGTGCCAATGTTGATGTTTTGGGCAACGGCACCAGTGGTCGAGCCGATCTGAATCGTGTTGGCAATGCCGCCGGTGCCGATGTTGACGCCACCGGTGCCGGCTTGGAGGGTCGTGGTACTGGTGGAGTTGACGGAACCAAGCGTCGTCGGGTGGGCCGTCGCGCTGGCACCAAAACTACAGCCGTTGGTGCCGCAGTTGACGACCACGCCAGTCGCACCGGTGATGTTGCCGATGGTCACCGTTTTGGCGTTGGCATTGGTACCGATATTGACGGCGCCGGTCGTGCCCGAATCCAAGCTGATGGCACTGGCGCCGGTTGAGGTTAGCGCCAAGGTCGTGCCACCACTGATGGTCAGCGCCCCGGTGCTCGACAGCGTCGTCGTCGAACCGAGGCTAATCGTGCCGCCGCCGGCCTGCAGCGTGATGTTACCGGCGCTAGTACTCCAAGTACTGGCGGCGTTGCCGGTGATGGTCAAGGCCGTGGCGGCCGCGGCCTGCAACAGCGGCGTCGTTAAGCTGGTGCCAACGACACCGGCGCCACTGATATTGAAGTTGCTGGTCGCTTGCTGGGTCGTGGTGTTTTGAATATAGCCCGTTTTGTCCAAACCGCCGAGTTTCTCGGAGTTAAAGGCCTGCGGCACGGCCGTGAACTGGACCCGCGGCGTCATTTCGGCGTCGGCGCCGACCTTAATCCCCAAGTAAATGTTGTCGGTGTTGAAGTCGACCGAGCCCGGCAAGGCCGTAACGCTACCGAGGTTGACCTGGAAAATGCCGCTGGTAACCGTGACTGTCTGCGTTTCCGTCCAGATATTGGAGCCGGCCGCCGCCACGGTGTAGATGCTGAAGACGATGCTGTAGCTACCATCGGTCACGTTGGTGCCGCTAGGGTTGACGAGTTTGCCCTGGAAGTTGATCTGGTGATTAATGCCGGTGGCGGCGCTAACGGTGTTACTGGCAGAGTAATAGGTGAAACCAAGACTAAGAAATACTAGTACGATGAGCGCCCAGGTTACCAATCGATTCAGCCGCAAACGATAGGCTCCGGCAGAACGTCCGGTGTTTAGCCGCCATGGCCGTCGCGACCCCAGTAGTGCGCCACTAACCGTGCTCGCCGGCCTATCCGGCGTCTCAAAGGGGGCAAGGTCGTTTTTTAGTTCCATTTTTTATGTTTTTTGGTTTTTGGTTTTTTATCTTAAAATAACCTGTTAGAAGTATATGCCCCAAGTTCGTCAAGCACAAGCAAAATAACAGAGATGGTTAGCTAATTTAAGGCTTCAAATGGACTAACGAAACGAAGCGATTATTGGACGAAACGATTGTAGTAATTTTCACAAGTCGTTTTCTGGTTTCTGGCATGTTCTAGGGCCTATAAATATATAAAACATAGCCGTATAACTTCTTAGACTGCATATTTAGTAGTCATATCGACAACGAGTGCATTTTTATGAATTTGCCTATTCCTTACTATTATGAGCTAAAATTCTCAAAATTAGTTATCCACAGGTCATCAAATATTGAACACAAAAGTGCGTTTTTGGCGGACACCATCCAAGCCATAACAAAGCCAATAAAGTGGAAAGTCGTATTAAGAACTACTGCAAATACAGCAGTAATATAGCCCGTGACTGATCAGGTGATTGTAGATCGGTGCTGACGCCCGTTTTTTCGTCGAGTCCAAGGTGATCTCCGCAACAACAACGTTACCGCGACGCCAGTTATAACCACGAGAACCAGTAGGGTCAGCGGCCAGCGCCAAGCGTAAATATAGATCGATTTAGAGCTAAACTGATCCTGATCATCGTACCGATAATAGGCCGTGACCTTGTATTTACCTGATACGCCGGAATTCGCAATTGGTTCGAGGATTGTCACAAACCGCCGCGATGTTCCCGGCAAAAGCACCGTTGATTGCGTATTGATAATTCCCTTGGCGACCATTTTGCCTTTCGGGTCGGTAACCGTCACATAGCCACGCGGCACAACGTGCACGTTGCCACCAGCTCGAAACCCTAGATTGACGGTACTTGGTATATTGTTCTTGGTATTGGCTGAAAATGATTGTAATAGCAGCCCGTAATCCTCGCCGCCGCGCTTTTTAACGAGCAGTAATGAAACCAACTCTTGTTTGAAACTGGCCTGGGCGCTGCCTGGCTGCTGCGCAGTACCAAGCGTTACGATGACCGCACCGTAATGACCGCCCGGCGCTAAGTCGGCTCGGTTTGAGATGGCCACTGGAATGGTTGTGGTTTGACCGTTTAGCACATTGACTACTTCCCCGTTCGGCAGGGTCATCCAGTTGGCCAGCCCATACTTATCCGACGGCACACCGGCCTGGCTGAACAGTAGGCCGCTCGTCTCGTCTAATGTTTTAAAATCAACTAGGCGAATCGTGCCAACCAGATTTTTGCCGGTATGGTTTGTGAGCTCGACATTTGTGGTCGCTTCGACCAATCCGGAACTTATGATAATTTCCTTCTGAACCGGGGATATGGTAATGCCGTGCCCAGTATCGGCAGCCGCAAAATGCACTGCTAAGAATGAGATAAAAATACTGAGCGCTATGGCTTTAGCGACGAGTCGCATAACCCCGATGTTTCTTCAAACTCCTCATTAGTGGCCGGACGACTAACGCCCATAAACCGCCCACAATCAGTAGTGCGATGACGCTAACCACAGCGATTATGCGCCAAGGGATGACCCAAAAGCTAAGGCGTGACTCGGTCGATACATCGCCCTTACCATCATCATAAATCACAATTAATCGAGCGGTGTACTTACCAAATCTGAGTTTTGAGGTGCTAAATTTATCCCAGACCAGTTTTTGCCTTGGCGTGCCAGCCAAGTTAAGGGCGACGTTCCCTTGGCTGTCTTTGTAATTCTGGTAGACCGGTGTACCGTCTTTCCATTCGGCCGGGAAAGCGCGGTATGAGCTTGGCAAGATGTAGCCTTTGGTGGAGTTGACGTCGATATCGGCGATTGTCTTATTGCCCTTTGAGATGTTGATTGTCGCGCGCACGCCGACGTGGGTGTTGCCAATATTGTGCAGGCGGACGTTAAAGTCTACCGGCAAGAATTCCCCGCTCTTGCTGTCCGTACTAAAATCCGCGATCGTAACTTTTCTGACCGCCCCGGGAGCTTTAACGTCGACGAGGATGAGCGACGCCACCGCCCCTAGCAGGCTCGATTTGTCTTTTTGAATTTGATTTTCGGCTCCCTCGCGCGAAAAAACAACCGCATAATAATACCCGAAGGCAGCGCTTTTGGGGGGCGACAAGTTAAATTTAACCGTCTTCCATTCATTCGGCTCAGCCGTAAAGCTGGTTGGCGATATTTGGGCCCATTGGCTAAACTCGTCGGTCGTTTCAAAGTTTCGTAGGTTCGGACGCCCCGTGGCGCCATCAGCCGTAAATTTCATGAGAGTGACTTTGACTTTTTCGATTGCGATGCCCTGGTTTTGGACCCGTATATCGACGGCGGTGGGGACGCCCGGCTTGGCATCAAGTCCGACAGACGGTGGCGATACCGCGAAGTTAAACGCCCCTCCGGGATTGGCTGTTGCGGCGCTGGCCATAGGCGTCAGCATCCCACTTAACAAAACTAGAAGAGCAGCGAAAGCTCCTCCCCTCACAGTGTTTCTTTTTAGCTTCACAAAAGTAGTATAACAGAGTCAGTGGCTGCATCAAACGCTTACTGGTAACGCTCTAGAACAAACCCGCGCCGACAAAGGTAATCGTGTCGGCGTAGTCGCTGGCGGCGGTGGTCGTGGCGGTAATCGTAGCTCGCTCAATGACGTTAATGACGTCGGTGTTGGTACCGGCGGTGGCGGTGGCAATTGGCTGGAAGTTGACGGCATCTAATGTCCCGACCTTGTTAATGACGGCCTGGGTAGTGTAGTTAGCGTGGGCGGTCGTCGTACCGCTACCGTTGGTTGTAATGCTGACGCCAAGACCATAGTCTCGCTGGGTTGTCAGCATGGTTCGGGCCGCCGTACCGACGGCCGAAAAGCCTTCAATATAGGTGTTGGTCGTCGCCGATTTAAGTGCTCCCTTGCTGGCCGTGGAGTTTAAGTCTTTGGCCCAAATAACGTAGCCGTTGGCGGCATTCGTCGTCACGGTTATGTTTCTACCGCTGGTAGAGGTAATGGCCGCTAGGCTCAGGTTAGTCGTGAAGGCGTCGGTATTACCGCTCAAGTTGAATGTAAAGATCGGCGGCACCGTTGCGCCGGTAATGGCAACTTGGTCATCGTTAGCCGGAGCGCCGGCCAGACCGAGCGAGTAGAACCCCTTGTCGATCGAGGCGGCGGCGGCGGTCTGGGTTTCCACGGAACCCGGTACGTTTTCGGTGTTGTTGTTGGCGTTTGTGAGCGGAGTCGTAACAGGACCAAACGTGAAACAGTACAAGACACTGGGCGTCAGATCGCCGGAGGCCCATGTGACTACCTTGCCAGCCACGCTGGTGGGGTTAGTGGCGCTGAGACCTACCCAAGCAGTTGACGTTGTCCCGTTAATATCGACGGCGACACCGGTTGCCACCCAGTTAGCAACGGTCGCCGATAAGGCATAGTCAGTCGCGCTATTGGTCGGGATTGTCAGGATGACTTTACCTTCGACAGCAGCGGCAGCGGAAACAGGCTTGGCACAGACGAGACCACCAGTAACGGTCGAGAATTTGAGGCGGTCGAGGCGGACTACGGTCTGGGTCATGGCCGCCGCCGAGGTGTGACCGGTAAGCAAGAGCATCGGCGAGGCACCAACAACCATTACTGCCAGCAGGATGACTATTTTCCTGATTGGTATCTGTTTTGGTGTGGTCATTTTTTTGTCATTCTCGTTTATGTAATTTTTTATATAACTTTGCTTGAAATATATCAAAAAGCATAAGCACAGTCAAGCGTATTGTGCATTGAGCATTATATTAATGTTTTCACCTTAAAACAAACCCGACCCGACAACGGATTTTTGTATTTTCATTAATATAAACTCATCTCGCTAGGCATCTACGGATAAGCGCTGACAATGATAGCTAAAATAGTCCCGCGGTTGTGATCGTTAAAGTGTCGCCGTAGTCGCTCGACGAAGGTGTTGCGATCGAGGCCTTGGCTTTGATCTGGACCGACGCCCGGCCGGCGGTGATTGGTAGAGTCGAAGCGAGTAATTGCCTGATTGTGGAATTCAGAATGCCGACATTCTGCCCAGCACCGTTGTATGGACTGCTGAGGGCCAATGGTCCACCCGACGTTTGAGTGACGCTGAGGCCTTGCGCGCCGTAACCAGAACTGGCGCTGGCCAAGTCTGCCGTGGCCGAAGTGATCGTATAACTAAGGCGCGCACTGCGCAAACCGCCATTGAGCGAGCTGATGAATACACCAGCCCCAGATTCCGCATTAGTGTCTAGGTCCACCCATATTTTCTCTGTGCTTCCGACCACCGTACCCGGCAATAAGCTCGTAAAGCTAACAGAATATGGCGGGCTCGTTTCGATATCGGCTGCAGCCGTATCAATATCGAACGTGATGCTCGGCGCGACGGTAGCAGACGAAGCGGTTGGGCCATACTCGGTTTCAGTAAAGTTGCCTTGGATAGCGTTAGCTTTGATTTTGTAGGTTGTGCTTGGAGTCAGCCCTACGACCAACTGGCCACTGGCCCCACCCCATGTCGCAAAGGTCTGATAGACTTTGGTATTGCCAACTGTATTGTCAATTTGGATGTATTGAGTAGTCACAAAGTTATCAGTTGATATCGCGATGGAAAACTTGGTGTCACTTGGGCTCGCTCCCGGGTTAATCACAAACTTCAGTTTGTTGTAATAATTGGCAGGATTTGTGAAGGTGGGCGCAACCGGGACGATGGCCTGCTGCGTGTTATTGTTGCCTGAACGAACTGAGTAGTTCGTGCTGGACGACTGAACATTACTCGTCTCCCCAGTTGTTGCGTTCAGTGAATAGTTGGTTGACGTTGAGCTGCCAGTGCCTCCAGAACCATAGTTATAGTTATTGAGCTTGTAGCTGCTACTGGCTGGCATGGCCGCGAATAATACCGTTGTCAGGAGCGTAAATTTGGTGAGCGACTGGAAGAGGTTCATTGGCTATTGCTTCCAGCTAAAGGTGGTTAAGAGTTGGTTAATTTCAGACTGAAGATCGTCATAGGTTCCTCCGCTCACAAAAGACAAGGTCGCAATCATGCCGTCATGCGGAACAAAGACTGTTCTCTCGGTATTGTCTTGCTTGATAAAGAGCACTGCTGACGCGCCCGCAACCGTCAGATCTTGGCGCCGATACAGATCAGTACGGGTTTTCCGGGCGATGTACGGCGAGAAGTAATCGAGCTGCCCACCTTGGGGGCGTGACACTGCGACTGCGATATGTTTATCGTAATTGGTGTTAGCCGTTAAGACAGAGGCCTCCAAGTCAGTATCACCAAGCGTTGAGTCCTTTGGATCATAAATGCCGCTATAGCGGAAAAATATAAATTTTCCAGAAAAGTCCTTTATGGTCGGGCCATGCGTAGCACTGTTGACTGGGACATCAACGATAACACCTTGATTGTCTGCGCTCGCCCAAAAGACTCCTATTGCCACAATACTAATGATTACTAACGCAACACTGGCTAACAATATTGTCCGTTTACGGCTTGATTGCCGGCGCTTTATGCGACTGCTATATTCCATAATGAGGCCTGCTTATAATCCTGGCTTCGCGCTTCTCGCCGAGCCAGAAGCTGAAAACAACAATCACCGCCACGGCTAACAGTTGCCAAGCTAGGCGCAAGACCGCTGAATGGCCATAGCCGCCTTTGACGCTGCTGACAATACCGGTTGGCTGGCTATTGCCGCTGACAATGGCAACCAATTGAATGAATGATTTATTGCCGGCTTGATCGGTGGCGGTGACGACAATCGTGTAGCTACCGCGGTCACCGCCCGGCTGGGCGTAGACATGGCTGATGTCAAATCGCCCGGCAGCGCCCCGACTCAGCAGATCGGTTTTGCCATCGCCCCAACTAACGCTAATCGCATAGGGCGACTGGCCGCCGGCCAGTATTAAAGGCCAGGTCATCGTGTCGCCGGCGTTAGCTCCGCGGTGGAAAATCTCACTCGTCACATAAAACTGCCCGGCCGGCGCGCCGGCCGTATTGAGCTGGTCGGTACCGGTCAAATTACTCCCCGGCAAAAGCAACTGCACGCTCACCGGGGTCGAGTCCGGGCTGGTAACGTCATTAGTGTTGTAGGCCCGGGCGATAAGGCTGTTGTTGCCCACGAAAAGGTCAATCGACAGCTGATAGGTACCGTTTCGGCATAAGACCGCGCCGGCCAGGACTTCGTTTTTAAATATTTTCACCAAAGTATCTCCCGGACAGGTGCCCTTGACCAAAACCGGGTCGCCCGTCGTGAAGCTATTGCCACTTACAGGGTTAGCGATAGTCGGCGGATCCTTTGGTATTGCTCCAGCCACCACGGCATAGGTTTGGTAAGTTCCGCCGCCTTCGGTCGAGGCGTAGGCGATCGAACGACTAACGCTCAACAGGGGCACTAGTGTCAACAGCAATATAATTGCCAGGCTGCCGTAGGAGGTGTGTTTGTGAGGTCGGATCTTGCCCGTATGATGTTTGGCTAACAGTTTGGAATGGCCGTTTTTTGGCAGAGGCAGAGTCATTAGCATATAATAGCATATGCTTTTTGCGTCGATTAGTCCTTGCCTACGCCCAAGCATAAAAGGTATGATGGCATCAATATGAATGACGAGGGTACTACTCTTGAGACACTGACCGATTCCCCGGACTATACCACGCCGGCACCGTCAGATAATCCCCCTCCGTCTAGTCTCTGGAAGCCCAAGCTGCCGAAATATACTCTCGTTATAATCGTGATCGTCGTCGTGTTGGCCCTAATCGCGGCCGCCGCGATCATTCTGCTCAAACAGCCCGCCAAAAAAGCTACGCCAACGCCAATCATCATCAACACCCAAAGTCTGGATAACGGCACCCTCAACCGGCTCACCGCCCAGGCCGGACCGAACCCTACCAAACAACAGCTGACCATCACGCCGGATACCTTGTTCAAAAACAGCGTCGTAGTTCAGGGCGCGCTCAAAACCGCCAATGACCTCGACGTGGCCGGCAATCTCACCGTCCACGGCAAGACAACCCTCCAAGGCGCGGTCGGTCTCAACAGCAATCTGGCCGTCCGCGGCGCCCTGAGCGTCGGTGGCGCGCTGTCGGCCGCCAGCCTAAACGTCGGTTCGTTGGCCGTCACGACGGTCAACGCCAGCGGTAGCCTCAACTTTGGCGGGCACTTGGTACCGAGCGGCACGACCCCCGATGTCAAGGCCAGCGTCGGCGCTAGCGGCGGCACTGTCACCGTCAGCGGCAATGATACCGCCGGCACAATTACGATCAATGTCGGCAACGGAGGCTTGATAGCCGGCGAAATGGCCATCATCAGTTTCCACGCGCCGTTTGCGACCACCCCGAAGGTCCAACTGACACCTATCACTAGTAC
>DHXX01000005.1:39952-41134 GCA_002413865.1 Candidatus Saccharibacteria bacterium UBA5145
TTCGACTACCTCGTGACCCAATAGTAGGTGCAGTAGAAAGTTATAAAGTTCATAAAGCTGAAAGTTGGCCCAGGGCTGCCCGCCAGTGTTACCCTAAACTCCTCTTGTCATCCCAGCGAAAGCTGGGACCCAGTATATCTTTTGTAGCGCCAGCTACTTCATAAACAGCTTTTATAAGGATTTATTATTGACTGGGTCCCAGCTTTCGCTGGGATGACGGGGAGCGCGGGGACGGCAGTGGGAGACCAGCGCTTCGTCATCCTGAATTTATTTCAGGATCCCGTGGCAACTTCAGCTACCCCATTCATCATTTACCAAATTGTTGATAAAGATTTAGTTTACTATTGTCGCTCAGTCCGTAAATAGGCCCAGTTATTGCCGACTTCAACGGGATCCTGAAATAAATTCAGGATGACGGGAATACTGGTGGCAGCCGACAGGCGAACGGAGTTATGGCCTTGGGTTCTACAGGATTCGGAGCAAGACGAGGGCACCGATACTGCCAACGACGACAATTATTATTGACACCCCAAATGATTTCCACATCGTGCGGCGAATAAAGGCTTTCGACAATGGCTGACGGGCGATCGCCGCTATGCCGCCCCTGATGGCACCGTTTATCAAGATACCGGCCCAGATAATCCCGGTTAACATTAGCAAGAAGCTAAGCACCAGCCCTAAAACGGAGGCGTGCTTGCCGGCCAGGGCGTCGGCGGTGGCCTGCAACGTGTCAGGGATTGACCTCGCCGCCGGGCTCGGCACGGTGTAATAGGCGACGCGAACAACCAACGGAATTCTGGCGATGTACACTTTATGCTTGCCCCCCGCCGTATCGGTCACGTTAGAGGAGTCTGCCCCCGAAGTTTTGGCATCGAGACTTGCCTGCGCAATACCGATTATCAAAGCGCTCGTCTTCACTTTAGCGCCAATTCCGGCCAGCGATGAGGGCGCAATGCGATCGCCGACCCGGATATCACCGCCGAGGGTACTCACCAGTGTATTGATCACCCCATCGGTGGCGACGCTGACTTGACCGGGCTGCAGGTCAAAAGCGGTGTCGTTAGCACTAATGACACCCAGCAGGAACGAGGCGTTCTTGTCACTGGCCGGCTCGATCACGCCCGAGTTGGCGGTTAGGCTCATCAGCATACCGGGTTGGGCTTTGTTGTCTAAAACATTAAA
>DHXX01000005.1:41434-41949 GCA_002413865.1 Candidatus Saccharibacteria bacterium UBA5145
TGGCTGAACTTCCGCACCAGTCGATGCTGGTAGTTTTGTTGACTCATATAGCAGAGTATACCATCTGCTGGCGATTGCAGGCGGGCTATCATGGCGGAATACCGCCAGTATTCAAAGCTCCCCTTAAAGCGTCAGCCCGAACCCACCCTACCTGTCATCCCAGCGAAAGCTGGGACCCAGTCAATAAAAATCCTTATAAAAGCTGTTTATGGAGTAGCTGGCGCTACAAAAGATATACTGGGTCCCAGCTTTCGCTGGGATGACAAAAAAAAGAGGGCCCGACTGCCCTCTTTTTTTAACTTAGGTTAGCTAACCTCTGGTTTAGCTACAGCCCGTCGTCGAACCGCACGAGCTACAGACGTAGCAGCTACCGGCCCGTTGGGTCTGATTGCCACAGTTGTAACAGAGCGGTGCCGTGCTATACAAGGTGGTTACTTTGGGGTCCGCCATTGACGGTGCAGCTGGTGCGTCGCTGGTGGCTGTCGCCATGAAATCCACTTGGGTTGGCTCTGATA
>DHXX01000005.1:42207-50451 GCA_002413865.1 Candidatus Saccharibacteria bacterium UBA5145
ACGGTCGTCGAACGACAGGTAGTCGAGCGCCAAACGACGAATGATGTAGTCGGTAATCGAACTCGCCGTGCGGATCTCGCTATCGTTGGTGATGCCGCTCGGGGCAAAGCTGGTGCCGCGTAGGGTTTTGGCGTAACTCTTCAGCGGCACGCCGTACTGCAGACCGTGGCTCATGGTGATGGCGAATGAATCCATCAGGCCGGACAAGGTACTGCCCTGCTTCGAAACGCTGACGAACAGTTCGCCGGGCGTACCGTCGTCGTACTCGCCGACGGTGAAGTAACCCTTGAGGTCGGCAATCGTAAACTTATAGGTTTTACTGTTGCGGACTCGGGGCAATTTGCGGCGAACAGCGCCTTTTAGAACAAACTTATCAGCGACGGCGATGGCTGGCTCGGCGGCTGGAGCGCCGTCTTTTTTGGCCATGCTGAGGGGTTGGGCTACTTTGCAATTGTCGCGGTAGACGGCAACGGCCTTGAGACCCATCTTCCAGGCGTCGATGTGGAGCTGTTCGATGTCTTCGACGGTGGCTTCTTCGGGCATGTTGACGGTCTTGCTGATGGCACCAGATAAGAATGGTTGTACGGCTGACATCATCTTGACGTGACCCAAGTAGTGAATTGAGTTGTCGCCCATCGAACAGGCGAAGACTGGTTCGTGCTCTGGTTTGAGGTGCGGTGCGCCTAGTATTGTTTTTTCGACATCGATGTAATCAATGATTTTACCGATTTGAGCCTTGGTGTATCCCAAGTTCTTGAGGGCGCGCGGCACCGTTTGGTTGACGATACTCATTGTCCCGCCGCCGACTAGCTTCTTGACTTTGACGAGTCCCAGGTCGGGTTCGATGCCCGTCGTGTCGCAGTCCATCATCAGACCAATCGTACCGGTTGGGGCCAGGACGCTGGCTTGGGAGTTGCGGACACCGTGGAGTTCGCCGAGTTCGACAGCGTCGTCCCAGGCGGTCGTGGCGGCGTTAAGGAGGTCTTCGGACACCAGGCTGGCATCAATTTTCGAGACTTCGGCCCGGTGCATGCGCAGCACGTTGAGCATATTGTCGCGATCTTTGTGGAAGCCGGCAAACGGACCGACCCGGCCGGCGATGCGGGCACTGGTGGCGTATGACTGACCGGTCAAGATAGCGGTGATAGCGGCGGCAATGGCTCGGCCTTCGGCTGAATCATAGGGCAAACCCCGCGCCATCAGTAGCGCACCGAGGTTGGCATAGCCAATACCGAGCTCGCGGTAGGCCCGGGCGGTCTTGCCGATACTCTCGGTTGGGTATTCGCTGTAGCCGACCAAGATTTCTTGGGCGGTAAAAATCAGCTCAATGGTGTGGACAAAGGCTTTGATATCAAACGTATCGTCCTCTTTAAGATACTTAAGGAGGTTGATGCTGGCCAAGTTACAAGCCGAGTTGTCGAGGTGCATGTATTCCGAACAAGGGTTCGAGCCGTTGATGCGGCCGGCGTTGGGCGTGGTGTGCCACTTGTTGATGGTGGTGTCGAACTGCATGCCGGGGTCGGCGCACTCCCAGGCGGCTTCTGCGAATTGGCGGTAGAGCTTGCGGGCTTTGACGGTCTTGACCGTTTTGCCGGTCGTGACGGCCTTCAGATCCCAGTCGTCGTCATTTTCAACGGCCTGCATGAACTCGTCGGTGACGCGGACCGAATTATTGGCGTTCTGGTACTGGATGCTAAAGGAGTCCTTGCCGTCGAGGCTCATATCCCAGCCGAGTGACTGGAGGTCGCGGGCTTTGCGTTCTTCGATGGCCTTGGCCCAGATAAACTCTTCGACGTCGGGGTGATCGGCGTTCAAGATGACCATTTTGGCCGCCCGGCGGGTCTTGCCGCCGCTCTTGATCGCGCCGGCGCTGGCGTCAGCGCCACGCATAAAGCTCAAGGGGCCGCTGGCCGTACCGGCGCTCTTGCCGAGCGTTTCGAGGCTCGAGCGGATGTTGCTGAGGTTGATTCCCGAGCCGGAACCGCCCTTGAAAATCATGCCCTCTTCGACGTACCAATTCAAGATGGCCGGCATGGTGTCTTCGATGCCCAAGATAAAGCAAGCACTGGCTTGCTGGGAGCGGTCGAGCGCACCGATATTGAACCAGACGGGCGAATTAAAAGCCGCTCGCTGGGTAGCCAAGATGTACTTTAATTCTTCGCGGAAGTCTTCGGCTTCGACGTCACTCACGAAGTAACCTTCTTGCAAGCCTTGGCGGGCCACCGTGTCAACGACCCGGTCAATCAGGTGCCGGAGCGAGCTTTCGCGCTCGGCCGAGCCCGGCGTACCGGTAAAGTACTTCTGGGCCACGATGTTGATCGCGTTTAGTGACCAGCCTTCCGGGAAATCAACGCCCAACTGCTCAAAGACCGGTATGCCGGTGGCGGGGTTCTTGATAATCGAGTCGCGTTTAACCCATTTGAGCTGGTCGTAGGCCTTGCTCTTTTTGGGCGTAAACAGTCGTGTTACCCCTAGTGTTGTTGTCTCTGCCATCTCTGTACCCTCACTTCTTTTTAGGGCCCTGAACAGGTGCCTGTTCATGTCGGCCGTTATTATTTTAATTTGTAAAATTTTTGTTAGAGTCCTTGAGGTTCATTGCTCTCAATCAATGAACCTTAGTGAGCTCTCTCCGACTTCGAAAGTTGTTTACTTTCGATCCCGAAGAAAGCTGTTAAGTCGCCTTAACCTGGTTTGACTTCATCACTGAATGCTATGTGCTTGCCTTGCTTGACGATTGATAATTCGCGTTCGAAACTGGCGATATCGGTGAATCGTCGATAGACACTGGCGAAACGGACATAGGCGACTTCGTTGAGTCGTGCCAATTGATCCATCACCAGCTCGCCGACCCGGGCCGACTTGACCTCCGGTTCACCGCAAGCGTACAGCTCTTGCTCGATATTAGTTATGACCTGCTCGAGCTGCATACTGGTGACCGGTGTCTTTTCGCACGCCCGGTACAGGCCGCCTAACAACTTTGTCCGATTAAACAGTTCGCGCGTTTTGTCGTTTTTGACGACAATCAGCTGCGGACGCTCGAGTCGTTCGTAGGTTGTGAAGCGTTGACCACACGGCACACACATGCGGCGACGACGAATTGCCTGACCATCTGCTACATCGCGCGATTCGATCACTTTGATGTCATCGCTCTGGCATTGGTTGCATTTCATGCTGCCTCCTTTAAAGCGACGGGCTAGGCCTGGCAGCAACTAGAAAATTGAAACTGGAAATTAGGGTTACTAAGCCAGCCGATTGCTCGGCTCAAGTGGCACTCGCCAGCCTTCGCGTCGAGTCCCTTTCCCTGTTGGCTTGTTTCTTTTTCTAATTGTTGCGGCTAGGGCCGCTTTTTTGTTTAATGTACCGACACCCCCGTGGCGTTACCGGCCACATATAGCGTCTAGACCAATAACTATACCCCTAGCTATAGCGTTTTGCAAGATGATTAGCGCTGTATTATTTAGTACAAACCACCTCTGTTAAATGAAGGGAATCTAGGGGTTGGTAGTTGGAATATGGGGGTTCCCTAGCAATTAGTCAAATTATGAACTAAGTTTTAGTTTATCGTTTCGGGGCTCCACCGCTGACCTAGAGCTAACCCAACTGCCAGCTACCAATCCCCACCTACTTGGTGTTGTCAGCTAATCTTTGGTGTCAGTAGCGGTTTTGTCAGCGTCGGCGTCGACCGGTTTTTCTTCCTTGCGGCGCTTAGCTAAGCGGCGCAGGAAGGATGGCTTTTCGAGGTCGTCGTCGAGGTTGCCACTGACGACCGAGCCGCCTGCGTGGTCGTCGTCATCGTCGTCGCTAGTGTCGTCTTTTTTGCTAACCGCGGGCGCGTCGTCCTCTTCGATGGTCCAGATGTTAGGAATCGGTGCGTCGCTGGTGAAATCGGTCGGCGTGTCATCTAGGTTCATATCGATTTCACGAATGGCGTTGTCGTCTTGGGCAGACGTCGGCGAGCTGAGCGGCGTTGGCGCCGAGCGGCTGGTAGTAACTTCATCGCCTTCGACTTGCTTGGAAAAGTAGGAAGCGTCAAAGCCGGTAGCGACGACCGTAATGATGATCTCGCCGTCGAGTTCGGGGTTGATAGTGGCGCCGAAAATGATGTTGGCGTCGGAATCGGCGGCCGTCGTGATGGTCTCGGCGGCGGCATTAATTTCGTGCATCGATAAGTCATTGCCACCGATGACGTTGAACAAAATACCACGCGCGCCGTCAATCGAAACTTCGAGAAGCGGAGATTCGATGGCTTGCTGGGCGGCCACAACGGCCCGGTTTTCACCACTGGCACGACCGATACCCATCAAGGCCGAACCGGCGTTGCTCATCACAGTGCGGACATCGGCAAAATCGAGGTTGATCAAACCGTGCACGGTAATCAGATCCGAGATGCCTTGAACGCCCTGGCGCAAAACGTCGTCGGCCACCTTGAAAGCTTCCATCAGTGGCGTCTGGCGATCAATCGTCAACAGCAAACGGTCATTGGGAATAATAATCAGCGTGTCGACTGACTTGCGGAGTTGTTCGATGGCGAGGTCAGCATTCTTGCGGCGCTTTTCGCCTTCAAAAGCAAACGGCTTGGTCGCGAAACCGACGACTAGAATATCCATGTCTTTAGCAATCTGAGCTACGACGTGACCGGCACCGCCACCAGTACCACCGCCGGCACCGATGGTGACGAAGATCATATCAGCGCCTTCGATGGCTTTGGCGATTTCGTCGTGTGATTCCTCGGCGGCCACCTGGCCAATACTAGGGTCGGCCCCGGCGCCGAGGCCCCGAGTCGTGTCTTTGCCGATGTGAATCTTGCGCTGGGCCTTGGAGAAGTGTAAAGCTTGGGCGTCGGTATTGACGGCGATGAATTCGACGCCTTCAATCCCGGCCTCGACCATACGGTTGATGGCCGCGCCACCGGCACCGCCGACGCCAATTACTTTAATCTGTGCAAAGGTCTCGATAGCTGGTTCGACAACTTGTGGCATTCTGGTTCCTCTTATATTAGCTCTGATTTATACTGAAATTATACGCTATCGACCGCAGATGTCCAAAAAATTTGTACGGCCCTCCGCCCTCTCAAAAACCGGCTTCCGCCCTATTTAACGACTCTCCGATAATTGTATCCATGGCGCCCTCTACCCACCCGTATTGAGCAACTATTTTATACATTCTCTCCCCTGTTAGGAGCGGTGCCTCGTCGTCAAACCAGCCAGGGCGGTACTTGACGAAATGGGGTCCTGAAACAAGTTCAGGATGACGAGAGGCGTTGGTCACTCGCTGTCGCCCCAGCACAGGTTGGTATCCGATCAATCAATAGCCACGCCAGTCGTTTCATATTCGTCCACCACGGGAGACATCACTTTTACTGATTTATAAATTAAATGCTTCCTTCCCTCCCTTACTTTTTAAAAAGTAAGCAAAACTCCCCGGACGGACGATTCCCGCGGGGATGATCGGCCCCACTTTTACTGCGCCGGCACAACGCCTACGGCGGTTTCGTTTAATTTCTTCAGTAGAAGAAGCGGAACGCAGTGCCGTCTCGACTCAGTAAAAGCGCCACCGCTCCTCTCCGGGGCCTCTTTAGTCCGGGCTAGCTCGAGCCCCAAGCTGCAGGCTGCAGGTTTCATGAAATAACAAACCCGAGGAGCCGGACCCGACCGTGGAGAGAAACCGATTAAAGATTACTCCCGTTGTACCGAGGTCGAGGACATGTCTGAGCAAAGCGAG
The DNA here is from genome assembly GCA_002413865.1 of Candidatus Saccharibacteria bacterium UBA5145. Taxonomy (GTDB): domain Bacteria; phylum Patescibacteriota; class Saccharimonadia; order Saccharimonadales; family UBA4665; genus UBA4729. The sequence goes on from DHXX01000005.1 coordinate 47,929, forward strand.
TTTCGCAGGCCCCGGCTATGACGGGAGTAATCTTTAGTAGCGTTTCTTGTTTTGGTCGGGAGTTTTGCTTACTTTGGCGACCCAAAGTAAGGATAGAAAAAAGAAAGGATAGGTGCTGATGTAAAGGCGGTGATGTCACCAGCGAAGGACTATTCGGAGCGCCTAAAGTCGCCAGTGATTGACTGGGCCCCAGCTTGCGCTGGGATGACAGTGCTGGTTTTCACGAGGGCCACGGTGGGTGGAATTTCGAGGATTTAGCGGTGGAGCCAGCCGAATAACGAGTTGAGCAGGCCGCGGGCACTGTCGTTGCCCGTACCGTGGGCCATCGGGGCGCTCGGCAACAGCAGCATATCGAGCAGCATCAGACCGACGACGACCGTAAAACTCGGGTCTTCGACGGTGTCCACCAGACCACTGATGTTCTGGAGCTTACCGACCCGGGCCGAGAGCTGCAACTTCTCGCGGGTAAATTCTTCGAGGCCGGGCAATTTGGCCGTGCCGCCGGTCAGAACGATACCGCCCGGCAGTTTGCGCGAACGCTTGACCTTGTGGAGTTCTTTATCGACATAATCAAGTAGCTCGTCGACGCGGGCTTCGACGATCATCGCAATCGTTTCAAATTGGAAATTCTGGACCTTGTCGCCGACCTTAACGATGGCGTTCATCTTTTTGGTGGCGCGGTGCAAGTCGGCATGCTGGAGTTTGACGGCTTCGGCGACATCCAAGTCGGTGCGGAGGCCGATGGCCAAGTCGTTGGTGATATGCTGGCCGCCGATCGGCAAAACCGCCACGTGCTGGACCTCACCGTCTTCAAAAATAATCAGGTTGGTCGTGCCGGCGCCAATATCGAGCAGCGCCGTGCCGGCTTCTTTTTGCTGACGCGTCAGGACGGCCTCGGCCGCGGCCAGACTGGAGACGGTGTGGTGCGTCGGCTCGACTTCGGCTTTCTCGAGGGCGCTATCCAAATTCCGCAGATTGGGCGAAGCGGCCGTTATGATGAGGGCGTCGACTTCTAGGCGGACGCCGTGCATACCGACGGGGTCTTTGACGTTACGCAGGCCATCGAGGCTATAATTTTTGGCAAAGAATTGCACGATCTCTCGATTGAGCGGTAAGTTGACAATCGTGGCGGCCTCTTCGACGCGCAAACGATCTTCGATGATAATTTCGCGGTTGGCGGCGCTGATGGCGATCACGCCCTGCGAGTCGATCCCTTCGACGTGCGAACCGTTGACGTTAACGGTGGCGTGCTTGATCGGCACACCCGAAATTCGTTCGGCTTCGGTAACGGCGCGGACGATGGCTTCGGCGACTTCGTCGGCGTGCACCACGGCACCGCGGCGCATGCCCTGGTTGACGGCCGTACCGTGGCCAATAATCGACGGCGTGTTACCGCCGCTCTGGTCAAACATACCAATCACACAGCGAACCGTGCTGGTACCAATATCGAGACCGATAAAATGTTCTTGTTGGGAACCGTGCATACTTAAGGCTAGTATACCGCTATTGCTTCTCTGTTGGCAAGTCGTCGAGCTTCGCTCGACAAGTTATAAAGTAAAAAGTTCATAAAGTTAGCTACGGCCCGAGCCAACTTTTAACTTAAGGTTCTCACGACCATTTTCGAGGCTAAACGGTTGTGAGAATCTCGGCGCCGTCTTCGGTGATCAGAACCGTGTTCTCAAAATGAGCCGACCAGGACCCGTCGGCTGTCAGGATCGTCCAACCGTCTTTGGCGACTTCGACGCGATCGGTACCCAAGGTCGCCATTGGTTCAATCGCGATCGTCATGCCAGCCGACAGCCACGGACCGGTGTTGGCCCGCCCGTAATTGGGGATGTTAGGGTCTTCGTGCAGGTGGTGACCAACGCCGTGACCGACCAAATCGCGGACGATACCGTAGCGGAATTTATCGAGCACCGACTGGACGGCCGAGCCGATATCGCCGGTCCGAACGCGGTCGTGGACGGCATTAATCCCGGCGTACATTGACCGCTCGGTGCGCTCGACGAGTTGTTGGTGGCGTTGCTGCTTGGGTTTGCCGACGATTAGGCTGCGGGCGCCGTCGGTAATCATACCTTTGTAGGTCACCCCAAAATCGAGACTCAAAATATCACCGTTGGCGATAATTCGCTCTTTATTGGGGATACCGTGGACGACTTCATTGTTGAGCGACACGCAGAGCACATCGGGAAAGCCTTGATAACCCAAGAAGCTGGCCTTGCCGCCGAGGGCGGTTAATTCGCGGGCAGCCAGGTCGGCCAGGTCTTTGGTCGACATACCGGGCTCGGCCCGGGCCATCAAAATTTCGAGTACGCTCGCCAGCATCCGGCCGCTGTCGCGCATGGCACTGATTTCGGAGGCGGTTTTAATTTTCGTTTGCATAGTTTTATAACTTTATTGCTGGTCGATATACTGCATTATTTGGTCGTGCACGGTGATCGGATCCTGGTCGGCGTCAATCGAATAAACGGGCGCGCCGGCGGCTTTAAAATAATCAAGGATTGGCAAGGTAGTGGTTTCATA
>DHXX01000005.1:50602-52355 GCA_002413865.1 Candidatus Saccharibacteria bacterium UBA5145
TTGAGCGTTTTATCGACCAGCGCGATGACTTCGTCGTCGCTCAACAGCTCACCGGCCAGCATGCGCTGACGACGTTCGCCGGTAACGAGGACGCGAAAGAGTTCGCCCGTCGAAATCCAGGCGTAGCCGTGTTCGTCGGCGAACAAACGACCCTGCAGGCTTTTACCGGCGCCGGCCACCCCCGTTAGAATAATCATGGCTGTTGTAACCTTGCTTTGGCCAGTCGGGCGATAATCGAACCGTCGGCCGTCGCGCCTAAGCGCTCCTTAACTTGACCGATCACCTGGCCCATGCCCGCCAGACCGGTTGCCCCGCTGGCGCTAATGACTTCGTCGACGACGAGCGCGATGTCGGCTTCGGCGAGCTGCGCCGGCAAGTAGGTTTCGATAATGGCTTTCTCGGCCAGTTCTTTGGCGGCCAGTTCGGGCCGCTGGCCTTGGACGTATAAATCAGCGCTTTCCTGGCGCTTCTTGGCCTCCTTGGCGAGCAGCGGCGTCACTTCGGCATCGGTCAGACCGACGTCGCGCTTACCGTTAGCGACCTTGAAATAGAGCAAGACGCTCTTTAGGCCACGAAGCGTGCTGACACGCGACGCGTCGCCGGCCAACAGAGCGCTCTTAACGTCCCGTTCAATCTGCTGTTCAATCATTCTAGAATTTAGCGCTGTCCCAGCTTCATTTTGCGGAGTTTGATCGCTTTGCGTTCTTGGCGAATAATCGCTTTGGCACGGCGCTCACGCTTGCTGAGGGGCTTCTCAAAATGCTGGTTTAGTTTGACAACGGCGATAGCGCCCGACTGCGAGACCTTGCGGTTAAAACGGCGTAATAAGTTTTCGAGTGACTCTTTGGAGTCTTTGCGGGTTACTTGTATCATCAGGGGGATATTGTACACAACAGGGGGGAGGTTTGCAACCCCAAGGGGCGCAAAAGTTAAAAAGTTCATAAAGTAAAAAGTTGAAAGTCAGCTACAGCCCGAGCCAACTTTCAACTTTTTACTTTATAAACTTTCTACTTTATAACTTGTGCCCGTCGTCGGCTTAGCCGGTGACGCGTTTTTGATTGGTGCGTTGCGATTTCAACACTATGCTCTGGAGTTCTTTAAAGATGGGGAATTGCTTATTGGTCGAGTAGACTTTGGTGTTGCCTTGGCGCTCGCTAATTAAGAATCCAACTTTTTCGAGACGCTTCAGTTCGCGCTGAATGTTGCCGGCATCCTCTTTGATGAGCTTGGCTAGGCCGCGGACGTGGGTCTTGAAATCGGGATACTTAGCATAGATCACGATGATCTTGCGACGTACCCGGGATGTAATAAATATATCTAACATAAGTTCTTCTATTGTTTTTCAAACAACGTAAGCTTTAGTATAGCTGCCTCATCGCTGCATTTCAACACCTATTTAGAAAACCCCCGAATTAGTCATGATTTTACACCGTTGTCATCTCGGTGATGGACGATATCCAATCGATCCTATCTACACCAGTCGTTTCATATTCGTCTACTTCGGGAGGCATCACTTTTACTGATTTATAAATTAAATGCTTTCTTTCTTCCCTTACTTTTTAAAAAGTAAGCAAAACATCCCGGACCGGACGATTCCCGCGGGGATGATCGGCCCCCCTTTTACTGCGCCGGCACAACGCCTGCGGCGGTTCCGTTTATTTTCTTCATTCGAAGAAACGGAACGCAGTGCCGTCTCGACTCAGTAAAAGCGCCACCGCTCCTCTCCGGGGCCTCTTTAGTCCGGGTGAGCTCG
>DHXX01000005.1:52613-60084 GCA_002413865.1 Candidatus Saccharibacteria bacterium UBA5145
ACGGTTAGGGCACTAGGTTTCATGCAACAACTAACCCAGAAGCTGAAACCGACCACTAAACGCAGCCGGAGGTAAAGAGCTGTTTGTTTCTGAATCCAGCCGGCTGCCTAGTCCCATATCATCTACTAGAAAATTATATGGAACCGCCGCAGGCGTTCTGACGGCGCAGAAACAAACAGTTCTTTGCCCCCGCGCGTAGTGTCCTGCCCCAAGAGCTTTGCTTACTTTGGCGGTCCAAAGTAAGGATTAAAGAAGGAAAGAATAGGTGCTGATGGTTTATCGGTGAGGTCACCAGCGAAGGACGATGACTAATGTGGAGTGCCTAATGGCACCATTATTGACTGGGCCCCAGCTTTCGCTGGGATGACAAGGAAGAGGAACAACCCCCCCTCTTCGCACGTATTCCTCAGTTTTCAAATACTACCCTTGAAAGATGCCGCTGTTATAGACGAGAGGGGCGCTATACTTACAGTTATGTATTTCTATCTTATTTGGGTCCGGAGCAGCCGCTATCACGGCAGTGATCCCTTGACCTACAGCAGTTCCGAGAATCTCAAGGTCGGTAGTATCGTCCAAGTCGAGCTCCAAAAAGATACGGTTATGGGCCTCATCATAGGGACGTCGGGCCAGCCCCGCTTCAAGACCAAGTCAATCGTCCACGCCTACCCGCTGCCGGCCTTGCCGCTCCATTTAATCAAGCTCAGCCAGTGGCTCCAAACCTATTACCCCGCGCCGCTCGGCATCATCGGCCAGCAGCTTATGCCGGCCCAATTGGCCGCCAAACAGATCGCCCACCAGCCCGAGCAACAATTTACCGCGCCCGACCTAACCGCCTTGCCGCCGCTGACGACCGAACAACGCGCCGCCTTGGCCGCCATCGACGCCGCCGACACCTATCTTCTGCACGGCAAAACCGGCAGCGGCAAAACCCGCCTCTATATCGAACTCGCCGCCCGCGCCGTGGCGACCGGCAAATCGGCCATCATCCTGACTCCCGAGATCAGCCTGACTTCCCAACTGGCCAAAAATTTCCGGGCGGTGTTTGGCGACCGCGTCATCGTACTGCACTCCCAGCAAGCCCCCAGTGAACGCCAACGGGCCTGGCTCGACAGTCTGCAAGCCAGCCAACCGGTCATCCTGATTGGCCCGCGCTCGGCCCTGTTTAGTCCGGTGGCTCGTCTCGGTCTGATCGTGCTCGACGAAGCGCACGAAGCCGCCTACAAACAAGACCAGGCGCCGCAGTACCAGACCAATCGCGTGGCCGCCAGCCTGGCCCAACTGACGCGCGCAACTTTGATTTTGGGTTCGGCCACGCCGGCCATCAATGATTACTTTTTGGCAGCGCGTAAAAACAAACCGATTATCAACCTCTTTCAGTTAGCCCAGGGCGAACACCCCGCCAGTAAAGTTACGCTGGTCGACATGAAAGACCGGGCCCTCTTCCCCCGTTCGTCATACTTAAGCCAGCCGTTAATCAACGCCGTCAAGCAAGCCCTCGCCCGTGGCGAGCAAAGCCTGCTCTACCTCAACCGGCGCGGCACCGCCCGGCTGGTGATGTGTGAAAGCTGCGGCTGGCAAGCCACTTGCCCGCACTGCGACATTCCTTTGACTTATCACGGCGACAAGCACGAGCTGCGCTGCCACAGCTGCGACTACCACGCCAGCTTGCCCAATAACTGCCCCGTCTGCGCGCACCCTTCGATTTTATTCAAAACGGCCGGCACCAAGGCCATCGTCGACGAAGTCGCCAAGCTCTTCCCAAACGCCCGAATCGCCCGCTTCGACACCGACAACAACCGGGCCGAGCGCTTCGAGGCTCATTACGAAGCCGTCCACCGCGGCGAAGTCGACATCCTGATCGGCACCCAGTTACTGGCCAAGGGGCTCGATCTGCCCAAGCTCAGCACTCTAGGTGTCCTACTGGCCGACACCAGCCTCTACATGCCTGATTTTTCGGCCGAGGAGCGGACCTTCCAATTGATTAGCCAGGTGCTCGGTCGGATTGGTCGCGGCCACGTCGCCGGCACGGCCATCATCCAGACTTACCACACCGATCACCCGATTCTAGCGGCGGCGATTGCCGGCGATTACCTGGGCTTTTATGAGAGCGAGCTCAAAACCCGTCAACAATTCTTGTTTCCACCCTACTGCTATCTCTTGAAGCTGACCTGCCGACGGGCCACCAGCCGCTCGGCCGAACTGGCGGCCACCAAACTCAAGCACGCCATCCAGGCGGAGGGCTTTAAAGTCCGCGTCGAAGGCCCCGCCCCGGCCTTCTACGAAAAATTCCAAGCCAAATTCCAGTGGCAGCTCGTCGTCAAAGCCGTCGACCGCCCCGAGCTCATCAAGATCATCGCTTTTTTGCCCAGCAGCGGCTGGTCGTTCGACATCGACCCCATCGACCTCTTGTAAGCCGGCGTCAATTCTATAATTTATCGAAATTACGCATGGTCTTCAGTGCCATCCGGGCAGCAATAATCGGCCCCCGGTCTGCAAGCTCTTCGGCACAGTCTCCGCAAAATTCAACAGCCGACGAAGTCTCCAAATAAGAAAACTCTGGTCGGCCTGCTCGCTGCTTAAGCCTTTTTGATAACGTGCTGGTATCAATCGTTTTTGTCGTTTGTTTAGTAACAACTGCACTCATAATGCACTCGTCCCGCGGACAGTGCCCGGACGCCGTATCTTCTAAAAGTATCTCGAATAAGTGTCCTAGCTCATGAGCTACCGTTGTTGGAACATTATAAGGATGAGCGCTGTGTAGACTTATGAGTGCAACATCAACCCCAATGAGCGCCTTACCGGCAATACGATCACGATTAGATTTTAGCGACTCTGTGACTGAATTTGCTCGAGAAGCAGCCCCTTCCTCGAAACTACTGACGAGTGGCCTATCGGTAAGAATAATAGAGAAGTTAGCCGGTAGCTGAGGCCAGCGTATCTTATCAGTATCGACATGGTCACTCGTCGGGTCAGTTAATTTAATCTGTCGGGTTTCGCGAGTTACCAGTATGCTGCCGCTATACTCAGCAACGAGGGCTAAACCCTTGTGGACGGCTTCCGTCGGCAATCGGCCGCTCGCTTGATCGTGAAAAATTTCTATCAAAACTGGCATAGTTGCAAATTTTGGTGTAAAAATATTTTTCTGTCAATGGAGGCTCCAGAGGTTCAACCTTTTACAGATGGAGTAAATGTGAATAAGAAGTTAATCGACAAAATTAGGTATTTGGCTGTTCGACTAATTAAGCTCCGGCGTCAGGGCTGCCGATATTGCCAGTGTAAATCGGCTCGAAGATGACAACGTTTAACGCCGAACAGGGGTTCACTCCAAAAGCTAATCTGTTATACTTTTGGCAATGACCAAAGAAGACATTATCACCCTGCCCAACCCCCACCTGCGGCAAAAATCACAACGCGTCGGTTTCATTAGTGACGAAATCAAGCAACTGGTGCTGGCCATGGAAGCGGCCACCATCAGTTGGGACGACAGCCGCGACCACGAAGTCGGCGTCGCCCTGGCCGCCGTGCAGATCGATCAACTGTACAAAGTCGTCGTCATGCGTAACGATTACGACAACAAAGAAGACCGCACCTTCACCGCCTTCATCAACCCCGAAATCACTAAATTTGAAGGCAAAATTGTCGAGGATTACGAAGGCTGCCTGAGCGTACCGACCGTCTACGGCAAGGTACCGCGCTACAGTAAAGTCCGCGTCCGGGCCACCGGCCTCGACGGTAAAAAGATTTTCGTCACGGCGACCGGCTTTCTAGCCCGCATCTTCCAGCACGAAATTGATCACACCAACGGCATCGTCTTTATCGATCACATCAAAGACGACCCCGAGGCTTTCTATAAGCTCAATGAGGCCGGAGAACTCGATAAACTAAATTATGAAACCGATGTCGCCCAAAATAGTCTTCTTTGGGAATGAGCGCCTCGCCACCGGCGTCACGACTCAAGCCCCCACGCTGCAAGCTCTAATTGCCGCCGGCTACGAAGTGGCCGCCGTGGTTGTCGCCCAAGAAGCGGCCAGTCAATCGCGCCAAGCCCGCGAGCTTGAGATCGCCGCCGTCGCCAGCGCTCACGGCATTCCGCTCCTGGCACCCGCCAAACTATCAGCCGTCAAAGACCACCTGGCGAGCCTTAATGCCAGCGTCGGTGTCTTGGTCGCCTACGGCAAGTTCGTGCCCCCGTCAATCATCGGTCTCTTTCCACGCGGCATTATCAATATCCACCCGTCGCTCTTGCCCAAACACCGCGGGCCGACACCGCTGGAGAGTGTTATTTTGAACGGCGATCGCACGACCGGCGTCACGCTCATGCAACTGGCCGCCGCCATGGACAGCGGCGCCATCGTCGCCCAAGAGACGGTGGTCCTGCGTGGCGACGAGACCAAGCAAGCCCTCGCCGACCAGCTGAGTAACCTCGGCAAAGACATGCTACTTGAGCACTTGACCGCCGTTGTCGCCGGTTCGAGCCCAGTCACGGCCCAAGACGACAGTCAAGCCCAGTACGATCAACTTATCGCCAAAGACGCCGGCCGACTCGACGCCGCAGCCTGGCAAAGACCGGTAGCGACGTTGGAGCGCCAAATCCGCGCCTACGCCGGTTGGCCGCGCAGCCGCACCACGATTGGGGCCACCGATATAATCATCACCCAGGCCCACGTCGCTCCCGGCGCCGGATCACCGGGCAGCTTGTGGCTCGAGAGCAAGTCGTTTGGGGTCCACGGCAAAGATGGCGTACTCGTTATCGACAGTTTGATACCGGCCGGCAAAAAAGAAATGTCGGCGGCGGCTTTTTTGGCAGGCTACCACTTGCCCGAAGCGCCAAACTAGCCGTTTGGTACTAGTACTAGGGTATTTGAAAAAAATCTGCTGCCCGGCCACCCTGAGGGGCAACCTCCCCGAAATTAGAACCTAAAATAGCGCGCCAACTACTGCTGGGGGCTGGCGGGAGGCTGCTGCGGAGGATATTGGGGCTGATATGGCTCCGACGGCGGTTGCTGGGGTGTCTGCAAAGGCTGTGGCGGCGGAGCGTAGCCTTGATCCGGGATCGGAGCGGCGTTGGGCAGAGGAGTTTCCGGAGCTGGGGCTGGTGCATCGGCTGTCACCGGTGCGGGGGTGCTAAGCGCCTGCTGGCTAGCCGCTAGGATTTGAGGGGCGGCCTGGGCAACTTCGGCCTTGAGCTTCTCAAATTCTTCTTGAACGATATCTTTATAATTCGGAAAATTGGTCTCGAGCCACTTAAAGGCACCGGCGTCGTCTTTGGCTTCAAAATAACGCTCAAATTCATCGAGCTGCTCGTTCGTCATCTGATCGGCCAAACGCATACCAACGCGCATCTCGAGCGTCTCGTAGACGTGCTTGAGGAGGCCGTTTTTTTCGACTTCGGGCAAATCGCCCAAACCGATGTCTTGTAGCAAATTATTGTCAATTTTCAGCATAATCGATCCTCTTACTTATTGGCATTGTACCATCTTAAGCGCCATTATCGACTACCTCGGTAACGAACATCGAGCAACTATGAATGAATCGGGTAGCTGGGTAAGCTTCGGAGCTCAAGCGCATCAGCGCTGGCCCTAACTGCTAACTACTATTCTATTTCCCAACTACCAAGTTACAGGCTGCGCTCGATGGCTTGGCGCGTGAAGAGTTCGATGTGATCGCCCTCTTGCAAGTCGATGCGGTGCTTGGTGCTGAAGCTCAGGCCGCACATTTCGCCCTCAAAAACTTCTTTGGCCTCGGCCGGACCGCGCTTGAGGCCGGTAATCTCGACTTCGCCCAAGCTTTCTTTGTCACGCATAACGCGCGCCAAGGCCGGCACGGTCAGCTTGCCCTTGGTGACTTCGCCGCCGCAGATGACGGCCGTCTTGGTGGTATTGAAGATACCCCGAATGACTAGGCGACCGAGTTCGGTCTCGACGATTTCCGGCTTCAGCAAGGTGCTGAGTTCGTTTTTGACATCGTCAATCAGTTCATAAATTACTTTGTAGAGTTGGACGCGGACTTTGTCGCGGGCAGCCTGCTGACGACTACTCGTCGCTAGACTGACGTTGAATCCCAAGACGATGGCGTTACTGGAGTGCGCCAGGTGGAGGTCGTTCTCGCCGATAGCACCGACGCCCGAGCTAACGACCCGGACGGCGACTTCTTCGGTGTCGAGGGCCTTCAGGCTGTCGATGACCGATGTCAGTGAGCCCTGGACGTCGGCTTTAATGATAACGTTGAGTTCTTGGACTTCGTTGTTGCGGTTGATCATCCGGATTAGTTCGCTGCTACCGACGCTCGAGTGGCCGCCGGCCGCTTGCTTTTCGACCGCCGCCGCTTCCGCCATGTGACGGGCCGCCCGTTCGTTGGCCACGGCCACGAACTCGTCGCCAAATTCCGGGAGCGTTTTAAAGCCAGTGATACTGACCGGCATCGATGGTGTCGCTATTTTAACCGGCACGCCTTCGGTGTTTTCGAGGTTACGAATCTTGGCGTAGCTGCTGCCAGCGACGACAAAAGTGCCCGGCTTGAGCGTCCCGGCCTCGACGAGGGCGTAGGCCATCGGCCCCCGGCCTTGTTCGACGTGGGCTTCGATAATCAGTCCACGGGCTGGTACGTCGATGTCGGCCTTGAGCTCTTCGACATCGGTGACGAGCAAGATCATGTCGAGAAGTTCCGGAATACCCTTGCCGGTTTTGGCCGAGACTTCGGCCACAAAGGTGTCGCCACCCCACTCTTCGACCAATAGATCCTGTTCGGAAAGTTCTTGTTTGAGGCGGTTAACGTCGGCGCCTTCTTTATCCATTTTGTTGGCGGCAACGATGATCTTGACGCCGGCCTTACGCGCAAAGCGGATGGCTTCGATCGTCTGGGGCTTGACGCCGTCATCGGCCGCGACGACGATGATAACGATATCGGTCAGGAGCGCGCCGTGCTCACGGATAGCCGCAAAGGCCTCGTGGCCGGGGGTGTCGAGGAAAGTTATAAGTCGGTTGTTGTGCTTAACCTGATAGGCCGAAATGTGCTGGGTGATACCGCCGGCTTCGCGGGCGGCGACGTTACTGGAGCGAATCGCGTCGAGTAGGCTGGTTTTACCGTGGTCGACATGACCCATGACCGCCACCACCGGGGGGCGCGAGACGGCCTTGTCGCTGGCGACAATCTTGTGTCGAACCGGACCGGCGGCTTCGGTCGTCGCTTGGCGGGCCAAGCTGACGTCGAGTTTGAGTTCTTCGACGATAATTTGAGCGGTATCGAAGTCGATCCGCTCATTGACGGTCGCCATGACGCCATTTTTCATTAACTCGCCGATCAGGCTGCTAACAGGAATCATCAACCGCTCGGCCAGGGTGCCAACAGTGATCATGTCTTCGATTTCGATTACGTTGCTCATCTCTTGCATCCCTTTCCGGCCGAGGGCCGAGTATTATTACTTACATACCTCTGTCTCTTATACACGTCTCCGCGCCCACGAGACTAGGCA
>DHXX01000007.1:0-5507 GCA_002413865.1 Candidatus Saccharibacteria bacterium UBA5145
GAAAAATTTGTCGATAAAGGCGGCCCCGATGGCGGTGACGCCGGCAACGGCGGCGACGTTATTCTTTTGGCCAGCCGTAATCAAAATACCCTGGCTGCCTTTCGTTACCAGAAAGAGGTCAAGGCCGAACCCGGCCAGGATGGTGGCAAAAACCGCCGTCATGGTCGCAGCGCCAAGAATCTGATCGTCGCCGTTCCGGTCGGTACGGTGGCGGTAACCATCGAGGGCGTCGTTCTGGCCGATTTAGTCGAAGACGGCCAACAAGTCGTTATCGCCAAAGGCGGCCGCGGTGGTTTTGGTAATGCTCACTTCGTGAGTTCGCGCCGCCAGACACCAAACTTTGCCGAAAAGGGCGAGCCGGGCGAAGACCACAAGATGACTTTTGAACTCAAGATGATCGCCGACGTCGGTTTGGTCGGGCTGCCCAATGCCGGCAAATCGACGCTGCTCAGCGTGATCAGCAATGCTCGCCCCGAAATCGCCGACTACCCGTTCACGACACTTCGCCCCAACTTGGGCGTGGTCGATATCGATGACACGGTCAGCGTCTTGTTTGCCGATATCCCCGGACTAATCGAGGGGGCGGCCGACGGCAAGGGTTTGGGCCATGACTTTTTGCGCCACATCGAACGCACCGCCGTGATCGTCCACCTGATCGACGCTTATCAAAACGACGTCGCCGAGGTCTATCAAACCGTTAAGTCCGAACTCGCCGCCTATCAAGCTGACCTGGTTAAACGCCCCGAAATCGTCGTCCTCAACAAGATCGAGGGACTCGATAGCGAGATTGTCGCCGACCTGGTGAACCAACTCAAAGCGGTTGTGCCCAAAGGCGTGCCAATTTTTGCGATTTCGGCCCAAGCCGGGCTGGGTTTGAAGGAATTACTCTACGCCGTGAAAACCACCGTCGTGAAAGCTCGCGCCCATGTCGCCGCCGCCCAAGCCGAAGCCGGGGCCGTCATACCGGTCCTTAAAATCGAGGATACTTCACGCGAATGGCTGGTGGTTCGCGACGGCGACAAGTTTATCGTCACCGGTCAAAAGATCGAAATGTTTGCCCGCCGGACCGACTTTGATAACGAAGAAGGTGTCCAGCGCTTGCGTGACATCATGAAGCGCTACGGCATCGTTCATGGCTTGGTTCGCCAGGGGATTGAACCCGGTCAGACAATCCAAGTTGCCGACAACCCCGACTACAGCTTCCCATATTGATATAACCATCCAAAAGTAGTTTAATACTACTAATTATGGTCTACACGAGTGTGCCAAATCATTTTGAAACTATTCCCGACGAGATTCTGGCGATGCCGGCGCGCGTCGAAGCTGCCGAGGCGACAAGTACCGAGTTGCACCAACTCTATGAAGCTTGGAACACCCTTTATAGCGAAGTTAATGGCGGCACTCACCAATTACCGGAACACGTTCACGCCGATACGAGCGTCCCCGGAGCGGTCTGGATGCGGCCGGAGATCGACAATCAGCGTGACTCGGTTCTGGTGTGGCGCTTGACCAATCAACGGGATCCGGCAATCAATATCCGCTACGTACAGTACAGCCAAGATATAAATGGCGGCGAGACAAAGTTAGACCATACCATATTAGTGCGGGCGAGTGGCGAAGCTACCTACCGATTAACAAAAGTTAAACAGGCAACAGGCCGCCTAAGACCCAGTATTATGGAGCAGAGAGCCCCGAGCTTCAATGACGTTTTACTGTTTTATGACGCCCTGCGACAGGTCACGACACCTGATAGCGCTGAGCCGAAAAAACAACGTTTAACCGATCGTTTAATCGGCTGGTTATTCAATCGTCCAGCCTAATGAAGGCAACATGGTAAGATAGCTATATATGGCGGCTAATTTTTTCTTTTATGACCTTGAAACGTCGGGCTTTAGTCCACGCGCCGCCCGGATTATGCAGTTCGCCGGCCAGCGAACCGACGCCGACCTGAAACCGCTTGGCGAGCCCGTCAACGTCCTAATTAAGCTGACGCCGGATGTGTTGCCCGATCCCGACGCCGTACTGTTGACCGGGATTACGCCCCAGCAAACCTTGCAGGACGGTCTGACAGAAGCCGAGTTCTTGAAATATTTTTACGATGAAGTCGTCCAGTCCGATACTACTTTCGTGGGCTTTAACAGCGTCCGCTTCGACGATGAGTTTATGCGCTACGTCCACTACCGCAACTTTTACGACGCCTACGAGTGGCAGTGGCGCGATGGCCGGTCGCGCTGGGATATCCTGGACCTGGTGCGCATGACGCGCGCCTTGCGCCCGGAAGGGATCGAGTGGCCATTTACCGAAGAAGGCAAGCCGACTAACCGACTAGAACTACTGACTAAGCTCAATGCTCTCGACCATACCCACGCCCACGACGCCTTGAGCGATGTCTACGCGACAATCGCGGTGGCGCGTTTGGTCCGCGGCAAACAGCCGGATTTATTTAAGTACCTATTTAATAATCGTAGCAAAAAAGCCGTCGCTGAGCTGGTCCTCAAAGGCGACCCCTTTATCTACACCACCGGTCGCTATTCCGGTACGACGCTCAATACCTCGGCGGCGGTACTGTTGGCCAAACACCCCCAGCAAGATAGTGGTATCGTTTACAATTTACGCCACGACCCAACGCCATTTCTGAACATGAGCGTCGATGAGCTGGTGGCGTGCTGGCAATACGATCCTGATCCAGCGGCGCTCCGATTGCCCGTCAAAACGATCAAATATAATCGCTGCCCCGCGGTGGCTCCGCTCGGTGTAATCAAGGATCCGGCCACCCAAGAACGACTCGATCTCGGCCTCGATACGATCGCCAAACATTGGGCCATACTCAAACAACACCAAGCCAACTTTGCCCAAAAGATCCTGCAAGCCCAAGCCAAACTCGATGACCGACGTAGTGCCCAGCAGGGGGTATTAGTAACGGATAGCAGTAACGTCGATGGTCAGCTATACGACGGCTTTTTCCCGGCCGGTGACAAGTCGGCCATGCAAGCCGTCCGCACTGCACCGCCAGAGGAACTGACCGAGCTGGCGGCAAGTTTGCACGACGCTCGCTTGAAAACCTTACTTCCGCTCTATAAAGCCCGCAATTATCCAAGCAGCCTGACGAGCGAAGAGCGGGCCCAGTGGGATAGTTTTTGCGCCGAAAAATTATTTAGCGGTGAGCAAGCCAGTCGACTGGCCGAATATTTTGCCCGACTCGGTGAACTCAGCAAAGACAATCCGGCAACCGGCGACAAGGCGTTTCTTTTGCAAGAACTTCAGCTCTACGGCGAGTCTATAATGCCTGGAGATGTAACTGCCTAGCGTGCAGCGGTATACGGCCGGGGGCCACCGGTATGGCCGTTTCGAGCCGACGCTCACTAAATAGTCGAGCCAGAAGAATGATTACTCCCAGCCCGATGACAACGTCCAGCCACAACTGGAATGTAATTTGGATAGTCGTGCCCGGTATGATTCCCAGGACAAAAAAAGTGTACATGGCAACTCTCGATTAGAGAGTAATTATACATATAATAGCGCTAACGTCAAAACTATTTTATCAATGCTTACGCTTGAAACGTTCGTAGCGACCGCGGTTGAGAAAAGCGATGGCGAGGGCGATAAAAAACCCGGCGATTCCAAGACTGACTTGCCAGACGGCCCGGTGGCGATAAACGAGTACAGTCACCATAATCAAGAGCAGTGCCACCAGTCCATCGTATAGCCACTGAACCAAGGGGTTTGGCGGGAATACGATCGGTAGCAGGCGGCCGCCATGGTCGAGCAGGTAGGTCCGCAGACGTTCCGCCCAAGAGTTATTGATTGATAGTAAACCAAGCCCCGCGATTAGTAACGGAATACCGCCGGGACCGGGCAGCCAGCCAATCGCCAAACTGAGTAATATCAAACCATAGCCGGCCAAATCTGTTGCGATTCGTTTACTATGACGGTTGAGAGACTTCATTCCCTATAGTGTAGCTTACTCTCGAGGAAATTATCTACCATAAGAAGTTAAATAATTGTTAATAACACTATATTAAATTTGCCACCACATATGGTGTATGGACTACGGTGGGGTTACACTAAAGTCAGGTACAAAAAAACTAAATGAGGGAATAAAAATGGGGGCAGAAACAGCACTTTTGAGACGTGTGAGGTTGGCTGCGTCAATGAACCTGGCGGGTTTATCGACAACCGATACGCAACCAACTATCGGCATCGAGGAAGCCCTGCAAGAGTATGAAGACGAGCTGGCCGCCTTTGATATCGGCCAGAAGAAAAGGCAGACCCGTCGCCAGCGCCCCGCGCAGCCCAATCACACCTGGCCAGACGTCACGGTGAGTCGTCGAATCGATATGCCCAATGTCGACGCTAATTGGCGGAAGCTTCACCGCACGCTCGACGTGCGGCAGGGTAAACGGATGGGTCAAGTGGTTGCCCTCAAAGCCGTGGAGTGCGTCTACATATCGCCCAGCGAGATGAACAATGCCTTGACCGAACGCTACGTCGGGCCTTCGAAAAAACCGCTTAACAGTGAGCGCATTCAAAAAAGTCGTAACCTCGTTCGGCAAATGAATAGCTTTCAAGCCGAGCTCGGTGGCCAATACGGGCAAACAATCAAAGCCCAAGCCCTCGCCGAAAGCGCCGACCTACGCCAGCGTAGCCAGAACCCAGACGGTGCACCGTGGCAATTCGGCACCAGTGTCACCGGCCTAGAACAGTTTATGGATCCGGAGTATCTGCGGGATAACGGCTTTGGCTACGAAGCCGAGCAAGTCTTGATAGCCAGTAGCGACCGTTTGTGGGTGCCTGGCCGATTTACGGTCGAAGGCGAGGCCGGCTGCGGGCCACAGGCTCATGGTTTCACACTTGAAGACGAGCACGGCATCATGGCGACCGAGCGCCAGGAACTAGTCAGCGGTTTCTGTAGTCGCTTCAAGCTCAATCCCAGGCACTTTGCTACGGACTGGACTCCCCGAGTGGTATTGGTCAATGCCGCACCCTTTAACGTCTCCGATCTAAGAGAAATTGTGATGCCCCCGTTGCCATTTAATCTGCCACTGCAAACGCCTCGCGCCTTTGTGACGACTTGAGCTTGGCTTTAATTGGCGTAGATTTGTAGTTGTCTGGGCGGACTCAAGCTTGACGATATAATCGTTAGTCATACGCCCCAGTATTGAGCCACTAGCTTATTCCCAGTTTAATCTGTATAATTTATGGGCCTTGAAGGAGGATTAAATTGTCAGATAATATTGTTGTTAAGGGTGCGCGCGAACATAACTTGCAGAACATCGACGTCACGATTCCGCGCAACCAGCTGGTTGTTATCACAGGATTATCTGGTTCCGGAAAATCTAGTTTAGCGTTCGACACCATTTATGCCGAAGGGCAGCGCCGCTATGTCGAATCACTCAGTTCGTACGCCCGCCAATTTTTGGGACTGATGGAAAAGCCGGACGTCGATCAGATCGACGGTTTGAGCCCGGCGATTTCAATTGACCAAAAATCGACCTCGCGCAACCCGC
>DHXX01000007.1:5714-8179 GCA_002413865.1 Candidatus Saccharibacteria bacterium UBA5145
TTGACGGCCAAGCCGTCGTCCGCCAAACGACCACGGCGATCATCGATCAAATCGTCGCGACGACCAGCGGGGCGCGTTTGATGATCCTGGCGCCGATTGTGATTGATAAGAAGGGTGCCTTTGAGCACATCCCAGAACAGTTTCAACGGGCCGGCTTTGCCCGCGCCCGCGTCGACGGTGTCGTCTACGCTCTTGACGAGTTCCCGACGCTCGACAAAAGCTACCGCCACCGCATTGAGATCGTCGTCGACCGCCTGGTCAACGACGAGGACAGCCGTAGCCGGCTCGTCCAGTCCGTCGAACAAGCCCTCGAAGTCGCCGAAGGCAAGGTCATAACGCTCAACGCCGAAACTAATGAAACCATCACTCATAGCTTGATGTACGCCTGCCCGAATCACCCGGAAATAGCCATCCCCGAACTTGAACCGCGGACTTTTAGCTTTAACAGCCCGCACGGCGCCTGCCCGGTCTGTACCGGCATCGGCACCCGGCTCGAGGTTGACCCGGAACTGGTTATCCCGAACGGCCGGTTGACGATTGCCGAGGGTGCTATCCGCCCCTACAACCGGATCAATGTCGATAACTGGTACATGAAAAAACTACAGGCGGTCGCCGAGACCTACGAGTTCTCGTTGCACGTGCCGACCGCCCAATTAACCCCCGCCCAACTCAACCTCGTGATGTATGGTACCGGTACGCAAAAGTACAAAGTCGGCTTGGGGCTCGGCCGTACCTTTGACACGACCTACGAAGGCGTCGTCAATAATCTCGAGCGTCGCCACCGTGAGACCGATAGCGACTTTATCCGCCGTGACATTGAACGCTTCATGCAGGAACGTCCCTGCAATACTTGTAAAGGGCTGCGCCTAAAACCCGAAGTTCTGGCCATCACGGTCGGCGCGCAGTCGATCATGGACGTCTGCCAGTTGTCGATCGACGACGCCCTCGACTGGTTCAATAGGCTCAAATTAAATGCCACCGAAGCCAAGATCGCCCAGCTAATCCTCAAGGAAATCGGTGCCCGCCTGCAATTCCTGCAGGACGTCGGCCTGAACTACCTCAACTTGTTGCGCAGTGCCACCACCTTGTCTGGCGGCGAAGCCCAACGTATCCGCCTGGCGACGCAAATTGGCTCGGGTCTGATGGGCGTGCTCTACGTGCTTGACGAACCGAGTATCGGCCTGCACCAACGCGACAATGCCCGGCTGATCAGGACTCTCAAACACCTGCGTGATCTCGGTAACACTGTCATCGTCGTTGAACACGACGAAGAAACGATTCGCACCGCCGACTACTTGCTCGATATCGGCCCCGGGGCTGGTATTCACGGCGGTAAGGTCGTTGCCGCCGGCCCGCCGGCTGAAGTCATGAAGGTCCCCAGCAGCGTGACGGCCCAATACCTGTCCGGCCGCAAGCACATCGCCGTCCCCAAAAAGCGTCGGTCCGGCAACGGCACGGCTCTCGTCATTAAAGGGGCGCGCGAAAACAATCTCCAGAATATTGACGTCGAAATCCCGCTCGGTAAACTCGTTGTCGTCAGCGGCGTCAGCGGCTCTGGCAAATCGAGCCTGATCAATGATATTCTGGCCAAAGAATTGTTGGCTCGCTTGCACCGCGCCAGCACGGTACCGGGGCGTCACGATGAAATCCAAGGTATTAAATTGCTCGACAAAGCGATCATTATCGACCAATCGGCGATCGGCCGCACGCCGCGTTCCAATCCCGCCACCTATACCGGGCTGTTCACGCCGATCCGTGAGTTGTTTGCCAGCGTACCCGAAGCCAAATTGCGTGGTTACGGCGCCGGCCGTTTTAGTTTTAATGTCAAGGGCGGGCGCTGCGAAAACTGTAAAGGCGACGGCATCATCAAGATCGAAATGCACTTCCTGCCCGACGTCTACGTACCGTGCGAAGTCTGCCACGGCAAACGCTACAACCGCGAAGCCCTCGAGATCCACTACAAAGGCAAAGTGATTAGCGACGTCTTGGCGATGACGTGCGAACAAGCCCTCGAATTTTTTGCCAACCAACCGGCGATCGCCCGCAAGCTGCAAACCCTCGTCGACGTCGGCCTAGGCTACATCAGCCTCGGCCAATCAGCCACCACGCTGTCCGGCGGTGAAGCCCAGCGTATCAAACTCGCCACCGAACTATCGCGTCGCCCGACCGGCCGCACTCTCTACATCCTCGACGAACCGACGACTGGTTTGCACATGGCCGACGTCGAGCGCCTGCTGCACATGCTCCACGCCCTCGTCGACGCCGGCAACAGCATGGTGGTGATCGAACACAACTTGGACGTCATCAAGAACGCCGACTGGGTAATCGATATGGGCCCCGAGGGCGGTAACGGTGGCGGTCAGATCGTCGCCTTCGGCACGCCGGAGCAAGTCGCTAAAGTCGCGAGTAGTTACACCGGGCAATACCTCAAGCGCATGCTGAAATAGTTGGATAGTTGGATAGTT
>DHXX01000007.1:8448-63355 GCA_002413865.1 Candidatus Saccharibacteria bacterium UBA5145
TAGTTGGATAGTTGGATAGTTGGAAGGTCTATGTCGTTTTGCTGCGCAAACGCAGATTGACTAAGCCTAGCACAATTTGACAAAGCATGTTATAATATGTCGTATGGAAACAAGTAACTCAGCTTCAGGCTCGCATCAAATCCCCGAATATTGGCTACCGCGGGCCGAACGCGCGGTGGGCTATCTTCAGCAAACCGCCATGGAGATCGCCGATCACCTTTTCGGGCCGATTGACGGACCGGATTATGGTGAAGTTCTTGGTCGTTATCTTTTTAGCGTGATAGCAGTCGCCCAGGAGAAAGAACAGCCACTTACTAAGAGCACCTTCGTCGAAATTTCTCGAGATGCCCTTGAGCTAGTACCAATTGACCAGCGCGAGCACGTTAGCCGCGTCCAGGCCGATATAGCCAACCGGGGGCATGGAATCTGGATCACAACCTGGTCACGACTTAAAGAGACAAAACCACAAATTATCTGGGCCGGGCAAACTAAAGACCTTAACAAATCCAATGTACTAACGCCCGCTGAATACGAGTATCTTGACGTACTTGATGCACTAGCTGAAGGCTGGATGGTTTATCGCCGCCCGCAAAGCCGGGCTAGTCTCTAGCCGGAGTTGGCAGTGCGTTTTTTGAGGTGGGCTCGGGTGAGGTGGTAAAGCGTCGGCACGAGTGAGGCCAGCACGACGCTGCCAATGATTAGTAAAATGTATTTGTCGACGCCGGGAATGCGGCTGCCGACATAGTAGCCGACCAGCGTGACGCTGACGGCCCAGGTGATATCACCAATTACGTTAAAGAAGAGGAACTTGCGGTAGTCCATGCGGGCGACGCCGGCCAGGAGCGGCGTAAAGGTGCGGATGATGGGCAGGTAGTGGGAGACCAGCAGGGTTTTGGCGCCGTGTTTTTCATAGAAAGCTTCGGCTTTCTCGATGTGATCTTTGCGGAAAATAATGCCGTCGTCTTTAGTGAAGACTTTACGACCGAGCTTGCGCCCAATCGAATAACCGGTGCTATCGCCGGCGATGGCAGCAGACGCGGCCACCAAGATAACAGCGGCCAGTGACAACTTACCTTGCTTGGCGTAGATGCCGGCGGCGATGAGTAGCGTATCGCCGGGCAGAAAAAAACCGAGGAATAAGCCAACCTCGGCAAACAAGAAAATGGCGATTAAGGGGAGTCCGCCGGACTGAATAATATGGCTGACTTCAAACATGTGGCTTAAGCTTAGCGGTTTATTAGGCGGGAGTCCAGCGCTAATCTGTTATAATAGAGAAACGAAAAAGGAGTTCTCTAATTTATGTCCCAAGATAGTATCAATTTGCAACTAGAAGCCCGCGCAGTTACCGGCAAGGCCGTCAAGCACTTACGTAAGGACGGTAAGCTACCAGCCGTCATCCACGACCATGGCAAAGAGTCGGTCATCGTCCAGGGCGACGCCGTTGAAATGCTCAAAGCCTACAAGCTGGCCGGCAAGCACCACCCAATCGAACTCACGGCTGGTGCCAAGCACTATACCGCCATGATCAAGGTCGCCGAATTCGAGCCGCGCAAGAATTCATTGAATCACCTCGTCTTTAACGCCGTGTCGGCCAAGCAAAAGGTTCAAGCCGAAGTTCCGGTTCACCCCAAATACTCCGAAGGTAACGAACTCAGCCCAGCCGAACGAGCCGGCCTGATGGTTTTGAGTAATACCGACGCCGTCATGGTCGAAGCCTTGGCCAGTAAGCTGCCCGACGTTCTCTATTACGACGCCGAAAAGCTCGTCGAAGTGGGTGACCACGTAACGGTCGCCGATATCGTCGTTCCCGACGGCGTGGAGATCAAAACCGATGCCAGCCAAGGTATCGCCAGCGTCTTTGAACCAAGCGCCGTCGCCGCCGCCAACGATGCCGCCGGTGGTGATGTCGAAGAAGCCGAAGCCGCCGCTGTTCCAGCCGACCAGGGCACGGTCGAAGATACCGAGTCAACTGCCGCTGTCGAGACCGCCGCTTAAACTAAAACTTTCTAAAATTTAAAATGGGCCGGTGCTAATTACCGGCCCATTTTTATTTGACGCGAAGTTGCTAAATCGTACTTTCCATCCTATACTAAAGTGTTTGCGATTGAATGTTCAATTAAACCCAAGCGCAATCACCCTACAATTACTATGGAACTTGGCCCACCCAAACCCTCGGCAGACGAATTTACTCCTTCGGACGACAAGAAGGAGACCAAAAAGTCTAAAAAGCGAGACGCCGGTAAGCTAGGTGCGTTTGCCGTTGAGGCCAAACCGAGCCAGCCGACCAAAAAAGCGACTAGCCCGGAAGAACGCTTAGACACCAACGCTAAAACCGCTCGAGCCGAGCAGCAGCTCGCCAAAAACGAGCAATCACTGAGCGATAAAGCGCCCGAACTGAATGGCGAAGCGCCCCTCGAACACTTGAGCGAGGTCGAATCCCGGGCGGCCAACCAGGAACTCGCCCGCAATCGCCGCGCCGAACTGGCCGGGGAGTTGGCCGATGCCGCCGCTGCCAGCCCGGCCGCCGACCAAGCCGTCGCTGCCGAAGCTTTTTTGGCCAAAGCCGAGCTGACGGGCGACCCGGCCGCCGCCGCCGCCGAAATTTTGGCTGGACTTGAGATTGAGCCGGTCGGCGAATCGGACGATCTGAGTTTAGAAGCCGGTCTTGAAGCCGCCGAGACGGTCGACCAGCCACTCGCTGGCGCTGCTTTGGAACGGGTAATCGACCCGCATCAGACCGCGGAAGGCGACTTGCCGCTAAATTATTACGAAGCTGAAGCCGACAGCGCTACCGCGTCGGCCACTTTGGGCGGTCCAACGCCGCCACGCCGACCAACCTTCGGCGCTGGCCCGGTGCCGCCTTTTGGTGCTGCCCCGTACCCTAACTTTAACGCTCCGCGCGCCGCCACGGCCGGAGCTTTGACTAACCCGAATGCGATCTCGACTGAGGAGGCTTATTATTCCGAACGCCGCGTCCAGCTCAGGGGCTTGTTGGTCGGTGGCATTGTCGGATATTTGATTGGTCGCCGTCGCGGGCGAATCAAAACGGAAAAGCGCTTGCTGCCGGTCCAGAATAAGCTCGAAAAGGAAGTCCAGAGCTTGCAGGCTAATCTGCTCGAAAAAGAAATTGTTATTCGCCAAGCTAGCGCCGAAAAACGTCGAGCTGCCTTGAGCCCGGCCAGTGAACGGCTAATCACCATCGCCGCCGAGCAGAAACGTTGGCAGGCGGCGGAATCTCAGCCGGCGGCGTTCAAACTGCCACCCGAACGGATTGGCCATGTCCTGATGACCGTCGAAAGAGGCCGCGCCGTTCCCGGGGCAAAGGTTGAATTGCCAGCCGGCGCCCAAAAACTTTCCATCGAAAAGCAAGTCGCGACGATGCCGCGCGCCGAATTGTTGGCTGTCAGCGAGAAGATTGCGGTCGAAGGCACCACCCTGCGCCAAATTTATGAGACGCACTTAGTCGGCGAGCGTGGTTTGCGCCGTTTGGTGATGGAGCACCTGAGTGGTGGTGACGTGCCACGGGCCCTGCGCCGTGAACTCGTCGAACGCGAAATCGATTTTGAACGCGATCCAATTCTGCGTGATCGAGCCCGCGCCAGTCTGGCCGGGGCCGGCAAAAGTGCCCTGAATTCTCTCGTTCAACAGGCCGGTGCAATCGCTGTTATGCCGGATGACGTGCCGTTAGCCGCGGAGCAAGCGATCGTCCAACTGCCGGCCGCCTCCAGCCCACTAGCGCCCAGGCACCGTCTGGCCGGCATCGTGCTGGTCAGCACCATTGCCGTCTTGCTCGCATTTATCGTCTTTCTGCTCGCGACCGGTCGTTAACAGGTATAATAAAACGATGCAGAAAATAATTCTCTATTATAAATTTGCGCCGATTAGTGACCCCGTGGCGGTTCGGTTATGGCAGCGGACGCTCTGCGAAAAGCTCGATCTAAAAGGCCGCATTATCGTATCGACGCAGGGTATTAACGGTACGCTGGGCGGCGACTTGGCGGATTTAAAAACTTACATCAAAGAGACTAAAACGCACGACGCTTTCAAGGGCACGGCCTTTAAGTGGAGCGACGGCGGACGGGCCGATTTCCCCAAATTATCCGTCAAGGTGCGGGCCGAAATCGTTACTTTTGGCGCCGCCGACGAGGTCAAGGTCGACGAGACCGGCGTTGTCGGCGGGGGCAAGCACTTAAGCCCCGAAGCAGTCCATCAACTCGTGGCGGAGCGCGGTGACGACGTCGTCTTTTTCGACGGTCGCAATGCTTATGAAGCCGCCGTTGGCAAGTTCAAGGGGGCGGTTGTGCCGTCAGTGGCCCATACGCGCGACTTCGCCACGGAGCTGGCCGACCCCAAATACGATAGTCTCAAGGACAAGCCGGTTATCACCTACTGCACGGGCGGAATTCGTTGTGAAGTACTGAGCCTGCTCATGAAAAACCGTGGTTTTAAAGAGGTCTATCAGCTCGACGGCGGTATCGCTAAGTACGGTGAAGCCTACGCCGACGACGGTCTGTGGGAAGGATCACTCTACGTCTTCGATGGCCGGATGGGCCATAAATTCAGCGACAAGGCCAAGGATATCGGCCAGTGCGCGCATTGCGAAGCCACCACCAGCAACTACGAAAACTGTGCCAATAAAGTCTGTAATCGTTTAATGCTGGTGTGTGGCGAATGCGCTGATAAACGATATTGTCCTGGGTGCGCTGTCGCACAAAATTCGCTCCAAAAAAGCGTCCGCTAATTTGTATATATACATATTTGTGATAAAATATGTATATGGATGTAGATCCTTCTAATCACGAATCAGGCTTAGCGCAGGAGCGCGATACTATCGTTCAGGCCGCCGCAAAAATTGCGGCTGTGCTGGCGCAGGCTCCCTTCGAAGAGCGGCCCGAATTAGTCAAGGCTGTCGACGAAACCCTGATTGACGCCGGTGTCGCCGTCATCGACACTATTGGCGGTGACGAAAAAGAAAGACGTGGCAAGCACCAGAACGTCACTCGCACCCAACTTAAGGCGATTATAGCGGCGCGCGAAGAGCGTTGGCGTCGAAAACAATCAGGCCGACCAACCAAACTTCGCGGTTATATGTAGATCATTAGCTTTCTATTCGTTCAATCAAACTACTTTCTCCGCGAGATAGTAGTTTTTTTAATTTACGCTTTGACCTCTGTTGGGGAACTCATTATATTGACATAAGCACAAAGGTATTGACAAATACTTATGTTTATACTATACTTCACCACAATCCAACAGTTGCTGCAAGAGCAAGCTGTATGATCAACGGGCTAGAATGGAGGGTTCGCGCCGGGTGATCATGCAACTTATTTGAATTCATTTCAAGTTCGACTGCATGATGGACAACTGCACATTCACGCTGCCTGGGTGGCCGCAACATAGTGCTCAGCTGTCTTAAATATTACGTAACACAATCAGCCTTGGCTGGTTGGGCGTGCCTATTTGGTACGAGGAGTGGGCTATGGAAATAGCAAGTACAGAACAACCTTCTAATTCCCCGATTCTCCGAGAACAATTTTTCGGGGCTGATGCCGAGCGCGGCTCAATGTCGGCAAAACTTGCCGTGTTTGCCGGTTCTTTGATCGTGGCCGCGGGTGCCGTGCTTGGCGCCGGCGACTATGCTCACCACCACCCTTTAACTAAAACTGAAGTTGCCGTTTCGGCCGGCAAGGGGATGCTGACCGCCGTTCGGTCGCTCGCTGTGCCCGAGGCTTGTTACGGTGTCTATCAAAACGACGTGACAGGCGCCAAAGCGACATTTGATTATTCATTTACCCCGTTTGGTTTGAAGATACCCACAACCTTAAGCGCCAGCTCAACCTTTAACGGCAATCTTACCAGTAAGGTTTGTAACCCCAGCATGGATCTGAGCCTTAGTTATAATAAAGCCACCAATCGATACAAGCTGACGCTACCGGCCGGTTCGTTCCGTACCGATGTGTACCGTACCAACCCGACCGTCAATGCCTTTACGCCCGATAACGGCGCCCTTATGGCCTTGACAAAAAACGCCGAGAACATCATTAATGCCCTGCCTGAACTACAGGCCCACACGACCGATGGTTTGATGGGGAAACTCGATGGCTATGCCGAACTCGCCGCCGATCAAACGTCGACCGAAGCCTGTGGCCCCAAGGCTTGGGATCACCTCAAGCCACTCTACGAAAAAAGCCTAAAGGCTCAAATGGTCAACGAAGCCTATCGCTGGGCGCCCGACCTTAAACTCACCGAACAAGAGATTGACGTTGAAGTGACGGGAGAATTTCACCCGACTAACCAATACGACAAGTTGCTCAAGGAAACCAAGCCACTGGCCGAAAAGAACGGCGTCAACTTTGTCCTGCCTGACCCTAGCAAATTAGTTTGCACGGACAGCCCCGGTCTGCAAAATGATCTTGATAAGCTAGCGGGGGCGACGAAATGACCGAGCGCGCCTACGAACAGCCGTTAGCCGATGACATTTTCGGCAGTAGTGCACTAACGTCAGAAGTTGGCTACAACGACGCGACTCAATCAATCGAGCCAGGTGTTCCATATCCAGAATATGCGCCCCAACCATTAGGTGGTGGCGAGCCCAAGCAATTCGCAACAGTCGCAGGACATGAAGATAAGCCGATCTTTGTATATCCCGACGGTCGTAAGGTGGTTCGTGTTCCTCGAATAGCGTCTGGGAGTGCTCCTATAAATGAGCTGCCCAGAGCTGTAGCCGAGACTTTTAATCCCGCACCAGTGGCGCCACTAAATTCCCTTAGCCTTAATTTGAGACAAGGCCCAGATGGTGGTCTTTCCGGAGACTTCGACGTTAAAGGTCAGTTTATGCATTTACTGGTAGGCTTGGCTGGAGCAACGGCAACCAACAATAAGTCAATTGCGCCAGCCCGTCAGCTAGAAAGTAGAATTACCCCAACCCAGCCTACGTCGCAGCGTGTCGTAACCCCAACGCCCTTCCGCCCAAATGAGGCGCCCAAGAGTGAAAATGATGACGACTTGGCCAGTAGTGAAACGGCGACCATTGCCACCCACGGCCTCAGAAAAGTCGTCAAGGCCGTCCTTCGACCAAGGTTGGCCGGTGCTGTTTTGGCGCTATCCGTTGCCGTCGCCGGCGGAGCTTACCGCCTCGAAAGCGGTGAACTACCAATTCACGGCAACCCTATAGATATTATCCAGGCTGATTATAATCAAGTCATTCATCACCCTCTACAAACCATAGCGGCTCAATTCGAAAAGTTATAGGAGCAGCGTAATGTTTGAAGCCTATCAACACTTACTTCCAAAGGCACAAGCCCCAAGCCCCATGCCGGCACCAGACGAACAATTGGCCAGCCCGCCTCGCCAACCGCAAACGGTCCAGGCTTATCCGAGTGAAGGTGACTTTGATGAGATTCCGCTCGAAGAATTTGGCGCCTATCTTGCCGCTCGCGATCGGCGTACTGCCGAGCAGTCCGTGCCAGCTGCGGCGCCCAGAGCCCCGGAAGTACCCCATGCCGATATGGCCGGTGTCGACGTCAACGGTTTACTAGGTATAATCGGTTTGTTTTTGGGCAATAATGGCGCTGATCCAGTCGCTCTACCAGAAAACGTTCAACCCGAAACTGCCCAACCTTTATTCGCCGACGACGTAGCGTTTCAATTTGCGGCCAAACGTCGCCTCAACATTAATCCTTTTGGGAGACTGAATGCCAAAACGACGGAGCTAATCGGCAATCAGTCGACTCGTCGCAAATTCGCGGCTTTTGGTGGCCTAGCCCTCGTCGCGGTTTTAGCCTTCAATGTCCAATCGCACCGTGACCAGACCGAACCAAGCCAAGTACGGCTGGCCGCACCCGCTAGCCTCATCAATCAAGGCGCGGTCATAGCGAAGGTGGACCTGCAAAGTCAGGCGACAGTCCGCATACCCGTCGCCGGTTTTTCAAAACCGTTGCTATTTAAGGAAAAGGGCCAGGCCGTCGAACCGGCCGCGACCCTGAATGACACGATCAGTATCACGCTAGCCCCCCGCCTTGATAAAAAGGGTAATGCGCTGCCAATCGCTGTCGTCAAAAAAGGCGATACGCTTGAGGTTAACCGGTCAAATATCGACGTCATCGCGAACTTTGACAACTTTTTAGGCCTCAACATCGATTGCATTAAAGACGCGACGACCGTCAATCGCTATTGTGTCGCCGGTTCACCCGTCAAGCTGCAAGCCAGTGGCAACTTCAAGGCTGCCACCGCCAACCAATTGAACGACCTGCTTACGACGCAAGGTAAGAACTTCGATACTTACTACCGGGGCGTGGAAGCCCAGCTCGCGGTTGTCGGCCTAGCCAAGGCCGAGCAAGGCGCCTGCGGCAGCGAAATTTTTGGTCTGGCCGACCAGGTGATCAAATCCCTTTTGCAAAAGCAATCGGCCACAGCCAAGATAAACTTCACCCCAAACAGCCGCTACCCATCAATTAGCCAAGAGTACGCCAAGAGTTTTACCAGTTTGGTCGCAAATAAAGCATTTTCCATCGAGCGAGGCGATAGCCAAAACGCTATCCCAGACTCGCTGCAATTCACCTGCAAAGTAACCCCACCACCAATCACTAAAGGAGTAAAGAAATGAACGAACTACACGAATTAAGCCCAACCCCGCATTCACAAGAAACAGTACTTGACATGCTGCCTTATGACCACGCATTCCTTGAAGCTGAACTTGGACGATCGAAAGATTTTGTCACAAATTATGGATTGGACTGTGAAGCCAGCTTGGCCGTCGAAGAAGAACGTCTTATCTGTGTCAAGGCAGTGACTGACGGGGCAGTGCGACATAGTTTAGGTCTTCAAGAGAAGCAACGCGGTATCTATACCGAACTAGCCGCCGCCGATGAATGTTACATAGCTCTTCTTGACACCAAGAAAGCAACTGAAGCTGAAGAGGGTGAAAAGCTAGGCGAACTAGCGATCGAACAAGCCGAACAAGACAAACTCAATAAGGAAGCCGCGAAGATAAAGACTGAATTAGCGAACTACGCTACCAATACAAAAGGCTACCACCAAAGTTTGCACGAAAAAAATGGTCTTCTTGGTCAAAAGTTTGTTAGTTCTGGCGCCACAATCAGCCAACTCCAAGCGGAAATTGACGGAATTCGTAGCGATGAATTACCTGCTCTGGAAGCAAGAATCGCTGAGGAATTAGAACACATCATGCAGCTGTACGCTTCTGTTTTGTCAATTACGGAGAAGATCGGGAATTTACCGGCTCCAGCCGATGATCCCAAAAACCAGATCTTATATCGAGACAGTGGTGATGCGATATATTACCAACGGAAAATTGGAACTGACAATACAGCCTTGACCGAACACGAACTATCTCAAACGAATAACTCACCCGCCCCCCGAACCCGCGCGCTCGGTAGTGCAGCCATCCAGTCAGTTGTCGAAGATCATCATGGAATTCTACAACGCATCAGGGTCAGCTTTAAGCAGCCTAGCAACGCATAGGATTTATGATGGAACAAAGACTCTCACAACCAATCATTGAACAGGATAAAGAATTGCTGGCTGCGGCAGAACAAGTATCGAATATGACGGCCGAATATTGCTATGGACCCGGCGGCGTCAGCGAAGTCTTGGCAGGCCACGAAGTCAATGATTTAGTTCGTATCGCTAATGACCCTAACGCCTCCGGTAGTGTTTTCGGATCCATGGCTAAGCACAGCGTGGTTTATATGCAGCACCTTGTTCGGTGCTTCGAGACGCTGTACCCTAACGAACACGAAGACCAAGCTAAGTACGAAGAACGCATTATTGCCGAAGCGGCACAGGCAGTCGGGATGGCGGAGCAAGTTGTGATCGCCGAAAAACTATTCGAAAAAGTAGCTACCGAAATCGACGGTCCAGGCGGTTTGTCGGACGCAACGTGCGACAACTTGGCGCGTTATAATCCCAACAACCAAAAAATTGTCATAGACCTTACTCATAAGCTCTATGATAAATATATCGTTGACCACAAATCCGGAAAAAATGCTCAGATTATCCAACACAATGGCGAGGCCTTTAGCCAAGTGGGCGGAGATTTAGCAGTGGACGTCGATGACGATAACGGGGTCACTAAGAATATTAGCCTCGACGAGTATAAAGTAGCGTTGGTTATGAATCATCGAAGCGACCTGAGGGCTATCAAACATCGGAGCGACCTGAGAAAGAAGTTAGGCATGCGGTCCGACCCCGACTTGGTCGCCAGCTTGCAGGCCGTGGAAGATATCCCGGTGCACGCTTGGCAGCAGCAGCTTGAAGACACCGTTGTTCCGACCCGAGTTGGCCAATCACTTATTAAAATCGGTCATGGGGCTAAGGTGGCATCAACTCATGCCGTACGGGCTGCTCACGAAACCTCGCAGTACGCTGTGGATAATCATAAGAAAGTCGTTTCGACTGCCGCACTAGTCGGTGTCGCCGGCACGTTTGGGCTTAGTGTGATTGAGCCCGCCCGTGCCCAGGCAGCCACCTCCAGCGCCAATGTTGCCGCCACAAGCTTATACGCGGCCAATCAAGCCGGTACCTTACCCGAATCGGTTGTCAGTGAAGTCGACGGCGGCCTGGTTGTTTCGGCCAGTCCAGTTGCCCAACTTACTCCGGTGAACCAGCCATCTCAAGAAGTTAACAGCGGTGGAGTAACCATCGCCGAAGACTCTTCGATGGTACTGCCGGCCAACCCTCAACCCGTGCACAGTATTCTGCCAATCAAGAACGAAACCGTTCAAGCCGCAGTCACGAATGCCGCCGCTAACGGTAACATCACGGCTGGCGCGCTGGCGCTGGCGAATACGTATAGCCCGAAACATTCTGAAGTGCCCGCCTCTTTACCGGTGAACTCCACAATTGAAAGTATTAATACTACACTGGCCAACGCGACGGCTGTCCCCCAAGAAATAGTCGGAGTGGTGCGAAACATGTTGATCGTATCAGAAACGGCCCTAACCGATCCAAGCGTGCTCAACACGATTAGCGCCGACGAGTGGAATGTGATTAAGGGTGGTCAAGATAGCGCCGCCACCCAGAACGCGATCAGCCAGCTGACCGATAAACACGTCGCTATCTTAAATCAAGCAAATAGCGGTTTAGATCCTGATATGACGCCCGACCAAAAACAACAACTGGCTGAACTACTCGCCAGTAGTGAGTACTACGCCGCTACTAATCCGGCACCAGCCGTTAACCCGGACGCCGCGCCGGTAGCCCCGGCACCAGCCGCTGCCGCTAAGCCAGCCCCTCACGAAAAAAGTCCAAATAGCTCCCCTAAACCAGAAACGTCCAATTTGAGCGCCACGACTGAAAAAGCGCTGCAAGCCGTCATCGATCGCGGTGGTAAGTGGAAAAATCGAGGCCTAGCCGTTCGGTTTTTGATGCGAAATGGTTGGACGCTCACACAAGCTGCCGGCGCTGTCGGTAACCTCATGCAGGAATCTTCAAGAATCGACCCTAATTCGGAGCAGCAAATTACCGATCCATCGCGTGGCGAGGGTATTGCCCAGTGGAGCAAAAACGCGCGCTGGCAAAGTCTCTTAGATTTTGCGCAAGCCAATCAACTCAATCCACGTAAGCTAGATACACAACTGAGATTTATATTGCACGAATTACACGGTAGTCAAAAGCACGCCTATAGAGAAATCATGGCCGCTACGACGGTTCACGGTGCGACAATGGCCTTTTCGGTATTCTACGAGCGGCCCGGCGATCCACGCAATACGCATCGAGTAGACAACGCCCAACTGGTCTTTGATGCCGTTACCGAGGAAACGAAGAAAATATCGCAACAAGCTCCGGCGCAAGCTCCTCCCGTAGCTTCGCCAGCCCCAGCGCCAGCGCCAACGACGCCCGATCCGGCAGCCACCCCAGTGACACCTCCGGAAACTTCCCTCGCGCCGACCGATACTGGCGGCGGCCTAGTTATAGAAGCGCAGCCGAGTCAGCAAACCCCAGATGGTGCCGGGAATGCAGCAGCTCCAATCGACGCGCCACCGACTGACGCTACGCCAGCACCCCAGCCGCCGGTCGATAGCCCAGCTCCAGAGGCTCCCCCGGTAGTCGCGGCCCCAGCCCCCGATACCGCTCCTGCTCCCGAAACGACACCGCCGGTCAGCGTCGAAACTCAACGAACGACCGAAATTGCCCGCCTCGAAGCGTCCGGCCAGTTTAACCGGTCGCAGGCTTCGCCCGACGCCCCGCGCACGCCACTCGAAAAAACCTTTCGGCAACAAGGCGAGCAGAACGGCAAGCTTAGTAACGTTGTAGACTTAGGGCCACAATGGCCTGGCCGCGAGTTGTCGAAGCCAGCCGCTGAGGCCTTTCATAAACTGAACGACGCGTTTAAGGCGCAATTTGGTCATGATATCGTGCTCAATGACGCCTACCGCAATTACGCCAACCAAGTAGCAACCAAAAAAGACGCCACCGATAAAGGGCGACCACAATTTGCAGCTACCGCCGGTTATTCCAAGCACGGTTGGGGACTAGCGATCGATATGGGTGGCGGTATGCAATCTTTCAATAGTAATGAAGCTCAGTGGATGATGGATAACGCCCTCAATTTCGGCTGGAATCACCCGGCTTTTGCCGCTCCCGACACGACCGCTCCCGAGCCCTGGCACTGGGAATACGTGCTTAGCCAGTAAGTCTGCGCTAAAATTAGAGGGTGAATAGCTCGCTCCAGAAAAAACTAGACAATTTACCGGTTACACCGGGTGTGTATTTTCACAAGAATGCCAAAGGTGAGATTATTTACGTCGGCAAAGCGGCGGTGCTGCGGAACCGGGTACGTCAGTATTTTCAAAAATCGCGCAGCCGCGATCCGAAAACCGAAGCCCTGATACTGGACATCGCCGACGTCGACTGGATGGAAGTCGACAGTGAAATTGAAGCCCTCTTTTTAGAGGCCGAGATGATTAGGCGCTACATGCCACGCTACAACATTTTGCTGCGCGACGATAAAGCGATGAGCTATATCCGGGTTGATTACGACAGTGACTACCCGACGGTTAGCACGACTCGCCGACCACTCGACGATAAAGCCCGCTACTTCGGGCCGTATAACAGCACGGCTTCGGTCCGCCAGGCGCTCAAATTACTAAGGCGCATTTTCCCTTACGCCACCCGCCAAATCGCCGGCCAGAAGCGAGCCTCGCTGCACTATCACCTAGGGCTCGACCCCGGCCTGGAAGAGGGCCGCACCAGCCTGGCCGATTACCGGTCCAACCTGCGTAAATTGATGGCGGTGATCGAAGGCAAGCGCCAGTCGATCGAACATGAACTGGAACGCGACATGCAGCGCGCTGCCAAGCTGAAAGATTTTGAGCTGGCCGCCAAGCTGCGCAACCAGTTCTTCAGTCTGCAAAAACTCAGTCAGCAAGTCATCTTCAGCGATAAAGAATTTATGGATATCAGCAAAGATCATGCCCTCGGCGAGCTGGTCGATCTGCTCGGTCTCGGTAAATTTCCGCGCCGCATCGAGGGCTATGATATCAGCCATATGCAGGGGACCGACGTGGTGGCGAGCATGGTCGTGTTCACGAATGGTGTCAGCGACAAATCGTCATACCGCAAGTTCAAAACCAAGATCGACCACAATAACGACTTTTATAATATGAACGAGACGTTGAAGCGCCGCTTGAGTGCCAAAAACATCAAGGCGTGGGGTAAGCCCAACCTGGTTTTGATCGACGGTGGTAAAGGGCAACTGGACGCCGCCAATAACGCCCGCGACGAACGGGGCTGCCAGCCGCTGGCCTTTATCGGTCTGGCCAAGCGCGAAGAACAGATTGTCATTCAAAAAGGCCGATCGAACGTCGAACTAGATTACGAAGTCCTCCATAAATTGGGCGGGTACGCGACCGAAAGCGATGATTTTATCCTCGTCAACGTGCCGCACAATACCAACCTTATTAAGCTACTCCAGCGCATCCGCGACGAGTCGCACCGTTTTGCCGTCAGTTACCACAGCGTCCTCAAGAGCAAACGCCAAGTTGCCTCCTTGCTCGAAGATATTCCCGGCATTGGCCCGGCCACGCGCCGGAAGTTGCTACGGACGTTTGGCTCGGTCCGGGGTGTGAGCTTAGCCGAACAGGCCGAAATTGCCGCGGCGATCGGTGCTAGCAAAGCGGTGATTGTTAAAAAATACCTGCCACCACCGGCATCATAAAATAGTCTAATAAGTTTTAAAATTTATAACGGTATCGTTTGACAAGAGTTTATTTTGTTATACTTGGTATCTAAGTATGCTATCAAACTCATTTCATATCTCCTCTCCGGCCGAAACCGCCAGCTTAACGGCTGCAACGGTTGCAAAGATTCGTCAGCGTAACACCATTACACCTTCTCACTTTCCAGCCGTTTCGCTCGATAATCTGACGTTTTCACCTCGAAGGCGAGATATGAAATGAGTTCGTCACATTTTTCACCAGCTTTTTTTGTTGCCAATCGACAACGGCTGCGCGACCTAGCTAACACGACCGCCCCGATTGTGATAACGGCCAACGGTTTGTTGCAGCGCGGTGCCGACGGTACCTACGCCTTCGCCCAAGACGCCAATTTTTGGTACCTAACGGGTATCGATGAGCCGGATGTTATTTTGGTGATGACGCCGGCCGAAGAGTATTTGATCGTACCGGGGCGGGACGACAACCGAGCCGCTTTCGACGGCACGATTGACGACAATTTACTGAAGAATCGTTCGGGCATAACGACGATTTTTGACGTCGACGCTGGCTGGCAAAAATTGGCTAAAGCAGTGCAACAGTCGCCCAAAATTGCCACCGTCCGGGCCGCTCCGAGTTATCTGGAAAATTATGGAATGTACACCAACCCGGCGCGTCGGCGTTTACTCAAGCAACTCAAAGCGATTCAAGCTGACGTCGAGATTAGTGACATTGGCAAGCAGCTGGTGCGGCTGCGCATGATCAAGCAATCCGCCGAATTACTGGCCATCCAATCGGCGATTGATATTACGATTGCCACCCTGCAAGAGGTTACGCAACCGGAACTCCTAAGTAAATACGAATACGAGTATCAACTAGAAGCCGATATCAGCCGTGGCTTTCGGGCCCGTGGCGCCAGCGGTCACGCCTTCGAACCGATCGTCGCCGGCGGCGTTCGGGCCTGCACCCTGCACAAT
This sequence comes from Candidatus Saccharibacteria bacterium UBA5145, assembly GCA_002413865.1. GTDB lineage: Bacteria > Patescibacteriota > Saccharimonadia > Saccharimonadales > UBA4665 > UBA4729. The sequence goes on from DHXX01000007.1 coordinate 23,600, forward strand.
GTAGCCAACAATAGCGCCTTGGCCGCCAACGAGTTGATCGTTTTGGACGTCGGCGCCGAAGTCGAACACTACGCCGCCGACATCACCAGGACGGTTAACCCCGGCCTTTCCACGCCGCGTCAATTGGCCGTCTACTCTGCCGTCCAAGATGTTCAACACTATGCCGCCGGCTTGCTCAAGCCAGGAGTATTGCTGGCCGAGTACGAGCATCAAATCGAACACTACATGGGCAAAAAGCTGCAAGAACTTGGCCTGATCAAGGCGATTACGCACGATAGCGTCCGTCATTACTACCCACACGCGACGTCGCACTTTATGGGCTTGAACGTGCACGACGCCGGCGATTATAGCCAGCCGCTCCAGCCCGGCATGATACTAACGGTTGAGCCGGGTATCTATATCACGGAAGAGGCAATTGGTGTTCGGATCGAAGACGACGCCTTGATCACCCCCGATGGCTCGCACCTGCTGAGCGACAAGTTGTCGCGCGCTGCAACCTGACATACAATGATAGCCATGGATCGTCCCGTACAACGCTTTTTAATTCGCTGGCTGGTGTGTAGCTTGGGACTTTGGATTGCGGCTGGTTTTTTGAGCTCTAGTATTATGTACGCCAGTACGGGCGCAATTATTGGGGCTGGCCTAGTCTTGGCCGTCATCAACGTTGTCCTCAAGCCGCTCCTGATTATTTTTTCGTTGCCGGCTATACTTTTCTCGCTTGGTTTATTCATGATCATCATCAACGGTCTGACGGTGTTTATCGCCAGCAAGCTCTACTATCCGCTGCATATCACCAATTTTTGGGCGGCTGTGTTTGCGGGGATGGTCATTGGTTTGGTAAACTACCTTGTAACGGCTATTTTAGAAGAAAGACATCATGAGCATATTTAACTATATTACGATCGCAACCGCTTTATTCCTGACATTTTTAATCTTGATTCAGACCCGTGGCGCTTCGCTCGGGGCCGGTCTCGGCGGGGCCGGTGAAGTCAACACGACTAGGCGCGGAACGGACAAGACAATTTTTCAGATAACTATCGTGACCGCCCTAGTATTTTCGTTATCGATTATCTTAAGCGTAATTATAAAGTAAGTTACGATTCATGCGGTTTCGCTCATTTAAGCTGCGCTTTCGTCGGGGCTACCGGCAACGCCAAAAGCAAGCTCAGGCTATTGGCCAGCACGCCGAGGTCGGCCTCGAGAAGTTGTTTTTCAAGCGCTTTAGTCGTTTGATGGCCGTCCGGCGCTTCGTGATTAGCTGGCTGTTGCTGGTCGTTTTGCTGATCGGCGGTGTCTTGCTCCAAAATCTCCACCTCGGCAACTATTACCAAAATCTCCAACCCGTACCTGGTGGCATTTATAACGAAGGCGTGCTCGGTACGTTTTCGACGGCCAACCCCCTGTATGCGACCAGTGACGTCGACAATACGGTGTCGCGGCTGTTATTCAGCGGACTCTTTAGTTATGATCAACACAACCAACTGACTGGTAGCTTGGCCAAAAATTATCAGGTTGACGACAAGGGCACTACTTATACGGTGCACCTCAAACCGCATTTGAAGTGGCACGACGGTCGGCCCGTCACGAGCGCCGACGTCGTCTTTACCTATCAAACGATTCAGAATCCTGACGCCCAATCACCGCTGATGAGCAGTTGGCAGGGAATTACTGTCAGCGCCCCCGATCCGCAGACAATAATCTTTAAGCTACCAAGCGTGCTGGCTTCTTTCCCCTATAACTTAGTCAATGGCATCGTGCCCGCCCACCTTCTGGCCAAGCTGCCGCCGACGGATCTACGGTCGGCCGACTTCAATACGGTCCACCCAATCGGTACCGGTCCATTCGTTTGGCAGGCGGTGCAAGTCAGTGGGGTTGAACATAGTACTGCCCAGCAGCAAATTGTGCTGAGACCGTTCGTTGACTACCAAGGGGGCAAACCAAAACTCCAGGAATTTATTGTCCACGCCTATGCCGACAAGGCTCAACTCGTCGACGCCTTTAGTTCCGGACAGCTCAATGGCCTGGAAGGCGTGTCGAGCGTACCCGCTACCAATCGACTAAGCTCGCCGATAGTCCACAACCCGCTTTTAACCGCTGGTACCTATGTATTCTTTAAGACCACCAGTCCCCCATTGACAGACGTAGCGGTGCGTCAGGCCCTAGTCAAAGCGGCCGATCCGGCTGTCATTATAAGTCATCTTAGCTACCCGACCCGGGCGGTGCGCGAACCACTATTGCGGCGACAATTGGCTTACGATCCAGCCTACGAGCAGGCCGGCCACGATAGCCAAGCGGCCGCTGCTCAACTTGAAGCCGCCGGCTGGAAAGTCGGTAAAAACGGTATGCGCTTTAAAGATGGCAAGCCCTTGACGTTTAGCATGGTGGCTACCGATACGCCCGAATATCGCACCGTGACAGCCGAGCTCCAAAAACAGTGGCGGCAGGTCGGTGTGGCCGTGTCGGTTCGTTTGTTGACCGGCCAAGATTTTCAAATTGCCCTGACCTACCACGATTATGATGCCGTGCTCTATGGAATCTCGCTGGGGGTCGACCCAGACGTGTTCGTTTACTGGGACAGCTCGCAGGCCGATATCCGCTCGGCCAATCGCCTCAACCTGTCGGAGTATAAGAATGCCACGGCTGACGCCTCTCTCGAGGCCGGTCGCACTAGGCTCGACCCCAACTTGCGCGCCATTAAGTACAAACCGTTTTTGCAAGCCTGGCAGCAGGATGCTCCGGCCCTTGGCTTGTACCAGCCGCGGGTTTTATATCTGACGAACGGCGAAGTTGCCGGATTATCGGACGCGACGCTAAACACGGCGACCGATCGTCTCAATAACGTCCAAAATTGGCAAATCCGCGAAGCCAGAGTCACCAACAACTGAGCAAAGTTGGCAGATAGGGATTGGTAGATGGTAGTTGGGGTTTGCTCGGTAGCTCAAGCGCGCAAGCGCGCAAGCGCTTGCCCGTCTACTATCTACTATTTCCCAACTACCATGAGCTTGTGCCGCGAAGGGTAGTACGCTAAAATACCTCTGTTACGCCCGCGGATGTGGCGGAATGGTAGACGCGCTAGTTTCAGGTACTAGTGTTCGCAAGAACGTGGAGGTTCAACTCCTCTCATCCGCACCATTCAAAAAGACCTAGTTATGCTAGGTCTTTTTGAATGGTTTATTGCGGATGAGAGGAGTTGAACCTCACGAGAGAGCGTAGCGAACGGGAGGTCGCAGAGCGAGGACGCGCGCAGGAATTTATTCCGATAGCTGAGCGGTTAGCGAAGATATATGCCGAACCCAAGAAAACCTTCCTCTAAAATAATAGTTTTCCTGGCGAGAAGCTATAACGCGCCGCAGTGGCGGAGGCGCCAGCCGATACTCCTCTCATCCGCACCTGAGGGCGTGACTTCAAACGCGGCTCGTTAGCCCAAGAACCCCCATTAATGCCCGCATAACCCAGGAATCTCGTACAATAGCGGATATGTCCTGGCAACTCGCAATCAGCTTATCGGTAATCGCAAACGTACTCACATCGCTCATCCAACGCCACTATTCCCAAAGATCCTTGGCGCCCGCTTCGTTCCCGCCGGCCATATCGTACTTACTAGGCGTGGCCCCGTTGGGCATTCTAGTTGGCCTGTCGCTATCGCATCACGTGCACTGGACGTGGTGGATAGGGTTTCTATTACTCCTAAATTCCAGTATCATGGCCCTTTCTAACTGGCTCAATTTTAAGGCGGTCAAACGCCTGCCGGTGGCCCAATATCAAACCATCAACCAGTTCTACGTGATAGTTGTCGTTGTGCTCGGCTGGACAGTGCTAGGTGAGGGCTTGAGCAAGTTTCAGCTCATCGGTGCTCTGTTGTTGCTGGTCGCGGCCTTGCTGGCAATCAGGGCCCCAATGATCAATATCGAGAAGCAGCACCGGAAGATACACATCCAATCGGTTGCGCTAACTCTCGCGGCCGCGGCGACCTTGGGAATCGCCTTGGTCATAGAAAAGGCAGCGCTGGGCTATATGGATATTGGTGCTTATCTGATTTTCGGTTATTCGGCCCAGACACTCGCCATGCTAGTGCTAGCAACCAAGGATGTCCGTCGGGGTACGCTGCGGACTTTTGGCAGGAGCGAGCTAAAGTGGTCGGCCGGTATGGGCTGGGCAAATGCGATAACCGGCGTTTTTTATGTTACGGCGATTGTCCGGTCTGATAATATCTCGCTGGTCACGGCCATTGCCTCGATTACTTTACCGCTCTTGGCCTTCGCGGCTTACGTCGTTCTCAAAGAGCGAGAAAACCAGAAACTGCTATGGCTTGGCCTGATGATTGGATTCCTTGGTTTACTTGTCAGCTCGATGGGCTGAAGTAGGCCGATAAAAAGCGCTATACCGGCAAGTCTTACACATAGGACGGTACGGTAACCTCGAAGTCGCCAGCGACAGACCGAAGCCGACAACCACCCCAGCCTTCTGCAACCATAAGCGTGAAACTCCCGGATGTGCTATGATTTCTGATAGGGAATAAGACTATTCGACAGAGGAGTAATCGACCGCTTATGAGTAAAATTGCGCACTACTTGCAGGAACATTTAGTCGGGGAAGTAATGACATCGGCCGACGCGCGACGCTATTTTGCGACCGACGCCAGTATATTCGTCTTGGCTCCCGCCCTCGTCGTCTATCCGCGCAACGAGAACGATATCCGCAAAACGGCTCGTTTCACCTGGCAGTTGGCGGAACGCGGCCGTGTTATCCCGATCACGGCGCGGGGCGCCGGTACTGACCAGTCCGGAGCGGCGTTGGGCGGCGGTATCATGCTCGTTTTCCCGGCTCACTTGAATCGCATTCTCGAACTCGACACCAAGGGCGGTACCGTCACTGTCGAACCTGGTATTAATTACGGTAAGCTCCAACAGACACTGCACACGCACGGTCGATTTTTGCCGCCCGCCCCGGCCTCGATCGAATACTCGACCATCGGTGGCGCTGTCGCCAACAACGCCGGTGGTGAAAAATCAGTCAAGTACGGCACGACGCGGAATTACGCCCAGAGTTTACGGATCGTGCTCGCCAACGGGGAAGTCATGGAGACCGGCCGGCTGAGCAAGCGTGAATTCAACAAGAAACTGGGCTTGGCTTCTTTTGAGGGCGAAATTTACCGGTCGGTCGATACGCTATTGGAAGAAAATCGTGACTTACTCGGTAAGCTCGACCTCAAGGTTGCCCAGAACAACGCCGGTTATAATTTACTCGACATCAAGCACCACGACGGTTCCTTTGATCTGACGCCGCTGCTGGTCGGCAGCCAGGGCACTTTGGGTATCGTCAGCGAAGTTACGCTGAGGACCGAAGTCTACAATCCGCAAACAACCCTGTTTATGGCGACGTTCGAAACTATCCACGCCGCCCAATCAGCAATCTCAGACCTGTTAGACATGTCCGAAACGCCCAGCGCCATGGAAATGGTCAATGGGCACATGCTGCAAGCCGTCCAAGACGTCAACCCCAACTTGCTCAAGGAAAGTATGCCACCGCCCTTCCCAGCTGTTGTCTTGTTCGTGGAGTTCGATAATACCAAGGAACACACCGTGAAGAAACTCACCAAAAAAACCCACAAAATCTTCCAGAAGCACGCCCTGAGTTTGCAGACCGAAACGGAGCTGGAGAGCCAGCAACGGCTCTGGAAAATCAGACAAGCGACCGCCACCGTGCTCGGTAACGGCACCGGGCAGCAACGAGCGGTGCCAATCATAGAGGACGCCACCATCCCCGTGGAGCGCTACCAAGAGTATTTCGACGGAGTCTACAAATTGTTCGAGAAGGCTGGCCTTAAGCCGGCCGTCTGGGGCCACGCCGGTAGTGGCAGCGTCCATCTGCAGCCACTACTTAACATCGGTCAAGTCGGCGATCGTCAAAAAGCTTTCCGCCTGATGGACGACTACTATAAATTCGTGATTAGCCTGGGCGGGACGCCGAGCGGTGAACGTAACGATGGTCGGTTGCGCGCGCCCTATCTTGAACTAGTCTACGGCACCGAAGTTTATGCCCTTTTCCAAAAGGTGAAACAGATTTTTGACCCTTATAACACTTTGAACCCCGGGGTTAAGCTCGGCTCGAACCTCGGCGACATCAAAGCCCTCGTTCGTCCCGACTACAACTTGGCTCACTTTTACGACCACCTGCCACACAGCTAGGGATTAGCTCTCGTATTCTCGAGGTGCCTTTTTTGTCACCGTCGTCATCCTGAGCCGCAGGTGAAGGATCTATCCAATCAACTCCAGGCTCGGATTCTTCGCTGACTCAGAATGACGAGGCTGCGCCGCCCGAACTGGCTTTCAGCCCTATAACTCTCCCGAAGGCGCTTGAGTTTTTTGCTCAAAACAGATAAGATATTGTGGTTCAACCAAATTCTGCAGACCTATCAGCTGCAAGATTTTGAGCGAGCGGACGTGGTGAAATGGTATACACGCTACCTTGAGGTGGTAGTGGCCGCAAGGCTGTGGAGGTTCAACTCCTCTCGTCCGCACCAAATTAAATAACCTAAGCGAAAGCTTAGGTTATTTAATTTGGTATATGCGGACGAGAGGAGTTGAACCTCGCGAGAGAGCGCAGTGAACGGGAGGTCGCAGAGCAAAGTCACGCGCAGAAGCTTGCTTCGATAACTGAGCGGTTAGCGAAGATATATGCCAAACCCAAGAAAACCTTCCTATTGAATTAAAGTTTTCCTGGCGAGAAGCTATAACATGACTTTGTGGCGGAGGCGAAGCCGATAGTCCTCTCGTCCGCACCATCTTACTAGAATCAAGCGAACGGGAGGTCGCGTAACAAGGCGCGCCTAGGAGCTAGCGCCGAGCACGCCGCAATGGAGAAGGACGAAGTCCGCCACGTGCCCGCCTTGTCGACACAAGTGACAATGTATTTTATAATGGTAAAACTATCATGAGTGAATATCCCACACCAACTCCGAGAACATTAGAAACGGCTATCGGCGGTGATCTCAATATAATTGCCGGGTACACTGAGTCTTTAGTCGAGCAATTAGTTATCAAAGCCCAAGAACCACTTGGTGCCGCGACGACTTTGGCTGGCGAGAACGAACGCTTCAGGAGTCCGGCCGCTTTTCAGCGCTGGCAGCGCGCCGGTAAGCAAATTATCTACATGCTAACGAATCCGGAGCAGGACAATCTAGGCGGTATCGCCTGGTACGAGCCGGCAAGACTTGCGCGCTTACCCGAAGTCAGGCCAGCCCCTAACCATGCCTTTGGGATGTGCCTATATAGGGGTTATCACAATAAAAATTTGGCACTTCCGTTTATGGCGGCAACCCTGAAGGACTATATCGTTAGTTCCGAGAATGGTGTCAGAGTGGGTGAGTTTGAAGGTATCTGGCTGCGGACTAAGGCTGCCAATAATCCGGCCGTTCGAGCCTATGAAAAATTTGGATATGAAGCGGTTGCGAATGACAAGGGCAGGCTAACTATGGTATTATCTCCGGAGCGAATACTGGGGGCGCTTAGCTCAGTTGGCTAGAGCATCTCGTTTACACCGAGAGGGTCGGGGGTTCGAGTCCCTCAGCGCCCACCAAATAAAAATACTCTGCGAAAGCAGGGTATTTTTATTTGGTCGAGCCTTGGGCCACAAGAACCTCACGAGCGCAGCGAGTCCAAAGGGTTCGGTAGAGCAAAGTCACGCGCAGGAGTTTACTCCGAGCATGACTTTGTGGCGGAGGCCGCCAGGCCGATCCCTCATACCCAAATCAATAACGCCGCAGCGGCGGAGCGCAGTGCAACGGAGCGATCCCTCAGCGCCCTTATCAACAATCAACCCGAGTTCCTTATTGCCTAGCATCATCTCCCGCCGTACAATAAGCACATAAATCAAAGGAGTAACTATGTCGGCACTTGTAATTATTATTCTGGTAATCGCTCTGATCATTATCGCCAACGGCGTTCGAATTATTAACCAGTATGAGCGCGGTGTCGTTTTCCGGCTCGGCCGCGTTCGCGATGCCGTCAAAGAACCCGGTCTGCGCCTGATCATCCCGATTGTCGACCAAATGCGCAAGGTAAGCCTGCGCATCGTGACCTTGCCAATCGAATCACAAAAAATCATTACCAAAGATAACGTTTCGATCGACGTGTCGGCTGTGGCGTACTACAAAGTCATCGACCCGACGAAGGCGATTGTGGAGATCGAAAACGTCGTTTCCGCCACTTACCAGATTGCCCAGACCACCGTACGTAACATTGTCGGCCAGAGCAGTCTTGACGATGTCTTGAGCGAAACGGTCGTCATCAATGAAAAAATTAAAGTCATTCTGGAAGCCGCCACCGAAAAGTGGGGAATTTACGTCAGCACGGTCGAGGTCAAGGATATCCAACTGCCCGATACCATGCAACGGGCCATGGCCAAGCAGGCCGAAGCCGAACGCGAAAAGCGCGCCAAAGTGATTGCCGCCGAAGGTGAACAGCTCAGCGCCGCCAAGCTCGGTGAAGCTGCCGACATTATCTCGGCCCATCCAATCGCCCTCCAGCTCCGCAACCTCCAAGTCTTGAGCGACATCGCCGTCGAAAAGAATAGCACGATCATCTTTCCGGCCCAGTTTTTGGACACCGTCGCCAGCGTCAAAGATTTCATGGCCAAGGAAAAGGCCTAGTGCCCCTCAGCGATTACCAGCAGCAAGTTGATGATTGGGTGCAGGGTTTCAAAACGCCGTACTGGACGCCGTTGAGCCAACTGGCTCGTTTGATTGAAGAAGTCGGCGAACTGGCCCGCGTCCTCAACCATAAATATGGCGACAAGATCAAAAAGCCAACCGAGTCTGCCGACGACCTTGAGGGCGAGCTCGGCGACATTATGTTCGACGTCATCTGTATGGCCAATTCGGAAGGCGTCGACCTCGACGCGGCCCTCCAAAAAGTAATTCTGAAAGCCCAGACGCGTGATAAAGATCGGTTTGAGAAGAAGCCTGAACTTGTTTAACCCCGAAATCCTACAGAGCCCGCATTATCGCGTCGCCGTTAAAGCGCTGATATTTAACGTCGAGGATAAACTATTGGTTGTCCAGAACGGTGATGGTGACTGGGAGCTCCCAGGTGGTGGTTGGGAGCACGGCGAATCGTTTCGTGATTGTTTGAACCGCGAGATCGATGAAGAGTTGGGTGTTGGCGTCGCCACAACCTCGGGCATCTGCATGACCTACCAAGGAATGAATCAGCGCGGCTACATGGCGTTGCGGCTAGTGGCCGTGGTGACCTTGGAAAGCTCGGACTTCAATTACGGTGATGGCATGTTGGCCGCTAGATTCGTCGATGCCGCCGAATTAGCAGATTTGCAAATGGTGACCGACGACGCCCCCATTAAGCAACTTTCAGCCGATATCTGGCAGTTAAGTTGATAAAACCGCCGTTACTCTGTAAAATAACAGAGTCGTAGTCAATCTTTGGCGCAATTATAGGCCGAACCCGAGCACCTTCTGCTAGAATAATAGCTGGCCCAGACCGAAGCTGTAGAGTAGGGAGCTCAAGCAAGCACTTTAATAATTAAATCAACATCTGGCTCTTTAGCTCAGTTGGTAGAGCAGAGGCTTGAAGAGCCTTGTGTCCCCAGTTCGAGTCTGGGAGGAGCCACCAGATTTTATTTGGGCCGATAATTTGTTAGAATTATCGGAGTCAATTTTGTAAACCAAGGAGCATAAGCGACTGTTTGCAAAATTGAGAGGAGCAGCGTAAGGCTAGGTCGAAGCTTTTGCCAATCGGCAAAACGAGATAAGCCTGTACGCTCCGACGAGCGGGTGTAGCTCAGTTGTTTAGAGCGCGTCCTTGCCAAGGACGAGGCCAGGGGTTAGAGTCCCCTCACCCGCACCAATTTGACACCCAGAAAAGCTCCCTTGATCGGGGGCTTTTTGTTTATTGATCGGATGGTTGGTTTCAACCTACGTCCCGTCAGGTCGACCAAACGGGACAAAAAGTGCCGCTTTCTTGATTGAAATGAAGGTTATAACCCACCGACCTAAGCGCGCCCGGACGCACTGGCATTCATAACCCTCAAAAGATACGGGTGTATTGGTAACTATTTTCGCATATACTATGTACAGAGGTAGGCATGTCGAAACGACGAGAGAACAAGAAGAGGCGGAAAGCAAATGAAGCTCAACGACTAACTGGTAAAACCAGGATTGATGAGCGATTTCAGTATGGACCGCTTGAGTTCATACGTGCTGGTAAGCACATAATAATGCAGAATAACTCTACTCCAGAGCAGCAAGCAGAGCTCCTTAAAGGGCTCAAGAAAGCGAACAAAGAACTCTTGGTTGAACTGGAGAAGAAAATACAAGAGCTCCAAAAAATGATCGCCAAGTACGATCCGCTCGACTTGATGCACATGGCAGGCTATATGGCACTCAATGTACTGAGGCATGGCAAGACGGAGAGCGAACTTACATCAGAGGAAAATAAAGTTCTGCCAAGTCTTGAGTATCTCCAGTACTTGATAGCACGCACTCCGGGCAATCCAAAGGCAGCCGACATTAGCGATGAAGATAGTAACAAAATCTGGTCTATGGTTATGGAAATCATGGACATCACTTCAAGCTACCTTTCAACAAGAGCGCCAAAAGGTAAGAGCCCTACAGAAATAGAAGGTTTGGTGCACTCACTCGACTTGATGCGACTAATGGTCAGGGTTAATCGATTCCCTAACTTCCTTGAAGATTATTGGCGCACATCACTTGAGCCGTATGACGGCCTGCTCAAAGAGGTATACGGTGTTGGCGCGGCCGAGGTTCTTGCTGGGCTGAAGCAGCTTTCTGAGCACCAGAGACGTGGTGTTATAGCAAAGCACATAGCTTCGATGAAAGCCGTAGATGTGCTTAGAAAAAGAGCTCAAGAACTGGGTCTTGACGAAACAAGCCCTGAGTACCAGGCGGAGATTCAAAAGTCACCCGAGCTCAAAGCATTAAATGAGGATGTTCAAAATAAGCTAACAGAAGCTTGGACTGTAAAACTATTTGAGATTACAGAGGTTTCATCTCTTCCAAAATCAATACTAAGCCTACTATCCGTGAAACCCGGTGAAGAGCCACTTGATAAATTGACCGGTACAAACCATGAAGATTTGAGTCCACTTTCAACGGACATACTTCACTACAAGCCATTCTTGGAAGTAGATGGAAAATTCTACGCGTTTTATCACTCGGGTTTTGAGGACCGAATCACAGAAATTATTGAAGCTGATTTGAATAAAAAGCGACCGTCTAAAAGGACATCTATTGAAAAGGCTCGATCCGACTATATAGAGAAAGAAGCGTTGGAATTATTATCCGGTATTGTTAAGCCTTCGTTTTCTGCTGGGAACTTATACTATCCAAACCCAGATGAAAATGGCCAATTAACCGAGCTTGACGGTTTAATCGAAGTGGACGACGTATTGATGCTGGTTGAGGTTAAGTCAGGGGGTATTTCTGCAGGCGCAAGTAGGGGTGCTCCTGACTCGCTGGAGAAAGATTTGAAAGAGCTGATATTTGAAGGTCAGCGACAATCAGAACGAGCCGAGAGATACATAAAGTCATCTGACAAAGTTAATTTTTACGATAGTACAGGCAAAAAACCACTACATACTGTTGAGCATGGTAAGTATAGGAAAATCTTTCGGATTGTTGTTACGCGCGAGCAATTGGGATGGGTTGGAGCTAGCTTGGCGCAATTGTCAGTGATCGATCCAACTATTAACGATAGTATGCCGTGGCAGATATCACTGGATGACTTACGCGCCGTGGCAGATTTATTCAAAGATAAGGGCGTAGAGTTTAGTCACTATCTTGAAGTCAGACTTGAAGCGGCAACAAACACAGCCTTATCGCAGCACGACGAGATTGATCATGTTGCGCTTTATCACGCAATGAACTACTACCACAAAAATATTGAGCCTAATGCCACCCGCATGATCTTTAATGCCTATGGTCTGGAGATTGATCAGTATTTTATGGCAAAGGCTGCCGATGAAACTCCGCAAACTCCCGAACAAAAGTTATCAAAAGAACTTCGTACTTTCATTGATGCATTGAATCAATCCACTGAACCTTACCGCTATGAGGTTGGTTCATTTTTGCTTGGTAACGATAGCTCTCAACGTAGAGAAACTACGAAACACATTAAGACACTCCTAACCACGCAAAGCTCCAAAGGTCAGCGGACGGTTCGCCTTGTAGCTAAGGATATGGGCAAAGGGTTAAGTATCGGCCAAGTTACAGAAAAGAGCTGGGAGAAAGAAGAGCTGCGTTGTGCCTTGTTCATGAAGAAAAATGGGCTCGATCGTTGGCTCTCTGTTCAGATAGATATTGAAGGTGAGCTGAGTATTAAAAAGATTGTTGAGCTTCGCATTGAAGACTACACAGAGGCGCAACTTGCAGATGCGGAAGACAAGTTAAATCGGGATCTTGAGCAGAACTTTGCAAAGCTTAATATTGCTCGGAACCAGCCATGCCCATGTGGGTCCGGAGAAAGATTTAAGAACTGTCACGGAAAGAAGAAATGAACAAGCGAACCATTACTGACGCATGCGGAGATATTCGAAACATTATGAATAAGGCAATATTTATTCAAAATATACAGAGGCATGGGTTTAACTGGGATCTAACTTGTGCCGCAATGGACACTATTGAAGACACAGAGCTAGCAATAAGTTCCTTTGATCAGGAAAAATCAACCAGCAGCCAAGGGAACGAATACTTGAGAGTGTACGGCTTATTCCAGGCCATGTATATGCAACAGGATGCTATCAGAAATTTGACAGAGGGGCTCTGCCTGCCAGCAATAGATATCTCTACCGACTCTCAAGCAAGCGAAGTCAGAGAAACTCGCAACAAGTATTTTGGTCACCCCAAGTATGGGCGAAAGAAAAATGAACCAACTACCTATCATGGCATATCTAGAATCACGGTTGGCGGTCCAACCATTACTGCCTGGACATATCCTAATTTTTCAACTGAGGAAATCAATCTTAAAAATGCTATTGAGGCGAATGAAAAATATATAAGGAAGTCAGTAGAGGATATACTAACCGGAATGAAAGCAAAAAAATCTAACTATGCAGCCACGGTAAAAACAAAACTCAGTGAGGATAGACAGACGTATGCATTTGAAAAGATATTTAGCTGGGTATATGGCAACACTGCTGATCGAGCAGTAATGACCGGTGGAAGTCTGAAGACTATCAGGGCTGGTATAGACGAACTAGAATCTGGCCTAAATGAAAGGTTTGAAAATTTATCTGGGGTTGGGGATGCTGAAAGAACAATACAGAAGTCACGCTATATCTTGGATACAGTTGATGTGCTGTTTACAGATAATCCGACAGGAATGAACGGTGACTTTAATGCTGAAGTACATGTTGAATCGCTGCAAAACTCGTTCACTGAGCTTATTAGCCTAAGTACTGAAATAAACTCCGAGTTTAGCTAAATTCCACTCTGTAATACGGTTATACTTTCAGCAACAATGTTGCACCAAAATAAATGCCCCACACTAGTGGGGTTTTTATTTTTCAAAGGAGTAACACCAGGTGTCTAATATTACCTTTACAGGCATAGTAATACGGCGTACATTGTAATTATGATTGATCAGAAACTATCATCGGATTTACTTCGCGGTCACACCGATACTATCATCCTCAGACTTTTGACGGGAGGTGATAAGTATGGCTACGAAATTACCAAGCTTGTGCACGAACATTCAAACCAGCTCTACGATCTGAAAGAAGCCACCATGTATTCGAGCTTGAAGCGTTTGGAAAACGACGGACACATCACTTCGTACTGGGGTGACGAATCTCAGGGTGGCCGGCGCAAGTACTATCGAATTACCGAAAGCGGCCGCGCATTATATAAAGAAAATAAACGGAACTGGGATTATGCCAAGCAAATCCTGGGCGAATTATTGTAAGAAAGGAATTACTATGGAAGACAAGCTACAACAATTTTTAGACCAAGCATTTGCGCCTTACGGTAAGTTTCCTGCCCGGGCAGACGTAACACGGGAACTGCTTGGCAATTTGCAGGAAAAATTTGCCGACTTGAAAAAGGAAGGCAAGAGCGACGACGAGGCATACCAGGCAACAATTGACTCGTTCGGGGACATTGCAGAAATAATGGAGCAAGTGCCACATCAAGAATCCAGAGAAGCCGGAGCTGCCGGGCAGGCCAAGGCCCGCAACGCACGGCTCAAAGCCTCGTCACTAAAGCAGGCCGATTTAAGCTACTCTGACTTAACCGAAGCTAACCTCAGCGGCAGCGATCTCGCCGGAACGTCTTTTGAAGGGTCAAACCTGACGCGTGCCACATTTAAAGGGGCTGCCTTACGGGGTGCCATGCTTAAAGCCTCCAACCTAACCGATGCCGTTTTTAGTGGCAGCGATCTCCACAGCGCCTGCCTCGACGGTGCAAATCTTACCAGAACCAAGTTTAAAGGCTCGGACTTTCGCGATGCCACCTTCGCCGGTGCCACCCTAGGCGAAACCGAGTTTGGCCAGTCCGACCTCGGCGAGGTTTCATTTGATGGTATGACACTGGAAGGTGTCGTGTTCGATAGTGCATCACTCAAGAAAACAACATTCAGAAATGCGACACTGCGTAATGTATCATTCCATCATACGGCCGTTAAGCGCGCGATTTTTGACGGCGCGACCATGGATAAGGTTACTTACGCAATTCTAAACGGCGCCAAAGCAACGCTTAACGACATTACCATTGTTTAGAACTACGCCATGACTGCGGCTTTAGAGTCCCGTTATCCGTATCAAAATAAACTCGATTGATCCGCTCTTTTGGTATACTGGGGCTATGCAAAGAATAGCTACAAGATTGTTCATCGGCTCTTCAGTCGCCTTTGGTGTTTTAGGGATTTTATCAATTCTGACATCTTCGGAAATTGATGCTAATAACTCTGATTTAAACAAAATGTTGATGAAACTTGTAATGATAACTGTATTTATCATACTTCCGTCGTTTGCATTAAGCGTTGCTGGCAAGTACCTAAACGGCAAATCATAGTTCAAGCTTCCATCTACTAATCACATCTCTAATAGGGTGTAAACTATTACCCACTTACCGCACCAAGCATAAGAACTTTGAACTCAATAAAATGAGGTCATTTTTATTGCTTTAAAACTCCTCTCAGCTTATGCTTGAATCAAATACCTAAATACAAGGAAACTATCACGATGGGCAAATTACGGAACGACCAAACAGGCTTCAGCATTCTGGAGCCAATTCTCTTCCTCATAATAATCGCAACCATTGGTGCGGTCGGCCTGTTTGTCTGGCACACTAAACAAACCGCCGACAAACTCTTGGTCACCACGACTTCGGCTAGCCCGACGTTCAAGAAGAGAGCTGCTTCTGGTGCAGCGGCCAGCCTACAATCGAACGGCACATTAAATACCTATACCAATAAAACGCTTGGATTTTCATTCGACTTCCCCAAAACAGTTTATGCAGAAAATGGGTGTACGACATCGGCGACCGTTCACGACAACTACGGTAAGTTTGTCGACGCACCGACTCACCATGTAACGACATCGGGCTTGTTGCCGACGACGCTAGTCAATAAAGATAATAATTTTTACATTACTACGACTTCCACCGCCGAACTAACGGGCGTTGCCGACGCTACCGTTAACGGTAACAGCGGCTACAGTTTAGCGAGCGGTTGCGTGATAACACCCGTCACGGTTGATTTGATTGAGAAATACCATGCCCCGGTAACTATCGTTCCAAGCTACGCGAACATATCGTCCCTCCAGCTCATCGCAGCTATCAAAACGCCTGGCAATAGCTTAAACTCCGAAGTCCAGCAGATATTTAGCGACCCAACCCTAAAGGTCAGTTCAATAACCGCTGACTCGAAGGCTGCCTGGAGCACGCTCAGTTTCGTCTGTGACGGCAAAAGTGAACCGATGGGTGGTTGTGCCAACTTGGGCGGGAGCTACACGTTACACTACTATCAAAAGACCAGCTTGCTCGTCTTTTGGGCCACTGGACAGGCTTGCAAGCTGCAGAGTGATTTCGGAGCCACGGTTTGTTACGATCAACAGATTATTAGTAGTTTTAAACTTAATAACTAATACTAATTCTGTTGCTAGGATAAGGCCAACAAGAAGACTAATTACCCACTTGCCGCACCAACCACTAGCATTATAGAGAAGATACCAGTCAGGTCTCTTTTTGTTATAGTTAAGGATATGGTGAAACCAAAGCTGGTAAAAACAGACTTAGATAGGCCAATCGCCGAGCTGGCAGGTGAGACTGATCATAAAACACTGGCGGTCTGGGCCTGTGATTGTGCCGAACGTGTATTGCCCTATTTTGAGGAAAAATATCCAGCCGATGATCGCCCCAGGTTGGCTATCGAAGCCGGCCGGGCGTGGGTGAGTACTGGGGTCTTTAGACTGGTGACGATACGCCGGGCTTCACTTGCTTCCCATGCGGCGGCCCGCATCGCGGAAGAGTCTAGCGCCGCGCGTTCCGCTGCCCGGGCCGCCGGGCAAGCCGTGGCGACCGCCCATGCCGCCGGTCATGCCATCGTTGCCGCTATATACGCAGCTACTGCTGTCAGAGACAGCGTTGAAGCTACCAATGCTGAAACTGCCGTTGACGCCGAGCGTGCTTGGCAGTATCAGCATTTGCTCGATTTGGGAAGGGGCAAGGACGGGTCATAGCTCGCTGTCCGGTCTCCGCGACGATTGCCAGCAGACTGTCGTAAAAGTATTGACATAAGCGCTATGGTTCTATATAACACTAGTCAGAATCCCAAAAACAAAAAAGAAAGTACATCACAATATGAAGAGCTTTAAAAACCTTAATGCCCGCGGTTTCTCGCACCATTTTGTCATGGCGTTTATCGTCCTGGCCGCCGCCATCGGCGGTACTTATTATCTAGTGGCCAGCCACGCCCAAATACCCTACAAAAACCCTTATACCTGCGCCAGCCAAACGCTACTCAAGTCCGGTTCTCAGGGCACTTGTGTCCGTTACCTGCAGTATGCCCTCACCAATACGACTACTTCGCCGGGCATAGCTGTTGACGGTGACTTTGGCCCCGCCACTAAACTTGCCGTTCAGAAATTCCAGTTCGCCAATCACGTCGCCGGTTCGAGCTGTACCACCACAGCCGCTAGCTGTGACGGCATCGTCGGTGCCTACACCTGGTCAAAGGTGAACGCCTTCAATAGCGCCAAAACGCTGGCCTCGGCCCCTAAACCGGTAGTCGCAGCGCCAGTGGCTACTGCTCCCAAGCCGGTAGTCGCGGCACCGAAGCCAGTGGTGGCTACAGCGCCAGCTAAAACTGCCGCTCCTACTAGCGCCCCGGCAACTACGGCATCATGTCCTGGACCCCCAGCCAGCAAGCCAGTCCTGCGCGTCGGCAGTACCGGCAACTGTGTTCGCTATTTGCAACAACGGCTTAGCATTACCCAGGACGGCGTCTTCGGCGGCGGTACCCACGGTGCGGTCGTAGCCTATCAGGCCAATCACAAACTAACCAACGACGGCGTCGTCGGTGCCTGCACCTGGACCGCCCTAGCTGGTGGAGCCCGTACGACGGCCTGTACCAGCAACACTAGTGCCGCCACTCCCGCCACTCCCGCCACTCCCGCCACCCGCACAACTCCCGCCACTCCCGCCACTCCCGACTACCTCCACCGTACTACTACCTCATCCTCCGCCTATCCTCTAGTAACGCCCGCGCCTAAACCCGCAACTATCTACGTTTGTTACACCGACTACAAAGGCCAAGACCACACCAATACCACTAAAGCGAGGTGTCAGACAGATAAAGCCGCCTACGATAGATCTCGCAACACAACAGTAAACTGTTCATACTCTATCGCACGCAACAAAATGACTAATAAAAGATTGAGTCGCGAACAGTGCTACAAAGTCCACGGTACCGAAAGAAGCTTCATGGGTACGATAGCCGATAAGTGGAATAACTTTAGTTGGGATTGATAGATACTAACGCAAAGAAATTCAGTGACAGCTGACGTTGCCGCTCACTGACCAGAGTAGGACAATCGGCCGATAGCGTCGAGAACCAACGCATAGCCCTGACACTCAAAAACAAAACTTAACAGGATTAAAACGGCTATCTCATAGGTAGCCGTTTTGATTCGCTACAAATTATTTGGTGGCATAATTACGATATGGCGGATAACACCCCGATGCACATATTCGAACGGACTAAATCGCTCATGCTATACTAAGTGCCAGGAGCTTTATGATCGGAAGAGGACTTAAGCCACAATTTAACTAGTAATAACAGCCGGTAGAGCAATCTACCGGTTTTTTAAAAGGAGGAATCGTGCCACATATACTAAACGCCGAACAGTTTGATACGGAGCAACTTGGCCAACTATTTTCACAGGCCGACTATTTTAGAGACAATGACCTAGATATAACCGATCGGCGCGAGGTTATGCAGTCGCACGTTGGTCGGATCATGCTGTCGGAGTTTTATGAGCCTTCGACGCGGACGCGTTTTAGTTTTGAAATTGCCGCCACGAAACTTGGCATCGGGGTGGTCAGTACCGAAAATGGATCCGTCACTTCATCGGCCGTAAAAGGCGAGACTATCGAAGACACTATGCGGGTGTTTAATGAATACGGCGTCGATGCCGTCGTCCTCCGAACCAAAGAAGACGGTTATGCCGTGCGGGCGGCTAGCGTCAGCAAGATAGCGGTTATCAACGGCGGTGACGGTAAGGGGGAGCATCCAACTCAGGCAGTTTTAGACATGTACACCATCCAGGAGCAGCTCAACCAACTCGATGGGCTCAACGTGGTTATGGGGGGCGACCTGGCCCACGGTCGGACGGTGCGGTCCTTGTCTAAGTTGCTCTCCCTTTACCCGGATAATCACATCAGCTTTCTTTCGACCCCGGAATTGCAAATCGGCGAGGATATCAAGCTACACCTCAAAAAAAATGGTACAAGTTTTGAAGAAACCAGCGACATGTACGGTGTGCTGAGCCAAGCCGACGTTGTCTACTGGACTCGCTTGCAACTGGAACGCCATTCCGGCAAATCGCTTACTATGGGCCAGGAGCACTTCATCCTTGACGCTAAAGCGCTCGACGTTATGCCCAAGGATGCGATAATCATGCACCCCCTGCCGCGGATTGCCGAAATCCCGGTTTCGACCGACCAAGATCCGCGCGCCAAGTACTTTCGTCAAGCCGGTAACGGCCTGTACGTCCGGATGGCGATGCTCGACAGAATTATGAAAAAACTGGATTAGCTGCCTAATAAATTATTTCAGGATTGAGGTTTCGCCACGTCGCTACGGCCGTGTCCGCCCATAATCATGCGCTGGGAATTGTCAATCGACCGGCTAGTGGCCGTCGTATAGGGGTAATTCGTGGTATAATGACATTAAGCAATTGGTTGTTGCGCCCTCTCCGTTGTTATGATTCGCCATCGCGATCCTAACAATATCTCGGTTAGCAACACTAAACCCAATCGTTAATAACTTAAAGAAGGGTTCTTTAATTATGGCAATGAAACTTTATGTCAGCGGTCTCGCCTACAGTGTAACCGACCAAGAGCTCGAGGCGATGTGCGCCGAGCACGGTGTGGTAACGAGCGCGAAGGTTATCAAGGATCGTGACAGCGGCCAGTCCAAAGGCTTTGGTTTTGTCGAAATGGCTGATATCAAAGAAGCTCAGGCGGCCATCAAGGCCTTGAGCGGCAAAGAGCTGAACGGTCGCTCGCTGGTTGTTAATCAAGCGCGTCCCCAGGAAGCTCGTAGTTTTGGTGGCGGCTATCGCTGAAACCAGCGCCCGCTAACCGGTCTTAATCATTAAATCGTCAAACAAAGGTGGCCCCGGTCACAGTAAGAAAATATGAAAAAAATTCAAAAACATATTGAAATAATTCGTTCCACGACTGCCCGACTCAGCTCATTGAGTCAGGAGTCTTGCGACGCGATTCAGGCCGTTTTGGCGAGTCATTATGCGGTGGTGGGGGTGTCGACTGTCAATAACGCCGCCGACTTGGAACGGCTCGTGGCTAAGCAACCGGACCTGGTCTTTATGGGACTAAAGTTTTTGCCGGACAACGAGTCACCGGCGGGAAAAATCTGGGTTTCCGACTATCTTGAGTCGCGGGGCATCAACCATACCGGGTCGGCCCGGAAGGCCATTGAGTTCGAATTTAACAAATCGCTCGCCAAACAGCGCGTTTTGGACGCCGGCCTCAAGACTGCTCCATTCTTGGTAATAAAAAACGGCCAAGCTTACGCCGATACCGATATAGGGTTAAGCTTTCCGCTCTTCGTCAAGCCGACTAATCTAGGCGGTGGTCAAGGTATCGACGATGATTCCGTGGTGCGCAACCTAACCGATTTGCGCGCTAAAGTCGCGTCGCTAGCAACTAATTATTCGACCGATGCTCTGGTCGAAGAATATCTAACTGGTCGTGAGTTCAGCGTGGCGATATTGCGGGACGAGTCTTCGGACGAACTGCTTGTCATGCCGATTGAGCTCGTCGCGACGGACAACGGGCGCGGTGATCGTATCCTGAGCCAACAGGTAAAGTCCTCGAACCAAGAAACCGTTCTTGCGGACATCGACGCCATGACCCGAGCCCGAGTAGTTGACGTCGCGGCCCGTGTTTTCGAGGCCCTTGGTGGGCGCGACTACGGCCGAATTGACATCCGACTCGACGGAGCTGGTACCCCGCATTTTCTCGAAGCCAATCTCATTCCAAGCCTCATTGACGACTACGGATCTTTCCCGAAGGCCTGTTCGCTCAATATCGGCATGGATCACGAAGCCATGATTCTCAGCCTCGTTCGGCTGGGCCTAGCCCGTTGTCCTGTTTTTGACGAGCCAGTAGCGGAACCGGCTTTAGTCGCTCTATTTAGCCCTGTCGCGGCGATTTAACAGCGCAAATATTTTTTATTTTCGATATTCAGCAGAGTATAGTACATAAAAATGAAGCACATAAAACCGCCCGCCCCGAAGCGGCGTTTCGTTTATATAATTATCGCGGTGACGCTTCTCGTACTAGTTGTGTGGGGGTTGACGCAGCGAACAAAATTAACGCCTTCAGCACCTAGCCTCCCGCAGACGACGTATCGGGCAGGCCAGATTCCGGCGGGCGGAAAGAAGCTGCTTTATCTAACCGGTCCGAGCTCCGCCCAGAGCCAGGCTTTCCTGGCCCCACTGGCGTGGGACGTTTATTGGGACTTCTTGTGCAACGAAACGGCGTCGCCGGGCTACTTTAACGTGACTATTCTTGATGAAAATGGTTCTGAAAGCACGCAAGCCCGACCAATTACCGCTCAAGGTATCAGTGGTTTCGGTGATCAGAAATACACGATGGCTCATAGCGAGACAGTCACGTTGCGGGTGGCTTCTAACTGCCACTGGCATCTGACGGCTAAATCAGCCAGCTGACAGCGAAAGCTTTATCCCGCTCCGTGTTAACCGCTCTACGCCCTTGGGCATAAACGGAGTTTGGATAAAAATCAAGCCAGTATTTCACCGACAGACGGCCAAGAATGGTTTAGTCTGGTAGTTTTGAGGAGGAGTAGCCGCGGTGGAAATTAACCCTTTTAATCAAGCGCGCAGTTTGAGCTGGCGAATATTACGCCTAACACGTACGGCAGGACTGGTTCAGACGACGCTCGAATGCTTTGTACCGTCTGAATACGCCAAGAAGAGCTTACGTCTCCGCGAGGAGGTCGATAACCAGCGACAAGTCGACGAGGCTATGCTGCTGGCGGTCGGTGAATTGACGCTCTCAGCCTATCGAGATGAAAGTAGTTTGGATACTGATGCTTTGGCTTCACTTTGGCAGGCAGTTCTTCAGGGCAAAGCTGGAGTTGAGATCCATGAGGTGTTTGATCCGCACAAGGCAGCACTTCTTCGGCACCTCGTACCCGCCCTCAACGAAGCCGGACTGGCAATCGAAGCCGAGTCGGAAGCCGCTATTATTAATAATGTCGATGAACCCAGCACCTATCTACCCCCTGACACAACCAAGCCTGAAGATCCACTTTAACGGTTTTTAGGCGTCGCCGTATCTTTGATCCGCTTCCGCGCCACAATTTTTAAATGACACTTGCCAGCTTGGCTTTCATTGCGAAGGGAGATAGGTGATGGATTCTTTGAAACAGGGTGCCGACAGGGTATAATGAACCCACTGCAAATCTTCCATTCGGCTGCAACCCATCCTGACGGCACACTTTGACAGTTTTGTTCGTCACCGTATCTATCGATACGCTTCCTCGCAAGAACTGACAAATTGCACTCATCAGGTCGGCTTTCGCTACGATGGCAGAGATGTAGTGGGTTCATTCAAATAGCCTTAAGTGGCGCCTTGGCGGAGTGGTTACGCAGCGGTCTGCAAAACCGCGTACACCGGTTCAAATCCGGTAGGTGCCTCCATTTTACGTAATCGAGTACAGTTATGAGAATAGAATTAGCGGGCGGCGTGATAACCGACCTAGACAGCAGACTATTACTGATTCATCGAAATACCCCGGAACTTGCCCAGTGGGAGCTGCCCGGTGGTAAAGTTGAGAGTGGCGAAACGCCGGCGGACACGGTTGTGCGCGAGCTGCGCGAAGAGCTCGGCGTCGAGGTGTTAATTGGCCGCGAGCTCGACAAGCAAAACTTTAGGCAAAACGATCAAGACTACAGGTATAAATGGCTGTCGGCAATAATTATTGACGGCCAGTCCCACCCTCGCGAAGCCAAGCACGACGAATGTCGATATTTTACTGTCTATCAACTGCAGCGCTTGGACGGGCTATCGCCAAATATGCATAATTTGCTCAAAAAAATCGTGGATGGTAAGGTTCATCTCTAAATAGTGATAGTATAGAGGCAAGTTCTGCTAGTCAAAACAGTCAACCAAACCGGTCAGCTGACCGGGTGATTCAATAAGGGCGAGTGGCGGAATTGGTATACGCGGTGGACTTAAAATCCGCTGGTCTTAACAACCTTGAGGGTTCGAGTCCCTCCTCGCCCACCAACTAAAAACGACCGGCGCAAGCTGGCCGTTTTTAGTTGGTGTATAAGAATCGAACCCGACCAGAGAGAGCGAAGCGAACGGAGGGGTTAGGCAGAGCAAAGTCACGCGCAGAAGCTTGCTTCGAGCATGACTTTGTGGCGGAGCGCAACTTCGTTGCGCGATCCCTCCTCGCCCACCAACAAGGTAAATCATTTTGCCAAGATCGTACGAAAACGTTCCGTGCAGCAAAGACGCGCGCAGGAGTTTACTCCGAGCACGCCGCAGCGGCGGAGCGCAGTGCAACGGAGCGATCCCTCCTCGCCCCTCACTTACAATTAACAAGAGTAGCCCCGTTGCCGACAGCCCAAGTAGCCGTCTAAAACGGGTGACCCAACCGCCACCAAACCGAAGGACTGGGCGGTGTCTCGGCTAGAACGACCGGGTTGCTCGCCCCGGCACTAAGCAATGATTTTTTGGCCGTCACGGTGCCGACGACTTGGCCAGCCCGGCTAGTGGCCGACACGGGCTGTAACTGAATGGTGACCGGGATGATCGAGCCATTCCAAGCCGTTACGGTCGTGGCCGTCTTGGTAACTACCGGCACGCTGCCACCCCAGGGTAGGCGGTAACGGCCGACCACATTGTTGGCTGGAACTAGCGTATTGGCCGAGAAATTTGTCTGAGCCGAGCGAATCAGCGGCAGGCTATTATCGAGGGCTTGCCATAAGGTCGGTGCCCCCAAGACGGCGGTAACGATAGCGACGGTTTTATGATCGACGGTAGTGGTGCTGGCTGACAAAAAAACGCCGCCGGCTTGATCGGTGTTGCCGGTTTTAATGCCAACGATGCCGCTCGTGCCGATTAGAAAATTGACGTTTTTGACTGTCCCAGCGCCCGGAATGTCATCGGTGCTCGATAGGCTAACGATATTAGCTAGCACGGGGCTCTGCATCGCGGCTTTGCCGAGCAGAACCAAGTCATGGGCCGTGCTGGTGGTGTCGGGTGCCAAACCGCTGGCATCACTGCCGACGTGGGTAGCGGTCAGGCCCAACTGTTGGGCGTAGCCGGTGGCAAAAGTGCGGTAATCTTTGAGTGAGCCGAAAGCCCAGATCGCTAGACTGTCGGCGAAGTTATTGGCCGATGGCAACATCAACGCTTCCAACATTTGATGTTCGGTAATTTGTTCACCGCTATTGACGGCTACTACCGAACCATTGTTGGCGACGTACTGGTTGTAGATAGCCACATCGGCCTCGGTCAGGGTGATGGTTGGACCGGGCTGACCAGGCGTGAGGGGCTTTTTGGCTAGGACGCTGAGCGCGGTCAGCACCTTGGCGGTACTGGCAATCGGCACCGCCTTTTGGGGACCGTTAGTCACCAGAATATCATCATCAACCAAGCCAACCGCGGCCGAGCCATAGGCGGGCCAGACAAATTTTCCGGCAGCAGTGTGGGATTGGAGGTTTGTTTGGGCAACTAGTGGTTCCAACGCCGGTAATGAATGGTGGAGGGACTGATAGCCATAGGCCGCTACCAGTAGGGTAATAATTACTAGATACCTGAGACGATAACTTTTTTTGGCGGTAGTTTTCATAAGCTCTTTTATGATACACGGCGGGCTAGTCTGCTGTATACTAAAGCTATAAATTAAAGGAGAAACCAATGTCTTTCGCAATTATCGTTATTGTTGTTATCGTCCTCCTCGTAGCCGTTGGCGCTGCTATGTACAACGGGCTGGTTCGCCTGAACCAACAATCCAGTGAAGCCTGGAGTGACATCACCGTTCAGCTAAAGCGTCGTTACGACCTCATTCCCAACCTCGTTAACACCGTCAAAGGCTACGCCGCCCATGAAGCTGGCGTCTTCGAAAAGGTCACTGAAGCCCGTGCCAACGCCATGAACGCCCAAGGCGTCGCCGCCACCGCCAAGGCCGAGAACCAATTCAGTGAAACTATGAAAAGCTTGTTTGCCGTGGCCGAAGCCTACCCCGATCTGAAAGCATCCCAGAACTTCCAGGAATTACAAGCCGAGATTACCGACACAGAAGACAAAATCCAGGCCTCACGCCGCTTTTACAACGGTGTGGTGCGCGATTTTAACACCAAACGAACGGTCTTCCCGACCAACGTTTTTGCCGGCCTGTTGGGTTTTAAGCAAGATAAAGAGTTCTTCGAGCTCGATGAAGCCCAGACCGCAGTCGTTCAGAATCCGGTTGAAGTTAAGTTCTAAACAGTACTCCGACTTTTGAATCATAAAACCTAACTGGCAGAGTCCATATGTACAGTCAAATCGCCGCCAACAAGCGCAAAACAGTTTTCATCATGATCGCTTTCGTCGTCGTCATCGCCGCTTTGGCGGGCTTATTCAGTGCCTATTTTGGCGGCAACCATAGCGTCTTTTACGGCGGCCTGATTGGGGCGGTGATATACGCTCTGATAACTTACTACGCCGGCAGCAAGATGAGCTTAGCGGTCAGTAGCGCCCAGGAAATCCAAAAAACCGATAATCCGCGCTTGTGGCGGATCGTTGAAAATCTGGCCATCACCGATGGCCTGCCGATGCCGCGGGTTTATATCATCGCCGATCCGGCCCCCAACGCCTTTGCGACCGGTCGTGATCCCCGGCATTCGGCGGTCGCCACGACGAGCGGCCTGCTCGACATCATGGACGATAACGAGTTGACGGGTGTGCTGGCCCACGAACTCGGTCACATCAAAAATTACGATATTCGCGTCAGTATGATTGCCTTCGCCCTGACGGCGGTCATTTCCTTGCTGGCCGACATCCTGTTGCGCATGACCTTTTTCCGGAGCAATGACAGTGAAAACAATAACGGCTCGATCTTTTTTGCGCTCGGTATTGTCGCCGCCATCCTGGCGCCGATTGTGGCCATGGCTATCCAGTTGGCTATATCGCGCCAACGCGAATACCTAGCTGATGCCACCGGGGCCTTGACGACGCGGTACCCGGAAGGCTTAGCCAGCGCGCTGACCAAAATCGCCCAAACCGGTAGCGCTCTCAAGAAGCAAAACACGGCGACGGCCCACTTATTTTTCGCCAACCCGCTACGCGGGCACAGTCTGACCAACTTGTTCAGCACCCACCCCCCGATTCAGGAGCGGATTGCTCGTTTGCGTGAGATGGAGAGCCACGCTTAACGTTAATTAACTCATTATGACCAAAACTAGCCAACCCATCGCCAAAAAAGCTTCGAGAAAAAAAGCCGCCAAACCGCCAGCCGTCGCCCCGGTTAAAGCTAAAATACCAGCCATCAAATCCAGCCGTTTTAAGCTGGCCGCGTATCGTGAGCGGCGCAACCGTCACCGAGTTGAACACCCCAGACGTCTAGCGGCGGTTTGGAAACTCAGCCAGACGGCGGCCCTAACCCTCTGGGAACACCGGGTACTATTTATCGGCATCACTCTCGTCTACGGTCTGCTCAACCTTATCTTGGTGCGGGGATTTGCCAATGGTACCGATGTCGGTAGTCTCAAGACCCAACTCGGCCAACTATTTAATGGTAACTTTGGTTCATTGGCGTCTAGCCTGACCATTTTCGTGGTGCTAGTCGGGTCGGCCGGCAACGGATCGAGTAGCACGGCGGGGGCCTACCAGGCACTATTGGTCATCGTGGCCAGTCTGGCCATCATTTGGGCGCTACGGCAGGTCTTGTCGGGTACCCGACCACGGATCCGTGACGCTTATTACAAGGGCATGTACCCGCTTATCCCGTTCATTTTAGTGCTGCTGGTGATTGGGTTGCAGCTGCTACCGCTGTTGATTGGCTCGACGCTGTTTAGCTTGGTCATCAGTAATGGTATTGCCGTTTACTTGGTCGAAAAATTGGTCTGGGCCTTGCTGTTCGCGGCCCTGGCGCTGCTGAGCCTGTACATGATTAGTTCGTCGATTTTTGCCCTCTATATCGTGACATTGCCCGACATGACTCCGCTCAAAGCCTTGCGTAGCGCTCGCCAACTGGTTCGTTATCGTCGTTGGACGATACTGCGCAAAATTCTTTTCTTGCCTATTTTATTAGTCGTAGTGGCGGCGGTCGTGATGTTGCCGATTATCGTCTGGCTGACGCCGCTGGCGCAGTGGGTATTCTTCGTCCTGACGCTGTTCGCTATCGCGGCCGTCCACAGCTACGTTTACAGCCTCTATCGTGAGCTACTCAATGACTGATTCTTCTCGAGCTGTCGAACGCGTCCGCAAGCTGCGCGAACTGATCAATGACTACCGCTACCACTACCACGTGCTCGACGAGTCTACCATGAGCGAAGCCGCCGCCGATAGCCTGAAGCACGAACTCGCCCAGCTGGAAGCCCAGTATCCGGATTTAGTCACCGCCGACAGCCCCACCCAGCGGGTGGCCGGTCAACCGCTCGATAAGTTCAGCCAAGTCACGCACAGCAGCCGGATGATGAGCCTAAACGATGTCTTTAGCGCCGACGAAGTGAGGGCGTGGGTTGAGCGTATTCAGAAACTAGCGGCTGGTGCCAAGCTCGAATACTTTGCCGACATCAAAATGGATGGCCTGGCCTGTGCCCTAGTCTATCAAGACGGTCAGTTTGTGCAGGCCGTGACACGGGGCGACGGTTTTATCGGCGAAGACGTGACGATGAATGTCCGGACTATCGATAACGTGCCGCTTCGCTTACGAGCCTCGCCCAGCACTAAAAAACTCCTAGCCGGCCGCACCGAAATTCGCGGCGAAGTCGTGCTCTACAAGGCCGATTTTGAAGCCCTCAACGTCGCCCGCGCCGCCGCCGATAAACCACTCTACGCCAACCCGCGTAACCTGGCTGCGGGCACCATTCGCCAGTTGGATTCTAAACTGGCGGCCACTCGACCCTTGCGCTTTCGAGCTTACGACATGTTGCGCGCCGACCCCAATGATCTACCGACAAATGCTATAACTTATAAACTTTTGGGCGAGCTCGGTATCGCCGTTAATCGCCAGGCCAAAGTCTTCGAATCGATCGAACAAGTCATGGTCTATGCGACCCACTGGGACGAGGCTCGCCACCAACTACCGTTTAACACTGATGGACTGGTGATCAAGCTCAATGACCGCCGCTTGTACGTCAAACTGGGCGCCGTCGGCAAGGCGCCCCGGGGAGCTGTCGCCTACAAGTATGCCGCCGAAGAAGCCACGACCACCGTCAAGGACATCGTTTTGAGTATCGGTCGGACCGGCACGGCCAACCCGGTCGCCGTTTTCGAACCGGTCGTCGTGGCCGGCAGCACCGTTCAGCATGCCACGCTCCACAACGCCGACGAAGTCGCCCGCAAAGATATTCGCGTTGGCGACACGGTGATTATCTACAAAGCCGGTGATATTATTCCGCAAGTCCTGAAGGTTCTGTCCGAGCTCCGCCCCCGCGACACCAAACCGTTCGATATGGCGCACGAGTTGAAGCGCCAGTACCCCGAACTAGAGTTTGAACGCGAACCCGGCGAAGTCGCTTACCGCATGAAGAACACCTCCGGACCATTACTGCTCAAACGAGCGCTCGAGCACTTTGCCAGCAAAGGGGCCCTCGACATCGACACTTTGGGTGAAAAAAATGTGGCGGCCCTCGTCAATTCCGGCCTGGTACAGGATTTGGCCGACATTTACGCGCTTCGGGAGGCCCAGGTCGCACGGCTAGACCGTTTCGGCGCGGTGTCGGCCCAGAACTTAGTCGCCGCTATCGCCGCGACGACGCGACCACCCCTAGCGCGCTTTATTTACGGTCTCGGCATCCGCCACGTTGGTGCCCAAACGGCGATTGACTTGAGCGTCGCCTTTGGATCGCTCGAGGCGTTGTCCCAGGCTTCACTCGATGACTTGCAGGCGATTGATGGTGTCGGCACGGTCGTCGCCGAATCAATTACCGCCTGGTTCGTCAGCGAAGACAACACCCAGCTGCTCGAGAAATTTAAACAGCTCGGTGTTAAACCGCAGTACGAACGGCGTGGTGACGGCCCGTTACAAGGTAAGCGTTTTGTCGTGACGGGCTCACTCGAGGCCATGTCGCGCGACGCGGCGGCCGATCAGATCCGCGCCCTGGGCGGTACTTTTCAGAGCGCCCTCGGCAAAGACACTGACTATCTGGTTGTCGGTAATAACGTTGGGGCTAGCAAACTCGCCAAAGCTTCCAAATACGGTACGAAACAGCTCACCGAAGCCGAATTACTAAAGCTCTTTAAATAGGCTACACTTAAGACAATGCCCCACATCAACGAACTATACGATTTTACAGTCACGGTTTTCATCGTTTTCGAAGACGCCGTCCTGCTCGTTCACCATCCGCGCTACGGGAAATGGTTGCCGATGGGTGGCCATATCGAACTCGACGAGGATGTCGACGAAGCACTATTCCGGGAAATCGAAGAAGAAACGGGCTTAACGGTTGAAATACTCAGCACCAAACCTAACATTGAGTCACCGGGAACGAAGTTTATGTATACCCCGAACTATGTCGATGTGCACGAGGCCAATCCGCCGCATCGACACATCTCATTTATTTATTTCGCTAAAGCCTTGACTGATTGGCATGTTATATCTGACGAGCACTTGGCGATCCATTGGGTCAAAGAAACAGATCTCGACAGCGAGACGTACGATTTATCGGCAGCGGTCAAATTTTATTGTCGCGAGGCTCTTAGGCTAGCCAAACAGTCCAACTAGAAGGCGACTTGACTGTCGCCGATAATACGTTATGCTTATGTTAAGTCGTGCGCATCAAGCGGCGCTTGGCAAAATAAACATTTTACAAAAATAAAAAAGCACTCGCCGCAAGGGTGGGCGCGCACGAATTAATCGAGTCGGGCAATTTGCTCGGCTCGATTTTATTCAACGGACAGTCTGGAGACTGGAAGCCAGGCGGCGCGGTCGTGTCAGTAGGCGACGACGAGACGTGTATAATGAGCCTTAAAGAGTCCGACAATGATCAAATATTATTACAAAAACACTCGAGGCACCGAACTCGTCGAATCCGAAGCGCTGCAACGCGGTACCTGGGTCTACGTTGAGGCGCCGACCGATGTCGAAATCCTTCAACTCGCCAAGCGCTTCGATCTCGAGCCCGGCAATCTAGAGGACGCCATCGACGAAGACGAGATGCCTCGGTTGGAGCGCGAGGGCGAGCACACGTATATTTACGTGCGTTTTGCCTACAGCAACAGTCGCGGTGAACTGTCGACGGCGCCGCTCCTGATCGTCTTTAGTGGCGGGGAATACGTTTTGACCATTAGCCAGGTCCATTTGCCGGCGCTCGACTTTTTCATGCGCGGTCGGATCGTCTTCGCGACGACCCAACGGGCCAAATTAGTGCTGCTGATTTTGTCGCACATCAGCGATCAATATGACGGCTTCATTAGCAAAACGAGTCGCCAGATTAAATTGATTCGCTCGCGCCTGCGCGGCAATGGCATCACCAACCAGGACTTATTGGACTTCGTGACTATCGAAGATGACCTGAATGAGTTTCAATCTTCATTGCAACCGACCAACGCGGCGCTGCGTCGGCTATTGGTGGGGAAGCTGATACCACTATTCGAAGAAGACCACGACATTGTCGAAGATCTGTTGCTTAATAACGAGCAGTCAATCGAAGCTATCCGCTCCAACCTCCGTTCGATCACCAACATCCGGGATGCCTATTCGGCGATTAGCAGCAACAACCTGAACCGGACAATTACCCTGCTGACACTGGCGACTATCTTGGTCGCCCTGCCCAATGTTTTCTTCGGTATGTACGGCATGAACGTCGAATTGCCATTTCAGCACACGGGGTGGGCTTACGAGGCCATAGTCAGTTTAAATGTCTTAGTGATAACCTTGATTATCTACATCGTACGCAAAAAGCGCATCATCTAGTCCGCTTTGCTTATCTAGTCGTGACTTGCTAAAATAATCCAGAAGCCGCCTAAGCTAATACAGGGTATTGGCTAGACCTCATGAGGGGATATAGCTCAGTTGATTAGAGCGCTGCCCTGGCAGGGCAGAGGTCCAGGGTTTGAGTCCCTGTATCTCCACCAATTAAAATACCCATCGCAAGATGGGTATTTTAATTGGTGATCACAAGAGGCGCCTCAAACCCGTCCGGCGTAGCCGAGGGTTTGTTGGAATGATAATTGGAGCGATTAGCGACAAGTATATGCCGAACCCGATTCGTTCCTCCTAATAAAATTAAAGAACGAACCGGCGTGAAGCTATATGACGCGCGCAGGAATTCATTCCGAGCACGCCGCAGTGGAAAAGGGCGTAGCCCGCGTCCCTGTATCTCCAGGTCCATCGCAAGATGGGTATTTTAATTGGTGATCACAAGAGGCGCCTCAAACCCGTCCGGCGCAGCCGAGGGTTTGGCGTAGCAAATGCACGCGCAGGAGTTTACTCCGATAGCTGAGCGATTAGCGAAGATATATGCCGAACCCAAGAAAACCTTCCTATAAAATAATAGTTTTCCTGGCGAGAAGCTATAACATGAATTTGCGGAGGAGCGCAACGAAGTGAAGCGATCCCTGTATCTCCAATTACGATAAAGCAAGACTCAAGCATGCGTACTCTGTAATGGAGGCTACCGAAACTCACTCCCGCCCTAAAGTGACTAAATCTAAACTCTTATGTATAATCAGGCTTAAGTAAGCATAAAAATAAAAGAAAGCCGATGGGAACTGACAAATGGAACCTAATGCCAATCAACCTAACTTCGAAACCAACCCTTTAGCCGACCAGCCCGTCCCACCCGCGCAACAACCGACCGGTAGCCTGGTGAGCCAACCTCTTTCTCCACCAACGGTGATAGGTTCGCCCGGAGCAATCTATGGCCCGAACCCCGCTCCCGTTGACGCCTTAGCCACTACTCTCGAACCCGGCTTGGCTAGTAGTAGTGTCGAGAGCGTCGAGCCCCGGTCTCCTGAACCGGTAGCCGTGCCCGAAGTGGCCAATCTGCCTGGCTACGCCGTGGCGATGCCATCGAATCAGACCCTAGTGCCTGAGTCAGTGTCTTTGGCGCCACCGCTCGGTGCGGTTGTAGCCGGTGACATGAGCGCTCCGGCCGGCCAAATGGTTACGCCTCAAGTTACGGCGGGCGCAATGGCTCCACCCTCAGTGTCGTCGTCAAAAAGTCGTAAACTTCCCAAAAAGGCGTTAATCGCTGTGGCTGGCGTCATACTGCTGGCCCTCGGCGGCGCCGGCTATTATTTCGGTTATTACACCAACTCGTCGGTCGTTTATAGCCAGTCGCTGTCTAACGCCGGCAAGGCCTACGACAAGCTCGTGACCTACCTCGATCTGCAAACAGCAATTGGGAATAAAGGATATACAGGCGACGGGTCGTACAAAATCGTCAGCGGCGACACGACAACGGACGGCAAAATAGCCGTTAAAACCGACGGCAAGAACAGCGATACTAATTTTGACGTCGGTTTGGGCGTGACGCGGGTCAGCGTCGAGACGCGCACCATCAAACAGGCTGCCGGCGTAACTCCTGATATCTACCTCAAGGCGACAGGGCTAAAAGGCGTCGGTGCCTTGACGGGTTCACCACAATTCGGCACGGCGCTCGATCAATTGGAAGGCAAATGGATTGTCGTCGATCATACGTTGATTGATAATTTAGCCAAAAGCGCTGCTCAGACCGGCAGCGGGATGACGGCGCCAACGCGCAATCAAGTCGTCGACGAGCTCCATGCTTTCGGCAAGGTCAACCAACAATACGTATTTTCGACCAAAAAAGATAAGGCCGTGACGACGGTCGTAAAAACTTATGGCACCGAAACGATTGAAGGCCACAAAGTCATTCATTACAAAGTCGCGTTCGTCAAAGACAACGTCAAGAAATACATTACCGCTCAGCGGGACGCCTTGAATTCAAGCCAGCTCGGTGACTGGATTAAAAAGAATAACTACAAAGCCAGCGTCGACAGCTCGTACGACCAACTTGTCAAATCGGCCGACGGCATTAAATCGAGCGATACCATCGATGTCTGGTCGGATATCAATACGCGAGTGCTCTACAAAGTCCGAGTCAGTGACAAAAAGAATCCGGCCACCAATTATGTCGATCTTGGTTTGGATTACAAAAACAGCGCCAGTTACCCCTTCTTCATTAGCACCCAGAGCAAGGACGGCACTACTAGCAGCAATGGTTCGCTCGTCGCGACGTTGGACACCAAGTCTAATAGCCTGACGCTCAGAGCCAACTTTAAACAGACGGGCAGTAGTTCGTCGTCGATTGACGGGACGTTTACCTTCAAACCGAGTAACGTTACTTTAAAAATTGCTGTGCCGACTGGTGCTGAACCACTGAGTCAAGTTCTCGACCAGTTGGGGCTTGGTAGTCTGCTGACCTCATATAGCAACGCCGGCGTGGGGGCTAATGATACGCGGCGGCAGGCGGACATACGTTCCATCCAAACGCAAGCTGAGGTGTTCTTTGCTCAGAATGGATACTATCCAAGCTTGGCACAGTTCAACAGCGCGGTTTGGCGCAAAACCAACATGAGTAGTCTCGACATAGCGGCCTTGAAAGATCCTGAGGGCAGTGCCAGCGTTTTGGCACTTGCTTCGGCGGCTCATAGCTACGCCTACCAAGCCAAAGCTGCGACCGGTGCCAGTTGTGACGGTCTCGGTTCGACGACCTGCGCCAGCTATACGTTGACGGCGACTCTCAGTGACGGAACCGTTTATACCAAATCAAGCCTCGATTAAGTTGCTATACTCAAGTTGTGAACACCGTCGCTAATGGCCTGACAAATCAATTCAAAAAAATTGGCAAACAATTTCTTTGTGCTTTGCTCGAAGCGCAGGTTAAACGATTGCGGCGACGTCACGTTTTCAAGATCGTAGCGGTGGCCGGCAGCGTCGGTAAAACTTCGACCAAGCTGGCGATTGCCGCCGTACTCCAGCCCGCTTACCGGGTAATATACCAAGACGGTAACTATAACGATCGCCTCACCGTACCGCTTGTCTTGTTTGGGCAAGCCGAGCCAGCGATTTTTAATGTGCTGGCTTGGGCGAAGCTACTGATTACTAACGAAAGGCGGTTACGTCGGCCATACCCATACAACCTGGCTCTCTTAGAACTGGGGACGGATGGACCGGGGCAACTCAAGCGCTTTGCCTACCTGCGCCCCGATGTCGTGGTGGTCACGGCCATCGAAGAGGAGCACATGGAATATTTTCAGACGCTCGACGCGGTAGCAACCGAAGAGCTCGTACCACTCGCTTGGTCGGCGCAAGCTTTGCTCAATATTGACGATATAGCTCCGAAGTATTTGCCAAAGCGCGCGTTTGCGAGTTATGGTTTCGGACCAGCCGACTATCGCATCACGGGAAGCACGACACTATCGTTAAACAGTCAAACCCTCGACCTAACTCTTGCCGGCGGGCAGACTGTCACAGTCAAATCGCCGATGTTGGGAGAACAGGGCGCCAAAATCACCCTGGCCGCCGTGGCCGTCGCCAACATGCTCGAAATGTCGATCGAGGCTATTGCCAGTGCCGTGGCGACGATTAAGCCCACGCCAGGACGGATGCAGCTGCTCCCCGGCATCCAGGGTTCATTACTGATCGACGATACCTATAACTCAAGTCCGGTGGCCGTTCGGGCAGCCCTCGACGTGCTCTACGCTACCGAGGCGCCGCAAAGGATAGCGATTTTGGGGAGTATGAACGAAATGGGCTCGAGTAGCCCGGCCATGCACCGCCAAGTGGGAGCCTACTGCGACCCGTCCAAACTCGATCTGGTCATAACCATCGGCGCTGCCGCGGCCGAAGCCTTGGCTCCCGCGGCCCAAGCACGAGGCTGCCAGGTCGTTAGTTTTGCTAATCCGATCTTGGCTGGCCGTTATGCCGCCGAGCACCTCAAATCGGGGGCAGTCGTGTTGGTCAAGGGCTCCCAAAATGGTGTCTTTGCCGAAGAAGCCCTCGTGCCACTCCTGGCCGAGGCCGGTGATCGGACGAAGCTGGTGCGCCAGTCGCCAGATTGGCAGCGCCGCAAAGCCCAGCAACTTGCTATACTTGAAAAATGAACGTTATCGTTAATGAGCTCGTCACACAATACAGCCTGACCGGCGATGGTAAACTAATAGTCTTGTTGCACGGCTGGGGCGATAATGCCCGTGGCCTGGCTAATCTTAATGCCCAACTCAGCAAAAACTATCGGGTTGTGGCGCTCGATCTTCCCGGTTTTGGGGGTACGCAGTCACCACCGGGCGTTTGGGACCTCGATGATTACGCTGATTTTGTACATGATTTTATGACCAAACTGGGTCTCGACCAGACTTTCGCGCTTATCGGTCATTCCAACGGTGGTGCGATTGCTATCCGTGGCTGTGCGCTTAGTTTGCTCAAACCGGCCAAACTAATTCTATTGGCGGCTTCCGGCATACGGACTAGTCACTCGCCCCGACGACTGTTCTTAGTTATCGTGGCAAAAGTTGGTCGAATCGCTACGGTTTGGTTGCCGGGGCGCTATCGCCAGGCCTTGCGAGCGCGTTTGTACGGTGCGGTCGGATCGGACTTACTAGTCGTTGAGCCGCTGCAGGCGACTTTTAAGAAAATCGTTCGCCACGACGTCCAAGCGGATGCCGCCGGGCTGGCGCTGCCGACCTTGTTAATTTACGCTGAAAACGATCAAGCCGTACCGGTTGAAGCCGGCCGGCGCTATCACGAGCTAATCAAAAGCTCCCTTTTTGAAATAGTTAAGGATGCCGGGCATTTCGTGCATTTAGACCAGCCGGCGCAGGTTCAACAGCTCATTGAGGAATTCCTGGCAACCTAACTATCCGTAAGCATTAGCGCGAATAAGCCCTCCATGAGAAGATAGCAATATGCAGAATCTGACCAGTCTCTATAATCTAAAGTTTCCAACGGTTCTAGTCTATATGCTCCAAGCGACCGAATATCAAATCGGCCCGTACGTGGCGTGGGTCAACCGCACCCATAATTTCAATAGCGTCATCCAGCGGCGGACGCTCGATAGGACGACGGCCGTTCGGTTGCTGCTATGGGGTATCCGTCTGGGCATTGGCTTGCAGGTTACGAGCGGCTTGGTTCTGATCTATCTTGGACAATGGCAGCATCTGACCGGTGGTGTTTATTTTGGCCTGGCTGTAATTGTCGCCTACCCACTAATCTGGACTTATGCGGCAGTGCTGCCGTTATTAATCGGGCGACAGCTGATTGTGGTACCTCGCGAGCAACGCTTAGTCGCCGAGTCGGCCAAGATCTTTGCG
The DNA here is from genome assembly GCA_002413865.1 of Candidatus Saccharibacteria bacterium UBA5145. Taxonomy (GTDB): domain Bacteria; phylum Patescibacteriota; class Saccharimonadia; order Saccharimonadales; family UBA4665; genus UBA4729. Next base: position 59,832 of record DHXX01000007.1, read on the forward strand.
GCCCACCGGGGTGCAAAAATAGCCATCGCCGGTAGTTATGGCAAGACTACGATGAAAGAACTATTGGCGACCGTGCTCGCCGAAGGCAAAAAAATCGCCGCTTCCCCTGCCAATAAAAATGTCGCGACCAGTCATGCCCACTACGCCCGTAAACTAGCCGGCGATGAGGACGTCTTAATCGTTGAATACGGCGAAGGCGCCCCCGGCGATGTCGCTCATCTGGCGCGCCTGACCCAGCCGACGCACGCCATCATCACCGGGCTGGCGCCGGCTCACTTGGATAAGTACAAGACCTTGGAGGCGGCCGGGCGGGATATTTTTTCGGTCGCCGATAATCTACCGGCCGATCGGGTCTACGTTAACCACCAGTCGCCGGCTGTCGACCCGTTTGTCAAACCGGGCTGGCGACTGTTCGATACGCGGCAGGCGCTCGGTTGGCGGGTTGAAAAGCTTCAGACCGGGCTCGACGGCACCAGCTTTGTTCTCAAAAAAGGTACCAAAAAACTGCCGTTGAGGAGTGGCTTGGTCGGTCGTCACCAAGTGTCGTACCTGGCTTTAGCGGCGACTTTGGCGTTGCACTTGGGTTTGAGCGAAAAACAAGTTCAAGCCGGGATTGCCAAAACTAAACCATTTGAACACCGGATGCAGCCGTACTCGCTCAGCGGGGCTTGGATTATCGACGATACTTATAACGGTAACCTGGAAGGGATTCGAGCCGGTACCCAACTGCTCAAAGATCTCGAGGCTGAGCGCAAGATTTACGTCACACCGGGTCTGGTCGACCAGGGCGAAGCAACGGAGCGGGTCCATATCGAAGTCGGCGAGCTGATCGCCGCGGCTCAGCCCGACCTGGTCGTCTTGATGCAAAATTCCGTTACCAGTTTCATCCAGCGGGGACTATCCAAAGGCAAGTTTGCCGGACGGGTTCAAGTCGAAACCGTCCCGCTAGAGTTTTATACCAACCTTAATCATTTTGTGGCGGCCGGCGACCTGGTCGTCATGCAAAATGACTGGACCGACAATTACGCTTGAACGACGGCGAACGTCGTATACTGAATAACATGAAAACAATCGCAGTTATTTTTGGTGGCCGGTCAGCCGAACACGATGTTTCGATCGTGACCGCCCTTGCCAGTATCATCAAACCCCTCGAACTCACTAAGAAGTACCGGGTGGAAGCCGTCTACATCGCCAAGAACGGTGCTTGGTACTGGGATGACCGGCTGAAAGACATTGCGCTTTTTGCCTCTGGAAAGATTAGACAGTTGGTGGATAAAACGTCTCCCGCCAGCATCCAGTTCGACGGTGGCCTGACACTCATTAAATCGGGTAGTGGACTGACCGGCCGCAAACAACAACTCAAAATTGATATCGTCTTTCCGGCCATGCACGGCACATACGGCGAGGATGGGGCCTTGATGGGCTTGCTCGATATGGCCGGTGTCGCCTACGTCGGTTGTGGAGTTAGCGCCGCGGCCATCGCCATGGATAAAGTCCTAGCCAAGCAACTCGCCAGTGCCAACAATATACCGGTGTCTAATTTTTTAGCCTTCAGTAAAACCGAACTTACCGACCAATTATCGACAGCCGTCAAAGCGATCACTAATGGACTCGAGTTTCCGTTATTCGTCAAACCATCGCACCTGGGATCGAGTATCGGTATTAGTCGGGTGAGCAACGAACTAGAGTTGCGTAATGGTCTAGAAGTCGCTGTCCATTACGACAGTAGCGTCATCGTCGAAGAAGCGGTTGGTAACTTGATCGAAGTGACACTGCCGATTATGGGTAATGACCAACCAATCCCGGCGCTGCTCGAGCAACCCATGACCCTGCCCGATGATTTTTTTGATTTTCAGACCAAATATATGCAGGGTGGCAAAAAAGGCAAAGGCAAAGCTAGCGCCAAGGGCGCCCAAGGCTACAGTAAGATTCCGGCCGACTTGCCAAAAGACGTCTACGCTCAAGCCGAGGCAGTTGGCATCCAAGTCTATAAGGCCCTTGGCTGTAGCGGCATTTCTCGAGTTGATATGTTAATCGATAGTGTCACTAAGCAAGTATTCTTTAACGAAGTCAACCCCCTGCCGGGCGGTCTCTATGCCCATAACTGGGCTCAGGCTGGCATCAGCGGCGTTAATTTGGTGCAGCAACTAATCGGCTATGCTGAAGAGCGCCACGCCGCGCGCCAAGCCCTGACGACCACCTTCTCGACCAACTACCTGCAACAATTCTAGTCCTCGACTAAGCGCGCCAGCGAACGACGCCAGCCGGACTTATTCCACCCCTGTCTTTCTGCTATACTACAGTTATGCAACGATACAATCCCAAAGACATTGAACCCAAATGGCAGGCCCAGTGGGAAACCGACAAAATCTATCAGGTCGTCGACGACTCACCGAAGCCCAAAAAGTACATCCTAGAATATTTCCCGTACCCGAGTGGCGCCGCCATGCACGTCGGTCACGTCCGTAACTACACGATTGGCGACGTGCTGGCGCGCTATAGCCGCATGCAGGGCAATAACGTGCTCCACCCGATGGGATGGGACGCCTTTGGACTGCCGGCCGAAAATTACGCCATCAAAAACAAGGTCAGTCCGCGCGTCGCCATCGATCAAAACACGACGCGCTTCAAAGAGCAGCTCATCCAAATGGGCTTCAGCTATGACTGGTCGCGCGAAATCGACAGCACCGACCCCAAATATTACCGCTGGACGCAGTGGTTATTCTTGCTCCTCTTCAAAAAAGGATTGGCTTACCAGCACGAGAGCCTGCAGTGGTGGTGCCCGGTCGACAAAACCGTCCTGGCCAACGAACAGGTCGAAGCCGGCCGGTGTTGGCGCTGCGGTAATCTGGTCGAGAAGAAGTCGCTCAAGCAGTGGTTCTTCAAAATCACCGACTACGCCGACCGCCTGCTCGATGACCTCGAAGATTTGGACTGGTCCGAGGCCATCAAATCGATGCAGCGCAACTGGATCGGCCGCTCGCGCGGGGCCGAGATCACTTTCGCGGTGGTCGACCAAACCGTGAAATTAAGTGTTTTCACGACCCGCCCCGACACGCTATTCGGCGCGACATTCATGGTTGTCGCTCCCGAGCACCCGCTGATCCCTGAACTCGTGACGGTCGATCAACAGTCTGTCGTCACCGCCTACATCCAAGCCGCCAGCGCCAAGAGTGATATCGAGCGCCAAGAGACCGACCGTGAAAAGACAGGTGTCTTTAGCGGCGCCTACGCCACCAACCCCGTCACGGGCCAGCCGATCCCGATTTGGATCGNNTTTTCACGACCCGCCCCGACACGCTGTTCGGCGCGACTTTCATGGTTATCGCTCCCGAGCATCCGTTGATCCCTGAAATAGTTACGGCCGATCAACAAGCGGTCGTCACCGCCTATATCCAAGCCGCCAGCGCCAAGAGTGACATCGAGCGCCAAGAAACCGACCGTGAAAAGACAGGTGTCTTTAGCGGCGCCTACGCCACCAACCCCGTCACGGGCCAGCCGATCCCGATTTGGATCGCCGATTA
>DHXX01000015.1 GCA_002413865.1 Candidatus Saccharibacteria bacterium UBA5145
AAGGCCTTCATCCCTCACGCGGCGTCGCTGCATCAGGCTTTCGCCCATTGTGCAATATTCCCCACTGCTGCCTCCCGTAGGAGTCTGGGCCGTGTCTCAGTCCCAGTCTGGCTGGTCATCCTCTCAGACCAGCTAAAGATCGTCGCCTTGGTGAGCCATTACCTCACCAACAAGCTAATCTTGCGCAGGCCGTTCCCAAAGCGCATAAAGCTTTAGCCCGTGGGCCACATGCGGTATTAGACACCATTTCTGGTGCTTATCCCTCACTTTGGGGTACGTTCCTACGTGTTACTCAGCCGTCCGCCGCTCGTGTACTCTACACTTATTATTCGATCTTTTAACACTGTCGCTTCAGCTCTGCCTAGAGCGTTCACAATGGTGCCGTAGGAATAAATTCCCGATCAAATACTAAGTGCAGAGCCTTACCGCTCGACTTGCATGTATTAGGCACGCCGCCAGCGTTCATCCTGAGCCAGGATCAAACTCTCCAAAAAAAGAATTTAACCTTAACTTAGTCGAACATGTAACCCGAAGGCTACACTGACTTATATTTAAAACAATTCAATTGAACTGACGTTGATTTGCACTACTCAATTTTTAACGTACTTTAACAGCTATCCGAGAGACACATTAAGAGACCTCAAAAGCGTTGATGTAATCATACGCCAGACCACCCCTGCCCGTCAAGGGGTAATCTGCCCTTTGCTGCCGTAATTCTTGCAACGATGTAGCGAGCCGCGACTGATGTTCGAGCCGGTACGTTAACAATGTTCAACCACGATCTACCCAGGGTCCTACCCGATAGATCAAGTAATTTCCCATCACTTCGTAACTTACTTCTGGTAAGTCTAGGCTTGGCCGCGCTTGATGGCTTCCCATTTTTCACGGCTGCATTTGTGGGGCCAGTCTTGCCAACGGTCACGGAAATCACCGAAGTCTTTAAGCTCAACCCAGAGAAGATCGTCGGTTTTAGTAATTCTGTCGGGAAAGCGCAAGCCATCTAAATGATCAATCTCGTGCTGGAAAATTCGAGCCACAAAGCCATCATGAGTTTCGGTGACTGAATTGCCAAATCTATCGAATGCCGTGATAGTCACCGAATTGGCGCGCTCGACGATACCACAAACCCGGCCCGTTGAATAACAGCCTTCCCGGTCAATGTTAATTTCGGATGAACGCCTGGTTACCTGCGGATTAACATACACTTTGAAATCAGGATTTTTCCCCATACCGTCGGCGTCAATACCAATAACAATAATCCGTTTACTGATGCCTAGCTGCGGCGCCGCCAGCCCCACCATCGTGCGCCGAGCCGGATTACCTTGCTCACCTTGGGCTAAATCGAGCATACCGTCTATCAAGGCCTGGAACTCGTCACTATCGATTTCACTTGGAGCTATTGATATAGCCTCTTGACTCAGTACTTCACTACTTGGTGATACTAGTCGTAAAACTTCGGGCTCGGGGTATCGTTCTGTCATTACACAAATTTAACCAAGCTGCTGTTTACAATGCAAGCATGAGCATTACATAGAGACTATTTAGGTAGTGGCGTCGATGACGACTTCGTCTTCGTCTTCGTCGTCGATGTCGTCGGATTTCTCGACGAGGGCCAGCGAGACGACTTCATCGCCTTCACGCATGCGCATGATGCGCACGCCTTGGGTGGCACGACCGAGGGCCGGCGTGTCCTTGAGGCCGAGGCGGATGGTCTGGCCTTGCTTGCTTATGATGATGACTTCTTGGTCATCACCGGTCAGCGTTTTGACGCCGATCAACTCGCCGGTCTTGGTGTTGACGACGGCCGAGCGGATGCCGACACCGCCGCGAGCGTGGGGCGTAAACTGGCTGACTTTGGTACGCTTACCGTAGCCGTACTTACTAATCACGAAGATGCTGCTGCCCTCGGCGACGATGTCCATGCCGATGACGTGGTCATTCGGGCGCAGACGAATACCGCGGACACCGCGACTGACGCGACCCATCGGGCGGGCGTCCTTCTCGTGGAAGCGGATGGCTTGGCCGAGTGAAGTCGAGATAACGACTTCATTGTCGCCCGTCGTCATGCGGATCCACTTGAGTTCATCGCCGGCGTCCAAATTGATGGCGATCAGGCCGCTCTGGCGGACGTTCTGGTACTGGTCGAAAGGCGTTTTCTTGACGACACCACGGATGGTACACATGATGAGGTTGGCGCTAGCATCGGTCTTGCTGACATTGATGACCGCACTGACGGTCTCTTCTGGTTGCAATTGCAATAGGTTGACGATGGCGACACCCTTGGCGTTCAGGCCAACGGCTGGAACTTCGTAGGTCTTCATGCGGAAGACGCGGCCCTTGTTGGTAAAGAACAACAGGAAATCGTGGGTACTGGCGTTGACGACGTGTTCAATGACGTCTTCTTCGCGCGTCGCCATACCGCGGCGACCCTTACCGCCCCGGCCTTGTTTTTTGTAATCGGCAATCGGGCTGCGCTTGATGTAGTTGGCGCTGGTCAGCGTCACCACGACCTGCTCTTCGGCGATCAGGTCTTCATCGCTCAAGCGGCCCAGTTCGTTAGCGACGACACGGGTGCGGCGTTCGTCACCGTACTGCTTTTTGAGCTCCAACAATTCGGCGCGGATGATCTTGAGGATCTTCGACTCACTGGCCAGGATGGCTTCTAATTTAGCAATCAGGACGAGTAATTCGGCGAGTTCGTCTTCGATCTTCTTGCGTTCCAGACCGGCCAGCGTGCGCAGTTGCATCGCCAAAATAGCGCGGGCTTGAATGTCGCTCAGGTCGAACTTGGCGATCAGGTTGACTTGGGCTTCTTCGCTGGTTTGCGAAGCCCGGATGGTGGCGATGACCTCGTCGATGTGGTCGAGGGCGATCTTGAGACCTTCCAGGATGTGGGCCCGCTCACGGGCTTTGCGCAGTTCGAATTCAGTGCGGCGGCGGACGACGACCAAGCGGTGCTTGATGTGTTCGCTCAGGATGTCCTGCAGACCGAGGACGCGCGGTTGGATACCGTCGACTAGCGCCATCATGTTGAAGTGGAAGCTCGTCTGCAACGGCGTCATCTTATAAAGCTGGTTGAGTAATTTCTTGGGGTAAGCGTCCTTTTTGAGGTCGATGACGATGCGGACGTTGCCGCGGGCGGTCTCATCGCGCAAGTCGCTAATACCGACCAGCTTTTTCTCGCGGACGAGGTCGGCGATCTTGAGTACCAGGGTTTCTTTGTTCAGGGCGTACGGAATCTCGGTGATAACGATTTGGTGGCGGCCCTTGGCCCCTTCGATAATCTCGGCGACACCGCGCGTCACGACGCCACCACGGCCGGTCGCGTAGGCGGTACGGATCGACTCCTTGCCGTAGATAACGCCGCCGGTCGGGAAATCGGGACCTTGAATGAATTGCAGCAAATCGTCGAGCTTGGCGTCGGGGTGGTCGATCAGGTAGACTTCGGCGTCGACCAGTTCGGTCAAGTTGTGCGGCGGGATATTGGTGGCCATACCGACGGCGATACCGAGTTGGCCGTTCAGCAATAAGTTTGGCAATTTAGCCGGTAAGACGGTCGGTTCACGGGTCGTGCCGTCGTAGTTGTCGCGGTAATCGACGGTCTCTTTGTCGATGTCGGCCAACAATTCGTCGGCCAAACGCGCCATTTTAGCTTCGGTATAACGATAGGCGGCTGGCGGATCGCCGTCCATTGAACCGAAGTTCCCTTGCCCGTTGACGAGCATGTAGCGCATCGCCCACGGCTGGGCCATCCGGACCATGGCGTCATAGATACTCGAATCGCCGTGCGGGTGGTAGCGAGCCATGACGGCACCGATGACGTTGGCACTCTTACGGTGGCGAGCGCCCGAGCGCAGGCCGTCTTCGTTCATACTGTACAAAATACGGCGATGGACCGGCTTGAGGCCGTCACGCACGTCCGGTAGTGCCCGGTCAATAATCACGCTCATCGAATAGCGCAAATAGCTGTCTTCCATGACGTTTTCAACGCTGCGCAGTTCGACAACGCGCGAGTGACCAGAGTCTAGGACGTCGGGGGCGCGGACAACGCCGCGGCGGCGGTCTTCCATCGACAGTTCGGCTGCTCGCTGTGGAAAGATCGGCGTAATATCATCGCTCGTCGGTTCAATCGGTAGGTTCAAATCTTGGTCTTCTGGTTCCATGGCTTAGTCTCGCGCTCCTTCAAGTTTGTCATTCCAGCGTAGGCTGGAACCTAGTAAATTATGGGCGCCGCGGCGCTCAAGTGTAATGAATGGGTAATGAACTAATGATTGACTGGGTCCCAGCTTTCGCTGGGATGACAATGCGGAAAGCTGGGATGACAACTCATTAGCGCTGGTTTGGCTGGAAAATAATGTCATACTAAATATCCAAATCTTTCACGAATTTAGCATTGGCTTGGATGAAACTCTTGCGCAGCTCAACCTCGGTACCCATCAGCTTGTTGAAAATCGCGTCGGCCCGTTCGGCGTCGTCGATTTTTACCTGGATGAGAACGCGCTTTTCCGGGTTCATCGTGGTTTCGAATAGTTGCTCGGCGTCCATTTCACCGAGTCCTTTGTAGCGCTTCTGCTCGACGAAACCAGCTTGCTTGAGGCGGTCGTCTTCGACGTTGATCTTGGAACCATCGGCCACGCGCTTGGCAATGGCTTTGTCCAGGGCGACGTCGAGTTCGCTCTCGTCATAGATAAAGACGCTCGATTTACGACCGGCTTTGACAAGTTCAAAAAGCGGCGGCTTGGCCAGGTACAGGTGGCCGCCGTCGACGACTTCCTTCATGTAGCGGAAAAAGAAGGTCATCAGCAGCGTATTGATGTGGCTACCGTCGACATCGGCATCGGTCATCAGAATGATCCGGCCGTAGCGCAGGCCGCGGACGTCAAACGAGTCCTGAATGCCGACACCTAGGGCTTTGATTAGGCTGACGATTTCGTTATTGCCGAGCATTTTATCGAGGCGGGCGCGTTCGACGTTCAAGACCTTGCCGCGCAATGGCAGGATGGCTTGGGTTTTGCTGTCGCGACCGGATTTGGCGGAACCACCGGCCGAGTCGCCCTCGACGAGGTAGATTTCAGAATTGTGGGGGTCTTTGCTCGAACAATCGGCCAATTTGCCAGGCATGCTGGCGCCCTCTAAGACGCCTTTACGAATAATGTTGTCGCGAGCGGCGCGAGCGGCTTTGCGGGCCCGGGCCGACAGCAAAGCTTTGCCGATCATCTTGCGGGCAATCGCCGGGTGCTCTTCCATGTAGTAGGCCAAGTATTCGCCGAGGACCGTTTCGACATAGCCCCGGACTTCCGGGTTGCCGAGCTTGTTCTTGGTCTGGCCTTCAAACTGCGGGTCGGGTAATTTAACGAGGATAATGGCGGTCAAACCTTCGCGGCAGTCTTCGCCGGTCAAGTTCTCTTCTTTTTCTTTGAGCAGGCCGCTTTTGCGGGCGTAATCGTTGACAACACGCGTCAAAGCGGAACGGAAACCGGTCAGGTGAGTACCACCATCGGGGTTGAGAACGTTGTTGGCGAAGGTCTTGATGCTTTCGGTGTAGGCGTCGGTGTATTGCAGTGAGATTTCGACCTGGGTATTCTTGATGGTTTTATCGACATAAAAAATATCGTCGTCGACGACGTCTTTACCGACATTGAGGTGTTTGACGTAGCTCTGGATGCCGCCTTCGAAGTAAAAGCTGTAGCGTTCGCCGGTTTGCTCATTTTCGAGGCTGGTGCGAATGCCTTTGGTCAGGTAGGCGGCGTGGCGCAGGCGATCGAGGATAGTGTCGTAATTAAACTGGGTCGATTCGAGGAAAATGGTGTCGTCGGCGTAAAAAGTGATCTCGGTGCCAAGCTTGGTGGTTTTACCGGTCGATTTGAGGTCGCCCAAGGAGGCGCCAAAGGCATAATCTTGCTCCCACTGCTTGCCGTCGCGCCAAACGGTGATATGTAGCTTGCGGCTCAGAGCGTTAACGACGCTAACGCCGACACCGTGCAGGCCACCCGAGACTTTGTAGCCGCCGTCGCCGAACTTACCACCGGCGTGAAGGACAGTTAGAACGGTCTCAACGGTGCTTTTGCCGGTTTTGGGGTGAATATCGGTCGGTATACCGCGACCATTGTCGGTAACTGTAATGCCACCATCGGCCAACATTTTAACTGACACTTCGGTGGCAAAGCCAGCCAAAGCCTCATCGACGCCGTTGTCGACGATTTCCCACACCAAGTGGTGCAGGCCTTCAACGCCGGTGCCACCAATGTACATACCCGGTCGTTTACGGACCGGCTCGAGGCCCTCGAGCACGGTAATTTGATCTGCTGAATAACTATTTTTATTTGCCACTATGAATAACCCTCTTAGCTGTCGCTTTAGATTTTCTCAACTACGAAATATTATAGACGATTTTTGCTTTGCCTTCAACTACCTCTGGCAATGGACGAGGCAGTAGTTGGGGATTGGTAGTTGGTAGATGGGGGCAAAGCGTCATTTGCCAGATGCCATTTACCAAATTAACAAATTATTAGCTGATCTCCCACTTACCATTTCGGGACCCGTTCACCCCACGTTGCATCCCCAACACCCCCGCGTCATACTGAACGAAGTGAAGGACCTGAGCCAGCTTAATCACAGCTCAGATTCTTCGCTACGCTCAGAATGACGAACCTGGGTTGTCGTCATTTACCCCTCAGTGTTGTCATCCCAGCACTGAATCAAGTTCAGCACAGGCTCCGGCTGGGACCCAATCAATCGTTAGCGTCGTTAGGCGCTCCATAAGCCCTATTTGGAAACATCACCCCATTACACCTTAAACGTGTGCCGAATACCTCTTGCGTAAACAATCGTGTTTATGGTTAAATGTGCATACAAATTTAACACAAAAGTTCTTATATATATGTTCGAAAAATTAATCACCGCCCTACCCTTCAATCCAAGCCTTTTAAATCAATTAGCGTTTTACGGGAAACGGATGCGCCAAGAAGAGGCCGTACGTCGAACCGGCCTGATATTTATTGTCTTGGCTTTCTCGATTCAATTTTTTGCCGTCCTCAGCCCACCGCAAGCGACGATGGCGGCTTCGAGCAACGACCTGATCAACGGCGGCATCACCTCGGCGGCCGACGCCTCCCAAAACTGCAGCAGTAACGTTCAAAGCTACCAAACGATCATGAATCACTACGGGATCAGCTGTGCCGACATTAGCCGCGGCGCGACGCTGACCATCAAATCGACGGATGCCAACAAACAGCTCTTCTCGATGGGGCGCTTGCCGTACGGCAAAACCAACGCCAACAGCGGCAAAGCCACCAGTGAAACTCCAGTTAAGATCACTGGTCTCAGCACACTCTACGTGCGCTACTTATGGAGTTTCGACACCGGCGCTTACTCAAGTTATAAAGCCCTCAAAATTACCAGTACGCTGACGCACAAAACCTACTATATCCTCTACAGCTGCGGCAATTTGGTGTCAATCGGCTTACCGGCGCCTTACGTCAAACCGGTGCCTACTCCCATACCAACCCCGAAGCCTACGCCAACGCCCACGCCCACGCCCATCCCAACGCCAACGCCAACGCCTAAACCGACACCCGTACCAATGTGCCAGTACAACAGCACCATCCCTAGTAGCGATGTCAATTGTAAGCCCTGCGACCAAGCCGTCAGCAGCGCCGATACTCTCGCCTGTGTCGTCGTCCACAAAGCCGCCACCAATGTCACGGCCGGCGTCAGCGACGCCAACAACACTATGGCCCACGCCGGTGACACCGTTGAGTACACGCTCTTCGCCCAGAATAACGGCAAGGCTACCGTCAAAAATTTTGTCTTCCAGGAGAACATGAACGACGTCCTCGATTACGCCACGATCGTCGACCTGCACGGGGGCCAACTCGACACCAACAACATCGTCACCTGGCCCGTTGCTTCGATCAACGCCGGCGCTACCGTCCAACAACAGATTACCGTCCAGGTCAAAAACCCAATTCCCCAGACACCCGTTTCGACGTCCGACGGCGGTCACTTCGACCTCACCATGACCAACGTTTACGGCAACACGATCAACATCACCCTGCCAGGCGACGTCACTAAGACGGTCGAAACGGTCGCCGCTACCCTGCCCAACACCGGCCCGGGCACAAGCCTGTTCTTCGGCGCCGCCATCGTCGTGTTGGCCGGTTACTTCTTCTCGCGGGCCCGCTTGCTGGGCACCGAAACGAGCATCGCCATTAACGACAACAACAGCGGAGGCTTTTAATGTCCGAATTCACGCCCCTTACACCAGAACAACCTAAAGACCGTATCGAGGCCTTGCCCGCTCCGGAGAAGATCGAAGCCCTGCCGACGGCCGAGCAAGCCGAACCGTTGCGCGCCGGCGAAGCCGACCCCGTTCAGCGGATCGAAGCCGCCCGCGATACCATCGAACAGGAACAACCAGCCAACGAGCAAGACGACCCCCTCCAGCGCCTGCAAGCGGCCGAAAAAGCGGCCGAACCGGCCGCGCCGACCTTCGTCAACGCCGACCTCAAAAAGGTCACCCTGCGGCGCGAAATCCAAGCCATCAGGCGCAAATTACCAGTTACTCAGCGCGCCCTCAGCCGTGTCGTCCACCAACCCATCGTGCGCGTCTTAAGTGAAGTCACCGGCCAGACCGCCAGCCGGCCGTCCGGCTTACTCGGTGGTGGCCTGGTGGCCTTCTTGGGCTCGGCCGTCTACCTATACATGACCAAACACGTCGGTTTCACCTATAATTACTTCGTCTTCCTACTCTTGTTTTTGGGCGGCTTTGCCGTCGGCCTCGCCCTCGAGCTCGTCGTCTGGGCCCTGACCGCCCGCCGCCGCTCCCAGTAGAGCTCAGATCCTTCACTCCGTTCAGGATGACGGTGGTGGAGGCGTTCAAGAGGACGGTGGTGGAGATTTTCAGGATGACGGTGGTGGAGGCGTTCAAGAGGACCGTGGAGCGCCATTCTGAGCACTTCCTTTTTGTCATTCTGAGCCCCTTTTTTCGTCATTCTGAGCACTTCCTTTTTGTCATTCTGAGCCCCTTTTTTCGTCATTCTGAGCAAAGCGAAGAATCTGCGCCTACTCCCATCCTCGAGCCAAGTCCTTCCATTCAGGATTCAGGGAATTTATTAAATCAATCTTGCGTTGACGCCGCCAGCCCTTCAGCACTTTCTCGCGGGCAATGGCTGGCCAAGGATCATCCAGCTCTTCAAAGTAGACCAGCCGACCGATGTTATAGTGGGCCGTAAACCCAGGTATCAATTTGTGCCTGTGTTCGTACATGCGACGCTCCAAATCATTCGTCACGCCGACATATAACGTTTGCGAGTTGTTGGTGGCAATGTAGACATACATGGTCTTCATGCGCTAAGCTTAGTACCAAATTATTAATTCTAGCTTAACTGATTGATAGTTAGCTCAGATCCTTCGCTTCGCTCAGGATGACAAACTCCCTCTTCGTTATTCTGAGCCGCCATCGTTGTCATTCTGAGCCGAAGGCGAAGAATCTGCGTTAGCGCATTAAGCCGCGCAGATCCTTCGCTTCGCTCAGGATGACAAACTCCCTCTTCGTCATTCTGGGTCCGCCATATTGTCATTCTGAGCCGAAGGCGAAGAATCTGAGCCCAGTTTTAGTCTCGCGAGTATCCCTATCCCTTTCACGAGCACTCTGTTCAGGATGACGGGAGCCCGAGAAGAGAACAGTGCCCTTTTGGCCTATGGTCCGCCCAGCCCATTACTATTCGTCAGGTAGCCCGTGATACTCCAGTCACTAGTAGTGTCTGAGCTGCTTAGTACCGTCCCGGCAGCTATCGGCGTCGGGGCCGTAAGACTCGCAAAGCTGACGTTCTGTGTATGGATATACACTACGCCGCTCGCATCCTTTAGATTTGTTGTGATTGTACTATTATAGTAACTCTCAAGATACAGAGTCTTGCCAGCGGGCACAGTGTAGGTTGAAGTCCCGGCGACTTCGTAGGCAGCCAGAGGCGTCCCTACCATCCCGTCCGGCCAAACAGGGTTAACATTGTTGCCACCATTCACCGTTAGTGTGCTGCCTGGGGTGGCCGTGTTAATACCAACACGCTTATTCTGGGTATCGACCGTGAAGATAACGTTGCCACTCGAATCAAGGACTTGCAGCGCCAGCGTTGAGTTGGTGGCCGACTGAACCGTCAGGCTGCCGTTGGTAGTATCGAACGTTAGCATGCTGGTGCCGGCTGCGTTTTGGACCTGGAAGGCCGTCGCTGAAGTAGTCTTAACCAAGGTTGTGCCGTTGACCGTCAGCGTCTTACCGCTGGCGATTGCCGTGTTTTGATTCAAGTTGATGCCCGTGGCGTTGGTCGTGCCGATGTTCAGGGCGACAGCCGAGGCCGTGTCGAGCAATGGAGCGAGCAGACTGGTGCTGGCATTGAAGGTAGCGGCGATACCGGTGCCGGAGATATTGAGATTGCCGGTGTCGGGTGTTCCGGGGGTTGTTGCTTGCAGCGTCACGCCGGCCACACCACACGAGCCAAAGCCTAGTACACCGGCGCCGGTGGTGTCTTTCAGGCAGTCGCCGGCGACACCACTCAAGGCGGTTGGTAGCGTCAGCTGGTAACTAGCGCTAGTGGTGCCGCTGACGACGGTGACAGTATTGGCATTAGTGGCATTATTAACGACTAATTTACCGCTGACACCGCCGGCGCCGGGTTTGCCGAGGACGATCTGGGCCCCCGACGTATCAACCGAAAAGATATTGTTGCCGGCGGCATTTTGGACTTGGAGGGCGGTAGTAGAGTCGGTTGCTGGCTGAATAAGTTGTGTGCCGTGCAACTTTAGATTGACGTTTCCAACCAACACCCCTGAGCCTGTCGATACCGTAAAGTTTCGCACCCTGTGTGTAGAGCTGCCGCCACCAGACCACCCGCCAAGGCCCAATTTAACACCGGTTAACGATCGCGAGCTGTCCGTATAGTTAATGACCAGCGAAGAATCGTAGTAAACCTTTATGTTGGTGCCCGATTTCACGATTTCCGCACCATGCCATGTTGAGTTATTAATGGTAGCAACAGAGTAAGTCGCGAGTAACGTGCCGTTGTAGTAAAGCCTGATAATACCGCTGAATTCATTGAATGCCACGTGGTAGCCCCCGCGGGCAGTTGAGTCGTCACTTGGAGTGCTAGTGTCAAAGGCATACAGGTACGTCGCGTCGGCGCCGCCGGTAGTATTAAATTGGAAGTTCGCATCAAAGTTTTGACTCACAAGCGCCGGAGTATATTCTACTTCTCCGTTTGAATAAGAGCCTGAGTTTAGTTGGACGTACGAACCCGACGACCAGGTTGCGGACCCGATGAGCGATCCGGTCGGGGTGCTTGTGGTCAGATTATCGTTAATGAGTGGCGTTGATGAGGTACCGATATCAATTTGGTTATTTGATGTACCAATGTTAAACAGGTTGCCCCCTCCAGCCGTCTGCACCTGAAACGCCCCGGCTGAGTCACTCGCGTTCTGGAACAGCGCCGTGCCATTGGCGGTGAATGTCTTACCGCTCCCAATAGCCGTATTCTGATTCAAGTTAATCCCGGTAGCGTTGGTCGTGCCGATGTTGAGGGCCGCCGCGGTTGCCGTG
Source organism: Candidatus Saccharibacteria bacterium UBA5145 (assembly GCA_002413865.1). Taxonomy (GTDB): domain Bacteria; phylum Patescibacteriota; class Saccharimonadia; order Saccharimonadales; family UBA4665; genus UBA4729. The sequence goes on from DHXX01000015.1 coordinate 11,594, forward strand.
TCGAGCAATGGAGCCAGTAGACTAGTGCCCGCCTTGAAGGTAGCGGCGATACCCGTGCCGGAGACGTTGAAATTGCCGGTGTCGGGCGTGCCGGGGGTTGTGGCTTGCAGCGTCACTCCGGCCACGCCACACGAGCCAAAGCCAAGGATACCAGCCCCTGTCGTGTCTTTCAGGCAGTCGCCGGCCACGCCACTCAGGGCGGTTGGGAGGGTTAGTTGGTAGCTGGCGCTGGTGGTACCGCTGACGACCGTGACGGTATTGGCATTAGTAGCATTATTGACGACTAGTTTACCGCTGACACCACCGGCGCCGGGTTTGCCGAGGACGATCTGTGCCCCCGACGTGTCAACCGAGAAGATGTTGTTACCGGCGGCGTTTTGGACTTGGAAAGCGGTGGCGGAGTCCGAAGAGTTCTTGAGCAAGACGGCACCAGTCGCGCCGACACTAAACAGGTTGGCGCCGGTACTGGTCTGGAGGTCCAATAAATCACCCGTCTGGGAAGCAACGCCCTGGATGACCGCCCCGATATTGCCGGTCAATCCCGTGCTGAGCGCCAATTGGGCGGCAGCACTTGCCGTCGTCAGGGTATTCATCGACAGAAGGTTACTAGGACTAGTATTGCCCACTCCAACATTTCCGCGGAAGACACCACTTATGGGGGAGCCAGTGACGTTCGTGATAAGAATGTCATCAACTCGCACAGCATTTGTTTTAGCGCTACAGCAGTTGCCATCGTAAGAGCGCCAAGTAAAAGTATGCACGCCCGAAGACACTGCAAACGATGGCGACTGAGCAAACGTGCTGCCGCCACCGTTATATAGTTCCTGCTGCACACCGTCAATATAGAATCGTGACTCCTGCTGAGTATCCAAAGTGGATCGCCAGAACGAGACCGTGCCTGATGAGCTCAGAGTTTTAACTAGTGACATTTCGGTATAAGGACTGAAGTTCGCTCCATTCAATCCCGAGGCAGCACTGTATCCTCCACTATGAGCTGCTGTGTTATTGACGGTCCAGCCGCCGGTAGTCGTGAGTGGAGCGAGCGCACCGGTTTCAAAATCATTCGAATACGGCCCACCATTCGAAAGCCCGACATCAAGCGGTGCTAGAGCGGTGGCAACATCAATACCTACATACTGGTTCGACGTATTGACTGTCAGGACTCCGCTCCCTGAAGCATCATTAATCTTAAAGGCAGAGGTTGAGTTCGAAGCATTCTGGAAGGTAGCGACGCCTTGAATGGTCAGTGTCTTTGTGCTGGCAAGCGTAGTGTTCTGATTCAAATTAATGCCAGTAGCGTTGGTAGTGCCGATGTTGAGGGCGACAGCCGAGGCCGTGTCGAGTGTTGCGGTTTGGAGTACGCTGGCGATGCCGGTACCAGAGATGTTAAAGTTACCCGTCTGTTGCGTGCCAGGAGTGCTCCCCTGCAGCGTTACTCCGGCGCCACCAGTCGGCGTACAGCCAGCTGAAGTACAGATGACAACTCCGCCCACCCGCAGGTCGACGCTGGCGTTAATGGAGCCGACCGCATCAATGGAGAAGTTGGGTGTAGCCGTACCGACACCGAGCCGTCCGGTACCGTCGCTCGCGGCGACACTGCCACCCGTTCCGGCGGCACCGGTATCGGTGAACGGTGAGGTGGCAGTGGATTGGAAGACGTTCTCGGCGCCGACGGCGGTACCGCGGTAGACCTTATAGCTGGTGGCGCCGGTGACGGCCGTAAAGGTAATCGTCGCGTTGTTGAGGTTGGTGC
>DHXX01000013.1:0-555 GCA_002413865.1 Candidatus Saccharibacteria bacterium UBA5145
CCCCCCCCCCCCCGCCCGGGCCCAGCCGATCCCGATTTGGATCGCCGATTACGTCCTAGCCGGCTACGGTACCGGCGCCATTATGGCCGTGCCCGCCCACGACGAACGCGACGCGGAATTTGCCCGGAAGTTCGACCTGCCAATCGTGCGCGTCGTTATGAACGATGCCCCCGACGAAGCCTGGACGCACGACGAAGGTGTGATGATCAACTCGGCCGACTACGACGGCCTAGCCTCCGCCGAAGCCCGGGAAAAGATCGTGCAGACTTTGGCCGAACAGGGCAGGGGCGAAGAAAAGGTTAATTATAAAATGCGCGATTGGCTGATCAGCCGCCAGCGCTACTGGGGCGCGCCGATCCCAATTATTCACTGTCCGCAGGACGGTGCCGTGGCCGTGCCGGAAGACCAGTTGCCGGTGTCATTGCCCGAGATAAAGAGCTACGAACCGAGCGGCGACGGCCGTAGTCCGCTGGCCAACGTGCCGGCATTCGTCAATACTACCTGTCCGAAGTGCGGTGGACCGGCCGAGCGCGAAACCGACACCATGGACGGCTT
>DHXX01000013.1:820-34549 GCA_002413865.1 Candidatus Saccharibacteria bacterium UBA5145
CCGGTTGACTACTACATCGGTGGCGCCGAACACGCCGTCATGCACTTGCTGTATGCCCGCTTCTGGACCAAAGTCATGCATGACGAGGGCCTGATTGATTTCGCCGAGCCGTTCAAGAAACTACGCAACCAAGGCATGATCCTCGCCCCCGACGGTCAAAAAATGAGCAAGAGTAAAGGCAATACCATCGAACCCAGCGCCCTGCTTGAACAGGGTTACGGCGCCGACAGCGTCCGGATCATGGAGCTATTTATCGGCCCGTGGAACCAGGCCGCCAACTGGAGCGTCGAGGGTATGGGCGGGGCTTACCGCTTCTTGCAACGCGTCTGGACCCTGACCCAAGAATATTTGCAGCACCAGGCGGCGAGCGACGGCGTGGTCGTCGACGACTCGGTTGTCCAGGCCGAGATTTTGCGCGTCACTCACCAGGCGATCAAGAAGGTCACCGAAGATTTAGAGACCATGAACTTCAACACCGCCGTCGCGGCGCTGATGGAAGCCCTCAACCAGCTCTACAAGCTCAAAGAGCAAGATGACTTCAGCCACGCCGACACTTGGCGTTTTACGATTGAGTCGCTGCTGCAATTGACGGCGCCGATCGCGCCGCACCTAACCGAAGAGCTCTGGCAACAGCTGGGGCACGAACTGTCGATCCATACGTCGGACTGGCCCGGCTACGACGCCGGCTTACTCGTCCAGGACAGGTTGTCGATCGCCGTCCAGATCAACGGCAAGTTGCGCGGCGAAATCGAAGTCGCCAGCGACGCTGCGGAAGCCGACATTATCGCCGCCGCCCAGGCGAACACCAAAGTCGCCGTCCACTTAGCCGGCAAAACGATTCGCAAGGCCATCTACGTGCCCGCCAAAATCGTCAACTTCGTCGTCTAAGATTATTGGTCGACAACGCTGAATTCATGACCGGCAGTCACGTTGTCACCGTCAACACAGACTTGAAAAGTATCATCAGGCAGAACGGTTTCGTACTTGTGCTTTGCAATTTGGTGGAGTTCAACTAATCTAAGGTTTATCGCAGAGCTGGCTTCGTTTAGATTGAGCATGTCATCGAGGTTGTGACCGTTTTTGCTAAGCACTTCGAGCACACTTTCGGAGACGTTATGGGTAACAACGGCAGGGTAACAGATTTCACTCGACTCATTTGAGCGGCCGCAACCGCTGAGCAAAGCGCTTCCAATCACTAAGGGTAAGACGCTAGGCGTGAAACGGCGGAGGGTATTGGGATTAATCATTAAGTTGGTTCCTTTAAGTTGAATTATATAATACTATAAAACATAATAAAAGTAAAGCTACTCTGAAACAATAATGAAAGTAAGCAAATCCCAACTTGTCTTCAAGGTGTTTTTGCGATATCATAGATTCAAGATTTACTAACCATAATCCTTATATGGACCACTGTATGAGAGGAGAAAATAAGCACTATGGGTAAACCAAAGAAACGAACTAGCCCCCGCAAAACCGGCACTCGCCGCAGCCACTTGGTGCTTGAACTTGCCCGCAAGGTCAACTCCAAGTCACCCGTCAAAGTCCGTACTACCAAGCGCGAAACCGGCAAGGTTGCTTAGGGTCACAAGCAACTATCCGCTCGTCTCTTAAGCAACAATCGCTAAATAGGAATTTAACAATATGGCCTCAAACCGTCACCTCGGTCGCATCATCGCTCTGCAAACGCTCTACGAGCAAGATTTTAGACGTGATGCCGGTGATACCGAAGTTGCCAGCGCCGAAATTATGGAGCGCAACATTGCGCGTTATAGCGAAATGGTCGACGACGTGGCTTTTATCGAGCAACTCGTCGCCGGAGTAACGGCCAACGCCGCTGCGCTCGACAGCAAGCTCCAGCCCGTCGCCCCCGAATGGCCGCTCGCCATGATCGCACGCATGGATCACTTGGTTTTGCGGATTGGCCTGTACGAGCTTGAGAATGAAGCCGACGTGCCCGCCAAGGTCGTCATCAATGAAGCCGTCGAGCTGGCCAAAGCTTTTGGCGGTGACAACTCCTCGAAATTTATCAATGGCGTGCTCGGTACGCTCCTGCGCCAGCGCGAAGCCGCGACCGGCGTGACGTCAGCCGTCGAACCGAAGGCCGCCGCCCAGCCAGCCCCCAAAAAGAAGTCTGTGTCAAAGAAAACCGCCACCAAGAAGTCTGTGTCAAAAAAGATCACCACCAAGAAGTCTGTGCCAAAAAAGATCACCACTAAGCCAACCACCGGCCAAAAAGCCGCTTAAGAAAGACCCCATCCATGAAACGCCCCAAGCCATTGCAAGGATTCCGCAACCTCGTCTCCAAGCGCCGACCCGTCATTGACGAGGTCGTCCGCGAGACGACGTCGGGCGGTATTGTTTTCCGGCGCGACGCCAATAACGCCCTGCAGATCCTGCTCATCCAAGACGCCAAGAACCGCTGGACGATTCCGAAAGGGCACGTCGAACCGGGCGAAGAGCCCAAGCAGACCGCCGAACGCGAAATCCGCGAGGAAACCGGTCTGCAGGAAATGAAAGTCTATAGCTGGCTCGGCAAGGTCAACTTCCGTTACCGCCGCGTGCACACCCTAGTGCTGATGACGATGCACATCTATCTCGTCGAAGGTAAAGGCGACACCGACAAGCTACAAGGCGAAGACTGGTTGACCGGTATCAAATGGCTGCCCGCCACCGATGCGGTCGATAAAATTGCTTATGACGACATTGGTAAGTTAATATTAGTGGGTATGAAAAAAATCCGGGACGGCAAGCTGTAAAATTATGGATATGACCGCCTACGCCCTGTTTGCCCAAGACAAGCTGCACGTCACTTTTAATGACCCGTCTTTGCTAGTCACGGCCTTCACCCACCGCTCGTACTTAAACGAGCACAAAAAAACCGTTAGCGAGCACAATGAGCGGCTGGAATTTTTGGGCGATGCCGTCCTCGAGCTGGTCGTTACCGAATACCTCTACATTAATTATAAAGATCCAGAGGGTGTGTTGACTAACTGGCGGAGTTCGCTGGTGCGGACCGAGAGTATCGGTGCGGCCGCCGCCAAGTTTGAATTCGAACCGCTCCTGCGTCTCAGCCGGGGCGAAAAACGCGGTACCGATCGTGCCCGAGCCCAGATTTTGGCCAACAGCTTTGAAGCCGTCACCGGTGCGCTCTATCTCGACCAAGGTTATGACGCGGCTAAAGTATTCATCACCGAGAGCGTGGTGTCGACCTTCCAGCATATTCTAGCCAGTGGCTCGTGGATGGACCCCAAGTCGCACTTGCAAGAACTCGCCCAGAGCCAAGACGCCGCGACGCCGGTCTATAAAGTTATCAGCGAGGAAGGCCCCGATCACGACAAGGTCTTTACGGTCGGCGTTTACGTCAACGGCAGCTTGCGCGGCCAGGGCAACGGCCCGAGCAAGCAGGCCGGTCAGCAAAAAGCCGCCGAAGCCGCCCTCACTTTTTACGTCACAGCGGACGCTCAAACGTAGGCCGAAGCGCCGAGCGCCTGAGCTAAAATCAAGCTTTTGCAGAACTCCCATTGACAACAGAGGCCGATATCTGTAAAATAACAGAGATTATCTTCATAAGCTAAATGTGCCAGGAAAGAGAGTTTTATAGATATATGTTAGCTATCCGCATGCAACGAACCGGCCGCAAAGGCCACGCCATGTACCGTGTCGTGGTTCAAGAATCACACCTCACTCCAACGAGCGGTAAGGTAGTCGCCCTGATTGGCAACTATGACCCCCACGCCAAGAACCTGACGCTCAACAAAGAAAAAGCCGCTTTTTATCTCGAACACGGTGCTCAGCCATCGGACCGAGCCGCTCGTCTGATGCAAAAAGACGGCCTCAAACTGCCCGATTGGGTAAAATTGCCAACCGGTAAGGACGGCACTATCCGCCACCCCGAAAAGCGCCGCGCGACGACGCCGGCAGTCGAACCAGCCCCTCAAGTTGAAGTTCCCGTCGTTGCCACCGACGAAGCCGAAGCGACTCCCGCCCCTAGCGAAGCGTAGATCTTGTGGCCTTTGGCAAGATTTTTCACATAGATAGACGTTAGCCGTTTGCTATAATTAATCTGACACTAACCGAGGAGTATATACCGTATGAGCAGTATCGATCAAGAATTTGTTGAATTTGTAGTAAAGTCCTTAGTCAGCCAACCCGATAAAGTCCAAGTCGAGCGTCGCATCGACGAAAAAGGTGTCTTATTAGAGCTCACCGTCGACCCCGAAGACCTCGGTCGCGTCATCGGTAAGCGCGGCGCTACCGCCCAAAGTCTGCGCACGCTGCTAAGAGCCCTCGGCACCAAGAATGACGCCCGTTACAACTTAAAAATTATCGATAACGGTGTTGGCGGCAATCACTCATCCGACGATAGTCGCTCGGCCGCACCGTCCCCAGCTGAAGATAGTAACTCGACAGCCGAAACACCGCCGGCGCCAGTCACTGATGAGACAGCACCAGCTAGTTCGGCCACCCCGGCCGATGAAGTCACGACCTCGACCGACGAAGTTCCGGCTCCAGACGCCCCAGCGTCTGAAGGCGCGACCAAGGAAGCCAAAGCCAATAGCGATCGCCTGAGTCAACACCGCCGCGAACTCGAAGAATTCGACGACCTCGACATCTAAGTCTAGAACCGTCCGAATCGTTGTAATAAGCTCGCCGACTACTTGAAAAGCACCAGAGGCACGGGGTATACTAACACCCAGTCGATAGCGACAAAATTTCCCTTAAAAACAAAAACGTTCAGCTCATGCGAGCCATCTCACGGTGGGAGCTTTATGTGACAAAACAACCCTGCTGACGTGGGGTTGTTTTGATTTAAAAACTATTTTATAATATATATAATGATTAAAAGAATTCAAGTCATCACCCTATTCCCCGAAATGTTTACCGGTATTCTCGGTAACAGCATGCTCTGGAAAGCCCAGGATCGGGGTATTGTTCGGTACGAATTCATCAATCTGCGCGAATTTGGGCTGGGGGCGCGCCACCAGGTCGACGATACGCCCTACGGTGGCGGTGACGGCATGCTCCTCAAACCAGAACCCCTCGTGGCGGCCATCGAGTTGGCCAAGCAAAACGACCCGACGGCGCGCGTCTTCCTGCCGACACCGCGCGGGAAAATATATAAACAGTCCGACGCCAAGCGTCTGGCGGCGGCCGAGGCGGGGTTAATCATCATCTGTCCACGCTACGAGGGCTACGACGAGCGCGTCACGGCTTGGGTCGACGAGCAATTTTGTATTGGCAACTACGTTCTGACTGGTGGCGAATTGCCGGCAATGATCTTGATCGACAGCGTGGTCCGGCTCATACCCGGCGTCCTCGGCGGTGCCACTAGCACCGAAATAGAATCGTTTCAGCAAGACGACGTCAGTATCGAATTTCCACAGTACACCCGGCCCGCCGAATTTCGTGGCATGGCCGTACCGATTGTCTTGCAAAACGGCCACCATGCCGAAATCGCCAAATGGCGCGCCAAGTCCACTCTCGAGTGACCCTGGGGTGTGACGGGCTGGTTCGGCGACACAATTCTTAAGATTACAAATTAGCCAAGTTTTGAAATTGCCGTGTCTGGCTGTCAAAAAATCTTACAGTGTTCTGGACTGAACGGACTATAATAAGGACAGACCAACCAGCTTAACGTGGAGAAATTACCTATGAGAATACCATTTATCAAGCCCGTCTACGCCCACTGTGACCTACCGTGCGGCGTCTATGACCCGGCCCAAGCCATGATTGAAGCCCAAAGCGTCAAAGCTATTATGGACAAGTACGAGGGACTGGACGAGCCCAATAAAGTGCGGGCCATTATTATCAAAGAAGAGCGGGCCGAGTTGGTCAAACACCACCTGATGGTTCTGTGGGCGGATTATTTTAAACCCGAGCACCTGGAACAGCATCCTGATTTACACGAAAAATTCTGGCAGGCGATTAAGCAAGCTAGTAATTGTAAACACCATCTGGAGCCTGCCGAGGGCCAGAAGTTAGTGGAGCAAATCGATGAAATTGCCAAAATTTTTTGGTCGACTAAAAAAGCCTAGACTAGTCTTAATTCGCCGCGTTGTCGGTGGTAGTATGAGCCCAATGTTGCGCCCGGGTCAGCTATTGCTGGCCTTGCCGCGCTTTCGCCGCCTCAAGCCGGGTCAAGTTGTCATCGTGTCGCAGGGTGGTCGCGAAAAGGTCAAGCGGATCGAACGGATTGATCGCGGCCACGTCTTCGTGATCGGCGACAACCTTTCGGCCAGTACCGACAGCCGCCATTTTGGCTGGCTCAAAAGGCGCGATGTCGTGGCCCGCGTCGTCTGGCCCAAAATCACCAAATAGCCGTCGATTTAATCAGTAATGCTTGACCATGACTGCCTGAGGCTTACCGATAGGCGGGCGCCGTTCGTAGTGTCTGGGCAGTTGAAAGTTCATAAAGTGATAAAGTTGAAAGCCAGCTGCAGCCCTGGGCTTACTTTCAACTTTATGAACTTTCTACTTTATAACTCTTATTGCGGCCAAGCTGTTAGACTTCGATGGGAGAGTGCGATACGACGTCGTCACTGGCGGCGCTGGGTAGGCTATGGGTTGACGTGCGGAGGGGCGCTTCGCGCAGGGTCAGAGCGACCACGAAGGCCGCCAACGCAAACGGGATACCAATCAAAAACATATCATGGAATGAATGGACGTAGGCCTGCAATATGTCTTGGCGGATGAGGGGCGCGACGTGTTGTAGCTGCGACGTGCCGTTGGCCGTGATACCAGCCGCGGTCAAACCGTGACCGGTAGCTGCCGGCAAAGCCTGTTGCAAGTGGTGCGTTAAGCGTGAAATCAAGACGGTTCCAAACACTGCGCCCCCCAGAGAACTGCCAATACTGCGGAAGAACGTCGTGCTGGACGTCGCCGTCCCGAGTTCGGAGCGCTTGACCGAGTTCTGGACAGCCAGCGTCGTCACTTGCATGAAGGCGCCCAGCCCCATGCCGAGGATCACCATCCACACCGAGAGCTCCGTTTGACTAGTCGTCAAGGAAACGTGACTGAATAGCCACATACCCAAGGCCAGCATCAGAGTTCCGAATATCGGGAAGGGTTTGTAGCGGCCGAACTTACTGATTAGCCGGCCAGAAACTATCGAGGCACCCATCATGCCAACCATCAATGGGATCATGAGCAGCCCGGACTTAGTCGGCGAGTAGCCGCGGACGACTTGCTGGTATTGGGGGATGTAGAGGATAGTCGCGAACATGGCGATACCAGTCAGCAGCGATAGCATAACCGAGGAGCGAAAGATATCGTTCTTAAACAGCTGCATCGGTATGATCGGTTCACTGGCCCGCCGTTCCCAGAAGACAAAGGCTGTACCAAAGATAACGGCGCTGGCAATCAGTCCGCTAATTTGGACGCTGGCCCAGGGGTAGGTCACGCCGGCCCAGACCGACACGAGTATCAAACTAACGACCGATACGGTCATTAGCAGCGCCCCCGTATAGTCAATCTTGTGTTGGCGGCGGAAGACGGGTAGGTGCAGACGGGTGGCGACGACAGCTAGCGCCAATAGCCCCAGCGGTATATTGATATAGAAGATCCAGCGCCAACCGGCAATGCCGAAAACCGAGTTGGTAGCGGCAAAAAAGCCGCCCAGCAACGGGCCGATGATGCTGGCTACGCCAAAGACGGCCCCAAAGAAACCTTGATATTTACCGCGTTGCCGGGGGGCGATAACGTCACCGACGATAGCCAGAACGAGGCTCATCAAGCCGCCGCCGCCGATACCTTGCAAGGCCCGGAAAAAGACGAGCTGGTCCATATTCTGGCTCAGGCCGCACAGCGCGGAGCCGATCAGAAACAGGACGATCGATAATTGGAACAATTTTTTGCGGCCAAACAAGTCGCCGAGTTTACCGAATATCGGGGTCACAATGGCGCTGGTAAGTAAATAGGAAGTGGCCACCCAAGAATATTTATTGAGCCCGTGCAAGTCGACGGCGATCTTGGGGAGGGCAGTCGAAACGATCGTCTGGTCGAGGGCCGACAGGAGCATGGCCAGCATCAGTGCCCCCATGACGACCATTATCTCGGCGTGGGAGCGTTCGCCGTCATGAGCAACGGTCGGTGAGTTAACAGCTTTAGTCATTTAAGAAATCCTTTGGTGGTTATTTGTTGAGGGTTGGTTTGTATTGTTGGCTGAGGTCAGCACTAAAGCGTTGAAAAAGATTGATAAATTGTTGTCGATCGGCGCTTGGCCAATCCTGGAGAGCGGCTTCTAGAATTTGGCGCTGGGCGGTAGCGATTTTTCGAGCGACAATCCGGCCTTTTTCGGTGATCCGGAGGCTAAAGGCTCGGCCGTCTTTGGTGTCGCGTTCACGATAGACCAAGCCGGCTAGTTCGAGCTGTTGGGCTTTGCGCGTGATTGACGGGGCTTCGACGCCAAGCCGTTCGGCCAAGTCGTGCAAGCGCCAATTGCCGGGTTCGGCGACTAGCAGTCGCAGCATGGTCGCGCCAGGCCGATCGATGGTCAAGTCGGCCCGGGCACTGAGCGCTGCCCAGGATTGGGGCCGTTTCATCGTTTGGACTAAGTTGCGCATCGCGGCGTCCAAGTCGGCGATGTCCTGCCCGAGGTCAGTCATGACTCTCAGTATAAATAATTACTTACGCTAAGTAAATAGTTTTCTATAAGTTTGATAATTCTTTCGGATCATCGGAGTGTTTAGGGGCTTGGAGAGCGTTATCGGCTGAAGGGGTAGGATTTGGCGGGGCTTGCAATCGACTAGTCACGGCCGGCTGAGCCGCCGCCGAAGCGCGCGTATCGCCGATGCCATTTCCGCTCGGAGTGAAGGCGCCTTCGGAAACGGTCACCGCTAGGGGCGCCAGTTTGGCTGGAGTTGGCGGCGCGAATTGGAGGGCGGACAGATCGGCCACCTGAGCGGTTTTAGTAACTTGCCGGGTGGTCGGGGTACTAGACTTGTCGGTCAGAGGCGCTACATGCAGCTGCACATAACCAATCGTAAAGAGGACGGCCACCAATATCGGCAGCGTGACAACCAGTCCGCGGACGTTGCCGGCAGCCGCCGCCGGCAACTCTGGTGTCGTCGGCGCGGTCGATTTAACTGTTGATTTAGATTTAGCTTTTGCCATATGTGCTACCGTTCAGTCTAGCACACGCCGCCGCCAGCCACGAGACTTTAACCCCATTATCGCAGTAATCAACACATCACATTACAGCGTTACGACTTTCAAGCTACCAAAACGGTAAATACTTATCGGTTTGTTATTTTGTGGGGGCTAAAGGTTCTGATCTTTTAGGTTTAGGTTGAAACGCGTACCGTTGGTCGGCGAGCTTGTCACCTTTATAGTGCCGTGGAAATCCTCTTCGGCAAATTGCTTGACCAGCGCCAACCCGATACCTAGGTTTTGGTGCTGGTCGGGCTTGGTAGTATAAAAAGGTTCAAAAATCTTAGGCAAAGCCGCCTCCGTGATGCCCTCTCCCCAATCAACCACACTACACCGTAACCAAGCACCGTTACGACTGATCGTAATTTCGACCGGTCGACTACCGGACGGCTCGGATCTGGCGGAGGCATCAATTGCGTTCGCAATCAGGTTGGCGGTGAGTTGACTGAACTTGACCGCATCGCCCGTTAGGCTGTGGGTGGCAGTAAGATTTAAGTTTACTTTGACGTTCGCTTGCCGAGCCCGCGGTTGCAAACTTCGAAGTACTTGATTGAGTTCGCTGCGCACGCAGAACGTCGTAATTTCACCCTGCCCCTTTAGTTGTTTGCGAGCGGACTCAACGTAACGTTCGATGTGTTTTAAATTCTTGCGGGCTTGCCACACTAACCCTGGATATCGTCTATCATCAATCAGTTGTAAGCTTAGGCTGGCCGCCGTCAACGGGTTTGCCACCTCGTGTAATAAATTGGCGCTTAAACGGCCAAACTCTGCAAACCGGCGGAGCTCCATTAAATGCAGCAGTTGAGTTTCTTCAAGCTGTTGCGTCCGTTCGTTGACTTTAATTTCCAAATTAGCGCGCTCGCGGGCTAAAGCCGCTTCTGATTCGCGAGCTCTGCATAGCGAGCGGTCGATCTCTCGATCGGACAACCATGAAACTAGCCCGATAATCATCAGCACGATGATATAGCCGATCGCGTCACCTTCATAGAATGGTTTTGATTGCCAGTCCGTGTTGGGCTGCAGGCTGCCATGGACTTGCAGGTAACCAACGGTTGGAATTAATACCATGGCGATGCTCATAAACACCAACTTGGCTCGGGCGCTCAATAGAACACTGGCGATAACAACGATCAGAGCGTACAACAACTGCACCTGCGGTAGCATAAAGCTCCATTGCAGGGTTAGCTTGGCCGCCACGAGGGCCAGTAGGAGGATGAAAACGTTACTCGCGAGTTTATAGTGGCCCCGCCGAGAGGTGTAGGGCAGGCTAATCGCAAAACCGCTAAACAACAAGGTGATAATAAACGAATTGCGATAGTGGGGAATGGATTGCGACCAGAAATCTATGCCACTATCGGCCAGGGCGATAACGGCCGCGCCGATTAAGCCGACGAGCAGGACGTTGAGTATGTATTCTTTGCGGCGCTGATCCGACTCTTGCTGGTGAGGCTCAAGCAATTGACTGGGTGTGATGCGGAAATAGTGGGGTGGGTAAATGAGTCTCATGGATGTAGGAGTGCCTGGTAATAACTAACCAACGACAAGTGTAAAGCGCTATTCTATGGTCGGGCCACGGGCCAAATTGCTCGGCCAGCGACTTGTCACCAATTGGGCCGGCTACTGTGTGACTGGGCGGATCAGTCACTAATGTTTCGAACAATGATTACGGCGCAGTCCCCCTCATAGTTTTTTGCTATTTTGACTAGCAATTTCTAATTTGTAACCAAAGCCATGGACCGTCTTGATCAGGGGAGTGTCAAAGGGGCGGTCAATTTTATCGCGTAGATACTTGATGTGTACGTCGATGGTATTGGTCCAGGGGTCTTCGTTTTCGCGCCAGGCGTGGCTAGTCAGAGTGTCGCGCGTCACGACGCTGCCGGCATGTTGCATCAAGCATTCGAGGATTGCAAATTCTTTGCGGCGGAGCTTGATGAGTTGATCTGCCCGAGTGACGTGGTGGGTATCGCTGTCGAGGGTCAAGTCGCCGGTCTTTAGCTGGCGTTGGCGCGGGCGACCACTGTCTGATCGACGGGTCAGTACTCGGACCCGAGCTTTGAGTTCACCCAAGCTAAAGGGTTTTGTAAGATAATCATCGGCACCGGCATCGAGCAGATTTACTTTGCTAAGAACCTTACACTCGCCGGTCAGTATCAAAATGGGGGTCACGTGGTCCGCCCGTCGTAAGCGTTCGCACACCGCGAAGCCGGTCATGTCCGGCAGATTTAGGTCGAGCAGGATAACATCGTAATGGTAGGTATTGGCTTTGTGGAGACCACCGGTACCGGTGTAGGCGACGTCTAGCTCGTAGGTGTTGGCGAGGGCATGAGCGAGAGCAGTCGTAATGCCGCGGTCGTCTTCGATAAGTAGGAGTTTCATGTCGTCAGTATTACTAATAAATCTTAAATAATTATTAAATTATTAAAAAATAGTGATATTTCATCATAACATGCTTATGCTTTTAACAGATTGCAATTTTCTAAATACGTATCCAAAATAAGCGCGGGCATAAGCGGTATTTAATAATTTAACCTTTGATTGAGAGCCATTCAGTAATTAGGAAGTAGGGGCGAACGGCTGTAGCGGTTTTCCGGTTCCTAATTCCTAATTCCTATTTCTTTTAGAAAACACCCGATAAGAAAACTTATCGGGTGTTAGGTGTGAGACTTCCGGGGTGCTTAGCGTTCGATGAACGTCAGGGCGTTGCCGGTTTTACCGGCTCGGCCGGCTCGACCGATGCGGTGGACATAGTCTTGGTACGACTGTGGTGTCGAGTAGTTAATGACGTGGGTGATATCCTTAACGTCAATACCGCGGGCCGCGACATCGGTGGCAACCAGCACAGTTATATTGCTGCGCTTGAAGCTATCGAGCGACCGCTGGCGTTGCGATTGCGACTTACCACCGTGGATGGCGTCGGCGCGGAAGCCGCGCTCAATCAATTCCTGGCTGAGGCGTTCAACGCTGCGTTGGGTGTCGTCAAAAACGAGGGCTTTCATGCCGACGGTGTTGACGAGCAAGTCGTGCAGTTTTTCGATCTTTTCGTGGTGTGAACCATAGCGGACGACGTCTTGTTCTACGTTGTCACTAGTCTCGCTAGTCTTAACGTAGATGTTGATGGGGTTGTTCATGAAGGTTTCGACCAAACCCTTGACGCGGTTGTCGAGCGTCGCCGAGAAGAAGAATGACTGGCGATCCCGGGCACAGTTGCTCAGAATTTCGCGGATGTCGTCGATGAAGCCCATGTCGAGCATTCGGTCAGCTTCGTCGAGAACGACGAGGTCAACGTCGCCCAGCTTGAGGCTGCCGCGTTCCATGTGGTCTTTGATGCGTCCGGGAGTACCGATGACGATTTGCGGGTTGGCCCGTAAATCGCGCAGTTGTGGCCCCATGGCGGTGCCGCCGATCAGGAGGGCGCCGGCTAGGCCGCTACCCTTAGCGAAGGTTCGACACTCGTCTTCGATTTGTTGAGCCAACTCGCGAGTTGGTGCCATGATCAAAACCCGTGAGCCGGGATTAGTCATGAGTTTGTGCAGGACGGGCAGCGCAAAAGCCACCGTTTTACCGGTGCCGGTGTTAGCGATACCGATAACGTCTTGGCCGGTTAGTCCCAAGGGGATAGCCTGGTCTTGAATCGGGGTCGGGGCGGTGTAGCCCTTAGCGATAACGTTGCGCTGAATTAAGTCATGTAACTCAAAGTCTGCAAAAGCGTGTTCTGGTGTAAAAGAGTCGGCCTGTACAGGGATAGCAGCTTTAATAAACCGAGAAGTGAGGATGTTTTCCTTTTTCGGACCGCGCTTGGCGCCCCGACTAAAGTTGTTGTTAGAACGAAATGAGCTAGGACGGCCAGAGCCGCGGCGCTTACTGTAGTCTGTATAAGGCATAAAAATAGAATCCTTTGTTATGTATTAGTTACTGGCGATTGTCGGCAATGAAAATCGAGTAACTAGTGTACAAAACCCGGATTCATCTATAACAATACTTTAACAGTAGCATAATCAAGACGGTAATGCAAGACTTATAGCGCACTAAGGGCTCGCTTAAGCATGTGACAGAAGTCACAAAAGCAGTCAAAGGTATGGAGTATAATATAATTCACTAATCATAAGTAGGCTCTAAATTTATAGGTTGGCAATAGATGTTACGACGATACAACGGCCGAAAAGCTTTGAAATCTTCATCCCTCGTCTACGCTGTGGCCTTCGCCGCGGCCATCCTACTCGTCGCTGTCACCGCTATCTCTGCCAAGAGTCTGTCGGGTACGCCCGACGGTTCGTTTCAGAATTTAATGATCCGGCTATCCATAAGTGTCGTCGAAGTGGTTTTATGGTTGATTGCTTTCCACTGTGCCGTACGGTTCAAGCGCTACGCGAATAGTATTAAACAGAGCAAAGACGGCAAAAGCCTCGGTTACGTCGCCAATGGCTTGCTATTATTGGTTGCCTATATCGTCGCCCTTGGTTTGAGTGTCGTCCTCCTCGATTTAGTCCGCGACGCGCCATATCGGAATATGGCTATTGCGGCAAAGGGCTATCTGCCGCTGGGCATTGCCTTGGCGTCCAGCCTCTATCTCTACGTTGGGTCCCGACGACTGGCCGGACTGGTCGGTTCAAAAGGGCGAAATCATCGTCGCGAGCAGGGCTATAAAGTTTTGTTTGGGATTTTTGCGTTGCTCTTTGCGATAAATTTCTACCTACACGCCACCCAGGTCAGGGGAGATTACGGCATGCCACGCTTTACGTTTCCCATTAATATCCTTATGTTTAGCTATCTGCTCCCCTCGATCGTTATGTGGGCGCTCGGGCTTTTGGCCTGCGCGAATCTTGCCTGGTATGCGCGCCATACGCCAGGAACGATTTACAAAAGGCTGTTCCGCAACCTTTACCAGGGTATTTTGACGGTCCTGCTCAGCATCTTTATGTTCCAACTGCTCCTTATTTCTCCGCTAGTCTTCATCGGGATGAGTAGTGGTATCATGATGATCTACGGCATCCTGTTCATGGCGATATTCGGCTTCGTGCTGGTTTATCGGGGTGCTCAAAAGCTCGCAAAACTAGAAGCAGTCGACGGGGCATCCGCAAGTCCCGCTCAACTTCGTTCTGTCGCTGTCTAACTTAGTGCGGCGTCGGGCTCGGCTGGTGTTGACGACCAGCGTTGGATTGTCGCCAACAAATTGTTCGTCGAACTGTCGTTTTGGTCGCTCGGCTGGCCGGTTTTGAGCTGGGAGACGAGGCCTTGGGCGAGGACTTTGCCGAGTTCGACGCCCCACTGATCGAATGAATTAATGTTCCAGATGACCCCTTGGACGAATATCTTGTGTTCGTAGAGGGCGACCAGCTGACCGAGCGTTTTGGGGGTCAGTTTTGGCAACAGGATGGTGTTGGACGGGCGGTTGCCGGGGAAAGTGCGGTGCGGCACCAGGGCTTCGGCGACGCCGTCGGCCCGAACTTCGGCGGCCGTTTTGCCAAAAGCGAGGCCTTGGGTCTGAGCGAGCAGGTTGGCGGTCAGTTTTCGGTGGTGGTTGCCGAGGCCATTGAGCGGTTGGGCGAAACCGATAAAATCAGCCGGGATTAGGCGCGTGCCTTGGTGCAAAAGCTGGTAAAAAGCGTGCTGGCCGTTAGTGCCGGGTTCGCCCCAGATGACCGGTCCGGTGTGATAGTTGACGACTTGGCCGTCTTTGGTGACTGATTTGCCGTTGCTTTCCATATTGCCCTGTTGAAAATAGGCCGCGAAGCGGTGCAGGTATTGGTCGTAGGGCAAGATCACTTCCGACTCGGCGCCAAAAAAGTTGCCGTACCAGACACTCAGCAGGGCTAGTATGACGGGCAGGTTCTGCTCTAGGGGTGCTGTCTTGAAGTGTTCGTCCATAGCATAAAAACCTTCGAGTAGTTGCTGAAAGTTATCCGGGCCGATGGCGACCATGATCGGCAGGCCGATGGCACTCGTCATCGAGTAGCGCCCGCCGACCCAGTCCCAGAATTCGAACATATTGGTGGTGTCGATGCCAAACTCGCGGACTTTCTCGCTGTTGGTCGAGACGGCCACAAAGTGCTTCGCCACCGCCGACTCATCACCCAAGGCTTCAAGCACCCACTGGCGGGCGCTGGTGGCGTTGGTCATCGTCTCGTCGGTTGTGAACGTTTTGGAGGCGATTATAAACAGCGTTTCGGCTGGATCGAGCCCGCGCGTAACCTCAATCAGTTGGGTGGCGTCGACGTTTGACACGAACTGAACATTTAGGTCGCGTTGACTGTAATATTTGAGGGCCTCCGTCGCCATGACGGGCCCCAGGTCGGAGCCGCCGATACCGATATTAATGATATTTTTGATGGGTTTACCGCTGTGGCCGAGCCACTGCCCGCTGCGAATTTGATTGCTAAAATCGGCCATTTTCTGGAGGACGGCCCGAACTTCCGGCATGACGTCGTGCCCGTCGGTCATGACTGGCTCGTCGGATTGGTGACGCAAAGCGGTGTGTAGGACGGCTCGATTCTCGGTGGTATTTATTTTCTCGCCGGCAAACATAGCGCGTCGCATGTCTTCGACTTGGGTGGCCCGCGCCAGCTTAAAAAGCAGCTCGAGCGTTTCGTCGGTGATGAGATTCTTAGAGTAATCGGCCAATATGTCGACGGCTTGAAGGCTGAAACTGACGCCCCGGCCAGCGTCGGCCGCAAAAAGGTCACGCAAATGAGCGTCTTTGATTTGGAGTGAGTGGGTTTGCAGGGCTTGCCATTCGGGCCGGTCGGTTAGGTTCATCAGAATACCTCATTTACCATTATGGATTAACTATAGCACTTTACGGACGGTCCGCTGACGCCGGTTAGCGTAACGGATGTCACCAGACTAACGGCCAAGGTCCAGAAAAGTAATTGTGACGAGAATCATAGGGCGATGGTGACGGAAGATACACCGGTTATGACTTAAATGCTGTTTAATTAAATCTAGATCAATATAAACAGCCCTAAGAAGTAAAAATTCACAATTTCTGGTATACTGGTGACTAATAAATGACTACTAAATCAGACATTGTCCTATCCGTTGTCGTGCCGGTTTATAACGAAAGCGCCGGCTTGTTAGCTTTTCACGGAGCTTTGCTGCCCGTCGTCGAACAAGCTTACCCGCAGGCCTACGAGATTATCTATTGCGATGACGGTAGCCGTGACAACTCGGTCGCACTCATCAAAGGCCTCCAAAAGCATAACCCGCGGGTCAGCCTCCTCAAGCTATCCCGTAATTTTGGTAAAGAGATCGCCACCACCGCTGGTATCGATCACGCCACCGGCCAGATGATTATCACGCTCGACGCCGATGGGCAGCACCCAGTTGAATTAATACCGCAGTTTATCGCCCGCTGGCAGGCAGGTAGTCGGGTGGTGATTGGGGTGCGGACGGCCAATCAACAAGAGGGCTTCGTTAAGCGCCTTGGTTCAAAACTATTTTATCGTTTGGTTACTCGTTTGACGGGTATCAAGCTCGTCACCGGATCGACTGACTTCCGATTGATTGACCGATCCGTGCAGCGCGAATTCATGCGTCTGACGGAGCGTAACCGGATTACGCGGGGCCTGATCGATTGGCTGGGCTACGAGCGGTCGTATATCGAATTCGTCGCCAATCCACGACTGGCGGGCGAGGCCGGCTACTCATTCCGAAAACTATTTAAACTCGCCATCGACAGCATGGTTTCGTTGAGCATTTCGCCGCTCTATATAACCGCCTACATCGGTGCCGTCATATTGCCGGCCGCCGTTTTGATTGGCGTGGGCATGCTGGTTAATCTACTGTTACGGGATCCAATCCACTTGCGGGCGACTGGTAGCGCCTATGTCATGGTGCTATTGTTGTTTTTGATCGGCGTCCTGCTTGTTTCGCAGGGCATTATCGGTCTGTATCTGTCGCATATCCACACTGAAACGCAAAACCGCCCGCTCTACATTATCGACCAAGAACACACCAGTCGACAGTGATTGCCAGAATAAACGAGTTAATGAAGCGTCCTGGCTACCGTTACCTGCTGGTCGGCGGCAGCGTCTATATTTTTGAGCTAGCTATTATTGTGCTTGCCCAGTTAGCTGGAGTTAGCCCAGTTCGAGCGGTGGCGACAAGCTTTATCTTGGGTACTTTAGTGTCGTTCGGCCTTCAAAAGCTGTTTACGTTTGGGGACAGGCGCCTGCATCATAAAATTGTAATCGCTCAGTTAATTGCCACAATTTTGCTGGTGGTCTTTAATTTTGGTTTTACGATTATAGTTACGAAACTACTGAGCGACTCGCTACCGGCTGTTGTCTGTCGAACGCTAGCTCTTGGAATCACGACAATTTGGAACTTCTATCTGTATAAAACCCGAATTTTCAAAACAAATGTTACGCCTGTTTACTGAGCTAGCTAGGGGCTCAGAGCTGCTCGGCGAATCTTGAGCGGCAACCGGCTCGCTTTTGTAGACGTACTGTCTTTGCAAGTATGCCGTGTACGTATTGGCGTTTCGGCAACCCGCCAGAGTTGTACAAATAGAGATATCATATTGTTCATAAGTAGCAAACACGGCTTGCTTCATTGTCGAGTCAGTCTCACTAAGATTGACTGGCAAGTGGCCGGACTGGTATCCGAGATAGACCGAAAACGTATAACCTCCTCGGTAGCTATGACGGGCTTGGTCCGTGAAATAACCAACGGCTTGATGATCAGAATGATCGCCGCCTTCTAGTTCAGCACCGTAGGCTTGGGTGTTAATCGTTTCCGGACGGTCGAGGTTCATGACGACTGATAGCGAATGAATGAGCTCCGACGTTGTGTACGATGTCTTGCCACCGATCGCATGAATCGATTTAATGGATCCAGTCCGTAGCTTTTGGAGCGTTTCATTTCGGTTATCGCCAAACCCTTCGCCGGATGGGCTACCATCGGGGAGGTGCAAAAACATTAGGGACATGGACGGAACGCCGTTCAGGGTTGCTACCTCGAACTCATGCCCACTAATAAGGGCTTTCGTGCTCTGCCAGTTATCAGCCCGCTGATACATCGAAGCATAGGCGGCTTTGGCTCCCTCTTCACGGCCCTGCCAATAATTAGCGGATTGCCCGTCATCGCCGGCTGTAACGTAGACGGTTCGGATGCATTTACCGCTCTCGATTTCATTGGCAATAGCGGGGTTCATAAAGAGCAGGTCGTCGTCCTGGTGAGCGATTACGTTCAACGCCACACCCTGCTGGCATTTATCTAGACTACGCAACGACGGCAAGCCTACCGCCAGCGGCCCCTTTTTCTTAACATTTAATAAGGACTGAGACTGGGTTAGTCTTGGGGCACTAACGTTGAGCCTATTGGCTTCATAAAGCTCTAAGCTGGCAATAAAAGTCAGGATAATTGAGGCGGCTAGCAGCAGGCTAACCTTGGTTACGGTAAGTCTACGCGGGCTGTTACGGGCAGTTTTTTCAGAGGGCTGCGCCGTTAGTTTCTTGGCGCTGCTGGAAGCTCTTTTCTTGCTAGGATTCGTTGTTTTAGCCTTCTTAATAGTCGGCGAGGTTAGCTTCGCTTTTGCCACAGTCGTGTCCTTCTAATCAGTCAATCTTATCACACCGGAGTCGTATATTTCGGCTGTACCGACACCTGGGACTACTTCTTCGCGCTTCGGGCTGCCAAATTGAGCAATGACGTCAACTTTTTTGCAGTGAAAATCGCCAGATATTATATCGTTTGCTTGCAAGATTACCGGTATTTCGGAATGATAATTGCTCAAACCCGAGAAAGCAGCCTGATCATAGAAGAGGTTGCTGCTATTCAATCTGTGGTTGCCTGAACAAATGACGGGCAGTATGATTACGCGTCCGCCAGCAAAATAGGTGCCGGGTATACCGAGGTCGCGTGAAGACACGGCGTACTTATAATTGTGCTGCTGCATGTAAGCTAATGCGGTACCAATGTAGGCGTCGTTGGAGTAACGTTTCGGCCAGCTGATAATAAGGGCACCTAGTAATAATAAACAACTTATAAATATGCTTCCGGCCCACAACAATTGCAAGATTTGTTTTCGATTGCCGGCAATAACGTCGCCCCAAATGCTGACCGCTAATAAACTAACTAAAGGAACCATAACAAGGTACCTGGATGTTTCCCACTGTAATGCCTGGCCACTCCCCGCGTACACTACGTAATTAACCAGAATTATTGATAACAGCAGGCCTCTAGGAGACACCCGGAGTGACTTATTTGCGAGTAGCTTAATGAATAGGACAATAATCGTTGCTAGTACTAAGGCATTTAGGAATTCACGAATCGAGTTCGGTGTCAGCGGCAGCTTAAAAAAGTAAGCGTCAAAGTTCTTAAGGGTGCTCAGTCCCGTTTCTCTCATCGATAGCCAAACAGTCTGACCAGTGAAAGTAATCGTTGGTCTCGGCACGGCAAGATAGGAGACAGGTAACAGTAGCGACGTTAACCAAAAGAGTAGCTTGGAGCCAGCGTAGCTTAGGCCTGTTAACCCGATTAGATAGGCCGCCAGCCTAAAGCTATCGCGCGTTCTTCTAACGAGCCAGTCGCCGGCAGCGTATAAACAAACAGGCGTGGCTATAACGAAAAACTGCAATGGGTCGGCGAAGAACACGACGCTGCCGACCAAAACGAGCCAACCGGCGTCGCGTCTGGACCGGCTTTTCATGAACTTTATCGACAAATAAAGAAAGAGGATACCACCAACAGTTTCCAGATTCCTAGAATTAGCGTAGTCGAGCCAATATGTCCGCCCGCTAATCGTTGCCAACCAGACAAGGCTGAGATATAGCCAGGACCGCGCTTGAACGTCCAATAATTCAAGGATCTTTACGAACAATACGAATAAGAGCAACCAGGTTAAAAGGTTGAAAAGCAGCGCCAGAACCAGCAATTTGGCGTGAGGGCTCAAGATCCCGAGGTGATTCACTATCCAATAAAACGGCATTTTTAGAAGATAATTAGTCGACCCGACTTGCGCGCCACCGCTCTGCCCACGAGCCCATTGGTCGGCGAGCCCTATCTGGCCGACAATATCAAAATTGACACCGTTCGTTATATGGCGAAGCACGGTCCACAATATTACTATCAGAGAACCACTTAACAAGGTAACTCTGGCCCCATTTCTTCGCGTCCAACTTTGAACCTGGTTTATACCGAAGGACCATCGAGAGGTTGCGCTCATAGCTGGTATATTAACACTTCTATTAGACATCGCTAAACGTGCAAGCGAATAATTTTTGACGACGGGTGATTACGGAAAAGGTGCGAAGCTTACTTGAGCGATACGAAAGACCAGCCGTAATAATCCTGAGAGTAAAGTCGACACTCGCGCTGTAAATTGCGGAAATATAAAAATATGGTATTGTTAACTAATGGCTAAAATTGTTGTCTTTGAAGACAACCACTCAATACAAGAGATAATTAGACTTGAGCTCAGCGAACATGAAATAACCTTCGCCGATACCTTGTCGGGGGCCTTTCAGATTTTGGGTCAAGTGGCTTGCGGGGAAATCGAAGCTGACTTCGTACTGGTGGACGCTCATTTAAAGCGCGAAGACCACGACCCCGTCTACCACTTCGATTTTCCGTCACTCGAAATTTCCCCCGCCAAAAACCGACTCCATCAGCCGTTGCCAATAGTTAATCACCCTGGTGAGAACGCGATTCGGGGTTCATCATATAATCAACCAGGGCGCGACGCCAAAGCTATCGTCGACTTTATGCAGCGCAGTGGTATCGTAGCCCAAACCGTCGGTATATCGGCCGACTCAATGCGGCATAACGGCGTCGATGTTGACCACGACCTGACGAAAAACAATCTTTTTGGACTGGCCGATCTTGTTGATTCGCTCGTTCAATCTGGAGCGGACGAACTAGTTGACGCTGTTCGACTATTGCCGGCTCAGCTAGCCTAGGCCGACGGTGTTGGCGCCGGCGGCATGACGATAGCGGCAACGAGGTAGGCGATTACGCCCGGCGCAACGCCGGATAACAGGGTGATAATTATCCAAGCCAAACGGACGGCCGTTGGGTCGATATCATAATATTCAGCGATACCACCACAGACGCCGGAAATTTTTTTGTCGTTCGATAGATATAGTTTTTTCATAGAACCCATTTCATAGTGATCTCCTTGGCTGTAATTCTGACTATAGTCGGTTTTAACGGATTGTCCAGAGAATTATATTACAGAGAGCTTGAGCAGCAGCGGACTGGAGTCGCGCCTAGATTTGAACGCGGCGCAAGTACTTGACGGCGCCAGCCAGCGTCGCCTCGGTGTTGTGCTCGGCGAAGACGTAAACTTTTTTGAACGGCAGTTTGGGATCGTGGCGCGACACCAGCGCTTCGGCAACCTGCTGAGCGGCGTCGAGCTCGGCGGCTGGGCTGTCTAGTTTCCAGATGGTCGTACGAAGGGTATACGATAGGGCGATGACGAACTCACCGCGCTTGGCGACGCCGACGAGAAATTTCGATGAATTACCGGCTGACGGTAGTGGCGTTACGGTCATGATTATGATTTGCCCCAAATAATTTAAGAAGTAATCAACTCATACTAACTACAAAAATTGGTATTGTCCACGCTAGGTCACTTTTGCAGCCGGTTAAACCAATCTCTAAGCGCCTTGTGTCCAAAGGCTAGTGGCGACAACTTTCTTGTAGCCAAGCCGGCGGTTACTTTGTTTTAGCCGTCAGCTCAAACTTTGTCTTAATGAACTTTCTAGGGCCTTTCAAGGGGTGCTCGACTTCGACTAGGTACACTGTTCGACTCAAGCGGGTTTCGTCGAGCGCTAGGCTGGTACCGGCCTGGTCGGTGACGTGCGGTTTATAGCCCGGGCCGACCCAATCGGTTTCGCTATAACGCACGCCCAATTCGTTGAGTTGTCCGTACAGTTTTAGGTGAATAGCTTGGAGGGCCGGCGAGAGCCGGAGTCGGGCGACCAGTACCCGATTAGGCCCGAAGGCGATCCTCTCTTCGGGCGTCAAAAGCAGAGGTTTGGTCTGCGCAAACAGCCAACGGACTTTTGCGTCGATGTCGCTCGGCGGCAAGCGCGAGAAAAACCGGTGCAGTAGCGTGCAGTGCAAAGGCAGCGTCTTATAAGCGTAGCCAATTTTCAGCGGTGCGACTTCTAGCGCGAAAAAATAACAGTGCTCCCCATTCATGACACCCATTGTAGCAAAACTACGACGTTGAACCGCTACTTAAGTCGTAAAATGAGCTCGAGCGGGCAAATTTCCAAACGTTATGTCAATGAATCGTTTCGCATCCGGGGTGCGGTGTACTGTTTTTCACAGCCAGATGCCAGCTTCTTGAGTAGACTGGACGGCAGAGGAGAATTCGTCCTATGAACAGCCTGAACCGTGCCTTCAAAATGGTTACCAGGGCTGGTTTCTTGCCGCCCGCGATGCAAGACGCCTCCGATTTTGACGCCCCCCTACCTATCGGCTACGGTCAAACCAATAGCCAGCCGTCAACTGTGCGACTTATGCTGGCGTGGTTGGATCCTCGGCCTGGCGAAAAGATATTGGACGTGGGCTATGGTTCGGGTTGGACGACGGCCCTGCTGGCTAACTTGGTCGGGCCGACCGGCCTGGTCTATGCCGTCGAAAAAGTGCCGGAACTAGTCCGGTTTGGGGCCGCCAACTGTCGGCGCTTTGGCGTTGACAACGCCCGGTTCTTTGCGGCTGGAGACAGCGTCGGTTTGGCGGACTTCGCGCCCTACGATCGCATTCTGGTGAGTGCGGCGAGCTCTAAGCTGCCGGCTGAATTACTCAAGCAGCTCAAAGTCGATGGAACAATGGTCATACCGATCAAACACAGCATCGCCGTCATTACTAAAACCGGTGCCGACCACTACGACAGCGTCGAGCACCCCGGCTTCGTCTTTGTGCCACTAGTCTAGCCTGCTGATAGGCTAGTTCTAACAAAGCCGTCGGTCTGGCGATTTATCAAAACGTAACTCAAGTGTCTAACAGAATAAGCCTTACCCTACGGGCTAGGGCCCGATTGAGATCGATCCCAAAAACGTTGGTCAGCCCAGTCGGCTCTGTAATAATTTTGGTTGCGGCGCTTTAGCGCACTGGCTATTGTGGGGGCAAGGAGCTCACCCATGATTTCACCAGTATCGGTCAAAATCGAGCAATTCTTCTCCAAATATCCACGGCGCTCCTATCCCAAGGGTCAAATTCTGGTGTTCGCCGATGAAAGCCCGGACCATATCTTCTATCTGGTCAAAGGCAAAGTGCGCAAATATGACGTTTCCTATCGGGGCGACGAAGTCGTCGTCAATGTCTTTAAACCGCTCACCTTCTTCCCGATGTCGTGGGTCATAAACCGAACGCCAAACAAATACTTTTATAAAACCGAAGAAGAAACTGAGTTGCACATAGTGCCGGTGGACGAGACGCTCGAATTCGTGAAAGCTAACCCGGACGTTTTACTGGACTTGCTCAGCCGCCTGTACGAGGGGATGGAGGGGTTATTGGGGAAAATGGTCCAGCTGATGTCGGGGACAGCTAAAAGCCGGCTAATTTACGAACTAATTATGGAATGCCGGCGGTTTGGCCTGCAGCAAAAAGACGGCAGCTATCAATTAAGTACCAGTGAAGTCGATATTGCGGCTCGATCTGGTTTGTCGCGCGAAACGGTTAGCCGAGAAATGCAAAAAATAAAAGAACAGGGCCTGGTGAGCGTTGGCCACAGCGGTATTGTCGTCAACGATGCTCCGGCTTTAGAAGCGGCCCTCGGCGCCGAAGTCTAAGCGCCCGCTCGCCCTTGCCCCCGGCCGGAGGCAACGACCTGGTGGTCGATCCAAAATCGTAAAAGCGGGGGCAAGGACCGGCCACCCCGGCCCGCGCCGGGAAGTCTCGCTAAACACGGCCCAACACACCTCGACAGACAATCTACGAACAGTTGCTAGGCTGCTTTCTCATTCAGTTCGAACGACTCGATTGACTCAAATAGATCACTATAATCACCCGGGTCCGGTCGGGCATAGACCGCCATCCGTATCTGAACCGGCGCTAGTTTGAAAGCCACATAGCGGCCGGCCTCCAACTTGGTAATCGGCGGGACCCCGGCTTCACTCGTCTTCAGGCTAGCCCCCAGAATGGCCCCGGCCACGACGTTAATTTCGTAACTGTCTCGAATCTCAACGGCGTCGCCGCTGATCTGCGCGGTCGTTTGGGTCTGGGAATCAAACACGGTTAGCATAACGTGGTCGTTGTGCTTCAAGTTGTCGAACTTTCTAGTGCGCGTTTTTGTCAGGAAGGCCACCGCAAAAGCCTTATCAACGGTGTAGTAAATTACTGTCCCATGGGGGTTACCGTTGGGCGTGACAGACGACAATACCCCGACCGGATTGGCGCGCAGGAAATCGTAGATGCGCTGCTTTCGATCGGAGAATTTCAACTCGTCTTTATGAATTAAATGGGATGTAACTTTATCAAACATCGTGTCGCCTCCTCGCAAGTAACAGTCTGGACCAGCTGGCGACAGGTTGCCATGGTTAGTATCACTCGGAGGCTGTGATCTCTATCAAGGCATAAACTCCCGGGAAATGTTTTGATAAATAGAGGGGGAGGTCGTCATGTCAAGGATTACAAAATTGGCTAGTCCACCGCCAGACCGGTTCGATGGTCTTAGGGGGCGACAGACTTTGTCGGTAGACGTCCGGGTCCTCGATCGATATTGCGCCAAACCCTCGCTTGGGGCTATCGGGACAATGGTTTTAAGCGGCAAACAACAAGGAGGTTAGTTATGATTAGGCTACATCGAAAGGGCTTATACAGGTTAGTTGAAACAAAACGACACACCAAAGTTCTCTATCTCGATAACGATATATACGCTTGGGTCGAACCGGTTCATATTGGTGAAATACTGGTTATTTCACACAAAGTCCACCCAACTGACTGCGTGCTTAGTCTGGGAGACTATTGCCTCTACGATGTTGAAGACGAGCCGGCGCTATCCGATCTACCCCATCTAGAACTGGAAGTCGGCAAAGATAGCTGGCAGAGCTATCTGCTGTTGACTGGTTTGCCCGACGACCATAAGAAGCGCGGGCGGATCGTACCGACCAAGGAGTATATAACCGGCAACCCGAAATTTATGTACCGCCGAGACGTGCATACTAATCTCGCGGCCAGCCAGTAATCAAGTCGAAGCGGCATGATTTGACAGTCATTGGGAGGAAGTGTAACTATAGACACAGCGGCGAGCAAGACCGTTGCCTGGTCCTGAACAGGGGGCTGGCCAGCTGTGGAGCGTTTTGGGACGAGCTCTAGTAACTAAAAAAGGAGAATTATCATGATGTACGATTATTGGGGACAGGGCAGCCGGAATGGCGGCGGCAGCGATGTTTGGGGCTTTATATTGATGCTCTTTATGATGGCGTTAATCATCGTTGGCGTTATCGCCTTGGTACGCTACTTGGGTCGTGATTCGGGTCGCCGCCAAAAAGGCGGAGCCGCCCTTGATTTATTAGAAAAGCGCTACGCCCAGGGCGAGATTGATAAGAAAGAATTTGAAGAAAAACGCCAGGTCCTTAGCGAATAGAGAAACCCAAGAAGGCCTTTTTACGACATACTCTGTCTTGGTATTTGCCGCCAGCCGATCTTAGGAAATTATTAATGGCGACGAAGCTCAATCGCTGAAACTGCGCTACAATAACAATCATGCGGCTTTTAGTCATCGAAGACGAAACCAGAATTGCGGCGGCGATTAAGCGGGCCTTAGAGCTCCACAACTATGCGGTTGACACGGTCGGCGACGCCGACGGTGGACTAGCCGCGGCGATTGACCCGGACTATGACCTGATAATTCTCGACCGGATGCTGCCGGGTTCAATGGACGGTGCCGTCGTTTGCCGGAAAGTTCGCGCCGCCGATGTCCATACGCCGATACTCATGTTGACGGCCCGGGGCGAAGTCGACGACAAAGTTGCCGGTCTCCAGGCCGGGGCCGATGATTATGTCGTCAAACCATTTTCCATGAAGGAACTGGTGGTGCGCGTCCAGGTTTTGCTGCGCCGGCCACCGTTATCACTCGGCACGGTCATTAAACTGGCCGACCTCGAGGTAAACATCGAGCGCTTTGAAGTCAAACGGGCCGGTCAAGACATTGTGCTGTCCGCCCGCGAATTTAAGCTGCTGACCTACCTTATCTACAACCGCGGCCAGACGCTATCGAAGGATAAAATAATTAGTCACGTCTGGGACGGTGACGCCCTGATCCTGCCCAATACGGTAGAAGTATACATCGGCTATTTGCGTAAAAAAATCGACAAAGCCTTCCCGGGCAAAGTTCCCCTGATTCAAACCGTGCGCGGCTTTGGCTACAGGCTCGGGAGTTCCGACTAATGTTTAAGTCAGCCACCGTGACTCTAACTTTGTGGTACGTTTTGCTTAGTTTGGGATTGAGTCTCCTTTTCAGCGGCGTGCTCTACCACTTCAGCACGCGCGAGCTGGCCGAAGCGTTGCATAACCAGTACCACGTGCTGGCCAATCTTGACCACGACGGCGACGACCAACTCCGTGCCTCGACCCAAGAACTCGATGCGCGGTCGCAACACTTATTACAAAATCTGCTGTACTTTAACATTCTGGTTTTGGCGGGGTCGAGTCTGGCGAGCTACGGACTGGCGCGCCGAACGCTGCGGCCGATCGAAGCCGCCCACCAAGCCCAGATTCGTTTTACGGCCGAAGCCAGTCACGAACTTCGGACGCCTTTAGCGGCCATGAAGGCTGATACCGAGGTGACGCTAATGGACGAAAGTAACGACGCGGCCGCCTTGCGCCGTACCTTGCAGGATAATCTTCAGGATATTGAAAAACTCGAGCGACTCACCAACCAGCTGCTTGAAATATCGCGCTACAAGAGCAAAGCGACCCCGATCAAGGAAGACATTGATCTCGATGGTATTATTCAAGCCGTGGTGCGGCAGTTCCGTCAGCCGATTCTCGCTAACCACCTCAAAATAACGCCCGACACAACACCGGTTCGGATTACGGGTGATCCGCACGCCCTGCGTCAACTGATAACCATCGTCCTGGACAACGCCATTAAATACAGTCGGCCCAAAGGGTCAATTGCGCTGGCGCTGACTCAAGACAGCCAGAACGCCATCGTCACGATAACGGACGTTGGCATCGGTATCCGGGCCGATGACCTACCCCATATCTTTGAAAGCTTTTATCGGGCGCAAACCGTTGCCACCAAACAACACCAGGCGGTCGGCTACGGCCTTGGTTTGCCACTAGCTCGGGAAGTAGTGGAAGCCCATAACGGGACAATTTCCGTCCAGAGTAAAGAGAATCAAGGCACCACCGTCACCATTAAGCTACCGTTAGCGTAGTCAACTCGCACCGCGTCGACCGGGCAGCATTTTAAGATCGTCGGCCATCAGGCAGTTCTCAGGCTACGGTGCGATGATGGACTTATACTATTAATGATTGGAAGTGACGCTAACCATAATTATGAAAAAATTTCTTATCAGTCTCGCCATCTTCGGTACGTTTATCATCTATAGTTTGGGTATTCGTCACCAGTCCCCGGTGCTTGGCAAGCCAGCCCCGTCGACCAGCAATAACTCTACGACCAGCCCGGCTATGCCCGCCACCGCGGCTGGCGGTTCGAGCATGATGGCCACCCGCCAGTATAAGGACGGTACCTACACCGGTAGTGTGGCCGACGCCTACTATGGCAATGTCGAAGTTTCGGCTACCGTTTCGGGTGGAAAATTAACCGATGTCAAGTTTTTGCAGTATCCCAACACGCACTCCACTTCGGTGGTCATCAATCAACAAGCCATGCCCTACCTGCAACAAGAGGCCATCCAAGCTCAATCGTCTAATGTCCAGGTGATATCCGGTGCGACCTATACTTCCCAAGCCTTCATCCAATCACTGGCCACAGCGTTTGCTCAAGCTAAGGCTTAAACGAACTTCATGAAACAGACAAAACTACTAATGGGCATGCCGATCACCGTCGAAGTAGTAGCCGCCCGCGCCAAAGATGACATTGCCGCCGTTTTTGCTTACTTCAAAAGTGTCGACGAAAAGTACAGTACCTACAAGGTGACTAGCGAAATATCGCAAATTAACGATGGACTGCCCAAACGTGAATGGAGCCGGGAAATGACAACGGTTTTGGATTTATGCCAGCAGACCAAGCAGTTGACCAACGGCTATTTCGACATTAGTCACGATGGAAAACTCGATCCTTCAGGCTTAGTCAAAGGCTGGGCCATCAATAACGCCGCCAATTTGCTGCGCGATAAGGGTGTCCAAAATTTTTATATCGAGGCCGGCGGCGATATCCAAGTCGAGGGCAACAATGCCGCTCACCAGCCTTGGGCGGTCGGCATCCGCAACCCGTTTAATACCGAAGAGGTCATCAAGGTAGTCGGGCTGACAAGCCAAGGCATCGCTACTTCCGGTACCTATATTCGCGGCCAGCATATCTATAATCCTTTGCAACCGGGTCAAGCCCCTAGCTCGGTCAAAAGCTTGACGGTTATCGGTCCGAACATCTATGAAGCCGATCGATTTGCAACCGCCGCTTTCGCCATGGGCCTCGTCGGCATCGCCTTCATTGAGTCAACCCCTGGCCTGGAGGGCTATATGGTCGACGCCCATAAAATGGCGACCTACACCAGCGGCTTTGAGAGGTACGTAGTCTAATGAATTCCTTATTGAAGGCCGTCGATAAACTGGTCGACGGTATCACCATGTATCGGCTGCTGCTGTATTATCTCGGCGGCTTACTGCTGATTGCTGGCGGGCTCAGTGCTTTCGGCGATCTGCACTACCGGCCGCTATCGATCGCGCTGTCGACGTTTATTCTGGTGACGGCCTGTTGGGTCATCAATAAAGTCTTCGCCCACCTGTTTGCTGCCCCGACCAATAGCGAGTCGTCGATTATCACCGCCTTAATCCTGGCGCTCATCATCACGCCCAACCCGACGCCGATCGGGATTTTATTCCTGGTGGCGGCCTCCGGTTTGGCAATCGCTTCAAAATACCTCCTGGCCATTAATAAGAAGCACCTATTTAACCCGGCGGCGATTGCGGTGGCCTTAACGGCGCTGGGGCCGCAGCAAAGCGCCAGTTGGTGGGTCGGTACCAGCGCTATGCTACCTTTTGTGTTGCTGGGCGGTATGATTATGACGCGCAAAATTCACCGCGAAAGAATGGTCATCAGTTTCCTTGCGTCGACGTTCGGCGCGACCATGTTGTACTCATGGCTCAGCGGGGCCAACGCCATCACTAACTTGCACCACATGATTGTTAGCTCCTCGGTCTTCTTCTTGGGATTTGTGATGTTGACCGAACCGCTGACTTCGCCAACGACGGCGCGCAAGCAAGCTTGGTACGGCGTCCTCGTCGGGGCGCTGCTACCGCCGCAAGCCCATTTGTTTAATTTTTACTCTTCGCCGGAGCTAGCTCTGGTGGCGGGCAATATCTTTTCATACCTCGTCAGTCCGAAAACAAAACTTTTCCTGTCTTTGCGCCAAAAAGTTAGAATCGCCCACAACAGTGTTGATTTTATCTTTACGCCCGATCGTAAATTCAAATACAAACCCGGTCAATACATGGAGTGGACCCTGCCACATAGTAAAACTGACGCCCGCGGCAACCGGCGCTACTTTACGATGGCTTCATCCCCCACCGAGGCCGACCTCCGAATTGGCGTTAAGTTTTACGAAAATGGCAGCAGTTTCAAGCAAGCCTTACTCGACATGGACCGGGCGACGCCGATTGTCGCCTCGCAAATTGCCGGTGACTTCGTGCTGCCCAAGGACAAAACTAAGAAGCTTGTTTTCATCGCCGGCGGCATCGGCATCACGCCCTTCAGGAGCATGGTCAAGTACCTGCTCGATACTAACGAGCCAAGAACAATAACCATGCTCTATTCGGCCCGAACTGAAGCCGACATTGCCTACAAGCCAGTCTTCGAAGCGGCCAGACAGGCGATCGGCCTGAAGACAATCTATGCCTTGACTGGCAGCAAAACTCCTCTGACTACACCTTATAGCTATGGTGCCTCAATCACGGCCGAGCTGATAAAAGAAGCAATACCGGATTATGGCGAGAGATTCTATTATATATCGGGCTCCAACGCGATGGTCGTGGCGATGCGGGCTATACTGGCCGAGTTGGGCGTTCATCCGCGACAGATTAAAGTCGACTTTTTCCCGGGTTATGCTCCGAGCCCGCCGACTAGTCCTAAAGCTTTGGAATTGGAGAACTCGTCGTCGTAGCCGGGTCGAACTCATGCCAAACGAGTCTGGGTCCGGCGGAGTTTAACGAGTTTTTAAGAGTCATTACGTTCTAAGTAAGTACTGTGTCCGACCCAAGTCGGAAATTGGCCAGGCGGGGGAGGTGGGAGCCAAAATTATGATTGAGAATCCGTCGCTTAAGCCACCTAACAAAAGTATTAATAATTTTCAGGCAACTATGTGACTGAGGTCACGATTACTTAAAAGCGGTTGGGGCGCCGCGAAATTGATACAGGTTATGCTAATTGACAAAAATAAACAGCCGCGGTTTACTAGGATTATGAATACAACAAAAACAACAAAAATATTGATTCTGGGCGCCGGTACGGCCGGCACGATTATGGCCAATCGCCTAGCCAAGCAACGTCGCCGCGACTGGGACATCCAAATTATCGATGAACAGGCCACGCACTACTACCAACCGGGGTTTCTGTTCCTGCCGTTCGGCCGCATCACCGAAAGCGCCATTACACGCCAACGGGCGGGCTTTATATCTAAAAAAGTGGCGTATACCCAAAAGCCGATTGATAAAATTGTGGCCGATCAAAACAAGGTCCTATTAACTGACGGTAGTGAGCTACCGTATGACGTTTTGATTGTCGCAACCGGCGCCCAAATCGCTCCCGAGGAAACGCCCGGATTGCTAGGTGACCTCTGGCACAAACAAATATTCGATTTCTACACTTTTGAAGGCGCTAAGGCCTTGCGCGACTATCTGAAAGACTGGCAGGGGGGCCGGCTAGTAGTGCACATTACCGAAATGCCGATCAAATGCCCGGTCGCACCCCTGGAGTTCTCTTTCTTGGCGGATGACTTTTTCAAGCAAAAGAAGCTGCGCGACAAGGTCGACATCACTTTCGTAACGCCCCTCACGGGCGCCTTCACCAAGCCGGTGGCGTCTGCCAAACTAGGCCACCTGTTAGAGGAACGAAACATCACCGTCGTACCGGAATTCAGCGTCGAACATATCGACAACGCCCAAAAGAAACTGGTTTCTTACGACGGCCAAGAAGTGCCGTTTGACCTGCTGGTAACGGTCCCGACCAACAAGGGCAGCGCGGCCGTACAGCGCTCCGGGCTGGGCGACGAGCTCAACTTTATACCGACCGACCACCATACGCTACAGTCCAAAGCCTATCAGAATATCTTTGTTGTCGGCGACGCCACCAATGTGCCGGCCTCCAAAGCGGGCTCGACGGCTCACTTCGAAACCGAGATTCTGGCCGAAAACATCGCTCGATTCGTCGACGGCCAAGAGCTAAAGCCGGCCTTTGACGGTCACGCCAACTGTTTCGTTGAATCTGGTAATGGCAAGGCGTTGTTGATCGACTTCGGCTACGAAGTCGAGCCGGTCGAAGGCACCTTCCCGTTCGCGGGCATCGGGCCGCTGCAGCTGCTAAAGGAAAGCCGCCTCAATCACCTCGGTAAAAAGCTGTTCCGCCTGATCTATTGGTACATCCTGTTACCGGCGCGGCCACTGCCATTTATTACGGCTAAATTACAGCTTTCAGGCAAAAAACTAACCAAGAAATAGGAGTCATATATGGAACAATCACTTGCCGGCCAAACCGTCAGCGTCGATGACGGCGGTTACATGACCGATAGCAACCAATGGAACGGCGAAATCGCCAAAGACATCGCCCAACAGCTCGGTATCGAGCTATCCGAACAGCACTGGGCCGTCATTAATTGGCTGCGCGAGCAACACGCCCAAGGTGTCGAAGCGAATATCCGCAAAGTCGGTAATTCGGGGATCGTCAACATCAAAGAATTTTACCTGTTGTTTCCGAACGGTCCGCTCAAAAACGCTTCAAAAATTGCCGGTCTGCCCAAGCCGACTAGCTGCTTATAAAAAACTAACGGAGAACACGAATTATGAGTGAACACGATCAGGGCGAACTTGCCCTTAAGAAAATGATGATTATCGTCTCGAAAGCCGGCATCGATGGCGTTTACGCCGGATTAATTTTAGCCAATGGCGCGCGGTCCGAAGGCATCGAAGTGGATCTGTTTTTCACCTTCTTCGGCCTCGATGTCATTACTAAGAAACGAATGGATTATTTGAAAGTGGCGACGGCCGGCAATACTGGTATGCATATGCCCGAAGTGGTTGGGGTGTTCCCCGGTATGGAAAACCTGGCGACCCACATGATGATGAAAGAAATGGAAAAACTCGACGTACCACCGGTCCATGAATTCCTCGACATCATCAAAGCGTCGGACGCTAAAGTTTTTGCCTGCAAATTGGCCATGGAAATGTTCCATCTCAAGCGCGAAGACTTATGGGAAGACGTCGACGACGTCCTGAGTGTCGGTCAGTTCTATAACCGCTTTACTCCCGGCAGCCAAATAATATTCATTTGATATATTGCTAACCAGAGACTTACGGTTACGCAGGCTACGAGTCAAATACCGGCTTTGAAGCCGGTATTTGAATTGATTGCGATTGGTCATCAACGACAACAGAAAACAGCTCGGAAACCAGTTGTTTGCTTGGCGACAGCAGTTGCCAAGGCTAGAGCCCCGACAAATTTGCCCGGCGGCCAAGCTCCAAAGCTATTTAATAAAATTTAACTGTTAAAATAAGGTAATGCGAAAAAATCTTGACGATGAAATCGTCTTAAAAGCGATCGATAAGTATCCCACGCCTTTCTATCTTTATGACGAGGCGGGGATTCGGGCGGCCGCCCAAACCATTGACGCCGCTTTTAAGTGGAACAAAGGTTTTAGAAACTACTTTGCCGTCAAAGCTTTGCCCAACCCGAAGATTATGGAAATTTTATTGGCTGAAGGCATGGGCTTGGATTGCAGCTCATTGACTGAACTATTATTAGCCGAAAAAGTTGGCGCTACCGGCCAACTCATTATGTTCAGCTCGAACAATACGCCGGCGGAAGACTTTCAGAAGGCTCGACAGCTTGAGACAATAATTAACCTCGACGACCTAGCCGATCTGGATTTTCTTGAAACCGTCGCCAGCCTGCCCGACTTATTATGTTTTCGGTACAACCCGGGCAATTTAGTCCAAGGCAACGAAATTATCGGCCAACCCGAAGAAGCCAAGTTCGGCATGACTCGGCAGCAAATCCTGACGGCCATAAAACTGGCCCAGCAAAAGGGCGTCAAGCGCTTCGGCCTGCACACCATGGTGATCAGCAATAACTTGAACATCCATATCGCTTTGGAGATCGTCGAAGTTCTCTTTGAGCTCGCCCGGGAAATCTACGAACAGAGCGGGGTAGAACTGGAGTTTATCAACTTGGGCGGCGGGATCGGCATACCCTACCTGCTAGAAGACGATAGCTTTGACATCGACGGTTTT
>DHXX01000009.1 GCA_002413865.1 Candidatus Saccharibacteria bacterium UBA5145
CAACGAAATCAATTACGTCACCCAGCACCAGGCCGCGTAAGTAGTAAGTAGTAAGTAGTAAGTACTAAGTAGTAAGTAGTAAGTAGTAAGTAGTCTGATTTTAGGGTTTATCTCTAATTGGCATTAAATAAAAGAAGCTTCAGATATATATTCTGAAGCTTCTTTACTAAGGGCGGGAAAAGCCGCCACAGAGAGAAACCTAAGTTTCTCTCTGGTAGCTACATCATGCCGCCCATACCACCCATGCCCGGCGCACCGGCGTCGGCGCCCTTTGGCTCGGGTACTTCGACCACTAAGGCCCCCATTGTGCTGGCGGTGGCAGCGATTGAGACCGCGTTTTGGAGGGCTTCTTTGGTCACGCGGGCCGGGTCAATGATGCCGGCCGCCTTCAAGTCGACCAGCTTGGTCGGGTCGTTGACGTTGACACCATGCCCCGGCTTGGCGGCCCGCACCTGGGGCAACCACTCGTCGGCGTTTAAGCCGGCGTTGGTCAGCAAGATCCGGAACGGTTGTTCCAGAGCGTTCTTCAAAATCTGAGCCCCGGCCGCGATCGAATCGGTGCCGGTCACCGAAATTTCGCTCGCCAAGTTGATCAGCGTCACGCCACCACCCGGTACGATACCTTCGTCCAAAGCGGCTTTAACAGCGGCCACAGCGTCATCGACGCGGAATTTCTTTTCTTCGATTTCGGTTTCGGTGGCACCGCCAACTTTGATGACGGCGACCTTGCCCGAGAGCGCCGCGCGGCGCTTCTCGAGGTTCTCTTTGTCGTATTCGCTGGTCGCCTGCTCGGCTTGGGCGGTAATCGCCGCGATGCGCGCCTCGACTTCGATGGGGTTTCCCGCGCCTTCGATGATGGTCGTCTCGTCCTTACGGACAATCACGCGCCGGGCGCTGCCGACGACGTCCAGATCAACGTTCTCAAACGTCATGCCGCGGTCATCGGTAATCACCTGCGCCCCGGTCAGCGTCGCGATGTCGTTTAGAACATCTTTGCGGCGATCGCCAAAGGCTGGCGCCTTGACGGCGACGGTGTTAAAGACGCCCTTCAAACGGTTGAGAATCAGGGTACCGAGGGCTTCGCCCTCGACGTCATCGGCAATCAAGACGAGGTCCTTTTTACCGGCTTGGGCCAGTTTTTCGAGTAACGGCAAAAACTCCTGGATGCTGGAGATCTTCTTGTCCGTCACGACGATGGCGGTCTTGTCGTAGATCGCTTCCATGCGCGCCGTATCGGTCACCATGTAAGGACTGACGAAGCCGCGGTCAAAGGTGAAACCTTCGACGACTTCGCTCTCCAGCAAGAGGCCCTGGCCTTCTTCGACGGTCACGACGCCTTCTTTGCCAACCTTGGCGATGACGTCGGCGATCAGATCACCAATCTCGGCGTCACCGGCGCTGATGGTGGCGATTTCGGCCACTCGGCTCTTCTTGCCTTTAATGTCTTCGGCGAGCAGACCGAGCTTAGCAATCACGTCTTGCCCGGCGGCTTCCAGGCCTTTGCGCAACAGCATTGGGTTGTGGCCGGCGGCGATCAATTTGTTGGCCTCGTTCAAAATATGATAGGTCAAAACGGTCACTGTCGTCGTACCGTCACCAGCGACATCGTTCATCTTGGTAGCGGCTTGTTTGATAAGTTCGGCCCCGACTTTGTAGCCCAAGGTTTCATCGTCGACATCGGCCAGCTCGACGCTCTTGGCGACGGTCACGCCGTCGTGTGTCACCGTTGGGTGCCCATAGCTCTTGCTAATGACCACGTTGCGACCTTTTGGTCCCATCGTCGTTTTAACAGCGTTGTATAAAATCTCGGCCCCGCCCAAAACTCGCTTGCGGGCATCATCGTCATAAAATATTTTCTTGGCCATAATCGTTTGCTACTCCTCTACCTGTCATGCCCGACTTGGGTAATCCAGTTGTTAAATGTAAAAATCCTCTATTTTGCCGGCGTGATCCTGAAGCAAGTTCAGGATGACGGGGCTACTTAACTGTCGCTAAAACGTCTTCTTCTTTGACTAAAATGTATTCGTCCTGACCGATTTTTACTTCGGTCGTGCTATAACTTTTGTAGACGATCCGATCGCCGACCTTGACCTGCTTGGCCTCTTTGCCAACGGCGACAACTTTAGCCGTCTTGGGCTTTTCGGCTGATTTTTCAGGTAAATATAGGCCGCTCGCTGTTTTGGTGGCGGCTTCTTCGCCGACTGCCACAATATAGTCGGCCAATGGTTGTAATGGCGTGCTCATAAATACTCCTCCTGTGATTACGTGTGCCCGTTAGCACTCATAATACCCGAGTGCCAACACCCCCGTCAATACTGGCTTTGCATCAGTTGCATGAAATACTTAGACGACTTGCGAAGTTCCTCGGGGACTTCGGATTTTGGGTTTCTGATAATCGTCGTATAAAACGTACTGAACATATCGAGCAACTCATCGGGGACCACTTCGCGGCCACGGCCATTCGGCAAGGACATGGCTAAAGCCCGAATATCGTGCTCAATACTTCTCTCAATTTCAGGGATAACGGGATTACCATGCTTCTGCTTAAAAGGCTGAGTACTCTCTATATCGGCGATGAAAAGCTCTTGATGATTGCTGGCAAAGATATTTTTTATTTGGGCGTCACCATGAGTCCATCCCGAAGCGTGCATTGACGCGATGACGAGGGCAGCCTTTCCAATAGCGCGTGAAACCGCGATCGAATTAAGGGCATTGGCCGGATTCCAAACCTCGTTATCGAGGCTTCTAACACCATGGTCGTACGATGTTAGCAAGCCGAACTTGCCGTTTTCCAAGCGCGCGATGCCCAGTGGTTCAAACGTCCGAAAGCCGTGCGATTTGCCCGCGCCCTTAAAGTAGCGACCGAGGGAAAATTCGTGGGCAGCTTCCTTGGCAGTTTTGAAAGGCTTGAGGGCAACCAAAGCGGCCCGCTCTTCGTTAAAAACGGAGCGCACAATCAATTGTCCAAACAAAACTCCTTTCGAGCTCTCGCGGCGAGTTTTTGATAGATCGGTCAGCTCGTTGATGAGCGCGCTGGCCGGCATACCCAAAATGTCCATATCAATACTGTTAGCGACTAAACTAAATGTTCCCGCCTCGACTTCGGAGACTTCTTGTAATAGTTCTCTAGTCACTACCTTGTTTTTAGGGTCGACTGTGTCGTACGGTTCCATAATACCAACCGCACCTTCGAGCACGACGATACCAGACGGGACTAAAACCGAATAAGGGTCTTCTGCTCGATTAGGTTGAGACATATCAGTAATATTATAACACTAATACTTATTATTTTCAAGTTATAATTATCTAGTTATCTGGTACTTTGTTAGAATGAGCAGATGCCCACAACTATAAACCAGACCGTTCTAATGACGGGCGTCGACTTTTATGACGACGCTGTCGCTATCAACCCCTACATGAACCCAGACAGCCCGATCGATCGCGCCGCCGCCAAAGTCGAGCACGACAGCATCAAGGCCGTCCTAGAGAGTGCCGGCGTAACAGTCCTACAAGTGCCGCCACCGGCCGATTGCCAAGACGGCGTCTACGCCGCCAACTGGGCCCTCGTGCGCGGCGACACCGCCGTCATGGCCAGCCTGCCAAGCGTCCGCCAAAGCGAAGTTCCTTACGCCGAAAAAGTTCTGCGTGACCTCGGTAAGACCATCATCAAGCTCCCCGCCGGTCTGCGTTTCAGCGGCCAAGGCGATGCCCTGCCCTGCGGCAACTATTTGCTGGCTGGCAGCAATTATCGAACCGACCCCGAAGTCCACGCCTTTCTCGCCGCCACCCTCGGCTACGAGGTTATCAGCCTTCAAACCGTGCCCGAGATCGACAGCACCGGCCATTCCGTTATCAACGCCGTCAGCGGTTGGCCCGACAGCTTCTTCTACGATATCGACCTGGCGATTTCGGTGCTTCGCCCCGACCTGATAGCGTGGTGCCCCGCCGCCTTCATGCCCGATAGCCAAGACAAAATTCGGGCCCTGCCGATCGAAAAAATCGAAGTTAGTCTCGAAGAGGCCGTCCAAGCTTTTGCCTGTAACCTCGTCTCCACCGGCGAAACTGTCGTTATGGGCAGCCAGGCGCCCAACTTCCGGGCGGCCGTCGAAGCCCACGGCCTGCAAACGATCACCCCCGACATTTCTGAGCTCGCCAAAGGCGGTGGCTATATCCGTTGCACTACGCTGACGCTCGATAATTTATAACTACGCGGCTGCTACGGCTTAAGCGTGCGGTAAGGAGCATTGGCCTCTGTTTTGGCGCCATCATGTTGCCCCGCCAAGGCGACCACTCCTGCGTCCGGCAGCGCGGCCGACCAACTCTGACTGGCGTGGATGCCCTGTTCTAGGCCGCAGACTCGATTCGGCGCTATCTCCTGACGCTTGAAATAGAACGTCGTCACCGAAGAATTATTGCCGTAACCCGAAGTAGCGACCGACTCAAGCGACGGATCGCTCAACTGGGCGCGCGTTTCGCTGACGAACTGACAGTTGGGGGCGACATTGAGAACGCTGAACTCTAGAGGCACTTTATTGCCGCTGAGCAGCCCGCCCATCCCCGTCGAGCCTTCGACGTTATTAATCGAACCATTGGGTTTCTGCAAATCATCGAGCGGGTTCTGGCGGTGGCCGTGACCATCGGCCAATAAGCGAACCCGGTTCTTAAGTTTATCGACGATGACTAGTCCGGCTGTTTGTTCGTGGGCCAGTAACATGTCGAAGAAGCTATTGGGATTGATGGCCGTGGCTGGATCAGCCAGAATTTTTTCGGTGGCGACCTGTTCGTACTTCGCTTCGGCGTCACCGAGGGCCGGAGTACCGTCGCCGTAGCTGCGCGCATCACCAATCCCGGCAATCCATAAGCCATAGGCTTGCGCAACCTGCTGGTCGAGGACGTGGACACCGGGGATCTTTGCCATTACCGAGCTGGTGTCCTGGAGCGAGTCGTGGTTACCCTTAACCCAGAACATCGGCGTGTCTTTGGTCAGCGCGGCGATTGCAGGCAGATACCCGGGGTCGAGCTTGAAATCGTAGGCGGTGCCCTTTTCGGTTTCGTCGCCCGTGTTCATAATCATATCGATGTTATTTGCTTTAATGACGTCCTTTAGAAACGGATACATATTGCGCAAGTGCATGTCAGAAATAAATAGTATTTTAAGGGCGCTGGCTGGGGCGGTTTTGGCCTCGATCGGTTGGGTGATCGAGTCGCGGATCAACAATAGGGCGTTGATCTGGGCCAGCCCACCGTTGATGGCCGTGGTACTGGCGTCGCGGGCGTTCAAGTTGGACACGGTGCTGCGCAGCGCGTCGACTTGCGCCAAAACACCGGTACTGCGCGTGTCCTTGAGCTGGTCGGGTTGAAAACTGGCCGCGCCGTAGCCAACTGTGGCCGTAAAGGCCAACACGCCGCTGCCGGTGGCGAGCGCGGCTTTTTTTAGTTTGGCGTCGCGTTCAGACTTGCCCGCCAACAAGTATTCCGCCACGACCGCCGACCCCAGACCTCCCAGGCCGGCCCCGAGCAATCCGCGCCCGCCGAAGTACTCGGCGATTTTCCAGCGCTCAGAAGTGAAATCTCGATAGGCGCGGGCTTTAAAGTTGTTGATATCGTGCCCGAACGACGTAATCGTATCCGGTCCGGCCGTCGGGTCGGCCCGGAGTCCAAGCGGCAGCCCGTCGAGCTTCGGGAACTCGATATCGCCGAGCGTCGTATGAACACTTAAGCCTTCATGGCTAAAAACGCTGGCCGTAACTTCGGTCGAAACGCCGGCAAAGTGAGCCTCGTAGGTGCTGCTGGTCAAGCCGAAGTACATCCCCGCCCCAATACCGACTGCCCCGAGGACGATTCGGCCGGCCAGCTTGCCGGCGCGGCTGATTTGTTCATTATATCCGGGCACATTAGCAATAATTGCTTCGGCCGATCGGAACGGATGCTCAAAATTGTTCAGACTATCTCGACTCATCATCTGCCTTTACAATAAACAGTTAGCGCTATAATGCAACCTCTCCCCAAATACGTACAGGCTTAGCGGTTGCGCAAGGCGGCGTGGGCGGTACCAATTTCGTCCCAATCGTTTTCGCCATTGGCGCGTTCGATAGTCTTTTCGTGGCCCTTGCCGAGCAGCAGGACCGTGTCGCCTTTTGTTGCACGTGAAATTGTGTATACAATCGCCGCCGCCCGGTCGTGCACCAGGAATAAATCAGTGTCCAAAATCTTGCCGGCCTTTTGGGCACCGGCGCCAATTTGCTTCATAATGGCCACGCCGTCAATATCGCGGTCGTCCTCTTCCGTGATTATGACTTCGTCACAGTATGATCCGGCTAGTTCGCCCTGGACGGCTCGTTTGGCCTCGTCGCGCCGTCCGGCCGAGCCGAACATGACGATCAATTTGGCTTTGACGACCGGCTTTAAGTCTTTAAACAATTTTTCAAAACTGTCCGGTGTGTGGGCATAGTCGACAATGACGTCAAAATCCTGGCCCTCATCAATCCGCGTCATGCGCCCTTCGACGCCTTCCAGGGCGGCAATCCCCTGCTCGATCTGGGATTTCGTCAGTCCGATTGCCCGTCCGACACAAACGGCCGCCAACGAATTAAAAACATTGAAGCTGCCCGGTAGGTTGCAGGCGATTTTATAGGTCTCGGCACCGACCACGACGTCGTATTTGACGCCCTTGGCCGTCAACCGAACCCTCGTCGCGCGCACGCCGCCCTTGTCGACCCCGTATAAAATCGGGTGCGCAATATCTTGGGCAAACAGCTGGGCGCTCGGGTCTTCGGCGTTAATAATGCCGATCCGCAGACCGCGGTAGTTGCGATTAGCCAGCTGGAAGAGCTTGCGCTTGGCGTCGCGGTAGCGGGCGAACGTCCGGTGATAATCCAAGTGCTCGTGGGTGACGTTGGTCAGCACAGCGATGCTGTAGGGCACGCCCCAGACCCGGTTTTGGGCCAAGGCATGGCTGGTCGTCTCGAGAACCAACCAGTCGACACCCTGGGCTTTCATCCAGCGCAAACGGCGCATCAACTCCGGGACGCTGACATTGGTCATGTGGTGGATCTGCGGTGTGATCTCAGCCCCAACACCGTAGCCAACCGTCGTCATCAGCCCGACCTTATAACCGGCTTCGTGGAGCATGCGATGGATCAGGAACGCCGTCGACGTCTTGCCGTTGGTGCCGGTCACCCCAATCACCTTCATCCCCCGCCCCGGAAAACCATTGATGGTATTTAATAAGGCGGCTTCGACTAAATGCCCGGCGGGCTCAATCGCTGGGTACATCCCAACGGGGATAATCTGCTTAGCGGTTTTTCGTAAATTCATTTCCCTTAAGTATAGCCGACTCTTGAATATTCTATAGCTGGCGAAGTTTAATGATAGCTTTTCTAGCGAGTCGATTCCTGGAGCTCAGCTCATCCACCCTAGATAGCTTGTAATCCTGACGGCGGCGCGAAACTGCTTACAAATATAACTAATCGCCGGGGGCTATCGACGGTACCGTCCTTACGCCTCGGCTAGATTACATCCCGAAATTGCGCTCCCGTTCTTCGAATATTCAGGGATCTAGACATCTTGCTGTAACAGTTATGCTTATAGTCGTATACAACGTACTTGCTTCTATTCCTATTTTGTTGCTTTATGTGTTAGTATTAGCGCAACTTACAACGAATAATACTTCATAGAGGAACACAATTTATGAGCGAACGGCTCTACCCATCAGAATCCGACCCTAACCCCCGGACTCAACACGTCATTTTCCTAGGAGAGCACATTGACGAAGCTCCCTGGCCGGCCGAAATCGATATTTACCCTCGCTTAGACGAATGGGTAGACTTTACGCCCGTGGAGGGTGACACCCCGCCATTCAACGAGACTAGCGTTCAGATCTCCCGCGAACAATTAGGTGGTAGCGCCCCGACTGAGACCCCCGAAGACCAACCGGTTCCTCGGACAGGTCATCGCGAAGCCAGCAGTAGCGCGCGCACCATCGGTGATCCTGAAGCCGCTTTGACGATAATTAGCGACAAGAACCCTGACCAAC
>DHXX01000001.1:0-5009 GCA_002413865.1 Candidatus Saccharibacteria bacterium UBA5145
GTCGTGATGGCGATAACGGCTTTTGGCAAAACGGTCAGGGCAAAGAACAGGCCAACAATCAAAGCGATTAAAGCGACGATGCCAACTATCAGGAGCATCCGGAAACGATCAAAGTTTGGTACCGCCAGCTTCTTGTTCTTCTTGACTTTCGGCACGGCAGCGGCAGCCACGCCAGCTTCGGCGGGCTCGTCATCTTCCATTTCAAGAGTTTCGACGTCGTCACCGGTGATAGCCAGGCCGGCTAGTTCACCAACCGGTCGATTGCCGGCGGTGGCGGTGATAGGTAAGGATTCGGGTAGATCGGCCGTCTCTTCGACGGTTTCTTCGTGGTCGTCGAACAAGGGCGCTTCGGGAATCTCGGGTTTAGTCTGCAGCGTCTTAGCAACGTGCAAGCCGACCGCGCCGGCCAGTGGCAGTAAACCAGCTTCGCTCGTAATCAGTACGATGTGTTTCTTGGCGTTATCGGCGCTGCGCTTGAGCAGTTTCATGTTGACGATGCTCTGGAAGACGCTAGCGCGCTTGGGCAAGACCAAGGCGAGGATTCTGCCGTCACTGGCCCGGA
The DNA here is from genome assembly GCA_002413865.1 of Candidatus Saccharibacteria bacterium UBA5145. Taxonomy (GTDB): domain Bacteria; phylum Patescibacteriota; class Saccharimonadia; order Saccharimonadales; family UBA4665; genus UBA4729. Next base: position 563 of record DHXX01000001.1, read on the forward strand.
CCTTATCGATGATGCCGGTGATTTCATCGTCGATGTCTATGTAAATTGTGTCTTTATTTGGAGTTGCCATATGATTTTGATTATACGCTTAACATTTTATCTATTTTATCGCGGATCGAATCGCTTTTGCCACTACTAAATTGTAACGTATCCATGCCGACGCGCAGTAGCCCCATGGCCGTAATAAACGTGTGGTCGGTAATCTTGCCAGTCGAGTCAGTGACGCCGGCAACTTGTTCGGGGCGAATAAAGTGGATGCTGGGCTTGCGCGTTAACGGTAAATTGCCGTACCAGTCGGTTTCGAGCTTGTCCATTAACAGGTCCAGCGAGGCGCCACCGCCGCACAGGAATAAGCGGTGCGGTAAGTGATCGAGCTTGGTGAATTCAGCCAGGGCTAGTTCGATGCCGCTCAACCAGGTATCGGCCGTCTTGCCCAGAGCCTCCTCGATTGCCGGGCGCTTTTGGGTGGGAATCTTATTGGTACTCAAGCCGATTTTGAGTTCTTCGGCTTGTTCGAATTCGACGTTCAGGTCGCGCTCGATCGCCCGGGTAAAGGCCCGGCCGCCGATGCCAAACATCTTGGTGCCTTGGACGCCACCATCATTAACGACGGCGATATCGGTCGTGCCGCCACCAACGTCCATCAGGATAGCGCTTAGATTTTGATTGGGGTTGTTACCGATGACCGCCCGCGCGACGGCAAACGGTTCGGCGGCGACGGCCAACAGATCAAGGTCGAGTTCTTGGGCGGTTTTTTCGAGCGCGCCGATATGAATCAAGGGCGCGAACGCCGTATAGAGTTGGACGACGACGTCTTTGCCCTGAAAGCCAATCGGGTTGGTGACGGGATAGCCGTCGATTTCGATACTAACGAGGGCCGAGTTGACCAAACGGACTTCGACGGATTTGCCGCCAAGTTCCCAGGCCAGTTGTTGCTTGGCGCGCTTTTCGGCGCGATCCTGGACGAGGTTGATGACTTTTTCCATCTCGGCGACGTCGAGCGGACTAGTCGGGTTTTTACGAGCGACGCGAACGGTGGTGGTCGTACCCTTGACGAGCTCACCGGCGATGCCGATAATAGCCGAGCGAACGCTGACACCGGCTTCGGCTTCGGCTTCGCTCAGCGCTTTGTCGCAATTATCAACCACGCCGGCGATGTCGGAAATCGCGCCAGCCTGCATATCGCTCAGCGACTGGTGAGCCCGCCCGACGCCGATGACTTCAATCGTGCCGGTGGCTTTATCGACTTTGCCGACGAGAGCTTTGACGAATTCGGTACCGATATCCAGGGCCACCAAATATTGATCGTTTTGTTTCTGGGCACGGGCCCGCACGGTAGTCTTTGCCTTGTTTGCGCCAACCAGCGCCTTTTGTGCCAAACCGGCGCCGGCACTCTTAAATTTATCAAGCATATGCATTATTTTACCACAGCCGACCCGAGAATGAGGCTCCTATATAGTCGAAAGTTCTTTAAGTTATAAAGTTGAAAGTTGGCTCGGGCCGCAGTTCCTCGTCATCCTGAATTTATTTCAGGATCCCATCGAGGGAGATAAACAGGTAGCAAGTAGCAGATTACAGAAATTTAGCAGATAACAAGTTGCAGACGTCGACGCACCCGGGCTTAGTCTGTCATCTGCCAAGTCTGCTAAATCAAAACGGGATCCTGAAATAAATTCAGGATGACGCTTCGCGTCAGTTCAGGATGACGAAAGCGCGCCGTAGCTGGGAGGTGCTAAGTGTGTCTGACGGTTCGCTTGGGTCGCAAGAGCCCAAACTCGTAGCGTTCGCCCAACCAGAATGATGAGACTAGTAGAACGGTAACGCCGTAGCTCGGCCAAATATAACGCAAGGCTTGTTGGAGCGCGCTCTTACCACCAATGCCCGTCGTCGTCAATTGACTAGACACGGCGCTGGGCTGGGCGTTGACGATGGTGAGTAATTGCAGATTTGTCTGCTGGCCCTTGGCGTCGGTCGCCGAAACTTTGATTGGATAGCTGCCGTGATAACCGCCGGCCGCTTGGTAAGTATGCGTCAGATCAAACTCGCCGCTACTGGCTCGACTGAGGAGCGTATGCTGGCCATCGCCCCAGTCCACGGCAATCGCGTAAGGCGCCTGACCACCGTCGATTGAAACGTGGTAGCTGACAGGGTCGCCGACATAGAAACCTTGGTACGTGAAGTTGCTTTTCAGCACCAACGCTGCGGCGGGCGGAACGTTGTCGGCGGCGGCCACTTTAGAGTTGGTGCTGCCGCTCGTGCTACCAGCAACACCCGTAGTGGCGGGCGGATCGTAATAAACAGTGGTCGGAGCTGCGACCGGCCCCGGCAGGTCAGTTTGGCTATAGACTCTGGCTTGCAGCTGGTTGGCGCCCACGAACAGATCGGTCGTCAGACTGTAAGTTCCGTCCGCAGCACACAGCGCCACACCGCTAAATAAGTTATTACGATACAGTGAAACGTAGCTATTTAGCGGGCACGTCCCGGTAACGGTCAGCGGTGTAGCCGCAACATGGGTACCATCAGCTGGGGAGGTAATAGTCGCGGCGATCGTAGGCGGTAACCCCGGTACGCTGGCATGGACGTCGTAGTTATCGGCCGAGACCAAGTGCGTCCAACTCGACAGCAAGACGCCGAGACAGAGGAGGATCATGCCCAGCACCGGGTATGAAGTCGAACGGTGTGGCAATAATTTACCGGTGTGACGACGGTGGGTCAAATGCAGGTGCGGGCTTTTAGCCAAAGGATGAACTTTGGGTGGTCGGCCGCGTTTTTTAAGCTGTTGTTTCATTTTTGTTTGTTTACGTTTACTAAAATATCATAGCATATTTTTAGCGCCACGCTTAGCGCCGTGATCTTAATCGCCACATTGTTGATAATAATGCTTTTTAGTGATATAATATGCATATGTCCCCCGAATCACGACCCTCTCAACCAGAAATCGCCAAAGTAAGCGCCGATCTATTTATGAATGCTTCCGACCATATCCACTTACGCGATGAGATTGTGGCGGCCGCTCGCGAGCTAATCCTCTTTCAAACCCCTAGCAGCTTCGTTTCAGAATTGGCCGATATCCCTTTACGCGGCGGTATGCCCATAGGATTTAGCGCACTGGGCGACATGTTCAATCGAATGAATTTTTCGACTAGAAAAGAATTCAGTAACGACCCGATAGAGGCCAAAGACGCTTCGGTCAAACTGTGGCTGATGGGCAGCCACCGCGACGAACAACTAAAGTTCGTATCCGAAGAACTACCGGTTAAATTTGGTCGCAATAAACAGTTTCTGGTCTACCCTTTTGGGGCGAGCGAATCAATTGACCACATTGATTGTGCCGACCTTGAGTACTCGCTTGATTCCTTGATTCCGGCGACCCGTTTTAGCGCCCTGGCTGACCCTCGAAGAGACGATGCTTTTGACGTCATTGCCTTGACGACAGCCGATCTACTCCGCCAATACACCGACGAGCCGAAGCAAAACACCCTACGAACTTATTTATCCAAGGATTATGTTGTCTCACGAATCGGGACCGTCGACTATGTCGGCGAGACAGGCAGTCGACTGGTCGTCGAGCAGACAGGCAATAAGAATAGCCTACGCCTTACTTCAATGGCGCCGGTAGACTTAGGGAGCGCTAGAGTAATCGAACATTTTGAGTATTATTTTGAGCCCAATAATCGGGAGCCGATGAGTGGCCACGTCCGTCTGGCCCTGCTCAGTCATGAATTACCGAGAGAAGTGCTGAACGAGTACCTCAAGACAACCCAAGAAAATACAAGTGCCAGCCACATTGGCGAACGCGCCCTAGCGTTGCTACTAAACGACTTGCAATAGTTAATAGACTAGACTAAGACGGCTTTGATGCGGCGGATACCGGCGCTGCTCGACTCTTCTTTGACAATCTTGAAGCGCTTATCATCTTCGAAGAGTTGCAGGGTGTGGTCGACGTGCGGCCCGCCACAGATCTCAAAACTAAAAGGTTTGTCGGCGCCGTCGGCAATCATCTTGTAGACTTTGACCGTTTCGCCGTAACGATCACCGAATTGACCGAGCGCGCCCTTTTCTTCGACGGCGACTTTGGTCGGGTATTCTTGGAAGCTGACTTTCAAATCTTTGGCGATCTGTTCGTTGACCATGTTTTGGACTTGCATTAGCTGGTCGGTCGTGACCTTTTCGGGGTGGCTGAAGTCGAAGCGCAGGCGCTCTTCGGTGATGTTGCTGCCGCGTTGGACGACGTGGTCGCCCAGCACTTCGCGCAGGACCTGATACATCAGGTGCGTCGCCGTGTGATACTTTTTGTGCTGCAAGGTCTGGCCGCCGAGGCCGCCCTTGAAGGTGCCCTTGCTGGCGGTTTGCGAGCGGGCCCGCTGCTGCGCCATTTTGGTGTCAAATTCTTGGCGCCAAGTCGGGCTCAAATCGACGCCTTGCTTATAAGCTTCTTCGGCGCTCA
>DHXX01000001.1:5187-41413 GCA_002413865.1 Candidatus Saccharibacteria bacterium UBA5145
ACGAACAGGATTTCTCCGTGCGTCGGTGCAACCTTAACTGGAGTTTCGTCACTTTCAGGTTTGTCGTTTAAGGAATTCTCAATTGACTGGGTCCCAGCTTTCGCTGGGATGACAGGAGAAGTTGGGATGACAGGAGAAGGAGTTGGGATGACAGGAATAGCGAAAAGCTTTTCGAATTCGCGTAGGCCGCGGCGCAGCGTTTGGCGGAAGACTTTTTCTTCTTTCACCAACACGTCGATAACTGCTTGGCGCTTAGTGGCAACTTCTGGAAAATCATCTTTGTATAGTTCAGTGATAACGGGGACTATTTGTTCGACGAAGTTTTGTTCGACACCTAGTTCGAAAGCAAAACGGATGGCCCGGCGCATCAAACGGCGCATGACATAACCTTGCTCTTTGTTGCTCGGCACAATGCCGTCGACGGCTAGGAAGGTGGCAGCGCGTAAGTGGTCGGCGATGACGCGCATACTTTCGGTGTGGCTATCGTAGTTTTTCCCGGAGATATCTTCAAGTTTAGTAATAATCGGCTTGAGTAAGCTTATTTCGAACACATCAGGCGTATCTAGCGCAGCCGCTGCAATACGCTCCAAACCACCGCCATAATCAACATTTTGTTTGGGTAGCTTTTCAAATCCAGTCTCCGATTTCAAGTACTCCATAAACACCGAGTTACCGAGTTCGATGTAGCGTCCACAGTCACAATTCACATGACAAAACTTGCCGTATTTTTCATTATGCTTGACCGATGGATAGAGGTAAAACATCTCGGAATCGGGTCCGCCGGGCTCACCGACAGGCATATCATTAGCCTTACCAGCCCGACACCACCAATTTTTATCATCATAAAAGAATATTCGGCCACCCTGTTCGCCGACTTCGGCGCCACGCTCTTCGCTGCCGATTTCGACCTGTTTAGCTTCGATGCCAACAGCCTCAAAAATCTTCTGCCAGATATTGGCCGCCTCGTTGTCGCGGGGGATCCCTAGGCTATCGTATCCCATAAAGCACGTCACGTAGATGCGGCTGGGGTCAAGACCGATCTTTTGTGTCAAAAACTCCCAAATCCAATTAATTTGTTCTTGCTTGAAGTAATCGCCGAGTGACCAGTTACCGAGCATCTCAAAGAAAGTGGTGTGGCGGTTGTCGCCGACTTCTTCGATATCCTGCGCGCGTAAACAGGTCTGGCTATCGGTTACACGCTGACCTTCAGGGTGCGGCTCGCCTAATAAATAAGGGATGAGCGGTTGCATACCGGAACCGGTGAAAAGCGTCGTTGGGTCATTCTGAGGCACTAACAGGGCGCGCGGAATGACGCTATGGCCGCGTTCGCGAAAGAAATCGATATAAGCTTGTCGAATTTGTTGGGCTGTCATTTCACTTATTGTAACAGATGGATTGAACCCCCAGCAAAGCCGGGTGAGCCGGTTGCTAACGGGCGGCTAGGATTGAGACCGGTCGGTCCGCCAAACGGACGCTGACCCGCGCCGAGTCGCGCCACAGACTCTCACCGTCATATTGCAACCAAACGCCGGCTGGGCCGTCGAGCTTAAATTCAACTGGGCCGTCGAAATCACGCCCGATTGGCAAGCCGACGCGCAGCGCCGCGCCGATGCCCAGAGCCCCCAACAAATGGGCGGCTTCGATGACGCGGGCGTGGCGCTTGAACAGCTCGGCGCGCGGCTTGAGGGCGCCGGCCATCAGGCGACCGTTGGCGAATAGTATTTCGGCGGCCGGCTCAGAATTTCCGTTCTTGGTAATAGTGAACCCGGGGGCACGTAAGATGCCGTGGGCCGCCGTCAAATATTCGTGCAGGTATTGACCGGCTTTGCTGCGGTGCAGAACATTATCCCCAAAACTCGGGTCATTCAGCTGGTGGGCGATATTGGCGGTTATGCCGGCACTGAAATAACCGAAGGCGTCGACCGCCGTCGTCTCGTCGTCGGTTTCGATATTCACTTCCAGGGGATGCAGCCAGCGAACGACGTTCTTCCTGAACAACCGTTCGGGGTAGCGCTTGGTGGCCTTGGTATTCGTCTGGTTGGGCACGTCATTTTTATTACCGCCGGCGAAAAGAATGGCTTGGCTACCGCCCACTTTGCGCAGCGCTGTCAGAAAACTATTGGTCGTGCCGTCACCGGCAAACGACGCGTAAGCTTGATTATTACCATCGCCCGACTCCTGAATTGTCCGTAGGTTCCTGATAAAGCCTTCGCTGGACGGCGAGGTTGGACGTTCGAAAATCGTGACCCCTTGCTTGTCGGCTTCGTCTGTCATCCTCGCCAAGAAAGACGCGTACCGTTCCGAGAATCGATTTTTTTGGCGCGAAAAAACATAAAGCTCATTAATCCCCCGCTCCTGCAGGGACTGCGGCGCGACATTTGCCTCATGTAGAGGTGTTTCGGTTCCGAGCGGCCACGCTTCTAAGCTCATATAATTTTACTATAGCATCGTTGCTGATAATCGGTTCCAGCATTATTCCAAGCGCCCGGTAGAGTTAGATGACGATGCCGCCGCCGACGACGCGTTGACCGTCGTAGATGACGGCCGATTGGCCGGGCGTAATAGCTCGGACGTCATCGTCGAGACTAACGTCTAATCGATCGCTGGCAGCGGCGACTTCGTTCACCCGGCAACCGATCAACGGCGCGCGGTATCTGGTACGGACTTGGTAGGATTGGCCGGCCAGCGGTGGCTGGTTAATCCAGTGCAAAGACGTCAGGCGCAGCGCCTTGCTCCATAAGCGGCTGTCTTGCAAATCAGTCGTGACATAGACTTCGTTCTTGGCCATGTCCTTGCCCACGACGTAGTACGGCAGCCCGCCGCCGACGTCCAGACCGTGGCGCTGTCCAATCGTATAAAAGAGGGCCCCGTCGTGCTCACCGATAGTCACGCCGGCCGGGTCGACGATGGCACCGGGCAGCCCTGGGCCGAGTTCGGCCAGCAAGAAGTCTTTGATGCCGACCTTGCCGACAAAACAAATGCCCTGGCTGTCTTTTTTCTCGGCGGTGGCCAAGCCAAACTTTTTGGCGAGCTGACGGACCTGTGGCTTCTTGAGTTCGCCAAGCGGCATCAAGCTTTTGGCGAGCGCCGGTTCGGTAACGCGGTACAGAAAGTATGATTGGTCTTTGTTACTATCGAGTCCCGTAAATAGCCCGACATTCGTCGCGAGTCGCGAGTCGCGAGTCTTTAGTGGGCTACTCGAGACTAAAGACTCGAGACTACTTATCCGGGCATAGTGGCCGGTGGCGATCAAGTCGGCACCGTCCTCGAGGGCGGCTTGTAGAAATAGTTTAAACTTCACTTCTTGATTACACATAATGTCGGGGTTGGGCGTAATCCCCGCCTGATAGCCGGCGACCATGTAGTCGACGACGCGTTGGCGATATTCAGTTTCGAAATCATACATTTTAAAATCAATTCCGAGCTGTACCGCAACCCGCTTAGCGTCCTGATAATCCTCTTTCCAAGGGCAAGTAAAACCCGGCAGGTCTTGGCTCCAGTTCTTCATATAGACGCCGGTGACGTCATAACCCTGCTCTTTCAGCAAGGCGGCCGTCACCGACGAATCGACACCGCCGGACATACCGACATAAATTTTCTTAGGCATAGTCTGTTATTCTAACAAAAAAGCTGGCCGGTGTCTTTTAGTTGAATTCTACACCCCCGCCCGTCATCCTGACCCCACCCGCCCGTCATCCTGAATTTATTTCAGGATCCCATCGAGAGGAGACAAACAAGTAGCAAGTATCAGATTACCGAAATTTAGCAGATAACAAGTTGCAGACGTCGACGCGCCTGGGCTTTTCTGTCATCTGCCACCTGCTAAATTTCTGCGGTCTGTCCTCTGTCATCTGTTGGTCTGCTAAATCAAAATGGGATCCTGAAACTAGTTCAGGATGACGAAGGAAGGAGTTGCGATAGAATGGTGCTCCGCTAGGTTTTGGCCGGTTGTCGCGTCTTTTCGAGCTGTTTACGCAGCGTATAGAGCTCATGGCGACGCCCAATCCAAAAAGCCGCGAAAATGAGCGGTAGCATCGCTACGGCCGGCCACCACAAAACAACAATCTTCGTCACCGACGACGAGTTGCCGTTGTTACTGGTGCTACTCTGGGTCACCTTGCCGTTGCCAACCCCGACTAATTGCAAGAACGCCTCACCACCCTTACTGTCGGTGGCCTTGACGGTAACTTTGTAAACGCCGGCGGCTTTGTAGATATGCCTGATGTTAAAAGTGCCGCCAAAAGGCTGGCTCGATAAATCCGTCGGGCTCCCGTCGCCCCAGTCGACGCTAATAGCGTAGGGACCGGTACCGCCGGTCAGGATGAGCGGCCAATCGAGCTCTTGGCCCGGATCGGCCCCGCGTTTGGCATAATTACTGGTCAGCGACACGTGGGTGCCAAACTCAAAAAATTGAGCGTCGTTGAAGCGCACGGTTACGGTATTCGAATCCGGTCCGGCTTGATCGAGAGCGTCATAGACCCGCGCGACAAGGTCATTTTGACCGCTGAACAAGTCGACTTGCAAAGAATAACTGCCAGTGTCACAGGGGACAGAACCGACGAAAATATTGTTGGCATACAGTTTGACCAACAGGCCTTTCGGACAAAGCCCGTTGACGGTAATTGGCACGCTGGTAAAGGTCGCACCATTGCCAGGCGTCGTGATGGTGGCTCCCCTAGTGGGGGCGGCGGTCGAAATTGTACCCTCCAAACCGACCGAACCCGACTGGGGGTTTTGGGGCAGCGGCACCTGCGCGCTGACGGAACCAATCATCCCGAAGGCCAGTAAGCAGGTCAGCAGAGTCAAAGCTGTAGATTGACGGCTAATCGTTAAAAAATTGTATACGCGTCGTTGCATGATCCTAAGCATAACCTTATTGAAGATTGTCCTAAATAACAACCCCAACCCCGTTTTGCCCTAGCGGCGCGTTGATGATTGGCGAATAATGCGGCGGTTGTAAGCCCGGATGAGCCGGGGCAGACCAAAGATCAAGAACGCCATGACCGCCACGAGGGCGATAAACAATATGACGGCAATCAACGGAACGACATAAAAGGTAGTACTGGCGCTAAGGAGCTGGCCATTACTGCCGTAACCGAAGTTACCATCCAGTTTAAAAATGCCGAACGTGCCCACTTTATCGAGCGGGACGGTAAATTTACGAATACTATCGGGCAGGACGTTGCCGCGCGGATCAACGCTGTTAACTTCGTACTGGGCGAGGATTTTGCCGGAACGATCTTTGAGCAGGATCTTGCCAAAAGGCTGCTCTTGGACATTACCCTCATTCTGGAAGCGGACAACGGCAGTAATGCCGTTGTGGCTGGTAAATAGGCTCCGGGGGTGATCGCCGCTGCGCGCGTCAAAGCTGGCAATACTGAGCTGGTCTTTGATATCACCTGGCACCGTGGCCAGAATCAACGATCCGACGCTACCGGCGAGACTAACTGTCTGATTGGCCGCCCCGGGAGTAGCCGGCGCGAAACGAATCGCTCCGTAGTAGCCGCCGCCAGCGGCATCGGCTGGCACTTTGATAGTCACGCTGACGTTCTTTTGTTCGCCGGGTTGGAGCGTGAAGTTAGGCACCGCTGTTATAAAACGCTTCAGACTGTGACTTTTGGCAAAGGTATTGCTATTTAGGATAATCGACGGCTCGCCCGTTTCATTGCTGTTAGCCGTAAAGTCGTTGATCACAGCCTGCAGTGAGGCGGGGGTGCTCGTGATGTTGGTGACGGTGATTGTCACGACTTTGGTCTGCCCGGGGTTGACAGTAATATCGCTCCGGACCGGCGAAACCCGCAGGCCATTGCCCCCGGCGGCAGCCGCCAAACCAGGCGCCGCGGCCAACAGCAGAACCACTGCCGTCCAAATAGTAACAACAGGTACCCAGATCATCCGTCGATTTATTTTATAATTTTTCATAAACTTTGTTATGTTCATACTACCAAAACGCTAGCTTTTTGCCAATGCTCAGATAGTTATAAAGTAGAAAGTTCATAAAGTAGAAGCCTTGCATCCTTTCGTCATTCTGAGCCGAAGGCGAAGAATCTGAGATTTCTAGTGGTTTAAGTAGATCCTTCACTACGTTCAGGATGACAACTAAGGTTGTTTAACTTTATGAACTTTCTACTAGGCTCCTTTGGGCAGATTGCATCTTTCATAAATTAAAAGTTGGCCAGGCAAATATAGGTGACCGTGCTGGCGTAAACGCCCGGCGCCTGCCCAGCCGGCACGTTAACCAGATAGCTCGCCGTATAAAGTCTCAGGTCGTCCGGAGCAATCGCCGTCGCGATCACTTCGCTGGAAGTAAAGCGGAAAAAGTTGGGCGTGTCGTAGGCTGCCGTCGGAGCCGCAACACCGGGGCCAGACGGATCGAGCCCGCCGCTCGGTGAGGCGTTGGCGCGCAAGTTTAGACCAAACTGGGGCGTACCCGGTCGTGAGACGTCATTGATCGCCAAACGATTGATGACATTATTTCCACTCGTTAAGGTCGTGCCGGCGAGGGTAATGCTATAACCGTTGCGGGCATTCGTCGCCGTTAACATTTGGGAAGAGCCGCGGCTCGGTCGCGTCGATGAAAGCTCGCCAAAGTTGATGTAATCGCCATCGGCGCTGGCACAGCTCAGGCCCGGAATCGATACCCCCGTACAAAAAATAATGTAGGGCGGGACTTCGGCGCTGATCGACAAGTTGGTATTGATGGCGTAAGCGATGCCGCCGTAGTCACTGGCGCTCCCCGAGGCATCGGTCGTAGCAAAGGTCTGCAGCCGCACGAAATATGATCCGGGGGCACCGGGATTAACGGCGTTGCTAAAGGTGTAGCTGACCGGTCCAACCGGAGCGGCTACGGCCACGGGCCGGTTCAAAATCAAGCGGTTAGTCGTGCTAGTGCTATCAATACTAAAGCCCGTCTGGCCAGTTTGATTACTCAAAATAACGCCAGACAAGTCTAAGCCGTTGGGCGGTGTACACGGGTCTTCGCTAATCGCATCATTGGCGCAGAACTCGACTTCGATCGAGCCTAAATTACCGGCGCTACTGAGGTCGAATGATAAGGCATAGGTCGAATTACCCGCCGCCAAGCTGTTACTAATCTGCAACTTACGATTACCGAGCTGGGCGCCCGAAACCGAAGAGAATAAAATTTGCCAGGCGGCCAGTAAAAGTAACCCGCCAACGGTCAGGACGACTCTAAAGTTGCGTGAGGCGGTGACTGGCTGGCTCATTCATTCCAGGCCCTAAAATGTGCCTGTCGCCACGAGATCGAGGTTGGCGGTGTAAATACCGGCTGGGGTGGTCAGCGAAGCGGTAGCGGCAAAGGTGTACGAGTTATCCATGCGGTAGACAGGTGCCGTCGAGTAGGCAACTCTGTCACCAAATGTGCCGCTAACGTTGGCCGTATCCATACCATAATGTGTCGAGGTTCCATCGTTATAGTTAGTATCGGCAAGGACCGTTCCAATACCGCTAGTATCAGGATATCCAGCAGTGCAGTACAGGCCAAAACCAGCGGTACCAGGTGTAATAGTTGATGGTGTCGTACCACCCGTGGCAGGAATATCACAAGTAGTACCACCGTTGGCGCTCAAACCGCCACAAGCGTTACTATTGCGCATGCTGATGACGACACCGGTTGTCGCATTGGTGGATATCTGCGAATAGACCGTCCCAGTATTGGTCGCACTGGTATCCAAGATGGCAGTCGGTGCACCGTGACCAATAATCAGGGACGGAGCCACGGCTGCATTCGGGTCCGAGCAATCGTGTTGAGTAGTCCAGTTAGCAATCGGGTCGGACCCCGACACGCAGAAGGCCAAGGTTTCCTGGACGCGGGCGGTAATGGTAATAATCTGATTGGTGCTCAGCGCAATACCACCGTAGTCTCTGTAATCACCGAGGGTGGTGGCGTTACTGTAAGGCGTCGTCGTGCCACCCCAGGTATTATCGTTAAAGGTGTAAATACGAGCATAAAAAGTACCGAGGTGTGTCGGGTTGGTAATGCCCGTCAGGTTAAACACTTGGGAGCCAATGCCTGCGGCTGAGCCAGTGCTCTTAGCGAGCTTGACCTGATATTGGCTAGCAGTCACCGCCCAACCCGGGCTGGTAATGTTACCGGTCACACCCGTGAGGGCTGCCGTCGAGGCATTCATGCCGAGCACTTGCGGTGTCGTGTTGTCACAGGTGTCGGAAATAATAGGATCGTTCTGGCAGAAGTCAATCACCAGACTCTGGGCCGATACGCTGGTCGTAAAGCCGACCTTATAGGTCACGCTCAACCCGCTACCGACTCCTGAGGTAATAGTACCGGCACTGACGCCGGAATCACTCATAGTTATACTACGAGCCGATAACTGAGCGGCAGCGTGAGCGACTACGGGTTGTAGTGCGGGATAGGCTATACCGACAAACAATGCCAGGGCTGCCATCGCATATGCGATTCTCCGCAGTATACGAACCTTAATAGTCATTTATTTCTCCTGTTGTGCTTTTTGTATCTGGACTATATCTGAAATCATCCTATCACGCTTACGTTATACCTGCAACACTTCGCGCACCGACTTATCCACAGCTTTAACAGAATCGGAAACCCAGAACCGCCACTAGCCAGCTGGTTCCTAATGGGAACCCTCATCGCCTGCCTCCGTCATCCTGAACTCGGGGGCACTCAGAACGTTGAGGTGGCCACCAAAACGTGGTGGAACAAATAACTGCCGCCGGGAGTAACATTGCTGACATTAAAGATATACGAGATGGTGTAATTCGTATAGCTCGAGCTTTGCGTCGAAAAGGCGACGACGTCGCCATTCAGGTACTTATACATGTCGGGGTTACTGTAATCCAAGCCGACTTGCCCAAAACTAAAAGTACTGTCGGGAGTATGGCTTGGGTTGGCCCCAAAAGTAATCGGATTGGTGTTGGCGACGAGATTGATGCCAAATTGCTCGGTGCCGACTTGGGGCGCTGTCGGTATCGTCAAAGTCTGCATAATATAGCTGCCATTGGTCGGCGCATCGGAAGCATTACTGACGACGTAGCCATGAGCCAGGTATGATTTGACCGAAAAACTCGAAGTCGCCGTTTTGGTGGTCGTTGCCGTCAAAGTCCCCAGGTCGACGTTGGTGTTACTGACCGTGAATTCTAGGTACGGCTCACGATTAGTGTTAAACCCGGCTTGGGCCTGATAGTTCGCGCTCGACGTATTGCCGACGGTCGTTTCGCCGATTGACTGTTTTGAGCAATAGCTCGTCGAACAGGCGTTGAGCTCACCGCCGCTGCCAAAAAAAACTTCGTTGACTTGATAATTGCTGGAAGCCGATTGCGCCGCCATAGCCATCGCCGGCAACCCCAAAAATAGCAGTAACCCTAAGCTGGCTAGTTTCCCTGTTTGTTTCCACGCCCGCATATTACGTATAGTTTGCTGCAAAGCCGAGCAAAAGGCAATCCGTTTACGCTTGACTGTCTTTTCTTGTATGATAAGGGGTAGTATTTATCAACTAAACTCAACCCTCCATGGATCCAGACGCTCAACAACCTACACCCGAGCCCAGCGAAGCGACCGCTTTGGAAAATCCCGACGCCTCGGCTGAGTCGCTCGAAACGCTCGAGACAGTCGAAACAAGTGCGTCGGCTAGCAGTAACAGCGGCCCGACAATCGTCGATGCAACCAAGTCTAGTGGCGATAGCCAACCGTCTGCTCCAGCACCCAAGCCAGTCCACGGCCTCAAGAAGCTGATGCGGGTGCTCAATATTTATCTACTGTTATTCGTATTCATTTTGGTCATAGCTGGCGTCATCATCGGCGTCGCTTATTTTCAGAGTAAAAAACAGTCGAGCAGCGGTGTTGTCCAGTCCCAAAACTTATCGCAAAAAACCCTAGAGCAACTCGCCAGCAGCGATGCCCAAGTCGGTGACGCCAAGCAGGTACTGAATGTCCAGTCGAACGCCATCTTCGCCGGCAAGGTATTGGTGCGCGACAGTCTAGAAGTCGCCGGCAGCATTCAAGTCGGCGGGACTGTTACCTTAACAAACTTGAATGTGACGGGTGCGACAAACTTTGAACAAACCCAAGTTAGTAAAAATTTATCAGTCGGGGGCGACGCGGCAATCCAGGGTTCGGTCACCGTCCAGAGAAGTTTGCAAGTGAACGGTGGCGGCACTTTTAACGGGCCAGTCGCCGCCCCCCAAATCACCACTTCGGTCTTTCAACTCAATGGCGATTTAACGCTCACCCACCATATTATTGCCGGCGGCCCATCGCCCAGTCGCAGCAACGGTCCGGCCCTCGGCAGCGGCGGTTCGTCGAGCGTTAGCGGCTCCGACACCAGCGGTACATTGAATGTTAACACCGGCGGTGGAACGGGTAATGGCTGCTTTGCGACCATCTCTTTTGCCCAAAGATATAACGGCACGCCCCACGTTATTGTCACGCCAGTTGGTGCCGACGCCGGTGCTCTCGATTACTACGTAACGCGCACCAGTAGCAGTTTTAGTATTTGCGATGCCAGCGCACCCCCAAGCGGCGTGTCATTCAGCTTCGACTACTTTGTCGTCGACTAGAACCGCTAACCGCACGCGTCATCCTGAACAAAGTGAAGGATCTGAGCCCAATTCCAAACGAAACTCAGATTCTTCGCCTACGGCTCAGAATGACGAAGCCGAGGGGTAGCGTCTAAAGACGCTAGTGATTGATTGGATCCCAGCCTGCGCTGGGATGACGAAGCAAAATAGAGTGAAAGCGTAAGGGCTAGAATGACGGGAGTTTTGTAGGTTGTTTTAGACGTCTAAAAACACGACGACTTTATCGGCTTTGACGTGCATAATCCCGCCAGAAATCTGGATCTTCTGATCGCCTTTAGGCGACCGGATGATCAGTTCGCAGGGCGACAGCAAGGTGATAAAGTTATGGTGCGTCGGCAAAATATCAAACTCCCCAGTCTCGTTTTCGCCGCTGACACTAAAGGCTTCACCCTCATAATAGCTCTTGAAGGGCGAGTGAACTTTGACATCCATACTGAGCATGCCTTTTTTGGATGGCCGGCTAAGTTCAATAGCGGCTTGATTTTCTTCTTGTTCGCGCGCCGTCTCAACGTCGGCACTTTCCTCAACAATCCGATGCGGTTGGTCAATCGGCGGTTGGTCGCTCATACAATGATTTCTTCGATACTCTTGAGCGTATCTTCGCGCGAAAAGTAGTCGCCAGGAACACCATTCATCTTGGTCATGACGTTCATATTCTGCGTAAAGTTGGCGATCAGTTTTTTGGCCTTGGCGTAATCGGCCCGGTCGGCCGGACTTAGTTCATTCTCGCCGATAATGGCGATGATTCCCTTGAGCGATTCGTACTTTTGAATCAAGGCCTGCACCCGCACGCTCAGTAGATAGTGTCGATCGCCGACCACTTCGGGAGTCAGTAGTGACGAGGTGGTCAGGTTGAGGTCGACGGCCGGGCGGATACCCTGTTCGGCGACTTTACGAGACAGCACGATGATTGAGTCCATTTCGTGCTGGATAAACTGCACGCCCGGATCACTGATATCATCGGCCGGCACGTAAATGGTCTGGACCGAGGTGATCGAGCCGTTTTCATTAGAGCTCAAGCGATCCTGCAGGACTTTGACGTCAGAGAAAATAGTCGGCTCGTAGCCGCCTTCGTTTGGTATCTGATCAAGAATCGTCGCCAGCTCGTTGCGCGCCTGAACATAGCGGTACATATTGTCGGCGAAGAACAGGATATTCTTGTGCTCTTCGTCACGGAAGTATTCGGCGGCGGCCGTGGCCGAAATACCAACTAGGGAACGTTGGATAGGATTTTCATTCATCTGGGCGAAGAACATGCAGGTG
The DNA here is from genome assembly GCA_002413865.1 of Candidatus Saccharibacteria bacterium UBA5145. GTDB lineage: Bacteria > Patescibacteriota > Saccharimonadia > Saccharimonadales > UBA4665 > UBA4729. The sequence continues at coordinate 17,029 of DHXX01000001.1, forward strand.
TTCTTGAGCAGATCGTTCTCTTTGAGGGTCATGTAAAGCTCGTGACCTTCCCGAATCCGCTCACCAATACCGGCGAAAAACGATAGCCCGGCGCCACTGCGGGCCACGTTGTTGATTAATTCCATCGTCAGGACCGTCTTGCCGACACCGGCACCACCGACAATACCGATCTTGCGACCCTTCACAAACGGCGTGAAGAAATCGATCACCTTAATGCCGGTCTCGAGAATCTCGGGCTTAGCGACCGAAAAGTTGGTCGTCCGCGGTGGTAGCTTCAAAATATCTTTGAATTTAGCGTCGGCGCCGTCGAAGGCGGCTTGACCGTCGAGTGGATCGCCGAGGGCGTTGAGAATACGGCCGATTGTCGTCGCGCCGATCGGAATCTCAATGCCTTTGTGCGTCCGGGCAACGTCCATACCCTTCATCATGCGCAAATCCGATCGGACGTTCAGGCAAAAGGCGACGCCACCCGGTTCGAGGTGATCGACCAATAGTTTGCTGCCATAGCCATTTTGAACCTCAACGAGTTCATTGACACTCGGGGCATCATCGTCGAACTGGGCTCGAACGACTAAGTCTTTGACCGTGACGATGACACCCGGCATCAGACGCTAACCTCACTACGACTTTTTTTCATACCGTTAATACTCTCTTTCAGGCGTTCGTCCTTGACACTACGACGAGCCCGATTAAACTCCAGGTGCAAATCAGATCGGGATTCGTCAGCCCGTTGGTGCGAAGCGCTCATCGCCCGAAAACGTGAAGCGTATTGCGCCAGTTTGGAATCGAGAATCAACTGACTAATAGCGATTTGCGTCATCGTCCGCTCCAAGTGCGCCGCCACGGCATAGGTACTCGGTTCAAAAATATAGTTGGCATCGCTGATGACTTCATCCGGCCGGTCGCTGTCGTCGGCACGTTCCTTGATAGCCGAGGCTAGTTCGATGCGCTTGACGTCTTGAACCATCAACGAGACGTATTCTTGGTAGAACATTTTGGTCGACTTATAGAGTTGGACTTCACGAATAATCGGCATCACGTTGATGTTTTGATCTTTGTTGGGGAGTTTAAAGTATTTCTTATAGGAGATGCCGCGCTGGGCCAACTGCACCGCGCCGTGGTGGCCGATCACGATAATATCATTCTTGTCTTTATCATAAGTGCTCAGCATCAGCTGGACGAGTTTTTGGTCGATGTCGCCGCTAAAGCCACCCTCGGCGGTGATGATCACGTACAACTCCCGATCGATCACTTTGTCGCGCGATTCGTCGCGACCAAAACTAAACAAGCTATCGACCCGGAGCTGGGTGTAGATTTGCCAGAGCTCGTTAAAAAATTTCGTGGATTGTAACACTTGGTTTTTAATTTGCGCGATCCGCATACTGGCGATGCCTTCAAAAACACTGGTTAATTCGACGAGTGTCGCCATCGAGGCTTCTTCGCGAGCAATTTCGTTGGGGCGCTTCATGAAGCGACTCCAGCCAATTCTTTTTCTGGTTCCTTGGTGTCTTTTTTGTGCTTTTTATCTTGTTTGTCATTTTTGGTCGTGTCGTCTTTGACTGGCGGCGCGACGACCGGTTCGGGATCCAACGCCCCTTTTAACTTGATAATGCATTTGGCTTTGAGTTCGGCGCGCACGGCGGCGTAGTCTTCATCTTTAGTAACCTTGGCGGCCAAGTCGCGAATGCTAAGTTTGAGGGCGTTCAAATCAATATTCTCACCGTCAACGCCATTTAATATCAGGTCGAACATTAGTTGTTGGGCCATCAACGAATACGTTTCGGACGGGCTTTGGGTAATAATTTCGAAGATGTTCTTGCCAATGGTGAGGGCGCGCTGGGCTTCGACCGCCAGTTCAGATCCAAAGTGCGAAAATTCTTCGGCCTGACGGTAATCGGCCAGGGTTTTGAGGGTTTGGGCCGCCAGGTCTTTTTGACGCTTGTTGTGGCCGAGACCGCCGGCCCGGGTCACACTCAGGCCAACATTCATGGCTGGGCGGACACCACCACGGAAGACTTCCATGTCGAGGATCCACTGCCCATCGGTAATGGACATGATGTTGGTCGGCAGGTAGGCCGTGATATCGCCGTTAGCGGCGTGCACGACCGGTACGCTCGTCAGGCACTTGCCGCTACGATCGAGCCGACCGGCTCGTTCGAGTAAGCTGGAGTGGGCATAAAACATATCACCCGGGTAGGAGTCGCGGCCCGGGCTGACACCCGATAACAGGGCAACTTCACGGTAAGCGTGGGCGTGACTCGTCAGGTCATCGTAAATAATAATTGTGTCTTGGTCACATTTCTGCCACAGATATTCGGCCAACGAACACGCCACGTACGGTGCCAAATAACTCATAATCAGCGATTCGAACATCGTCGACACGACGACGATGGCTTTTTCGAGACCGCCGTTTTCCTGCAAGTGGTTGAGTAGACTATCGACGTCGCTGCGGCGCTTGGCAATCAGACAGTAAACGACGATCTGATCGGTGTTTTTCTGGTTGATCGTCAGTTGAGTCGCCAAGGTACTCTTGCCAGACTTGCTATCACCGAGCAGCGCCATGCGCTGACCGCGCACAATCGGGAACAGTGAGTCAATCACCAGGACACCACTCTCCAGTTGGTCTTCGAGTAGTCGCCGCTCGTAGAGTGACGGTGCGGTGTTAAAAACCGGCCAGACGCCATCGGCCGCGATTGGACCTTTGCCGTCGAGGGGTTCGCCCGTCACCGACACGACGCGGCCAATAAAATCTTTGCCGACTTTGGTCACCAGCTCTTGGTGCTGAACGACAGCCACCAGACCGACGCGCAAGCTTTCAACGCCGAGGTGTAAAATCACGACGTGATCACTCTGAATCTGAGACACAAAGCCCTTACTGCCGTCCTCGAACATAATCAAAGCGTGGACGGCGCAAGGTTGCAGGCCGCGGGCTTTGATCAGAAACTTATCGACGGCGATCACTTCACCAACGGGATTACCGGCCGCAATCAGTTTGTCAAAGTGTTGGCCCCCGGCACTCATCGGGTGACCTCCTGCAATTTACTGAGCAGCAGTTGGCGATTCTTGGATAAGTGATCGCGTAATGAAAAATCAAAATACTTGTTAGTGCTGCGCACGATACAACCCGCCCCAATGCTCGGCTGCAAACCGACGGTCAGCAATACCAAAGGATTAATCTCTTTGCGCAACCAGCCGACGAGCTTTTGGGTAAACAAAGGCGATGGATCGGCCCCGAAGCTAATGTGCAGGACGGGAGCGTGCGCTTTGGTTTGCATCAAAAACTGGTGGAGCTTCTGGAAATCGGCCGTTTCGAGCAGATCGAGCTTGTTGACCGCGACGGTTTGGTCGAGCAATCGGGACATTGCCGGCAATTTCAGCGCCCCGTCGGTGCGTAAACGCAACTGCACGAGCGTGTCCTCGAGCGTTTCCAATTCCCGTAACAGCCGGCCAAGGTCGACCGGGCCAACCACCGAATCCGGCAAAACAAACTGCCTAGTGGCCGTCTTAGGCGCCATTGTTAATATCCTCGATCATCGCCTGCTTATTCGTGTCCAGATCGGCCAAGATGTATTCGAGCTGGTCGTTCAGGTCGATTTGGTTGCCGATGGCCGCCAAAACGTAGTGGTTGATAATATCGGTCATGTTTTGTTCAAAGCGTTGAACTAGTTGTTGCTTTTCGGCGACGATTTCTTTTTGGACCTGTTGACCAAGCAAGGCGCGTTGCTCGTCAATCGCCGCGTTGGTCTTCTGAATCGAAGCGACGGCCAAATTTTTAGCATCCATGATTGATTGTTCGTACTTGGCAAACTCATCCTGCAACTTACGGGTGATTTCGGTCTTCATGTACTCGTTGAGTTGGGAGGTCGTCAGGCGCAAGTCCTGTTGCAGGAACATGGCGTTTTCACCGATGATCTTTTCGAAGTGCAAGCGGCCGCGGTTGCGGAGTTCTTCACGAAAATCGTCATTAAAGATATGCTCGACGTCGTCTTCAACGGCTTTTTCGAGCGATTCGTTGGGGTCTTTCGAGTTTTTTGCGCCGGCTTTAACACCACTATTCAACTTTAAAATCAGCCAGACGAAGGCGATACCGACCGCCGCCAGTAAACCTAAGATTAAATACAGCCACCAGATTGTCATGTTTTTTGTTTGCCCACCATAGTGATATATCTATGCTTTCGAGCCTTTAGGAATCAGTATGGGTTAGTTTTATACCGTGAGACGCGTCCTACACGGCCGTCTCGCCAGCTGTTTAATTAGACTTCCTAAAGTGCTAAAGCTTCAACAATAAGTATACCGCAAAGACGCCAACAACAAAAATAATCAACCCCGCGATTACGGTCTGGATTAGACTGCGAATAATTGACTTGCGTGACAGCGGGTTGCGCCCGATGGCGGTCATACCGCTTTTGACGCCGCTATAGAGGATATTACCCGTTACCAGGGCGCTGACGAGCAACGTTATAGCGCCGAGGTAAATACGAGCGGCGCTGACTGGTTTACCGGCGATCGTGACGGCCGTTTTCGCCAAAAAGCTAGGCACATAATCGGTTGCCTTGGACGCCAGTGGATTGTGGGCAACTTCTAGGCTGACCGGAATACGCCCAATCGCGACCTTGGCGCTGTGCCCCTTGTCGTCTTTGACGTCAACGGTACCTTCGACGTTGCTCAGACCGCTAAAATTACCCGAAGACTTACCGAGGATGACCGACTGATCGGCTCCGGCTTTCATACCAATACCGGCGAGTGAAGAAATCGTGATGTAATCGCCGGATTTAATCGGACCATTTTGGGTGCTCACCAGCGTCGTGTAACGGCCATACGTCGCCACGTAGACTTGCTGTTGTTTGACGTTTTGGGGGGTCAGCGTCAAGGCGGCGTCGTTGGCGGCGACCGTCACGCCCAACATGTTCTTGATGCCCCCCAGACTGAGGGGTTCGATGGTTGTGGCGTCTTTGTCTTTGAGTTTGACGATCATACCCAACTGAACCGACGCGTCGGCATTATAACTTTGGGTAACCGCCTGACTGATATCCTGATTATTGGCGGTTGTGGCTGCCGCGACGCTCAAGGGCGTCAGCCACAACAGTCCGACCGCCGCCGCCAACGGTACTATTTGTTTTAGATGAGTCTTAACGCTGGCCATAGGTATGGCTAAAGTATACCGCTTTTGTTTATCTACGCAACAAACTTGGCCAAGAGTTGAACCGTCCGCTCAATCATCTTTGCCTCGGTCGCCCGCCCCATACTAAAACGCAGCGATGACTGCGCCGCCGCCGGCGATAGACCGAGTGCCCGCAAGACATGTGAAGCTTCTTCGTCGCTGGCGCTACAGGCCGAACCCGCCGCGGCCAACACGCCCGCCTCGTCGAGCTGAATCAAAAGGCGTTCGTTGTCAAAACCAGGCACGGTAAGGTGCAGATTATTCGGCAAACGGTGTTTGCGTGAGCCATTAATAATAACGGCCGGCAGCTGGGTCTCGAGGAGTTTATAAAATACTTGCTGGAGGACTTGCAAGCGCTTGGCTTCGGCCGGACGTTCCCGTTGGGCAAAGTCGAGGGCCGCCGCCAGGCCAATGGCCGCGGCGACGTTTTCGGTGCCGCTGCGCAGACCGCGCTCTTGCCCGCCACCATAGATTAGGGGCTGGAGCACCAGACTACCCTTCACGTAGAGCGCCCCGCTCTGTTTTGGGCCGTACAATTTACCGCCGTTTATGGTCATCAGGTCGACACCGAGGCGGCTGGTGTGGACGTCCAGATAGTTACCGGCCTGGCAGGCGTCACTATGCAAGTATAAAGGCAACTTATTGCCGTCCGCCCAGCGCTGTTTTTTGATTATGGCGAGCTGGCTGGCGACGTCATGGAGCGGTTGGACGGTACCAATCTCGTTGTTGGCGTACATGATGCTGACGAGCACCGTCCGGTCGTCGATTTTCGAGACTAAATCGGCGAGGTCGAGCCGACCATCGGCCGCCACACCAACTTCACGGCAGGCATACTGACGAGCCGGTTCGAGCACGGCGCTGTGTTCGATGGCGCTGACCACGACGTTGGCGGTTGGATACTGGCGCATGACGCCGTGGATGGCTAGGTTGTTGGCTTCGGTGCCTCCGGCCGTAAACACGACTTCACTCGGCCGCGATCCAAACCAGTAGGCGATGCCGGCGCGGGCGGCTTCGAGCGCTGTGTGGACGGTGCGGGCGGCTTGGTAAGTGGCCGAAGGATTATAAAATTGGTCTTGCAAATAGGGCTGCATAGCGGCTAAGACGCGTCCGTCGAGCGGCGTCGCGGCGGCATAGTCAAGATAAATGGGTGATTGTGACATCTGGGTTTAAGTATACCTGTTAGCGTGCACGGCACAGTACAATCAGTAGAAAGTTATAAAGTTGAAAGTTAGCCCCATGTGGCAGCTAACTTTATAACTTTCTACTTTATGAACTTTATGACTATCCGGTCGTTTGGAGTTGGCGGCTATAAAATTCGTTGACGCGATTCTCGTACAGTTCAACGGCCTGATACAAATTGATGGCTTCGTCGTAGGGCACTGGCTGGTAGGGCTGCCCATCCTGAGCTTTTAAAACGGCGTTGGCGCGCACGTCGTAGCGGGTAGTGATGATGCGCCGCTGTTTGCGCGCATCAATCCACTCTTCGTGCCAAATCCAGGTGTATTTATCGAGGCAAAAGAATTCGCGGCGGTGTCCGGCCGGAACCGGTCCAAACAACTCACCACCGATTTTAGCCTCTTGACGAATCATATCGCTGTAGGCTCGGGCCCGGCGCTCGTTGGCTTTGAGCTGGGCAAATTTAGGTAGAATTTTCATGCCGCGTGCGCCTCATTGATTCGTTGATAAGCTTCGTCGATTAGCTGTTGGCGGGCCGCTTCTTGATCAGTTAATTCGACGCTTGGAGGTGTCGCCTCGTTCGCCGTCGGTACAGCGTAAAGTCTGGGCGCTTCGACCGCAACTGGGGCTACGGCCGCAATAGCGACCGCATTTTCCACTAGTTTCGCTTTTCCTAAGCGTCGCTGGGCAAGATCGGCGACCATTTGCGGGTGGCGACGAAAAAGCGCATTTTGGAGATAAAAGCGCGCTTCGCCGACTAACTGAACTCGGCCGATTTCCGGGTTTAGAGGGGACTGTTCTGGTGTTGAATAAATATTACTCATAGGCGTAGTCAAATGCTAAATAGTGTCTGGGCGTTGCCGGTAGTCGCAGCCGCGAACGTCGAAAATTCTTCGTTCCGGAGTTCGGTTAGAAAATTTGCAACCGTTAACACATGTTTAGGCTCATTTATACTACCACGATAAGGGGTCGGAGTCAAGTAGGGGGCGTCGGTTTCGAGCAATAAATTGCCGAGCGGAATTGAGCGATAAACTTCGCGCTGGGCCAGGTCTTTCACGAAAGTCACAATGCCATTAACGCCGACGTACAGGCCGCGTTCCAGCGCTTTATCCAGATTGACCTGATTATCGGTAAAGCTGTGCACGACGCCCCGCACTTTTTGGCCGGTCGTGTGATAACTATCAAAAATCGGCCAAAAATCATCAAAAGCTTCACGGACATGGAAAATCAGGGGTAGGTTATGCGCCAGTGCCAGCTCAATCTGGTATTTCAGAATAGTAATCTGGTCGGCGCGCGGCGAGTGGCCATAAAAGTAATCGAGGCCGCACTCCCCGATCGCCACGACTTTCGGCGCGCTCGCCAGCTTGGAAAACTCGTCTAATTTGGTTTGACTATGGGCATAGTTTTTGGCCTCGTGCGGGTGCAGACCGATGCTTGCCCAGCAGTTGGCCCGACTTTTCACGAAATCAATCGCCAGCTGGCTATCTGGGTAGTCGCAGCCGACACAAATGAGTTTAGTAACGCCACTTTGGACGGCATTTTGGACCAGCGAATCACCCGTCAGGCCGCTGGCCTTGGCCCACAGTTCACGAGTCGCCGGCTCACCTAACGGATGAGCAGCGGACTGAATGTGACAATGGGTATCAACCAGTTCGGACATCGGCGACATTAACTTTCGGCGGGGATTTCTTGCTTCGGAAACAGCGTGCCTTCGATGGGTCGGATGATGCCTTCGCTAAAGACGTTGCGAATGCGCAGGGTTGTCGCGGGCATAAATGGTTCGAGCAAATCGGCGATTTCGAGGAGGTTGCTCGCCAGATAGGCCAGCACTTCGCGCAGGTGGTCTTCGTCGCCAGTCTTGGCGATCGTCCACGGCTTTTCTTCGTCGATGTACTGGTTGAGACCACGGACTTGTTCCCAGACGTGGTCGAGGGCGCGGTCGAAGCGACAAGCCGCCATCGCTTCTTGGTACTGGGCAATGTCGTGCTCGGGAGCCGGGATGTCACCAATCAGGCCATTCTGGTACTTCATGACCATGGCGGCCGTGCGCTGGACGGCGTTACCGAGTTCGTTGGCTAGTTCGTTGTTATAGGCGGCGTCAAACGTTTCCCAACTAAAGTCGCCGTCGCCGTAGCTCGGGATATGGCGCAGGAAGTAGTAGCGGAACGGATCGGCGCCATACTTTTTAATGACGTCGTCAGGCGATACCGAATTGCCGAGGCTCTTGCTCATTTTTTTGTTGTCAACGGTCACGTAACCGTGGACGTAGAGCAGTTTCGGCAGCGGTAGCTCGAGGGCAAAGAGCATGGCCGGCCAGATGGCGGCGTGGAAGCGCAAAATACCCTTGCCGATAACCTGGACATCGGCCGGCCAAAAATCTTTGAAATCCTGGTGCTCGGGGTAACCAAGTACCGTGATGTAGTTCATGAGGGCTTCAAACCAGACGTACATCACTTGATGGTTATCGCCGGGCACCGGAATGCCCCAGCTAATCTTGTCTTTTGGTCGGGAGACGCTGATGTCTTCCAGACCGCTGTTGAGGAGACTAAGAATTTCATTGCGTTTAGTGGTCGGCACAATCAAAAGCTCGTTGGCTTCAATCGCTTTCAAAACGGGAGCCGTGTAGTTGCTGAGCCTGAAAAAGTAGTTTTCTTCTTCGATTTTTTCGTAGGGTCGGTTGTGGTCAGGGCAGATGCCGTTATTAGCTTTGACGTGGGCTTCGCTGAAGAACTCTTCATCGCCGGTACAATACCAGCCGACGTACTTTGATTTGTAAATATCCTTAGCGAGGGCTTTCCAGATAAGCTTGGCCCGTTGTTCGTGGCCGGGATCGGTCGTGCGAATAAAGCGATCGTTGCTGATATTCAAACTTTTGGCGAGAGCGCTAAAGCGGGCGCTCATTTTATCGGCTAGGGCTTTGGGTTCGAGACCGAGTTCGGCGGCTTTTTCGGCGATCTTACCACCGTGCTCATCACTGCCGGTACTAAAGATGACGTCGTCACCGTTTTGTCGAGCCTGGCGGGCTAACACATCGGCCATCACAAACTCCATGGCGTGGCCTAAGTGCGGTTCGCCGTTGACATACGGAATAGAGGTGGCTACGTAATATTTACTCATAAATTTAAGTGTACCTGTTTACAGAGATAATTTGAAATCAAAGACGAGAAGATCAAGCCCCGGCGGGCATATAAAAAACGTTACGAGTCGTGGACGTTACTATCATGTTAACAGTCTATCAGAGGTACTGGGTTGGTGACACTTTTATCTAAAAATATTATACTATTAGGATGAAAACTCCCCCCGGCACTGAGCAACTGCGTCGTTTCCGGCCCCGTTTGCGCTATGAGTTACTTGGCTGCAGTCTGCACGGTCACGAACTTTTAGGCACCCACGCCGCCAAGTTGCGCGCCACCGACCAGATCTTTGCCCGCGAGAGCGGCGGTTTGCGCTGGTACCGTTGCCTGCGCTGTGACTCGTGGCTGCCGCTACCTTTACCGGAAAATCCGACCCAAACCTATCCGCCGAAGCGTTCAGACGTCGAAGTTCCCTTGCGCGGCAAACTGTTGCGCGATCGCTACGTGCTAAGAACGATTGCGGTTGATCGCGCCTTTCACGTCGTCATTTTCAGCCTGCTAGCCGTTGTTATTTACGCTTTCAAAGGTCATGAGGACCAGTTGCAGCGCGTCTATTTTCAGGTCCTAACGGCTGTCCAGGGCGGCGTCCATGGGCCGAGCGCGGCTCACCCTTATCTCAATCGCATAACAAACGTTTTCAGTATCACCCCGGCTCACTTGAAAGACGCCGCCCTACTATTAATCGCCTACGCCATCCTCGAGGCCATCGAAATGGTTGGGCTATGGAAGGTCAAGCGCTGGGCCGAATACCTGACTTTCCTGGCGACTATCTCCCTGTTGCCGTTAGAGATTTACGAGCTAACCCACAAATTCACGATTTTTAAAGTCATAACGCTCGTCATTAACTTGGCGATTGCGGGGTACTTGCTCTGGGCCAAACGCTTATTCGGCCTGCGTGGCGGTGGCGCCTACGAGGCCGCCGAGCGGGAGCGTGACACCGGTTGGGCCGCCATCACCCGCGCCACGCCGGGCACCGAAGCCACCCCAATCGGCGAATAGCCACCACCAAGTCGTTCGACGAGGCGTTCGACAAACACGGTTTGTGAAGCAAAGATTTTCTGTTGAGCCGTCGTGGCGTCGAACCAGGCGGCGCGGTCATTTTCGGGGAATTCCTGCACCATGCCCGAGCGCGGCGGCCACTCCATACTAAAAGTGTTACACGAAAAGTTGGAGATATCCAGATCGCTCTCGATGGCCCAAATATAATTGAGCTTACCGTTGGTTTGCTTGCTATGGCCAAGTTCAATCAAATCGCCGGCCGGTGGTTGGATACCGACTTCCTCGAAAAACTCGCGGTAGGCGGCACTCAGGTGATCCTCGCCGTCATCCAGTTCGCCTTTGGGGATTGACCACTTGTCCTTGTGACCATAAATCGGCCCGGCGGGGTGTACTAGCAATAGTTCCAACCCATCATTCAGGCGGCGAAAAACTAATAGTCCAGCGCTCTGTTTAATCATGAATTCGTTTCATAACTCGCCTTCGAGCTGAAATTGTCAGATTAGTGAGCAAAACGGTTGGAAAGTGAGGAGGTGTAGCGGAGCTACGCTGACGAGTCTTTACTAGCGTTGCAGCCGCTAAGCTGGCGGTTTCGGCCGGAGGGGAGCTATGTGATGAGTTCATACTATTTCAGCAGCTTGGCGACGGCGTCACGCTCGGCGTCGTCGAGTTCGGCAAATAGGCCTTCTTCGTACTTTTCGGAAACCGAGTAGAGATAGTCGTCTTGGGAACGAGGAATAACGTGGAACGTTAAGTGATTTACTTTAAGAGCGTCTTGCTTGAGGTATGGTCGATAGTTCTGTCGGATGTCACAACCTTCGCCCAAGTGGCCAATGACGCGCTGCTCAATATCAGCAATCAAAGCAAAAATGTTTGTCAGCTCGATTTCGGTCAGCTCCCACGGTTTTTCGACGTGGCGCTTCGGCATCACCAAAAAGTGACCGGGCACTTTACGCGGGTCGCTCAGGATGGCTTGGGCCTGGCCGTTTTCTAACAAAACGCGCTCTTGGGGATTACAAAATGGACAATCGATGGTATCGGACATAGTTACTTCCCTTCTCGGTTACGATTGATGGTGGCTTTGGCTTCAAATATGATAATGGTGGGCAATATAGGACTCGAACCTATGACCTCAGCAATGTGAATGCTGCGCTCTAGCCAGCTGAGCTAATTGCCCGGATAACAGCTAAAATTATAGCACCCCGGCCACCAATCGGAGCCAGAACTCATTGCATATTTCCCTACGTAACGAAAGCCACCCTGATGAGTACACTTTAATAGTTGTTGAGAGGAAGCGTATCGATAGATACTGTAACGAACAAAACTGTTAAAGTGTGCCGTCAGGGTGGGTTGTAGTAGAGGGGAAATATGCAATGAGTTCTTACAAAGGTCGATCGACGTAATCCTGGCAGAGTCGCTCGAACACACCGTTGGTCCAGCCGAAACCCTCCTGTGAGGGGTAGACGCCCTTGAGTGGTGGCTTGTCCGGCGAAACGACATTGTACTTCTCCAGGAATACGCCGTGGGCGTTGTACCAGTTAAGGTTAGTCTTGAGCCACTTCATAGCTATGCGGCGGGCATCGGTATGATAGCCGTAACGCTCGAGACCCTTAATGACGACGTAGTGGAGGGGCGCCCAGCCGTTGGGATAGGCCCACTGCGTCGGCATGCTGCCGAGCACAAATTGGCCAACCGGCAGCGAGTCGGTCGTCGCCAAACCGCCTTTATTCTCAAACCGGCGCAGCCCCTTGACTAGGGCGGCAGCCTGCTTGGCGTCGACCATACCGGCCCACATCGGGAAAAAGGCGGCTAGACTACTGGTACTACTCCGTTTTTCTTTGACGTAGTTGTAATCATAGTACAAGCCCCGGATACGATCCCACATCAAACTATTCATAGTGGCTTTGCGCCGGTCCGCGGCGTCGTCCCAATGCGCCGCTTCGCGCTTATCGTCGAACAAGCGGGCAGCGCGGGCAAAGTCAGCTTCGTACTTGTACAGCAAGGCGTTTAGGTCGACGGGCAAAAAGTTGAGGGCCCGTCGATTAAAGCGCGGCGTCATATCCCAACCGCTCTCGGCTTCGGCGAGATCGTGCAGGTAGTTGATGTCGTAATAGCGGCTGAGCCCCTTGTACACCTGGCGCTCGTTCGGTTTTTTAATACCCAGCCACACCGTGGTGTATTCCTGTTTGGCAAGCTCGATGGCTTGTTTGAGCCAGGCGGTTCCCGGATCGTAGGCCTGGTAGATATCGAAAATGAAGGTCGTCAAGAACGGTGGCTGGGAGCGACCCATCAGGTAGGTGCGTGACGCGTTGGGTACGATTTTGAAGCGCGTGAACAGCGCCATCAGGTCTTCCAAAATGCCGCTGACCAAGGCTTGGTGGTCGGCGTCGAGCAGGCCCTGTACCATGAAGTAGCTGTCCCAGTAATAGAGTTCGTTATAATCAAAGCCCGTTTTTTCGTTGTACGAAGGTACTAGGTAAGGTTTGGGCAAGCCCAACAGGCTCTCGTCGTCTTTGGGGTGAAAGCGCTCGACGTGCGGCCAATAGGCTTTGATATGATCACGGGCGGCGCGGACATCGGCGGGCGTCAATTCCTTATCGGGGCGAAACGATAGTTGGAGCGTCTTGGCGACAAAATCTTTGGCAATACTAAATGATGACATTCTACTTCCAGCCTAGCGGTTGCCAACATACAGGTCAAGCTTATTTGGATTGAAAGTTCATAAAGTTAGTTGAGGCCCGATTTAGCTTTCAATTTTATGACGTTTTTACTATATAGCACGATAACTATTGGCCACTACATAACTTGTTCGGTGGGTCGAATCAACACTTCGTTGACACTAACGTGCGCCGGCTGGCTGACGGCATAGACAATACCAGCCGCGATGTCCTCGGCCTCCAAGCGCTTGATGTCGCCGACGCGCGCTCGCACTTGGTCGCGCACTTCTGCGCGGTTGTGACTAATCAGTTCAGTGTTAACAGCACCTGGTTCAATCAAGATGGTTCGCAGTCCGGTATTGTCGCTGGCGAGTTCTTGGCGCAAGGCATCGGTAAAGGCACAAACACCCCACTTGGTCAGATTATAGACAGCACTGCCTTGGCGCGTCGTGCGACCAGCCACACTGGAGACGTTTACGATATCTCCGCTACGCTGTTTTTTCATAATCGGTAGTGCGGCATGCGTCATATACAGTAAGCCAAGCACGTTTAGATTAATCATGCGTTCCCACTCTTCGAGCGGCGCATTTTGGACTGGTCCGAGTAGCATGACACCGGCGTTGTTGATTAAAATATCGATCTTTCCCCAAGTATTTTCAACATGCGTAACCAGCTGTTCGCAGGCTACTTTATCGGTAACGTCGGCTTCAACAGCCATGGCAATTCCGCCAGCAGCTTCAATCTCGGATACTAAAATATCGAGCTTGTTTTTGCGTCGAGCAGCCACAGCAACCTTGACGCCAAGCTTAGCTAACTTGCGGGCAGTGGCCTCGCCAATACCACTCGACGCTCCCGTGACGATGGCAACTTTATTTTTTAGATTAGTCATTCAGTTCCTCCTATTACCAGCTAAGTATATCTAGTTGCATCGCCGAGGACTGTAAGACAATTAACAGCTTTATACGGAATTACTCGAGAGGTGCCACAAGTGGCAATACCGGCAATGATAGGCGCGCACCGTACTGCCGTAGCGATACTCCACCACGGTAGCCGTCGTTTCGGCCTGCTTTTTGGTGTCGAACGCTAGTTTGTCATGGCAAGGCAAGTCGTCGACGGTCGATTCATTGTTCATAATCACCAGTATAGAGCCCCTCGGTCGGAAGTTCATAAAGTTAGGCGACAGTTCGCTCTACGAACTTTGTGGTCTAGACGAGCCCGGGCTCGGCGATCGCTTCGCCGCGGTGCTCGCGGATAAACAACACCGTAACCAGCGATGACAAGAGCGCGAAGCCAATAGCCGTATAGAAGGCGTGGCTAAAACCTTGGACTTGGGCGTGGGCCAGTGTCAATGGAGCGCTGGCTGCAGATTGATGTACTTTCAAATACGTCACGGCGCTGGAAGCCGAAATACCAGACAGTATGGCTAGGCCGAGCGAGCCACCGATCTGCTGCGACGTGTTGAGTAAGCCAGACGCCAAACCGGACTCTTTGTGGGGCACGCCGGTCGTGCCGGCAATCGTAATCGAGATAAACGACAAGCCAAGCCCAAAGGCCATCAAGACTAGACCCGGAAAGACGTTACCAAAGTAGGTACCGTCCACCCGCATGTGAGCTAACAAAAACAGGCCGAGGGCCAAAAATAATGGTCCGGCTACTAAAGGCTTTTTATAACCGATCTTACCGATCACGTGCTGCATGACCACCGAAACGCCGCCAATCACAAACGTTACCGGCAAAAAGCACAAGCCGGCGCGAATCGGCGAATAGTGCAAAATGTTCTGGACGTACAACGAAACAAAGAAAAACAAAGAAAAGGCCCCGGCAGTTATCGGTAGCTGCACCATGTTGGCAAAGGGAACGTTACCAATCCTAAAAATATGCAAGGGCATCAGGGCGTGCTTGGAGCGGCTCTCGTTATAGACAAATGAGGCTAGCAGCGCGGCGCTAATTGTCAAAAACGACACGGTGTGCAAGCTCAACCAACCGTAGCTCGGAGCTTTGGTAAGTGTATAGACCAAGAGCATCAGGCCCGACGTCACGAGCACCGCTCCGGGTAGATCGAGTTTGTTGTGGTGGAGGTCGGCTCGGCTTTCCGGAACATACAAGTTGGCCGCTACTACCACGGCGATACCGACGGGCACGTTTACAAAGAAGTTCCAACGCCAATCCAAATACTCAGTCAGTATACCGCCCACCAGTACTCCGGTGGCCGCACCACCGGCCGCGACGGCGCCCCAAACGCTGAGGGCTTTGGCTCGTTCCTTGCCTTCTTTAAAGGTCGTCAGCACGATTGACAGCGCCGCTGGCGACATAAAGGCCGCCGCCAAACCCTGAACACCGCGCAACACCTCTATCATGATACTGTTTTGCGACAAACCACAGAGCAGCGAAGCCGTCGAAAAGGCCGTGACGGCATAGACGAACATTTTTTTGCGCCCATACAAGTCGGCTGCGCGTCCCCCCAAAAGCAAAAAACCACCAAAAGCCAGGGTGTAGGCCGTGACAATCCATTGCAAGCTGCTCGGGCTGGTAAAGTGCAGGCTGCGATAAATAGACGGCAGAGCGACGTTGACAATCGAGCTATCGAGCACGACCATAAACTGGGCGACGGCCACAATTGCTAACACTAAATTCTTATGGACTAGTCTTCGAACCATTCGTAAAACCCTTCTTAATTACTCGACTGAACTGTCTATCTTGTCACTATACTTAGTAGAGTATAACAGGTTCCTGGTCGCATTTTGAAGTCGATCCCGCAGCAATTTCATCTGGGCGGCGGTTAGCGTTTGGCAAAAAATTGCATTCTTACACCAAAAGTGTGATTATGTATTGCTTATTGGTTTTTTTATGCTATAATACAATTCAATCAAATTGAGGTTTGGGCGGTGGAAATCATTCCCCGACACACCCCTCCGGAGTCAGATAAAACATGAGCCTGAACGAATTAACCGACTACTACCCCCTCCGCCTCCAGCTGCGCCGTCGTTCGCTCAAGCTTAGCCTGCTCAAGGCAACCGGACGCTTCCAGAAATATACTAAGTCCTTAGTCCGCCGCGCCCGCAGCAAAACCATTGCCTTCGCCCGCCGCCAATACTACCCGACTAGCGCTTACGCCGATCTGCGGATAGCCGCGGCCCGCAACGAAGACACCTTCATCACCGCCCTGATGCTACTAGTCGTCCTGACTTTTAGCATTACTACGACTGGCTTCCAATTTCTGCTCACCTTCTTGGGGACGGCCACGGCAGTCGCCGATTTGACGCACGTCAACGGTAGCCTCCTCCTACTCGTCAGCTTCGCGATTCCGGCCATACTTGGCGGCTGGGTCGCCGCCTTTCTCGTTAATGTGTTTTCGATTACTTTGATGGACGGCGCCACTCGCAAAATCAATCAATCAGTCCGGCTCACTATCCGGCGTGGCCTGCGCGCCGCCAGCCGGACGGCCAACGCCTGGTTGTTAGTGATTGCCTTGCTGGCTACGGCGCCGTTAGCCCTATTGATAATTAGTTCCATCTATACGCACTTCGTGACTATTTCCAAAACAGCTATTCTGGCCGCCATCCCCTACGCCCTCGTCGCCTGCGCCTTATGGGTCGTCTACGTTCTAGCCCAGTACAGTTTGGTGCCATCGGTGGCTCTGTTTGAACCCGACCTGGCGCTGCCAAAAGTCTTGGGTCGCAGCCGCCACTTGGTCAAACGCCGTGGCCGTATCTTTAGTATCGTGATTTACCTGCTGGCCGCCGTGGCCGTGGCCGCCGCTTACCTGATGGCCAGCCTCATCCAGAACATTTTCCATATCGATAAAGCCGCTTTGGTATCGATTGGTGCGCTGGCCGCCGTCCTCGGCAGCCACGGCCTGATGGTGATGCTCTATCGCAAGCGTAAACTCGCCCGCAAGAATTAGTCGGGTAGTGAAATAGTTGGATAGTGGGATAGAGGGAGTTCGGTTCGAGCGAAATGTTTCATGAGTTGAAAGTTATAAAGTTTATAAAATTAAAAGTCAGCCCAGGGCTGCAGCTCACTTTACAACTTTCAACTTTATAAACTTTCTACTATTGCGCCGTTATCGTTATTGCACTTCGAGCAGCTGCACTTCGAAGACCAACGTCGCGTTCGCCGGGATGGGACCTTGGCCGGCCGAGCCATAGCCGACAGCCGGCGGGACGATAATCAAGCGCGTGCCGCCAACCTTCATGCCCGCCAGGCCCTGTTCCCAGCCCGGGATAACAGCGTGGGCACCGAGCGTAAAGATAAATGGCTGGAGCTTGCCATCGCTACCGGTCCGTGAAGCGTCAAATAGCTGGCCATTGGTGAGCCAGCCTTTATAATAAACTGCTGCTTTCATAGTGTCTTTTAGCTCCGCACCCTGCCCGACTTGGATGTCTCCAAACAGCGCACTCGTGCCATCCTTGTACTTGTCGTATTGACCAAACGTGGTCGGGTCCGGTTCCTTAAGCGCCGTGGAGCCATTGGCGGTTGAGCCGCTGGCGCCGGATGGTTGCGATGCATTGAGCTGGCCGAGATTATTCGCACTTGGTGCCGAATTAACGGCTATATTTGTGGCTGAGTTGGACGGGGCGGTTTGATCGGCCGTTGGCTGAACAGTCTGGCCATAGATTCGCTCGTTGTCATGTAAACTTGATAGGTTCTGACCCAACTGACCGGCGTTGTGTGTCCGGAACACCCAGACACTAGCCGCCAAAAGGGCCAGCACGGCGAGACTCGCACCACCAATAATTACATATTTGTTTTTAAACATACTTAGAAGTGTAAATCAGCCAGCGCCTAAGCACAAACGCAATTTGGCCGGTAAAGTCTACTCCGATTCTTCCGAGCTAGATTCTGCTTGAAGTATGACGTAATGTGGTCGAGTGAATTGTTTTTTAAGGCTCAGTAAGGCCATCCCGCTGCCCATCCAAAGGGACGCCAGGCCAACGAAAATGCCAAGGATCGGGATTAGGCCGACGACGAGAACGATTAGCGCACCGACTAGCATAATGACGATCGGATTAGGCTGATTCCTGAGCAGTAACCTACCCAAATAATAGCTCGCAAACAACCCGCTGAACGCTAGAATTAGCAGCCACATGAGCAGGAACAGCAGGGCCAACGGTAGACCAACCACCGTTAACAGAAGGGCAACAAATAGGATGGGGAACATGAATCCAGCCACCACGCCGACCAGCAGGGTTTTGAGGGGCGCCTCAACCGCTTCCCTGGTCACAACGTGAAACAGCTGCGGCAGCAGCAACACGAGGGCCAAGGCCACGATGAGCAGCGAAATGATGGTATACAGCCCCGTCAGTACGTTAAAACCAAACAGCCGGTTACGGTGGCTTGGTCTCTCTTGAGGTGCATATTGGGTCGTCGTGCCGACTATGGTGGCTCCCTTGGCGATGTTAGCTTGATTGGTACTGGTGTAGGACAAGTCGCCACCGACGCGAGCGTCGGAACCGAGCGTTAAGTGTTCGGAAGTTGCTTTGACTTCCCGCCCAATACTATTTGACAGCACCACCGTTTGGGCCGCTAACGCCGCGTCGCGCCCAATCACACCGTTCAGGTTGACGTCGGACGCTGCGACACTGGCGTCGCCCGCCACGTTGCCGGACCCCTCCAACGAGAATGTTTGGGCGGCAATCGAGCTGTTGCGGCTAACGTCGCCGCTAATCGTCACGTTCTGACCGGCCAGTCGGACGTCGCCGTTGACCGTACCAGCAATCCGAATAGTTTGGGCTGCACAGATGACATCACCCTCGACGGTGCCGCTAATCGTCACGTTCTGACCGGCACAAAACACATCGCCATTCACCGTACCGGCGATATCGATGTTTCTGCCCGAAGCCCACAGCGTATTGTTTACCACCTGCCCCTCGGCAACGGTGATATTGTCACCCGAGCGGAAGCTCTGCGCGGCCGCGACCCCCACCCCAAAAATCAATGTCAGCAAAAGTAGTAATGCGATGATCAGAATTTTTGCTTTCCTCATGGTCGGCCTCCGTTTGTCTTCGGTTACAGGTAATTACAGCGTGTGCATACCCTCATAAATACGCCCAAATCCCCACCCTGTCTGTAATTTTTCTTCCAGACTTAGATCGTGCCTAGTTTATCAATCATGGGGCAAATTATGGGTGCAATCGCTTCTGCCACGTCTGCAATGCGTTCATATGGACTGGCGGCGGCATCGTTTGGGTCACTTGACTGCTCGTATTTGTTTAGCAGAGCAAGACCTACTAATACCAACGCGTTAATAAACCTCATTCTTATAACGTCTGGGGCCGTCCGCGGGTTAATTTTTATCTCATTCAACAGGAAAGAATTATCGACATTGATGAAGAAATCGTATTGATCTTCGTAGCTCTTAATCTCTAGGGCAGAATACTCATTGAAGCCGTGATTATTCCAATCAGATTTATGGATTTCGGTGATACTTGGCAAGGCCAGTGAGGATGGTCGCTTTTTTTCTTTGCCCCGTTTATCTGAAGGTGGCTTTTTACGCTTATCGCTATCACCGGGAGTGGGGTTATAGATAATAGGCATTGTTGCCTCAATGGTAAATTCATTTTCGAATGGTCTATTCTGCCCCGATCCGTCAACTACTATTTTATACTCAAAATTATTACCGGGTATAACGTCCTTAGGGAAAGCTAGGTTTAGCGTCGCCTTGCCATTCCACAAGTTGCAGGAGTAATTTTGCGCTTCTTCACCATTAGCGGTGACAGTGATAGAGCCAGGATTTTCGTCTCTAACAAAATATTCATTTTCTGCGTCAGTATCAAATGAGATCCTAAATGCGTGATTAGTTGGGCGTCCTGCTCGTGATTTATAGCTATTTGATAACTCAAAATACGTAGGGTATTTTTTACTTTTAAACTCTTCGGCTTCAGTGGCGCCGGATAAGTTAAACGGATTGCTTATTCGGGCACCTATATTAAACAGACTAGATAGCGCGGGTGACTGCTTGATAATTCGTTCCAGGGTCTCGGCTAACGGTTTTGAGTCTGCAAGGTTTTTATTAAGTTCGTCGCGGCGGCGGCTTTCGCTCAGAGTTCTTAAACCGGGGTGACTGCTCAATATTTTTGCAACTTCTTTCTCAATAGCTACGAGCAACGAACCTTCTCGTAGACGATCTCGGCTATTCATGAATAAATCTTCGCGTGCTCGTCCGGATATTTGCGAACAGTCTATAAATACTAAAATACTGTCTGAAAGATATGACATATCGACCGGCTTCTTTTCAAAGAAAGATTTGTTGATAAACCCATGAGTTTGCCCATTGTAAGTAAAGAGAATTCCGTCGTTTTTAGTATATTTTTCCCTTTTGCCTTTTTTGAAGGCATAGATCGAAACTGACATTTTTTCCCCGAAGACACTGATTTCGCTTGAAGCTGGAAAACCGTCTTCAATGTTGCCGAGTTTATCCTCATCAATGCGAACCCTTAAACCAGATAAGATCGTTTCAAAGCTGTGACCTTTGTATCCCGCCCTGCGTTCATACATCGTTACAGGTAAGGCTATGCTTGGCAAAAGCGAAGAGAGTCTATTGTATAGATCAAACTGAATATTTGTTTTTAGGGCTTTCTGTCCGAACCTATAGTCAAACAGTTTGATGTATGACCCATATTCCATTGGCTTTTCATATGGCTCAGGATACTCGCCAGGTAATAAATTAATTGAATGAGCAGAAAATGAAAGGATTTTTTCTGATGGGTACAAATACTTAAACACGGAGCTTCTTACTCCTTTTTTTGGGTCTTCCCTGCGTATAATAGTGAATCCCCAGTCATTAGATAAATTAGGATCTTGAACGAGCGCAGGATCCTTTCTTGTAATGATGAGTTGTAGGTTATTAACCCCGCAGAACTGTAACGAACCGGTTCCGCCCATATTGAACTTACCCTGCACGAATGGTATTCGCAGCTTGTTAGAACTATTAAGCGATAAGAATGTTTTTGGCATCATTTCTGGTGTTTGGCCCTCACCCAAATCAGCAATTGCATAATTTGGATTGCTTTTTGAGCCCGTAGCAATGAGCATTATGTTTTTTGCTAGATCCGACCTAGCACTTGACGACACGTTCGTAAGCTTGCCCTCCCGGATACCAAAAAAAGTCTGGAGGGCTTGAGGTGTGCCTTGTGGCGCGGAATTACTCTCAGGATCAATATTTCTGCGGAGAGCCTCCTTTAATAGGACGGCGTCCACTGAGTTAATAATTTTTTCAACCAACGCCGTGTCTGCTCTACTCTGTTGGTTACCTATAGTTGAGAAGTTGTTCTCATTATCCCCGAAGTCATGCCAGACCGAGTCATCGTTCCAATACCCTTGGCTGTGTAGAATTTTCACAACGTCTTCTTCGGTCTCTGCTTTTATTAATGCTAGGCACAGGGATTTGTTGTCAGCAATCATATTAGAATTTAATTTCTTTCTTGGTCGTTGAGCGAAACCTTGTCTTCTGAGCCCGTAACTCACTTTCGAGAATATTGAATAGCTTGTTCACTTCGCTATCTGAGTATTGATAATTATTGCTGTTGCTCAGGTTTCCTAACAATTGCATATCCTTAAGTATTCGTTCACCGCGCTGTTTAGCTAATCTTTTAAATCGCTCGTCTTTAGTCTCTTCAGTCATAGTACTACGCAGTATGGCAAATTATTACTACATTGTCAATATGTAGTATTCATTTGATTTATTTAGAGTACCTTACCGATCAGTTCCATAGGGCCCAGAGGTCCGTCCTCTAACGGATGGGGTTTTTGTGAATTAGGATTTTGGGAAGAAAAAAGCACCAACTTTCGTTGATGCGTTTTTGGAGGAGCTGGCGGGCACTGCCCCCGCGTCCGCCGGTTTATCTTGGTTAGTCATCTACAGGTTTAGTTTGTTTTGCTGTCTTGGGGAATAGGTATTTAAACAAACAAACATCCTATTCCAGCATTCCTTAGTCTTAGCAGTCAGTAAGGAAAATTCTAACTGAGCGTCCAGAAAAATAACGTGCCTTTGTATCATCTGGCGTCATACGCGGCACGGCTAGAGTAATTAAACTAAAGCTGGTGCGAATGCCAAACGCTGTCCGAGGACTTTGTTCACTGCATCGCTAATAGTAGATTTTGCATCTATTATTGTTTGCCTATACGCTGACAAGCGACCTGCTGATCTAACCGATAAAGTCCAACGTCGAGCTTAAAGTCAGCCCCCTGATATTACTGCGGCGACGTTTGTTCCGCAGTTACCCTATTATAGCAGCTTTTGCTAGTTTTTAACAGTAGCGGTATAGATAGCGTGCCACTCTTCCAAAGACAGGTTTTGGGGGCGTAGCCGGGGGTCGATTTTGGCGGTGGCCAATAAGACTTGAGTTTCGGGTTTGGTCAGGTGTAGCCCGCCGCTCAAGGAGTTAAGCAGCGTTTTGCGGCGCTGGCTAAAGCCGGCTTTGACGAGGCGGAAAAAGCTCTTGGCGTCGACATCGGGGAATAATGCAGTTGGGCGACGTTCTAAGATAAGGATCTGCGAATCGACCTTGGGAGGCGGCGTGAATAAGGCCGCCGGTACCTTGATGCCGAGCGAAGTTTGCCAATAGAATTGGGCCGTCACGCTCAGGAGCGACATGGCGCCGGGCCGGGCGACGACGCGTTCAGCGACTTCTTTCTGGATTAGCAAGACGGCCATGGCCGGCTGGTTGGGGGTCTCGCTGATGGTGCGGATGAGGTTACTCGTCAGGTAATAGGGGATGTTGGCAACAACTTTGTAGTTGGGCGGCAGCGCGGTGAAGTCGAAGCTCAAGATATCGCTCTGGACGACGCTGAGATTGTCGGTCGGCACCCGGGCCGGCAGCTCTTGGGCTAACTGGGCGTCAAACTCGACGGCGATGACTTTGTCGGCCACATGGACCAACAGTTCGGTCAGCGTGCCGAGGCCCGGGCCGATCTCGAGCACCGTGTCGGCCGGTTGGACGCGCGCCGAATCGACCATCGCCTGTAGACTCGTAAAGTCCGTCAACCAGTGTTGGCCGAGCGACTTCTTGGGAATTGGCGCGTCACCGACTCTAGCCATTCAGCGCCGTTCGACCTAACTGTTGCCGTGGATAGGCTGGTGGAACTTGCTCTTCAATAACCGCTAACGTATCCGCCACGCCCCCCAAAAAGGCCAAAAGCTGAACCGGGAAATTCCCCCGCCGCTCTTTATCAATCAAATAACCGTCGAAGTCGACAGTCGCCATCGTTTTGGTCAGCCATTCAACCCCGCCATCATTTTGAACGAGCGTCACGCTTGAGAACATTAGTTTAATTGGTTCGTCACTGTGTTTTCCGGCTCGTTCCAACCACGCCTGTTCTACGGTGTCGGAGGCTTCACCGGCCGCGTGATATTTGGCTTTACCGGTTTTACGCGCCCCAAACAGGCCTCGATACGGCAAAAGTAGGTTCATGCGGGTACGCACTTCAATCCCCTTGATGCGCAAGGCTTTTTGGAGCTCATGATCCTCTGGGGGGAGTTTGGGTAATTCAAAATTTCTGCCGAGTACGGGCATAGCTGGTATCCTCTTAAACTTATAATACCATAAAACGGACCTCTTGAATATCGGATCCGCCGCCCTTTCCTTCGGTGCGAATCGCTCCCCCGTCATCCTGAATTAATTTCAGGATCCCGTTTCTATTTAGCAAACAAACAGATGGCAGACTCAGCCCGGGTGCGTCGACGTCTGCAACTTGTTATGTGCTAAATTTCTGTAATCTGCTACTTGCTACCTGTTTGTCTCTCCCGATGGGATCCTGAAACTAGTTCAGGATGACGAAGGGGGTTGTTCAGGATGACGAGGAGGTGCGGCATGTAGCCTGGGCCAACTTTCAACTTTGTAACTTTACGAACTTTCTACTTATTTTTACCAGTTGTGATAGTTCACCCAGTGATTATAAGCCGCGCCCCAACTGCCATAACGGCTATGGGCATAGCCGGAGCACCAGCGCAGTTGCGTCACGGGGTTGGTCTGCCAATCAGAGCCGGCTGTAGCCATTTTGCTGCCAGGCGTTGATTGGCAAAGGCCGTAGCCGCCGGTGCTCGGTACGTAGCCGGCGTAAGGTGGGCAGCCGCCATACTGGCCTTGGGCTTTGGTTGGGCACCAGCCGGATTCGTGGCTGATAATATAGTCGGCGTAATTGTAATCGCCGGGCGCAATCCCGGCTAGAGCCATGTCGCCCTTAATACCGCTCAAACTCGTACCGGTTACTACTATCTGGGTCACAGCCGGCTGGGTAATTACGGTCTGTAGGACGCTGCG
>DHXX01000001.1:41624-94948 GCA_002413865.1 Candidatus Saccharibacteria bacterium UBA5145
CCGGGGTCTTGAATCGTTTGTAGCGGCATCGCGATCGTCTCGGTGACCGATTCGATTTTGATACCGTTTCGCGATACGAATACTTGGGTATTTGGCGTTAGCGGCGTGCTCTGACTCGGTGTTACTTGATCATCTTTGGCGAGTGTAATTTTCTTTTGTTTGAGCAATTCACCGACAGTACGAGCGTGCGTCCGCAAGGCGAGCGGCGTGCCATAAAGGTTGAAATTGATTGGTACGGCGCGGTCGATGACCACCTGTTGACCGATGACACCGCTTCTCAAAAAGTTCTGAACCGGGTCGACGCTGGCCGCGTCTTCGGCATAAACCGCGACACCGGACCGGCTGGCAATACTTCGGGCCGTCGTGGCGGCGCTAAACGTAAACGTTTTATTCGATCCATCGACGATCTCGACCGGAACGGCCCGATAAATATTAATCCGGAACTGGTCTTGGTCGATGGTGCTGCTCTGGACTGGTTCAACGACATCGCCTTCGTGCAGCTGAATGTTTAACTTTTTGAGTAAAGCGCCCACCGTGGCATCGCGGCTCGGCACGGTTTGCTGGAGATGATCGTGGGAGATGATGACAATTTTGGCGTCACGCGGCGCGTCCAAGTGGTGGGTAACGGACGCGATGGCCAAGGCCCCGGCCGTGACCGCTATCAAGACCGCGAAGGTGATAAACGGTACGGCATAGGGATGACGACTGGCGACCCTTAAAGAGGCGGCGCGCTGCTCGCGCGTGCTGAACGACTTTTTCCAAAATTTTTGAAATTTTTTCTGCATAGCGGGAATAGCTGGGATTTCGGCTGGGATGACGCGCAAAACTCCGTCAAGCTATCCTACAATTGTACCAAATCCGACTCAAAACCCACATTCTACAGCACCTTGAGAGATATAAGTTGAATGTTGTCTGCGGATTAATAGCACGGAAGTAGGAATTAGGAATTAGGAATTAGTTTGAGCTACAGCAGCTCTCCCCTACTTCCTACTTCTTGAACCAGGTACGGAGCGCCGCCCGGGCATCAGGAGCAAGCTGTTCATCCGTAAGTTGCCGGTAGTCATACCAGCCAAGGTCGACGATTTCGAACGGCTGGCGCCTGACCGGCAACGGCGTGACGGCTTCAATCACGAATAGATCATAGGCGAAAACCAGCCCGTGGTTGTTGGCTTGGCGGTGGTCGACAAGTTTAAAGCTGTCGACGGGCATATCGAGACTAGTTTCCTCTAACAGTTCGCGGCGGGCGCCCTGCCGCGAGTCTTCGCGCTTGTGCAGACCCCCGCCCGGTAGCGACCACTTGCCGTCACCGAGCCAAGTTTTAACGAGTAATACCTGCTGACCGCAGACGACGAGGACGCGCGTGCGCTGGCTGGAGTATAAATACAACCACAGTCCGGGCCAAGTCAGCCAGTACAGGGCAACGCCGCACTTTTGTTGCCATCGAATCATTAGCCGATTCATAACTTTTCGAGCGGGGCAAAAGCGATGTTGAGCTTGCGGCTTCCCTTGCCTTTAAAATAGATAACGGCCGTGTCGCCGTCGAGCTCCATCACGGTGCCTAGACCGAATATTTGGTGGCGGACGCCGTCGCCCTCGTTCAACTCGGGTACATAGCGCGGTTCGCTATTGACGGGGCTAGGCTGGCTCGCACCGGGCGTCCAATCATTATTGTTGAATGTTGAGCTCCGGTTGGCATCATAGTCGAAGTTCGAGTCGGTGGCGGTAACGGCAAATTCGGCGTCGATCTCCGACAAGAAGCGCGATGGCGGATTGTGCTGCAAGCCACCGTACAACAAACGACTGGTGGCGTAGATCATATAGAGCTCTTCGCGGGCGCGCGTCATACCGACGTAGCACAGGCGGCGCTCCTCTTCCATTTCGCTTTGATCGTACAAGGCGCGCGAATGGGGGAAAATCGACTCTTCCAGGCCGACCATACAAACGGCTGGGAACTCCAAGCCCTTGGCGGCGTGCAGGGTCATTAGCGTGACGGCATCGCCGTCGAAGTTGGCGCTGTCGAGGTCACTAACCAACGCGACTTCCTCGAGAAAGCCGTCGAGGCCAACGTCTTGATACTCCTGGGCGACACTGAGCAACTCTTTGACGTTTTCCTGGCGGGCTTCGCCTTGGGGTGTGCCATCGCTCAAATAATCCAGATAGTCGATCCGGCGCAATAGCGAATCGATTAGTCCCGCCACCGGACTGTCTTCCAGTACCACGCGCAGACTCGCCAAAATATCACCGAGTTCGCCCAGGCTCTTGCGAGCTTTGGCGGTTACTTCGGTGCATTCACTAGCCCGTTGCAGGGCGACAAACAGCGTCAGGTCCTGGGCGCGCTGCCAAGCAAAAAAGTTTTGCAATGATTTGGCGCCGACACCGCGCGTCGGCACGTTGACGACGCGCTCAAAACTGATCCGGTCTTCGGGCTGAAAAATTAAGCGCAGGTAGGCGATGACGTCTTTGATTTCTTTGCGGTCATAAAAACGCTGGCCGCCGACGATACGATACGGAATGCCGTAGTGGACCAAGGCTTCTTCGATCGATCGACTCTGGGCGTTGGTGCGGTAGAGCACCGCGTAGTCGCGGTATTGGCGCAGGCCGCTGTCGACGCCGCCCTGAACGCGCCGGATGATGGCTTCGGCCTCGGCCCGCTCACTGTTGACTTGGAGCATTTGGACGGGCAGTCCGCCGCTAGCGTCGGTCCACAAACGCTTATCGGAACGCTGCATGTTCTTGCTAATAATAGCGTGGGCGGCGTCGAGGATGTGCTTGGTCGAACGGTAGTTTTGCTCGAGTTTGATAATGGTGCAGTCTTTGTAGTCCTTCTCGAAATTCAGGATGTTCCGGAAATCGGCCCCGCGCCAGCTGTAAATGCTCTGCCAGTCGTCACCGACGACGGCAACGTTGCGGCGCTCATTGGTCAGTAGTTTGACGAGCTTGTACTGGGCCAAGTTGGTGTCTTGGTACTCGTCGATCATGATGTAGCTAAACTGGGTTTGCCACTTCAGGCGGATAGCCGGTTGGGCTTGGAGCAAGTGCACCGTCCGATTGATCAAATCGTCAAAGTCGAGCCCCGAAGCGGCGCGGAGTGACCGTTCGTACAAGGGATAGATTTGGGCGGCGACGCGCTGGGCCGGCGTCGTGGCCGTACTAGCGTATTCCTGGCTGGTCAGCATTTCGTTCTTGGCGCTGCTGATAATACCGGCGATGACGCGCGGCGGAAAGGCCTTTTCGTCGACCATGAGTTGCTTGCTGGCCTGTTTGACGGCGGCGAGGCGATCGGATTCATCAAAAATTACAAACGTCCGCGGGATGCCGATGCTCTCGCCGTCCTGGCGCAAAATACGCACGCAGATACCGTGGAAGGTGCCCATGTAGGGCATAAAACCGCGGTGATCGGCGTTCTGTCCGAGTAACTCACCGACGCGGGCCCGCATTTCTTTGGCGGCCTTATTGGTGAACGTCACGGCCAGGATAGTATACGGCGTAGCCCGGTGGGTCGCGATCAGGTAGGCGATCCGGTGGGCCAACGTCTTGGTCTTGCCGCTGCCGGCGCCGGCCTGAATCAGCAACGGTCCGTCGGTCGTTTCGACCGCCCGGCGTTGTTCGGGGTTGAGCCCAGTTAATAGATTGTCTAGCATCTATCTATAGTACCAAAAATAGACATCCAAGACTGTTGTAACCCATGCTATCGCAGACAAGTTATAAAGTAAAAAGTAGAAAGTTATAAAGTTTGCTCTGGCTGCAGCTCTTCGCCGCTAGGTTAACCCCTTCCCGTCATTCTGAGCCAAAGGCGAAGAATCTGAGCCTGTAATTGATTGAGCGCAGATCCTTCACTCCGTTCAGGATGACGGGGAATCTAGTAGCAGCCAACTTTCAACTTTATGAACTTTCAACTTCCAACTTAATTCGAGAAGAGGTGCGTCAGCGGCTTAACGCCGTCCAGATGGATAAGCCCGGCATCGAGGGCGATGTCAGCCCAGGCCGCAGCCAGCAACAAAATGAGGACAACGCCAAGGATTATGAAATGCTTGGTGCGGCGCTTTTCTTGGGTATTGATTGGCAAAAAATAACGCTTTTCGGTAACCAGCTTCTGAATGTTTTTAGCGTATTCATCGTCTTCGTCTTCCTCGTCGGCCAGGTCTTTTTCGGTGACCAGAGCACCGTCTTTCGGGCCGTCGTTGAGGGGCGCCGTGCCTGATTTGAAGGCGGTTTCGGTCGTGGTCTTGGCCGGCAAATCCGTGGGAGCAACTAATTTTGGATCCTCCACGGCAATCACAGCGTCAGCTGCAGGACTTATCTCAGGCTCAGAGACTGCTTCAGGCTCGGAGTTTTCAGACAGTTTAGAGTTTTCGGCCGCCTCGGCCCGGGCTTTGGCTAAGTGTTCGCTGATCGGCGAGGTAGCGTCGAGCGGTGGCGCGTCAGCAGCCAAATTTTTGACGGCAATCGGTTCGCTGACATTAGCCAATTCGGCCGAACTTGATAACGGTTCGATATGGATCTTGGTCGGTAGTTTAATCGATAGGGGCGGTGCGGTCGTTGGTTCGCCACTACTCGACACCGGGTTGACCATCGGATCCTGCAAAATTGGACGGTTGGTCACGATAACCGGTTTGGCGGTGTTCGACGGGCGACTTTTATTGGGTTTGGCGACGTCAAAAACTTGTTTGGGGTTACTGCGACGATTCGGTTCAGCCATCGGTCGGTCTCTCGTGTCCCAGTCGATAGGCGGCGTCGACTATATCGGCAAACTTCTGATAGTTGATGCTGGCGCTGCCGACCAATAGACCGTCAATCCCCTCGATCGAGAGCGTGCTGCCCACAAACTCGGGTTCGACGCCCGCGCCGTAAAGAATTCGGGTCGTCTCGGCAACTTGGGTACCATAGAGCTCGTATAGGTTGTGCTTGATCCAACCAATCGCCTTGGCGATTTCGTCTGGTTTGGCAGTTTGGCCGGTGCCAATCGCCCAGACCGGTTCGTAAGCGATCACCATCGTTTCGACGTCTTCGGAGGTCAGGTGGAACAGCGCCGTGGTCAGCTGGTCGTGGAGGACGCGCTGGGTTTCGCCCTGGAGGCGCTCGTGGTTGGTCTCGCCAATGCAGAGAATCGGGATAATTTCGTTGCGCACCGCGGCGGCGACTTTATCGCGGACGACTTCGAGGGTTTCGTCGAAGTACATCCGGCGTTCGGAGTGGCCGATGATGGCGTAGTGGACGAGCTCGCGCAGCATCGTGTAGCTGACTTCACCGGTGAACGCGCCGGCGTCTTTATAATAGGCATTCTGGGCCGCCAAACGGAATTTGCGACGATCGAGTTCGACGCTTATCGGCTGCAAGGCCAGCAAGCTCGGTGCCAAAACGACCTCGACGGTGCGGTGGACCGGTATGCGCTCGTTTAAGCGGTGCACCAGCAAGCTCGCCTCGTGTACGTTGAGGTGCATTTTCCAATTGCCGACGATGAGAGTTCTTTTCATAATGCTTATGGATTAATTGTACATTACTTTTTATTTTCCAGTGCTTCTACCCCGGGCAATGTCCGGCCGCCCATCAGTTCCAAGCTAGCGCCGCCGCCGGTCGATACGTGGCCAAATGATTTCACGAGCTTGCGGCCTTCAACGTAGCCGACCGTGTCGCCGCCGCCGATGAGCGTAAACGGCTTGTGGCCGAATTCGCCCAGCAGGGCTTGGATTACCAGGTCGGTGCCGTGGGCGTAAGGGCCGATTGGCCCTTGCAAACTCTTAGTTTCAGTGACACCCATAGTGCCGTTCCAGATGACGGTATTGGCCAGCTGGATGCCGCCGGCGATAAACGACCCCGAGAAGGGTCCAATATCAACAATCATTTCGTCGGCGTGAACGCGGCTGGCACTCGTCGGCACGCGCCGCGGGTACTGTTCGATGTCGGCGATCACATGCGAGCTCCAGTCGACAATGCGCGTCGGCGCCGTTTTATCAATTTTGTGGACGACGACGCCATCGTGCGGAATCGCAAAAATAAAGCGCCGTTTTTGCGATTCGCGGCCAGCGCGACGGATCAGGTCTTGGGCGATGGGGACGTCGGTTTTATCGTACAGACTGTCGGCGACGTTAATCCCCTGGGCGGCCAAAAAGGTATTGGCCATCGCCCCGCCGACGGCGACGAAGTCGGCAATTTCGATAAAGCGGTGCAAGATGTCGATTTTGTCGGCGATCTTGGCCCCGCCGACGATCGCCATCAGTGGTCGCTCGGGCGCTAACATTACCTGTGTAATCGTATCGACTTCGCTTTCCAGCAACAGACCGGCCACACTCGGCAGATGATGGGTAATCGCCTCGGTGCTGGCATGCGCCCGGTGGACGACGCCGAAACCGTCCTGGACGAAGACGTCGGCCAATTTGGCGAGTTGGGCCGCGAAAGCGTCGTCGTTGGCTTCTTCTTCGGGGTGGAAACGCAAGTTTTCGAGCAACAAGACTTGACCCGACTTGATCCCGGCGGCGGCCTTGGTGGCGGATTCGCCGACGCAATCAGTCGCGAACTCGACCGGTCGGTCAAGAATCTGCTGCAAACGCTTGGCGACCGGGAAGAGGCTACAACTAATATCGCGCGGACCGGTCGGGCGCCCGAGGTGCGAACAAATGATCAGTTTGACGTTATGGTCGAGCAAATACTGGATGGTTGGCAAGGATTGTTTGATGCGGTAATCGTCGGTGATCTTACCGTCGTCGAGCGGCACGTTGTAGTCGGCGCGCAGCAAGACGGTCTGACCGGTCAGATCGATGTCTTTGATTGTTTTTTTTGTAAACATTCCCACCCTAACAAAAACTAACAACTCGTGATTAGTAACTAGGGTTAATATAGCATAAGCGTTGCTTAACTACCAAAGCTAATTACGAGTTTCTAACTCGTACTTCCGGTTTATTTTTATTCGAGGACGCGAACTTTTATGGTATCCGTCGTACCGACCACTCCCGGGTACTTGCCCGAGACGGTCACGACGATGTCACCCTTGTGCAAAACTTTGCTGAGCTGTAGCCAATTCGTCAATTTTTTGGCGGCGAATTTGTCGACCGGACGGACATAGCTCTTGATTCCAAAAACGATCGCCAGTTGTTGCGCGGTGCGGGCAACGCTAGTGACGGCAATCAGCGGCGTGTTATTGCGCAAAGCGGCAATCTGGAGAGCCGTATCACCCGATTTAGTTTCGGCGACGATGGCTTTGGCGGCAATGTTTTCGGCCAAGCCGATAATTGCCCGGCTAATCGCCCCTTGGCGCGAGTGGTCTTCGTGCCCGGGGAAAATCACGTTGACCGGCCGGTGGGCTTCGGTGTAGAGCACGATCCGTTTCATCGTCTGGACGGCTTCGATCGGATACTTGCCGTTGGCGGTCTCATCGCTCAACATCACGCAATCGGCACCGAGGATGGTGGCCGTCGCGACGTCGGAGACTTCGGCCCGGGTCGGCTCGGGCATATCGGTCATGCTGGCTAACATTTGAGTCGCGACGATGGTCGGCTTGCCATAGCGTAGGCCCAGTCCAATAATCTGCCGTTGGACGATCGGTACGCTCTCGGCGGGCGTTTCAACGGCTAGATCGCCGCGGGCAATCATTACGGCGTCGCTGGCGGCCACGATGGCTTCCAGGTTTTCGACGGCCGCTTTAGTCTCAATCTTGGAAATAACTTTAGCGCTGCTGTTAAAACTCTTCAGTATGGTCCGCAAGCTGGCGATATCATCGGCCGTCTGCACAAAGCTCAGCGCGATATAATCGATATCCTGGCTCGAGCCATAGACCAAATCGGCCTTATCTTTCGGGGTGATGATATCGCCACCGAAGTCGGTGTCGGGCAAATTCATGCCTTTTCGTTTGATCAAAATACCATCGTTCTCGGCCCGGGTGTGGACGACGCCGCCCTGGACACTCGAGACAATCGTTTTGACTTTGCCGTCGTACAGATAGATTCGTTCGCCACGCTTAACCTTCAAGCTCAGGTCGTACTGCGTCGGCAAGTGACCGCTCACGGCGTAATCGGACTGGTAGGCAAAGCTCAGGCTCTGGCCTTTGGCGACAGTCACAAAGCCGTCAAAGTCACCGAGCCGGATTTTGGGACCCTGGATATCTTGGATAATCGCCACCGGCTTGCCGCAAGCTTGGCTGGCCCGGCGAATCCACTTGATTTGGCGCGTCCGTTCGGCGTGGGTGCCGTGGCTAAAGTTCAACCGAATACCGTTGGCGCCGGCGTCGATCAAAGCTTCGATTAATTCATAGCTGTCCGTCGACGGTCCGACCGTGGCGATGATTTTGGTGCGTTTAAAATTTTCAAGCGG
The DNA here is from genome assembly GCA_002413865.1 of Candidatus Saccharibacteria bacterium UBA5145. GTDB lineage: Bacteria > Patescibacteriota > Saccharimonadia > Saccharimonadales > UBA4665 > UBA4729. The sequence continues at coordinate 49,929 of DHXX01000001.1, forward strand.
CACGTTAGGCGCCGTATTCGTTGCGTGCATGTTTATTCCACCCGTTTATATTTTTATACTATAGCCTTGTTTTAGCCGCGCTTGCGTAATCGTAACCGCAAATTCGAGATATAAATCGAAGTATCCACCTTAGGATGGGCTCGTAAATACGCCAGATGAATATCGATGAAAGTTATGGTGTTTTCGGGCCACAGCACCGTGTTGGCGCGGTAAGCCGTCTGCGTTATAAAGCTTGGATCATCTTGCATTGCCTGCAGCGTCGCTGTCAGCTGGACTTCGTCCATGTTAGGCTTTCACCTGCTTAGGTTTTTTGACTTCTTTTTTCCCTTTGTCTTTGGCCATTAGAATATCTCCCTTGTCTATTAGTATGCTCTTTTTTGACAAATTTAGCGAATAAAGCGTATACTTACGCCCCTCTAAATTAATAAACTTGGCCGTAGCCCTGGGCCAACTTTTAACTTGAAGAATTTATTCTTGAGCGATGGCCGAATCGAGCTCCTCTTATCGCCACTGCGTGGCGACGAAAAGGGATTTCGCCGCTCCTGAGGCCAAGAAAAAAGCCCACCAAATAGTGATCCCAAGGAGGACCAGTCGGGCTATCGCGCCGGCCGGCAACTGCGTCACGTGCTCGGTGCGAGCACCTGCGCGCGTTCCTTGTTATCGAACTCCCTGTTCGCTTCGCTCACTTCACTCGGAGTTCGCCTCCCAATCATATAAAAAGCCCTCCGTCGCTAAAGCTATGGAGGGCATTCTACTTATCGTAAGTCTTTTTAATTCTACGAAGCTTTAGCGAAGTAGAATGGTGATCCCAAGGAGAGTCGAACTCCTCTTACCAGGATGAAAACCTGATGTCCTAACCGATAGACGATGGGACCATGAGCGAGGATTATACTATTGTGTTTACATAATAGCGTAATCCGAGCAATTGGTTCCATACCGTAGGTATGGGGCCGCTTGCATATATTGAACGCTTGGATTTTGGGCACTTCGACGAGTGTCCGAAGCTCGATAAATTGTACCATAACAGAGAGGAAATTAAAATCCCCCGGGCCATGCAGCCTCGGGGGATTTTAGAGATTTGTCTTAAGGAGCGGTCAGTCTTTGCTCTTAAACTGTGTGCAGATTAACATATTTTCGATGTTAATGCTAGCGTCTATTCCCACCCTAGTCGTCTAACGACTTAGACTTGGCCGTTCAGGCGGCGGCCGATGAACCAGCGGTAAGCGATGGCACCGGCGGCGCTGGTAGCGGCGAACAGGCCGATCACACTGCCGGCCCCGGTGTTAACTAGGACGGTTGGGGCTACCGCTGGCGTCACTGGCGTCACTGGAGGAGTCGTCGTAAAGCTGACTGGCTTCTCACAGTTGGCACCGGTGGCCACGACGTCGTGGCCGTTTTGCGTAAAGGTCACGGCGACGCTAATTGTAAAGGTCTGGTCGGTGGCAAAGCTGTGCGTCTGGCCGATGACGGTGTTGGCGGGCAGTGGCAGGGTTGCCGTGTTATCGCCCCAGTTTACGACGGCGTTCTTGAAGGTCGCGCCGTGGTCGGCGAAGCTGAACTGGCTGATCGTCACCGTGCGGTTATCGCCCTGGGTAATGTCCAGGTTAGTACAAACCGGAACTAAGACACACTGCTCATTGACGTTGGCGCTCGAGCTGTTGCCAGGCAAGCCGGTAGCAGTCGTATTGCTAACGTTTTTGAGGGTTGCGGCCGTACAAGTCGTAAGGTCATCGGCACCGACAATGGCCTCAAACTGGAAGACTGTAGTTACGCCAGGTGCTAGCGAGCTAACGGTAATACCTTTGCCGAAGAAATCGGTACCAGCAACGGCGTTGCCGTCACGAGTTAAGGTGTTGCTGACGTAGGTAACGTGAGCAGGTAATGTATCGTTAACTACCAAGTTAGTGACGGGAGCGGTCCCGGTACTCTTAACCGTAACGCGGTAGACAACGTGTCCAGCAGCGTTAACGCTAATTTCTTTAGAATAGGTGGCGCTACCTTTGACGGCAACTTCTTTGTTTAGAGTGTAGTTGGGAACTTTAGGAGTGGGAGTTGGGGTAGGTGTTGGCTTGGGGGTTGGCGTAGCGGTTACCGGGTTGGCACAAGAGGCTAAGATAGCGTATTGGAAGGTGCCGTTCTTCATGACGACGAAGGCAGACAATGAGTTGCTCTGGAAAGAGACACTCGGCGTGCGCTTGTAGAAAGTCGTGCCGTTAAAGTTCACTGCTGTGCTACCAGTCATATTCTGGCGGCCAGCGGTCATAGCACCCGTGGCGACAGCGGCGCTCGTGCCATCGACATAGACGGCACCACTCTTGGTGACATGTCCAGCAACGGCCGTTGAGCCAATGCTTTGGATCGCCGCGCTACTAATACCAAAGTAGGCGTAAATATCGTGGATACTCTTGGCGGTGTTGGTGCTCGTACCGTTATTGTAGCGGCTGATCAGCTGGGCGGTCGTGACGGCACCACAACGAATGACAGCGTTGGCGTCACAGTCGGTGACGGTGTTAAATGATAAATTGGCGGCCTGGGCGGCGGTACTGAATAAGGCACCGCTACCAACGAGGGCGGTTGCCAAGACGGTCGCAAACAATACTGTATTGCGAATGGCTTGAGTTGTTCGAGTGAAGAGTTTCATAGCAATTTGGCCTCCCATGAAATTTAAGTTGGTTACTTTGGTCCACCGGGTTTTTGCTTTTAGATACCATGATAATTCCATAAATACCACGGTTTCGTCAAGCGAAATTCCCTCTTAAGCGTTCCCACTGCACCTTCATGCAAATGTTACGTTCATAATAGCATAAACTTTATTTATTGTCAATATGGTTATGGTAATGCTTTTGCTTACAGCAAAGACCCCCCGAAATTACTCGGGAGGTCGTTTGGGTCGTAGCTAGAGCTTAGGAGCTGGAGATCTGGTCTAGTTGCTGCTTAAGCGGCGGCCGATGAACCAACGGTAAGCGATGGCACCGACGGCGCTGGTAGCGGCGAACAAACCGACGATACTACCGGCCCCGGTGTTGACCAAGACGGTTGGAGCCGCTGGCGTCACTGGGGTCACTGGAGGCGTAACGGGAGGTGTGACCGGAGGCGTCTTTGTGAAATTAATAGTTTTCACGCAATCGTCACTGGACTTCGTTTGGGTCGTACCATCAGCCAACTTGGCGGTGAAGCTGGCGGTGATAGTCGCCGTCATAACGCTTGATCCGTAGGTGTGGCTAGCCGACTGAGTGGTAGCGGCGGTGGTGTTGTCGCCCCAGTCAATCTTGTAACCGGTGACTGTAGCGTTAGTAACGCTCGGTGTAACCTTGAGGCTCACCTTGCGGTTCTTCTGGTCGAACGTAAAGTCGTTGTCGTTGATCTTGCACTGCAGGGTTGAAACGGGCGGCACAACTGGTGCTACTTCGACTTTGACGGATAGAAGGACGTAAACACGCTCGTCCCAACAGCCCCAAACGTCACCGGCAACTTGGTGGCTGCGGATCGGGACACCGCTCGAGACGATAGAATCGCTCAAAGCAACGACTCCAGAACCGATACTGAACTGGCTGGCCGAACCGGCGATGTAGTGAAGGGTCACTTTCTGGCCGTTACAGTTGATGGCGACGCCATCATTGACGGTTGCGGCATTATTGGCGCTAATGCTGGCTGAAGGGTTAAAAGTTGCGGCTTCGGTGCCGGGAATTGTAACTTTCACTTTGGTACCGTGGGCCACACTCGGACCACTTCCATTGTTATTGGCAGCGGCGCTGGCGCCGTTGTGCACGTAAACGCGGAGTTGAATTTCCTCGCCATCCTTACAGGTCGTGCTTAATGGATCGACGTACTGAGTAGTTGAGTCGGTCGCATTAACTGGCACGCGAGCCCGCAGGAAATCACTTTCGTTGCCGGTAGGTGCTGGTACGCCCGTAAAGACGTTAAAAGCTGGTACCGGTGAAGCGACCGTCTGATCACCATTGTAGGGTATGGCGCTAACGACACCGGCAGTTAAGAAGAGAGCGGCCACCAGGCCGCTTAGACCGAGGGTTGCTTTCTGGAAGATATTGAGCTTGTTCATTATATTATTCCTTCTTCATTCATTACTAATTATTAACAAGGCGTGTAGGGGCTAGGTGTGCAAGGTGGCTGAGTCCCCTTGGGGGCCGGAGTAGTGGTCGACTCGGACGGGCTTGGTGACGGGCTGGGGCTGGAGCTGGGGCTTGGGGCCGGAGTAGTGGTCGACTCGGACGGGCTTGGTGAGGGCTTTGGGGCCGGAGCGGGAGCTGGTGCGGGTGCCGGAGCTGAGCCACCAGTGCCACCGGTGCCAGGACCAGCTGAGCCTTGGTTGCCAACGCTCGTACCGGAACCGCCGCCACAATTGGCAGCACCGGTGCCACAACCCTGCGTGCCGACTTGGACGCCGCCGCCGGTACCGACCTTGCTGCTGCCGGCTGGGGCTTGACCAGGCTTATTTATCGGCTTAACGGTAATTACCTTGGTGCCGGTAGTTTTGATACTGACAGGAGTCTGGGGTGCGTTCTGGGTTACTTCAAACTCACTAGGGCCAAATGTCTCATTGATGACAATCTTGCCGTCAGCCGTGATTAGGGTCAGTTTTGAAAGTTTATCAAAGATAGCTTTCTGGACTTCGGTTAAACTTTTGTCATCGTGGTTGTAATCGAGTACAAAACCTTGGAGATTTTCAGTCGCGTTGATGGTTTCAGTCTTGAAGCCGGTAATGACGCCCTTTGCGTCGCGCACTGTCTCGACTGCCATGGCTTGGCCGCGAGTCACCGCAAACTTAGTTTCAGGCTTGAGGAATGCCAGGCTGTTGCAAGCATCGGTGAGCGCCTGTTCGGTGGCAGCCTGGTTGGTGCCGTAGGTCTTAATGAGTTTGTCGGCGCGACCGAGCGTGCCGGTGCTAGGTAGTTGCTGGGTTTTGCGTGTTTCGAGCAAGTAAGCCGAAAAAATACCTAAAGCCCGATCATCGTGCGTCAGTTGTTCACGGATAGTACCTTTGGCTTTATCTATCGAGAGTAAGGTATCGTGGCCGTTCTTGTCGGGAGTACTAAGTGATGGGAAGATTGATTCTGGTGAACCGTAGTTCTTGTTGGCCGAATTAACGCTCATGTCGATCGTTTCGCCGCAAGCTTGGCTAGCAGCGGCTAACTCGGCTGAGGGACTGGTGGTAGTCGCCGTCGGACGGGCTTCGCTACCGCCGCTACAGGCAGCTGTCAGTAAAATACCAGCAGTCAGAGCAGTGATCTGCTTCCACCTGATATTAATTTCATGTATTGGCGTCGTCTCTACGGGAAACGGAACATTCATTAAGGCTTCACTCATTTTGTCCTCCATCTAAACGGTTATCTCACCACAAAAGTGATTATGTGGCAAGTTTATAATAATATCTCTGGAATGTCAACTATTTTACACTTTTATTGTTTTTTGTACAATAAGATTGCAGTAGTTCTTATGGTTGGCGATTTATTTGGTCGCGAAACGACGCCACCCAGCGGGGTTGATCGGTCGACAATTTGATGTGATGCGCGCCCGCTGCCGCCAGTGACTCATCGATCTGGCCCTGCTGGACCTGGGCCGCTTTGGCATAATCAGCCCGATGCTGACTACCACGCTTGCTTCTGCCAATCCACGTTACCGAGCTGCCCGTTATTAAACGATCAGCTTGCTCGGGCAATTCATAATCCCACGGATTCGTCAGCTCAACGGCGAAAATTTCGTTTCTTTGGTCGCGGAGTTGCCTTAGATGCTTGTGCCAACCGTTTTCTATGTCCTTGGGGTCGGCGGTATCCCTAAAATCTGACACTACGACTACCACCTCTTCGGCGCAACGTGAACCGGCATATTTTAATAAAGCCGCCAAGTGTTGGCTCGGTCGTTCGGGCGTCGGGCTCTGGGGGCCGCTCATATTGCGGGCTAGTAGTTTGGCCGTATCGAAGGTATGGTTATCACCTTGGGCCGGCTGCAATTGATCGATCAATCGACTGTCGTTGATCGCCATGACAGCCGCGGGCATGCCGTGCAGACGGGCGATCCCAAACATCTTCATGAGGGCGGACAGGCCTAAATCTCGTTCCGAAAAGTAACCGGGATTGTGGGCGTAGCGCGATTGCAAAACATCCGTCAGTAGCCACATATTAGGCGTAATGTCGGCGTGACGCTCACGCAGCATGATCGAGCCGTCGCTCTGGGCGGCCGTGCTTACCCAATCGATCCGGTGAATGTCATCGCCGGGTTCGTAGGTGCGCAGTCCATCGCGCTCCAAGCCGCCACCTTTGCGGCGGGAAGCCTCGTCCCCGGTAATAACACCGCGTAGCAACGGCTCTTCCAACTCCAAGTGGGCTTGGATGACGTCGAGGCTCGCCCCCACCCGAGTGGGGTCAAAAACGGGATCAACTTGAATCGTTTCGATGCTCATAACTTAGCTCCGGGTTGGGTCAATCTACAGCGTGCTAGCGGCGATTTGTTCGACAATATCGTAAGCCGTTAGTTTGGCTTCGCGGGCCTCTTGATTGACTTGAACACGGTGCGGAATGGTGTAACGAGCGCCAAAAGCGATGTCTTCAACGTCGACATTGCGGTGTTCCCGGCTAAGCGCCGAGAAAGCGGCCAAACTCAGACTCCGCGATAAGGTTCGACCACTCCGGAGCGTCGAGATACCCGACTTAATACCAGGGTGTTGGTCGACGGTGTCGATGAGTCCATTCATGGCGTCTTCTAGGCTGTCGTGAATACTTATCTTGCGAACCGCTTGGCGCAATCGGCTAATATCGGCGATAGTCACCACTTGCTCTGTCTGGTAGTCGCTCTTATTGAGCGCGTAAACCGCTTTACGGGCTTTGGCGTCGTGGGGCGGCAGTTCGATCCCAACCGAGAAACGGTCGAGTTGCGCCTCGATCAACGGGTAGACGCCCTGGAGAATAGCATTTGGGTTATGGGTCGCGATCATCCGGCCCAAGGGCGGCAAAGCAAATGTTTCATTACGCTTGGTAGTCACTTGACCTTCCTCCATCGGCTCGAGGAGCCCGGACTGCGTTTTCGGAGGCATCCGGTTGATTTCGTCGACAACTAAAACGTCAGCGAAGATGGGACCTTTGAAATATTCAAACTTGCCGCTGCCTTGGTTGTAAATGTACGAACCGGTAATATCGGAAGGCTCCAGGTCGCTGACGCCCTGGACGCGCCCGAATTCACCGCCAATACACTTGGCCAGCACTTTTGCCATCCGCGTTTTGCCGGTTCCGACGCCACCTTCGTAGATCACGTGCCCGACCGCCAAACCGCCGAGGCTAGCTTTTATATGTTCCTCCGACATCACCATCGAACGGGTTACTTCACCCGTTAAAAGTTCGACCGTTTTGAAAGCCCGATCAATGATATCGTTCTGGGCGAATGATCCGTTTGGTGCCAATGTTTCTTGTGCTTGTCTCATCATAGTCTCCTTAAATTATCCTGGTGGCGCGCTGCCGTTTATCTAATACGATTCCACCGCCCAGCAACAAGGCGCCGAGCACACCGGGGGGATACCAAGTGTGGTTCTGGTGGTTAGTGCCGGCGTCGACCAGCGTTTCCTTAATGGCGGTGTTGATCGTCTTAGCGTCCTTGGCCTCGATAATATTTTTGGAACCGAAAGCCGCAAAAACGTCGGCCGACGCACCGGATGGTATTTGCTGCTTATTGGCCCCCAGCTGGTATTTGCCTTGGGGGGTACCGGGCACAACGACTTTTATCGTCACGCCGGCCTTCTTGAGGGCGCTGGCCACAACCGCGATATCTTGAGGACTTTGGTCGATGGTGCCGTCCGAAATCACGACCACACTACCCTCGTGCTTACCATTCTTAATTGGCAACTGTGAAACGGCTGAGTCGATAGCGCCCAACAGATTACCGCCGTTCGGGTCAACTTGGGGTCGTTCGGCCTGCACTAAAGTTTTTCGGTCGCTCCCCAGCGGTGCGGTCGTTTTGAAACTCGCGCCGGACTGGACGATGCCGAGCTTGCCGGCATAGTTAGCTGTCTGTAAGGCGCTGTTGAGGGCCGCCAGACGAGTCAGATCGGGGTTGCCGAGGTCTTTGGTGTTGAGCATTGATAAGGACGCGTCCTGGACGACCATGACGTTGGCGTCGCGGTTCAGCGTGGTCGATTCATAGGTCGGGTGACCCAAGAATTGCAGGGCCAAGAAGCCGAGGCCAGCCGTTACCGCCAAAGCCGGTGCCAGACGCTCGCGGCTAACTTTTTTGAGATCGGGCGTAACACTCTGCGCCAAGAGTGCCTGGTTGGGAAATTGAATGCCGTAAGTTTCGGCGGTTCGCTCGTGAACGCCGCGTTCGACTAGACCGACCGTGCCAGCCACCACCATACTAACGGCCGCCGCTATCGGGTGGTCGATACCTTGCGGAAAGTGCGCCAGTGAACCAATAATTTGATTAGTAAGTTCTGCCATAAGTGTTATGTCTCAATTACGTACATAACATTAGCATAAAAGCACTTCTAAGTCAACTATTAAACTACCTTTATTCCCATTTAGCAATGCCCTTTCCACCCCGTCCCTGCTGTCATCCCAGCGCACCCTTGTTGTCATCCCAGCGCAAGCTGGGACCCAGTCAAAAAAGATTCTTAATATAAGTCCTTCGCAGAGCAGCTGTCGCTACAAAATATATACTGGTTCCCAGCTTTCGCTGGGATGACAAGGAAGGAAGTAGTTACTTTGTTCGGAATGATTTCGTAAGTTTTCTAGACTTTAGTGAGTTGCTTGGCCGGTACCGCTTTGGCGACGACTGGCGGAGTAGCCTCAGCCGGAACCGCCAGCTTGGCCTTGCTGAAGACGAAGCCGAAGGTACTGCCCTTGCCTTCGACGCTGTCGAAGATGACCGAGCCGCCCTGGGCGACAATCACCTTTTTGGCCATGAACAAACCGAGCCCGGTACCGTCGGGGCGGGCCTGGCGGGCGTTGCCGGCCCGGTAGAACTTGGTAAACATGTGGTGTTGCTCGTGCTTGGGGACGCCGATGCCGTTGTCTTCGACGCGCAGCTCGACGGTGCTCGGGTTGTTAACTAGTCGCACCGTGATGTGGCCGCCAGCCGGGGTGTAGTAGATGGCATTGTCGGTAAAGTTCATGATAACCTGACGTGTCTTGGTCTCGTCGAACATCAACGTCGGGAAGTCTTTGGGGTAATCGAAGGATAAGCTGAGCGACCGCGAGCTAGCAGCTTCTTCGAGCTGGTGGAGCTCTTGCTTGACGAGCTCGACCAGATCGACTTTTACGGCCTCGATGATGAACTTGCCGGTCTTGAGCCGCGAGACGTTTAGCAGATCGGATATCAAGTAGACCATGCGCTGCGAGCTAAAGAACGCCTGGCCGAGCATTTCACGTTCCATGGGCGTGATCTTGCCGGCGTCGCCCTCGAGCACCATGCTGATGTAGCCCTTAACGCTCGTCAGCGGCGTCCGCAACTGGTGGCTGGCCATACTAATAAAGTCATCCTTGCTCTCGTCCAGCTCCTTCAACCGCTCATTCGTCCGCCGCAACTTGCGCGTCGCCGTATCGACTCGCTCTTGCAATGTCTGGCTAAAAGTCTCAATCTCCTCGGTGTGCAGGGCGTTTTGGATAGCAATCACTAGCTCATTAGTAATTATCTCTAATACCTTAGTATCTTGGGTACTCAGAGCATAACCGCTCTTTTTTGGCCCGATAATCAAATACCCAGTTGCTTCCCCTTTGCTAGAGCCGGCTGTCAGGCGCGCTAGGGCGGCTATATTGTTAGCTTCTAAAATTTTTCGTAGATCGTGATGCTTATCTTCGAGCGTCTCGGTGACGATAATTTTTTGCTTTAAGTATGGCGTCTGGGAGCGCACAAAATTAATATCGGCCTCACTAAACATCGGGTGTCCGGCAGTGCCGGTGATTCTTCGAGGGGTCGACGCCGTCTCGCGAATACCAAAAGCGCAGTAGCTAAGCTTTAGGTTTTGGCTAATGATTTCAGCGCTCTTTTTAAGGAGTGGGTTGAGGTCATAGGTCGAAACAAGTACCTTATTAAACCCGGCAATAAATGTCTGCGAGTCATAAGCATCACGGTAAAACAAGCTGTTCGTTATCCTATTAAAGCGGGTCCGGAGCACGGGATAAGCGTTAATGATAATAATAATTAGTAACACGTTCAGAGCAGACCCTAGTACGGCATTGCTTGTGCGTGTCGATATATACGAAGTGATGAGGTACGAGGTGGCACCATATACTATCGATATCGTTCCAAAAGTAACAACGTAGACGAGCGCCCGAACAATGATTAAACGTAAATCAAATAATTTATGCTTAATAACCCCGTAATATAACCCGTAGACAATTATTAGCATCGACAGAATGCCTAGATTGGTCAGGCCAAACCAACCCGTAAATGCAGGTAATATGAACTGAGCCATCAATAAGATCGGGAAGGTTAAGTAGAGGCTCTTATACAAAACCTGCAACCTGCTTTTTTGGTTACCTTCTGCCCGCCGAATGTTTTTCCTCAGCAACCAGAGTGTTGTCGCAATAATGCCGAACAGGGTCGCCCCGTAGAGTGGTGTGAGCGGGCCAAATTCTACGGCATAGACTTGCCCTTGTAACTGGACACCCTGCACTACCAGTGGCGTAAATGCAGTTAATCCGATCAAAGTCAGAGGGATAGCGGCTTTTGTAAATACTCGCCGGGCTCGTATGTCATTCGCCATACTTATGCTAAAACGGAGAAGATATAGTGTTGAGCTATAACTAAAAAAGAAAACGAAATAGCTGGCCAAAGTACTGGTATGCGGTGAATTTCGTATATCGTTACTAATATAGTTAGCAATGATCCATATACTGACAAATGTTACGAAGGTAGAAAATATTCGGTTTAGTTCCAACGCGCTGTTCTTGATGAGCACTGTCAACCCTAACCCCAAGAGAGCGATAACCACAAGTAGATCGATGATTAGATATAGATCAGACATCTTACCCTATTCTACTAGGCATAAGCGAAATAAAAAAATGAGCCCCAAATGGAGCCCATTATAACCATCGCTATTGGCTTTAAACTTGAATCTTCTCAGCCTGATTTGCTTCAAACCGGCGAGTGCGATCTTCCTCTATGTAACTAGCTTGTGGGTTGAGGTGTAGGAAATCTCTGGCTGCGGCGTGGCCCAAGTGGCGATAGTGCGATAACCGAGGGAAACGAGTGACCCCAGACTTGAGATTGTAAGCATCCATGTAGCCAATGCGTGGTGCCCACAAGGGTTGTTCACGGTGATTGTTAACCCCCTGCGTCATGTGCAAAAAGGCTTGTGAGGTTCCGAGGGCCGATGCGACGTCGACACCTTCGGCGATCGAAGGCAATGAAGCCCCGTCTTGGACCGCGATTAGCGTCCGTAAATCACCGTACTTTGGAAGATATGGCAGACAACGGTCAAGCTTGACTTCTAAGTCCTTGACTTCATCGAGCGGCATGCCTTCTGGTATGCCCATAAAACGTTCGAACGTGTGTTTGCCTTGGGGGTGGAAGGATGTAACCTGGGCGGCAAAGCCGATGTTCATCACCATCATATCTGGTACGCCGCGCTTGCGGGCAGCTCGGGCTATTGATGTACCAATGTGTAAATAGGTAAGTTCCGACTCATCGAGTATCAGCGTTGCACGGCTCGTGAACTCTTCAACATTCTCTTCGGTTACGCCGTCTTTATAAATACGGACATCGGCGTCAGGATTAATATCATGAACTTGTTCTAAAAATACTTCGGCTTTTGAACGACCGTAGGTAGAAGTGGTAGCGCCGGGCACACGGTTCGAGTTCTCCGGTTCAAACACCTCTGGGTCGGCAATATCAAACGTTTGCACACCCTTGCGGGCAAGCTTGAGCCCTAGCTGGAAGCCATCGCCGCCAACACCAGCGATTGCGACGCGTGCCTGCATAATAGCTTGTTGTTCAGCTTCATTATTAAATCCGTAGTTTCTAGAAAATTCAGGTGAGTTAATGTTTCTCATAATTGCTCCGTTCAAACGTTAAGGGGCGAGCTTAGGCTACTGCGAGCCCAGACTGTTCGTCTTGAGTGTCAAAGTATATCATCTGGTCTTTAGCAGCCAATGCTTGATTAACTACAGCTTCCTTGCTAAGGTTCATCGCATTTGCAAGCTTGTTGGTATCGATCTCAACCGCCATGTTACTGGAATTATAGTCTTCGATAAATTTAGCCTCGGCTATGCGGTGTGTTGATACACCAGCCATTCCAAGCTGCCTTTCTAATGGAGTCTCGATTATCGCGTACGTTGGGCCCAAATCATTGACCATAGCATACGATAAACCGAGCTTATAAAGTGGCCACTTTAGCCTTCCTTGAATGCGAGGGTCTTCATGCCGACAGATATAACGTGAAACTTCAATGCTTTTTTCTGAAGCGGCAGCACCTTCGAAAACTTCCGGAAAGTATCCTTCAATTGGTAACGGGCGACTATCTTTTTGCGACTTAACGATTAGTCGCATCGCCGCAATGACTCGTTGGCTATTGCCCAGATTCTCTATAACTGCGAAGTGAACAGAACGGATATCATCTTTATCACGTTCTGTCCCATCTGCTAAAACTTGCTCTTTGGGGATAATGTTAGTTTGATCAGCATATACGTTTGCACGTAGTCGCAGATAGCCCAAGTACTCTTCGTGACGATTGGCTACTACCTCATTTTCAACTGCAAGTATTCCAACAGCAAATCGAGCAGCTTCGTGACCGACAAAAATATCAGTCTCGATGCGAGGTATAACCATTTCGTTTGTTACTTGGGTATCTATTAATGACATGTATGTATGACCTTTATGTTACGGTGTCTAAATACTAACATATTTTGTTGTATTAGTCAATATTATGTTACTAAAAACATAGTAACAAAAAAGCGCACACTTTCGCTTTCGAAAATGTGCGCTATATGATCTGCTAAGGAACTACTTGGAAATGTATCATAACTGGGGTAAGATGTCAAAAGAAAGTGGTTGTAGTTTTTATGCGCACTAAAGTATGTATTATTGAAGACGATAAGGCGATTGCGGCCATGTACCAGTTCAAGCTGGAACGCCGTGATTATGAGGTGCGCGTCGCCTATGACGGCCGAGAGGGTCTGAAGTTGATTAAGGACTTTGCCCCGGAGATCGTCCTCTTGGACCTGCGCATGCCGGTGATGAGCGGTGACGAAATGCTCGAAAGACTGCGCGCCACCGCTTGGGGCGGTGATATCAGAGTTATTATATTAACGAACATCAGTAAAGCCGAAGCTCCGCAAAAGCTTCGGTTTTTAAATGTCGACCGTTACGTCGTCAAAGCCCACTACACCCCGGCCCAAGTCGTCAACATCGTCGACGAAGTCCTCGCCACCTAAGAAAGTTGAAAGTTAGCCCCGGGCCGCACAGGGCTTTCTCCGTCATGGCCACCATTATCGTCATGCTGAGCCGCAGGCGAAGAATCTGAGCCTATTTTTCTTAGCGCAGATCCTTCACTCCGTTCAGGATGACAACAGGTTACGCAGGGTGCTGAAAGAATATCCCGAGCTCACTTCCTACTTTCTCTACCTTGCAAACCCGGCTGTTTTCCAAGTACCGTCCTTGATCGATAAGGGGTTTGCAGTGATTTTTTATTGTGTTAGCAAGCGTCTTAACGTACGATTAAGATTGATATGACAAAAATCGCCATCATCGAAGATGACCAAGCCATTAGTCAAATGTACCGCTTCAAATTCGAGGCGGAAGGTTACGATGTGCAAACCGCCGAAAACGGCCGCCTCGGCCTAGCCCTCAGCGAAGAAATGAAACCTGACATCATCCTGCTCGATCTGATGATGCCCGAAATGACCGGTGACGTGATGCTCGAAAAACTGCGCGCCACCACCTGGGGCAAAAACCTGAAAGTTATCATCCTGACCAACATGGGCGAGCAAGAAATCCCCGAAAAAGTCCGCTCCCTCGGCGTCGCCGCCGTCATCCTCAAAGCCGACATGACCCCCCGCCAAGTCGCCGACCTAGTCCGCAAACAACTCGCCGACTAAACGTTGCTCGCCTAAACACCTTACTTCAGAATTATTCGTAATTATTTGTTGCTACCTTCTCCAGACACCCAAGACTACCCTTTAAGCCACCGCATGGACCGCCCAGTGAGTTGCTCGTTTCATTCCATATAAGTGTTCTACTAGTAGTTGTTCGAAAACAGAAGCAGTTTCCGGACTTGACGATGATTATGTTTTTACTGTAGCGCTATGAAACTGTTTCTTTTTTTACTAAGGCTATTTTATGACTTCTTTTGGATTACTAAACCCCTGTAAACAAGTGTGCGTTCAGACGCCTTAGAATAATAGGTTAGCGGGCTTACGTCCAACAGCTGAAGTCCAGACAGCTCTATTTCTTCAATTAATTCACTCTCTGAATCATAGACTCTACTATGCGTTGCTACTGCGTATCTATAGACCATATCGCTGAACCCGGCTGATGAAACATTTAATGCCTTGGGATATTCGCTTTGATTAAACATGCCAGTAACGTTCTTGATAAATGTTTCCATACTTCCTGGTTTATTGACTGACTTTTCGGGAGGTTGTATTTGCACGGTCGTAAGGGCCAATCCACCTAGACGGAGTGCAGAGCTCCAACTCTGCAGTATCTTTAAACGATCTTTTTTGTTTGAGAATTGTGTTAAAAACGCATCGGTAACTATAATATCCTGGTCTTTAGAGCCTAATTGATCGCGTATATCCTGAGAAAAAGCATTAAGGTGCAGGCCCGGCACGGCAACAGCAAGTCTCTTACTACTTAAAACTGGGGTGCTGCATCCATCAACCACAGACACAATACTGTCTTTCGAGAGTCTTCCCAGCTCTGCTAGTAAAGGCGATCCCGGCAAAAACCAAGAATAATCTGCAGTACCGCTTATTGCCACCCGCGACTCGTTGGCCACAGATAGGGCTTCTGCAATGCTTTGGCTATAGAATCCTTGATGAGAAAATAAAGATGTTACTGCGCCTATACGCCTAAGTAGTGGTCTTAAATAATGGTAATCTACGCAACTGGTCTCGCTTGTGGCACAGATTGCTTGCGCACCACGGAACACTTCAATAGAAAGCTCATGGTCACTAAGTATTTCTGCGCTCATTTGTAAATATTATAGACTTTTATTGTAAGAGCGTCAATTTTTCGTCATGATGTCTTTTAAGAGAGGGTGTAGGTGTTTGTTCGTGATAATTACATCATTGTTAGTCGCAAAAAGCTGGGGTAGCCGATTGTGTGTATCCTTAACTATGCCGCCTGCGTTTTCGACGGCAAGCATTACGGTGCCGGATTCAAACTGCCTAAAAGTTGATTGTATAGTCGCGTCTATGCGCCCACTGGCTACGAGCATACCTCGAAAGACGAGTCCTTCCTGGAGTACGACGTAGGCACCGGCGTCCCGCAGCGCTTGATAGAGCCATGGCAGTTGTTCGACAACATGGCCGGAAATGGCTACCTGAGCTTCTACCAGGCTTTTCTTTTCACTGACTTGTACCACCAATCCGTTGCAAAAGGTATGGCCCCCTTGGTGACTTACGTACAATAAATCTTGGGTTGGATCATACGCATAAGCGTAGACAACGCCGTTATTCTCCACCTTATAAAGTGAAACCATAAAACTAGGTATGTGCAGCATGAAAGGGATTGTCCCATCAATAGGATCTAGCACCCAGGTGCCCGATGAACCTGGCTTAACTATCCCCGGTCCGTCCTCCGCAAGAATAGAATCATCGGGGAATAGTTCATGGACCCCTTGAGTTATATAGGTGGCGATTTGACTGTCGGCCGAAGTATAAGGGGCGGCCTCGCGAGCCCCCATATTTTTTCGATCTTCAGTAGTAAAGCTAGTAAAAAGCTTTTGAGTAGAGCGTAAGAGATCAGCTATCCGATCGACATCTTTCATATAATCATTCTACATGATTGAGCGCTTTGCCCCCTGCCCGATAAGCCTAGAGCTTGGCTTCCATGAAAGTTTCATGAATTGTCTGGGCTTGAAGTTCAATTTCCTTGGCTGCCTGGAGGGGGGTGTCTGTATCCCGCAGATAGGTCATGGATCGTACAAGGTAGAAAGGGGTTAATGACTTCGCCAGATCAGAAGGGGCAATAATGCCCAACATTTTTTCATGGGCTAGCAACACCTTGGCCCAGTCCGAGCTTGATAGAGTCATTTGTTTGGGAGGCTGACACACGATCCTTGGAAGAGAGTTAGTGTTTATCTTAAATAAATCCTGGGCTACTTGAAGCCTCTGTTCAATTTTATCTTGTGCGATTTTGGCACCGGCAATAAGGCCAAGATCGCTCTTAACTACTCCAGAAAATACTACCTTTTTGTCAGGCTTTACTAACTCTCGAACAGCGTAGTAACTCTCTGCTACTTCCGTGAACATTCCTACCATTTTGTCATAACTTGGTTTATGAAGTTTCTTGCCGAGTTCAATTTCAGCTACTTTGAAGCCTCCAAAAAGGGCGTGAGTCGTCATGAACATATCAACGCCATAACCCATTGCAGAAGGCGGCCACAGCACGCTGTTCAAATGCCGAGCAAACGTTAAGGATATTCCGAAATCTCCGGCAATTGGCTGCCGTGGAGAATGGCCATTGGTGAAGTGACTAAGAAGAGGAAAGGCAAAATGGTTAGTCGTATTTCCCTCTTGCATGTTCCTTGAATAGCTTGGTACTACATAATCTGTTCCAGCTTCGGCTTCTATTGCGTGCTTTTGAATCCATTCGAGCTCAGTAGAGGTAACATCACCGTCAATAAATAAACAGTAAGATATATTATTTTCACAGATATACTCAACTATCTTTTTTAGGTTGCGTCCTTTCCCGTTACGAATTGTCGAAAATGCCACTTTAGAGTTGTTAGTGGCTATCGCCTGAAAACGTTCTGATGTCCCATCTTCACTAGAATTATCACAGTTGATAAAAATAAGCGGAATATCCAACGACCTCGAAAACGCATCGAGTGACTTAACGAGACTTTCGATATTGTCTGCCTCATTGAGCGTGGGGATACCTATGGCAATCATGCGGTTGATTTCTTATCGAGGATATACTCGATGGCACTGTCGCTACTGGGTGCAAATATTTCAGTGATACCGGTCTTAATAACCAAGCCGACCAATTCGTCACGGGCTCGTAAGGCGTCTAGTAAGTTAACCGGTGGCAAGGAACCAAGATAGTTGCCTTTGTCATCCTGAAGGGGGGTAGCCTGGCCGGTAATATGTCGCCCAAGTCTTTCGTGAAGCGCTAAGTTCCGCTGCAGCCCAGCCCAAGGGCCTGTTTGTAATTGTTTTTGGGTATGATCAATTCTTACATGGAAAAGCTCTTTTACCGGTACTTTATTCTTTTCAACGCCGATGCCTATACCGTTCGGGTCAATTCTTACCTTATTGTTCCAGGCTGGTTTGTACTCAACTGATTCGAGGGTAACCAATTTAGCTAGGTAAGAATCAGAACTTACCGCTGTCTCCCGAACATTGAACCAGGCATTGCCGCCATGTGTAACGAGGCGGCCATCATCACCTGGCCCCATGAATACTTGATCGTTGCCTATTAGCTTAAAATTATATTGGTGGCATAATCGAAGGGCGAGCGTAGTTTTACCGGCACCTTTTTCGCCAAGAAATACATAAGAGTTGTCTTCATCGGGCTGGCATATGGCTGCGGAGTGAACGAGCATTAAGCCGGTTTTTGAAGATCGGAGGCATTCGGCCATGTAATGTGCTGTGAAGGCGATTGCAGTCCCATTACCAAATAAAGCAACGGGGCCAGACAATACCAGTTCACGATCTGCTTCCGAATATCGGACAGCGACATCTTCGGCAGGCAGATAGCTTAAGCGTCCGTCCGGGGCAGCCCCTATAGGCGGCCTGTCCAGTGTTTGCATACCTGTTACGGATTCTTCAAGTTCCATGAAGTTGGCCTTATCGAGTTGGTGGGGGCTACGAATAGCTATCGTCATGCCATGAAAGACAAGATCCACACCGTGTTGCTGGTCTGACAGCTCAGGCGTAGGGTCTGGATTATCTATTCTTTCCATCGTCAGCCCGCCAGGCATTGGTTCGGGGCAAGAAATGAGCCTCGTCAATAATCCTATCCGTCGTTTCTCTACCAAGCCCTAAACAATCCGCAACTATGGCATTGACGTTAGTGTCTGGCACGTCGTCCTCAGTTGAAACAATAATCCGCGAAGGATCAAACAAATTATCACCGAGATTTGCCTGAAGCACGACTTGACATCTTGTTCCAAGATTTTCATATACACGACGGGCGATCAAATCGGCCTGGTAGCCCAGTAGTTTACCCACAAAGTAAGTAGGATTCTTGCCGTGGGGAGCCTCCATGGTGTTGGGCCTAAAGCTTGATATGATGCCGTGTGTTTTGTTGCCACGGCCAACCGCACCCTCTTCACCAAAGTCCGTACAAGAACCTCCGGTTACCAAATAAGGTCGCGGATTTGGACCTTTTGTTTGAGTGTTAACAACTACCTTAACGTCATTACGCTCTTCAATGAGATTACTAGCATACTCCTGTAGCTGCTGTTCAATATATCGTTCTCTTTCAAAATAGGTATTAGCATCGGGAGTTTCTGTTGTAACTTGAGGTATCGCTAGGGTTGCCGTAATTAAATCGCCGCGACGCACACTCATAACTTTTATGTCTTGTCCTATAAAATTAAAACGCGGTTCAGGCAAGCCAACTTCATTATTTTGGTAAAAATAACCCTCAAGATCGAGCGTCAATTTTTCGGTATCCGTCAAGGGCCAGTAGCTAATCATGGTGGCGGTGTCATTTGCAGCTGGGAATGCGCCGGTGTATTCCGGTAAGTCTTCGACTGAACGGGGCGCAAACCAATGCGGTCGAGTACTGTGAGTCGAAGTGAAAGATCTGGAGTTATAAACTTCGCTATCAGATGTATCAAGATGTGGCATAACTCTTGCTAGATATGTCTTTGCTGCCATATTTTGAATTTCCTCTACAGGAATTACTTCTCCGCCAAAGGACGTGCTCGCTCGTCCCATAAATATCATGTCTAAGGGCGCCTGGAACTTGCCGCCGCCAAAATTCTGTAAGCATAATCCGCCAAGTAATGAAGCCTTGTCTAGGTTATGATGCGGTATGAAACCAAACTTTTCTCGACAGTACTTTGCGTATTCAAGCTCTGACGCTTCTGCAATCCCGTCCACAAGCGTATCCGGGTGCCCCAATCCTTTCCTCTCAACAACTTCAATTGCGGTTTGGTCTGGGGGAATAAAGCCAGGGTTAATTTCTAATGCCATGTTAACTTTGCTCCTATTTAATTAAAACTTCCTGTGGCGCTATTGTATGCTCCGTATAACCCGAAACTATTTCAGTTGTGCTATCTTTTTTTATTGAAACAAGCAAGCTCGCAGTAAGTAAAGCACTTGATATCCCAAGTAGCGGAGGAATATTTTTAACTTCGTTGCGTAAAAATAAATCCATGTGCTTCTTCAGGTGATCGTCGACCATGATAAGTACCTCAGGTTCATGGTCGGCATGCTGAATAGTGAGCCGGGAATGATATCGCGGTACTCCTTCGGCGGGGTCAAACTCAAGTGTATAGGTAGCGCTACCGACCACGACTTGAAGCCTGCGGACTACGCCGTAGTTAGTAGTCAGGCTATCATTAGTCTTCCTAAAGTCACCGAGGTATGAGGCGAGGTCGATACTTACGTCTTTGTTCCGCAGCCGATAAACAAATCCTTGATTATCGATTCTATTAGAACTCCCTAAAATTGTGGTGCTGCCTGATTTTAGTGTTTCTAATCTTACGCCAAGTACTTGAAGGATGGCTATCATATGGGGCACCTCTATGCCGACGGCCCCGAGTTCTAAATCAAAAAATCTACCATTGTCGTTATCGATTAGTCTGTTTTTCGAAAGCTCAATATTAACTCGAAACTTAGAATTAACTAGAGTTATCTGTCTACGCAGATATTCTAATGCTGTCGATGAATAATATGTCTCGTTAACAAATATTCGTTTGCTTATATCGTAGGCGTTGAAATTATTCAGGAGTTCAATAAATTGGGCAATCTCTGTTACAGAAGACGCCAGAGGTTTTTCGATCAATATTGCTTTTGGTGCATGCTCAATGGAATCGAGAGCCCACCGTAGCCCGTTGAAGTGCTGCCCAGCGGGTGTAGAAATATCAATGATGGAATCGTATGACTGAAAGTCGTCTTTTCTAAAAACCCTATAACCGTCGCGCAGAATTGCTGCATTCGTGGCTTTATTGATATCGTAGACGTAAACTTCCGCGCCGAGAGATTGCCATATAGAAGATTTAATTATGCCTATTTTACCGTAACCTACAACCAGGACTTGCGTCATCTTTACTCCTCAGTTAATCTATATTATAATAAAGGCAAGAAAGAAGCAACTTCTATGTACTATTCTGCTTTAATTGGCAAGCCGACTCGTCACAGTGTATCGCATATTTTATATGAACAGCTAATGAAAGCTGCCAAAATCGAAGAACCCTACAAGCACTTGAAAATCGATGTAGAACCTAAGGATTTAGCGGCTTCACTGGAGGCATTTAAAGTACTGCGGTTTAATGGTGTTAGCGTTACGCTTCCTCATAAATTAGCCGTCATGGATTACCTTGATAGTATTGACGATATCGCGCGTGAGCTTGGAGCCGTCAATACTATCAAAGTCAGTGATCGGCTAAGGGGGTATAACACTGACTGGATTGGTATCAGCCGTCCGATTAAGCTGCTGGTCAATGCACCAGAGCTCACAACTACAACAATCTTTGGTACTGGTGGCGCCGCCCGAGCAGCCATATATGCCAGCAAGCAACTTGGTAGTAAGACCATAAATGTCGTTTATCGTGACGAAGCTAACGATCCTAAGCTTGCGGATTTAAAAAATAAAGAGCACGAGTACGGTATCACACTACATCCATACGCCGTGGTGGCTGAGTTAGTTAATAAATCGCAATTAATTATTAATGCTACTTCGGCAGGGATGATCGGGAACGAGCCGACGCCATTTGATTTAGAAGTACTTTCTCAAGTCGAACTGAAGAATAAGATATTTTTTGAAGTTATTTTTAATCCTCTAGAGACATGCCTTATCAAATATTTTAGAGAGCGTGGTGCGGTCGCAATCGACGGCCTGTGGATGATGATCTACCAGGGAATTGAAGCCCTCTCAATCTGGATCGAGCAACCAATAGTCATCCTACCAGCTCAACTTGAGATCATACATACTATTCTTAAACAGGAGCTTATGAATGTATAAATTAGGCATAAATTTTGACGAAATTTCTGATGATTTAGACATTGCTCTAGGCATTATGAAACAAAATAACGTTACGTACGGAGAGCTTCGTACTATTAATCAGAAAAACTTTGTTTTCTGGACCGATGAGGAAGTAGACTACTTCGCCAAAAGAGTTTTCGACGCAAAAGTAGAGATCGTGGCGGCTGCTTCTCCGTTATTTAAGTGGTTTATCGATGTAGATAGCCCTGCTGTCGTACATGATAGTTTTGGGTTTAACCCTAGACTTAGTGATGAAGAGAAAGAGCAAACGATAACACGAGCAATTGAGGTGGCGGCGAGACTTTCAATTCCACGAATACGCATATTTTCCGGACTTGGAGTGACAGCAGGAGCTGGCAAACAATTCGCAAATGACCCACTCCTAGCCAAAGCCTTGGAATTAGCTGACCAAAATAACATTGACCTATACATCGAGAATGAACCGGTCTGCAGGGTAAATAAAAAACGGGACTTGATAGACTTACTTAAGTACAATAATAACCCTCGCCTAAAGCTATGGCTCGATATAGCGAATATGGTCGAGCTAGATGAGATAATTGACGAAGAATTTATAGCAGAGATTGCTCCACGATTGGGTTATATTCACGTTAAAGATTTTACCCTACGAGGCGGAAAGAAAAAATATGTTCCAGTCGGCGAAGGAATAATCGACTATTCTACGATTTTGACAAACCTTATATCGAAAGCGGCTAATGATATAGTTCTAACTGTAGAGACTCATGCAACTGAGCATAAACAAGAATCCTCAACTAGAGCAATTATTGGAACGAGAAACCTTTTACGAGAACAAGGAGTAATAGTATGACAGATAGAGTAAGTATCGAAACGATTCCGAACGTACCATTCGTAGAGGCTGGACACGACATTGGGGACATCTTAGTAAACGCCCTTCTTGAAGCTAGTATAGTTCTTGAAGAGAATGATGTTATTTGTATAGCTTCTAAGGCTATTTCAATGGCTGAAGGTCGAGTCGTGTTGCTGAATGAGGTTGAGATGTCCAAAGCAGCCCAAGAAATACACAGTAAAGTCCCACGCAAAGATCCTCGCACTATTCAATTGATGATTAATGAGACGGGTGATCCGGAAGGGAGCAGGATAGTCCTAACGGGTAACCACTTAGCAGGTTGGCTGCCGAATGGGCTTCGACTTACTAGCGCGGGAGTCGATAAGATTGACGCCGAGTCTGTGATCCTACTGCCTAAAGATCCCGATGCCAGCGCAAAGGCAATTGGTAATAAAATATTAAGTGCGACAAACGTAAATGTTGGCATAGTGATTACTGACAGCGATGGACGAGAAGACAAGAAAGGTTCCACCCAGCTAGCAATAGGCGTGTACGGTGTGCCGCCCCTACGAAAAACCACAGCCGCAATAGCTACATCAGAGGAGACTCTTTGTGATATGCTCGCTGCATCTGCTGCGTTGATTATGGGCCAGCGAGGCACAAACAAGCCGGCCGTTCTGATTCGAGGCGTTGATTATACGTTTGACCCAAACGCCAAGATAACAGAAGCATTAAATTAGGCTACATTATGCAGATTTATGAGCTTGATCCACTCATAAGACCACTCGAAGATAACATGCATTATGGCTCTATAGAGCGGGTTGGTATTGCTCTTAATCGAGAGTTATTACTTAAAGGTATTGGGTCTACCTTAATTGCACTCGTAGGATCAAATGACGTCACAAAAAGCGGAAACCTAGTCCAAGTCAATACTCACGAGGAACAAATTAGTGCTGTTTTGAACGATGAGTTACCAAATAGTATTGCTCACGTACATCGAAGCGCTGTGCTCGAGAGTCAACAATGGCAAGTTAACCACAAGAAATTCCTCACGGTCTGCACGTTGCATGGCCCAGCCGAAAAAATTCGAGAACGTTATGAAAAGTATAAAGATATGGATGTGTCGTTTACTGTATTGTCCAGCTCTCAAATGGACATAGCCGATTATGGCTTTAATATCGTGGCACAAATATCTAACGGTGTTAACACTAATTTATTTGTTCCCAAATCTGAAATGGAACCAAGTTTCATGTCTTCAATTGGCAGAATTTGTCCAGATAAGAATCAATATGATGCCATCCGGGCATGTCTAGCAACAGGCAAGAAACTTGTTATAGCCGGTCCGATACAGGATGCCGCTTATTATAGAAGGAGTGTGAAGCCTTATGTTGATGGCAAACACATTGTTTTCGTAAATAATGCCAGTCAATCGGTTGTTAAAGATATTCTTGAAAAAACAGAGGCGCTGTTAATGCCCGTGAATTGGAAAGATCCGTGTCCACTGGTGGCGCTTGAAGCTCAATCAATGGGAGTACCAGTTTTGGGATATGCGCGAGGAGGGTTAGTAGACCAAGTCGAAGAGGGGCTTGCTGGCCATTTAGTTAATAGCTTCGATGAGTTTGTAGATACGTTCACTGAGGTTTCTAATTTTGACAGAGAAAAGATAAGAAAAAATGCGATTAATAAATTCGACTGGTCCGTAATCATCAATAAATACATTGATGTGTTTAAGTTATTAACTACTTAGAAATACTTTTTAAATAGCAGACTACGCCTTAGGGGATACGACCAGCAGGATTACCCCGAACAAAGTACGAAATAATCACAGACTGGTTCGCGCATGGCATAGGGGACTACAAGTCTGTCTGTAAGTTAGAGTTCGTAGGTGGCGGTTGATACTTGTTCCCAGTCTGGGAGACAGGCGTCGAGGACAAAATTGTAGATTTCTTTGGTGTTGGAGAATATGTCTGGTGACTCGAGAGCGTTGAGCTCGGCGCGGCTCAGCCAGCGGAGATCCGAGGACTCACCCGCTTGAACGGCGGCTTTTGGCGCGGACGAGGTCACGAAGGCGTAGGCCGTATCGGAGTGAAAGTGATCGGGCGAATAGTCATGGGTATTCATAGCGACCGGGTACGGATGAAGGACGACATCGGAGAGTCGCGCCAGCCTTTGACGGGGCTGCAAGAGCGTTAATTCTTCGAGCGTATAGCCCGATTCTTCGCGTAGCTCATGGGCGATGGCCTGCCAGGGTGATTCAGTTAGCTCGACGTGACCGCCTATCGGTAGCAGGGCGTTGAGCTTACGGTGCATGTGCAATAAGACTTTTGGCTCGGGCCCGTCCAAGCGGACGATGTACGCCCCGACCGTCGTGTCGTGCTGTCCGGGAAGCGTGTGTATATGGGCCATAGTTCAAGTATATCTTACGTGAGAGCTATAACTACAGTCCGGCCACTACTACGTCGCGACTGGTGTGAGAGGACGGACCTCTCACACTTAAGAGTGAGGAGGTGGGATTGCTAGTTAGGGTGGAATACCAGATAATGATGGGTATTATGAAAATTGCGATTTTAGGTTACGGCAGCCAAGGGCGAGCCGCTTATGAATACTGGCGTGACGGTAACGAGATTACGATTTGTGATGGGAATTCGAAACTGGAGTTGCCGACTGATGTGAACACCCAGTTAGGAGCCGACCATCTGAAGGGATTGGAGCAGTTTGACCTGTTGGTGCGCAGCCCGATTGTCCACCCGCGGGCGATTGTGGCGGCTAATTCGCCGGACATACTCGCTAAAGTTACGACCGTCACGAACGAGTTTTTGCGGGTTTGCCCGACCAAAAACGTCATCGGTGTCACCGGAACCAAAGGCAAAGGCACGACCTCGACGCTGATTGCTCTGATGCTCGAAGCCGCTGGCCATCGCGTCCACTTGGGCGGCAACATCGGTATCCCACCGCTCGACATGCTCAAAAATGATATTCAGCCCGACGATTGGGTGGTCCTAGAGCTGGCTAATTTCCAGCTGATTGACTTGCAGCACTCACCGCGCATCGCCGTTTGTTTGATGGTCGTACCCGAACACCTCGACTGGCACACCGATCCGGCCGAATACTTCGCCGCCAAAACCCAGCTCTTCCGTTGGCAAACGGCCGAAGACTTCGCGATCTACTTTGCCGACAATGACGAATCGAAGCGAATCGCCGGCAATGGCGCGGGCCTAAAAATACCCTACTACCAAGCGCCCGGTGCCGCGGTCCTAAACGAAGCGATCGTGATCGATGATCAAGTGGTTTGCCGCTTAGATGAGATTAAATTACTTGGCGCCCACAACTGGCAAAATGTCTGCGCCGCAGTGACGGCGGTCTGGCAAATCACCCAGGACATCGCCGCGCTGCGTTCGGTGATCGCCGGTTTCAGCGGCCTCGAACACCGGCTCGAATTGGTAACTACGACCAACGGCGTCGCTTATTACGACGACAGCTTCGGCACCACGCCGGAAACCGCCATCGTCGCCCTGCAGGCTTTTAGCCAACCTAAAGTTATAATTCTCGGCGGTTCCGACAAAGGCGCCCACTACGACGAACTCGCTGGGGCCGTCGTCGACAATAATGTTCGCCACGTCATAGCGATCGGCGCGACCGGCCCGGCCATCACGGCCGCCTTGCTAGCTCGGGGCTATAACAACGGCCTGAGCGAAGCCACCACCATGCCGGAAATCATCAAAACCGCCGCGCTCGTGGCCGAACCCGGTGACGTCGTCCTGCTGTCCACGGCCTGCGCCAGCTTTGATATGTTCGCCAACTACAAAGACCGTGGCGAGCAGTTCAAGGCAGCCGTGCTGAGCACTAGCGCGAGCTAACTATTTTTGACAGCGGGGAGTTGGAGTTTCAAAACAACTGGAATATTAGTCGGCAGGCTCATCTCGCCAAGTCGCATCGATGGCTTTGGAGCGGGACTATTCAGCGAATAAGGATTGACATCGCTGTAGTTGATATTTCCGAGCTCGTGACGAACACCAGCGTCCGCACCGGTGACGAGCAAAGCCCCGAGTCCGGCGGCTGCACCAATCATGATTCAGTTCTTGCTGCTCAAGCGCAAATTGAGCTGATTACTATAGGTGCACGGCTTGCGTTAAGTCAGCCAGAACGTGCTGGAGCTGTTTGATAATGGACGCTTCCGGCTGGATGATCCGCGCCCGACCGGCGGCCAGACTGGTAATTTCCGCTTCGATCCAATGATAATGGGTGCAAGCCAGCACGATAACGTCGGCTCCTTGTTCCAAGACTTCCTGGATACGATCGGCAATCACCTGCTGATCGATGGCCTTTTGCTCGATCATCGTCGACCAATCGCTACAGTCTGGTTCTAGGACTGTCAGCTTACCGGCGTAAGTGTCTTTCAGCACGCCATAGCGGCTACTATTCAAGGTGTTGGGGGTCGCACAAATGGCAATGACGCCGGCTGTCGTCAGCTCCGCCGCCGGTTTGACCATCGGTTCAACGGCGATCAACGGCACGCTAAATATGGCGCGCAGCTCGTCGATGAGCGTCGTGGACACCGTGTTGCAAGCCACCACGATAACGCTACTGCCGTCATCGACTAGGGCTTGAAAGATTGGCACGACAAAGCTCAGGATTTCAGCCACCGGCCGCGTGGCGTATGGCACGTGTCGGCTGTCGTTGCGGAAAATGACTTCGTGCTCAGGCAGGGCTCGTTCGATGGCGCCGGCCACCGACAGTCCACCAATCCCAGAATCAAAAACACCTATCTTCATGGCCGGTCCGCGCTAGCTTTCCAACTGGTCGCCGGGAATGCTGGCGCGGGCGGCCCGGATGACGTTTTCGAATAAAGCGCAGACGGTCAGCGGGCCGACGCCGCCTTTGACGGGCGTGATGGTCAGATCGTCGCGGTCGTAGACCTCGGAGGCGACGTCACCGACGGTCTTGCCGTCTTCGGAGGCGACACCGGCGTCGACCACGACGGCGAATTTTTTGATCATCTTGGGATACAGGATGGCCGGGCTACCGGTAGCAGTGATAATAATATCGGCCTCTAAGGCCGTGGCGGCTAGGTCAGCCGTAGTACGGTCGGCGATTTGGACGTCGAGGCCGGACGCCAACATCATCTTGGCGAGCGGCGTGCCAACAAGCTTCCCTTTACCGATTAGCAAAATGTGTTTGCCGCGCAGTTCTATGTTGTAACCAGCCAGCAGCCACATGATGGCAATCGGCGTGGCCGGGTCATAGACGGCCTTGGCGCCGAGAGCGTCGACGTCTTTGGCGGGGGCGACTAGATTGACGAGTTCTTCGGTCTGGGACGGATCGGCCAACGGCAGTTGGATGATGATGCCGTGGACGGTCGGATCTTGGTTGAGGTCTTGTAGAAGTTTTGGCACCGCGGCCTGGTCGACGCGGTGGACATCGACGTGGACCAAAAGGTCGGCGCCGTACTTGCTCTTAAGGCGGACATAGAGGTCGATCACCGGGTTATCGACGGTGACGATGATGGCCAGTTTGGGGAAAACGTGGTGAGCCTGGCGCAGGGCGCGCACTTCGGGGGCTTGGCGCTCTTGAATAAAATCGGCTAATTCGCGACCATTGAGTATTTTCATCAGACCTTATTGTAACAGAGGCAACTAACGGCGCCCGCATATCGCCTCGATTTTTGGGTCTAACTTCCTGAATATTGAAGCCGCCAAATCACAGCCTTGTCATAACAGAGGTAATTTGTTAAAATCGCCTGAGTTGCCTTGCAGCTAATACGATGAGAAAAACACGGTTTGGTCTCATCGACGAGGGCCAGTAGCTCAGCTGGTTAGAGCACCTGCCTCTTAAGCAGGGTGTCGAGGGTTCAAGTCCCTCCTGGCCCTCCATCCTACTTCGCTAAAGCTTCGTAGGATTGATAATCCTCTTTTCGCTAAAGCTTCGTAGGATTGATAATCCTTCTGTTGATAAAGCTTCGTAGGATTAAGTATTTCTTAAATAAAGTAGGATGTCCTCCATAGCTTTAGCGACGGAGGGCTTATTATTATAGGCATGTTCTACGTCTACATTCTTAAAAGTGAGACACATGCTCAAGTTTATACTGGTTTCACGACTGATCTGAGTAAAAGAATCGAAGATCATAATTCAGGAAAAAGTAGGCACACCAACAAATTTAAACCCTGGTTCATTGTGACGTATACTGCCTTCTCCTCTGAGTTGCGGGCTAGAAAATTTGAGCGATATTTGAAGACCGGCTCAGGCATAGCATTTGCACGTCGGCACCTACTTTAAGTCCCGCGGTTGCTTCCCGGTTCGGTTATGTTTAAACTCCTCTGTTTTGAGGAGTTTTTTGTTGCTATGATTAATTAGTGATTACCACACAAGCTACTAATAATATCGGAATGCCAGATAACGCATTTGCCCTGGTGTCATTACTTTCTGAAAGTGCCAAACACCAAGTCTCCCAATTACTTAACGAATTAAGTAAGGAACTTGGAGGAAGTGTATGGGTGATGCCTAATAATGCACTTCACGTCACACTCTGTGAGATTATTCAGGCAAAAGATTACTCGGAAGATAAGCAAGAACTTTATGACCGGCACTCATCAGAATACGAAAATATAACCTATGAAATTCTAACAACGTTTAAACCAATAGACGTAACATTTGATACGATTGAAGTAAGCCCGCAAGCAATTATTATTAAAGGTACTGACGATGGCAGTTTTGAAAAAATTAGAAAAGAACTCGTAGATAGACTGCCGCTTCCTAGCGAAACTAAAATGCCACCAAATATAATCCATTGTTCTATTGGTCGTTTCACGAAAAAAGTCCCCTTAAATCAGGTCGAGACAATAGTTGGGCGACATACAATTAATATTAACGAAACAATAAATAAATTTCAGTTGATTAATAATCTTACCCCTCCACTTTTAAGTTATAAGATAATTCATACATACTCCCTACTATAATAGTTGCGCTAGCATCTACGATTGAGCTACCCTGTGCAATCGCTTATTATCCTGCACTGCAGTAGTAACAAGATCGACTGTGGCCCTCCAGAATAGTTATGTTCAAAAGACTTCTGCGGGAGTATTTTAATTTTGATATAGTTAAGCCATGACACAAAAACTGTATGGGGGCGTTGAGTTCGGCGGGTCAAAGACCGTCTGTGCTATCGGTGACGCGACTGGCGTTCTAACCGCCCAAACGAATATCCCTACGACGAGCGTCGACGAGACGCTGGCCGCGGTGTTCGAGTTCTTTGCGCAGAACGTCCCGATTGTCTCGTTGGGCGTCGGCTCGTTCGGGCCGTTACAGCTCGACCCGGACGAACCGGAGTCTGGCTACATTCACAACGCCCCGAAGCCCGGCTGGGCAAATGTGGCGCTAAAACCTTTACTTGAAAATCAACTGAGAATAGCAGTCAACATCGATACCGATGTCAACTGTGCCGCCCTGGGCGAGCAGTATTATGGCGTCGCCCAGCAAGCCCGCAATTTTATCTACCTGACCCTGGGGACTGGCATTGGCGGCAGCTTAGTTATCGGCGGCCAGCTTGTTTACGGCTTGTCACACTTGGAAATGGGCCATGCGCGGGTTCCCCATGAGCCGCTCCTCGAATCATTCCAAGGAGCCTGTCCATTCCACGGTGACTGCCTCGAGGGACTCGCCAGCGGCTTCGCCATGGAACAAAGGTATGGCAAAAAGTGTGAGCAAATTACGGATAGCGACGCTTGGGAGCGAGAAGCGGGCTACATCGCGTCCATGGTCACCAACCTGATACTAACGACTGGTCCGGAAATGATAATTCTAGGCGGTGGCCTGACTAATCACCCGGGCTTAATCGAGGCTGTTCGCCGGAGCGTCCGCCAGAACGTTAACGACTATATAAAGTTGCCTGATTTAGACCGCTCTATCGTCAAATCAAGCGGCTACACCAACGGCGTGTTGGGAGCCATCAAACTGACTGCCCTGTCGAACTAAAATTGCACCACTGCATGGCGGTGGACCTCCAAATATAGCCCTGTGAAAAACTTCTCTCGGGAAGTATTTTTGTTTTTGATATAATCGGCTCATGAAAAAGTTTGGTCGCAACAAATTGATTATTGGGGCTGTCTTTTTGTCCGCCGTGGTAGCGGCCATTTTTATTGGCCTCTTCGTCTGGTACGCCAAAACTGTCATACCGCATACCTACCCGACCGCTTACACTAATTTCTGGTGGGGAGTTGTGCACGGGTTGTTTATAGTGCCGACATTTTTCTGGAGCTTATTCGCCTATTCCATTACGATCTATCAAACGCCGAATGCTGGTAGCTGGTACAGTTTCGGTTTCTTGATCGGTATAAGTATCATCTTTGGCAGCTCGCACGGAGCCCGCTGCAAAGCACGCCGCTAGAGCTCAAACGGCGTAACACTGGCTTCTGCGCTAGGCCGTAGGTTCGGTCGTGTTTAAAACAGAGGTGATCGTCTCGGTCTTTGATACACTTAGGTTATGCAGACCGAAATTGAAGCTAAATGGCTCAACATTGATGTCGCGGCTCTCCGACGCAAGCTAGCCAGCGTCGGCGCGACCTTGACGCAACCGGAGCGATTAATGACGCGCCGGATTTACGACTATCCCGACATGAGGCTTGAGCAAACCGGCGGCTGGGTTAGGGTTCGTAACGAGGGTGACAAGATCACTTTGAGCTACAAACAACTCAGCGACCGGACTGGCCTTGGGACGAAAGAAGTCTCGGTCGTCGTTGATGATTTCAACGCCACCTGCCACTTATTAGAGGCTATCGGGATGAAATCGAACTCTTTCCAGGAAACAAAGCGCGAAAGCTGGAAGCTTGGCGGTGTCGAAGTTGAGTTGGACACCTGGCCCTGGATTCCCAGCTTTATTGAGATCGAGGCGCCGAGCGAAAAAGAGCTCCAAAGTACAGCTGAGAAGCTAGGTCTTGCCTACTCTGAGGCCTTGCACGGTAGCGTCGAGACGGCTTATCAAGCTGTTTACGACGTCAGCGAGGAAGAGATCGATGGCTGGGCGGAAATTCGCTTTGTCGACGTGCCCGCTTGGCTATCGCTTAGGTTGAAGCAAGTCTAATTTTAAGACTGGTTAGCCGACAAAAGCGTAGCTCTCGAGCCGGCCGAGGTTTGCTACGATAGTTACTTTTGTTTTTTGGGGATGAACGTGGCGTTCAAGAGTTCTGGATCGTAGGCCCCGGGGATTTGCTCGTACTTAGCATAGTAGTAGAGGCCGGTCGACAGGATACTTTCGGCGGCGGTCTCGACGGTGGCGAAAGCAATTATGCTGATGAATATGATGACAAAACCGATGATGATCCCGACTGCTCCTAGCAGACCGCCCAGCATGACCGTGACGATAAAGAGCGGGATGAGGAATAACAGATACAAGCCGAAGGCCAGCCCGCCAAAGGTAATCCGGGCGGTGATGTTCTCGCCCCAACGAGACAGAAACAGTTTGGTGGATTGCTTGATGGCACTGGGAGCGCTGCTGTCAGACTCGACGATAACTGGGATAGTAAAGAGGTTTGCCAGCGTCCAGAGGGCGCCGAATATCTTACTGATGAAAAAACCGAGGAATTTGAAGCGTTGCTCGATAGTCCGTAGGATAAAGCCGACGGTAGCCGTAATGATGGCGTAAAAGAAGATCGGCACACGCTTCGACCAAGCAACTTTCATATAGTGTTTGTAGGGCTGCGAGGTGCCGCGGAAAATGTCGAGGACGTGGGCGGCGAGCCCGGCGTTGTAGAGGAAGATCACAAAGAATGTCAGCACATAATAGACGGCACCAAGCATGTTGCCGTATAAGTTCGCTGTCCAGACGCTCTTGCCGGCGCTGTCGACAGAGTTAACGAGGAAAATACTATGCCCCGCTATCACAATGACCGCAAAAATAATAGTCAGCAGTAGGCTCATCAGTCCGCCCATGAAGGGATAACGAATCAGTTGCTTGTTGTGGAGCAGCACTTTCATGCTTTGCTTTAGTAGCAGCCAGCCGGTTTTGATACGACCCCGTTTTTGGCCGGTCGGCGCAAATGATACCGCCGGGCCGGTGGCCATTTGCTGAACAATGGGTGATGACTGCGAACTCGGGCTGGTGACCATTGGTTGGGCGGGAGGCGCCATAGGTTGCGCCAGCGGTGTTAGGGTTGCTCGCGCCGCTTCGAACGAACGCGCAATCGTCGCTTCGTCCCAGCCGGCCGTGCGGAGCTGTTGGGCGATCTCTTCTGGCTGAAGTCCAGCCTGTAGTTGTCGGTAAATATAGCTGTTGAGTTTTTCTTGGTCATTCATAGAGCTAAGTGTAACACCCTGTTGTTATTAATCATAAGCACGTTTATGCCAGTGTGTTTGACTCCGTCTTGCCGTCAAAAACACCGTCAAAAACTCCTTCGGAAGTCCTTTGGTTTGGTATGATAACTCTATGTCTCAAAAATACGTCGTCGCTCATTTCTTCGATCCCCAAGTTCCCGCTGCTAATTTTTCCGCCGCAGCCTGGCCGCTCCATGTTACATTTCTGCCGAATTTCACGATTGGGTGGCCCTTGGCAGAATTAATTCACAAACTAGACGAGCTGGCCGCCGTGGCAGCGCCCTTTGATATTACAGCCGAGGGTCAGACAGCATTCGGCGTTAACGAGGATGTTCTGGTGACCCTAATCCGACCCGACGATAATGTTATGTATATGCATCGTAAGCTCCTGTTAGTGCCTCACGATGGATCATTTACCTATGACACTCCCCAATTTATCGACCGCGGCTTTAGGCCGCACGCCACGGTCCAAAAAGATAACCGACTTCACGGTGGGCAGACTTATCACATCGGCGATATATCGCTTGTCGATATGTACCCAAACGACGATATAAATCGAAGGGCGATTATCGCTACCTTTTCGCTACGAGGAGTCTAGCACTTCAGTCTGTCCCTTTATTTTGGTACCGGCAGTGTTACTTCTGGCCTCTTTGGTGTACGTGGCATGAAAGACCCCGACTGAAGTCTTCAGGTTATCTGTTATGATTGGGGCATGAAATCTGTCGGCGTAATTGGTGGTCTTGGCCCGGAAACGACTGCTGAGTTTTATTTGGAAGTGGTATTCCAATGCCAAAAATTGAATAGTCGGCAGCGGCCGTTAATCGTTATTTCGAGCGTCCCGTTACTGTTTGAAGTCGAAAGAGACTTGATCGCTACCAACACCGGCAAAGAACGTTATATACCCTTTTTAGTCGCGGAAGCCAAACGGCTCGAGAAAAGTGGTGTTGATTTTCTGGTCATGCCCTGCAACTCGTTGCACGTTTTCATAGACGAGATACGGGCAGCCGTTAACATACCGGTTCTCAGTATCGTCGAGGAGACGGTGAGCTACCTAAAAAAGCGGGGCTTTAGTAAGGTCGGTTTGATATCGACTTCGGCAACTATCGCCAACCGTGTTTACGAGACTAAATTTCTAGAGAATGGCATTACCTACGTATCACCCAACGATTTACAGCGCGCCCAAATGGACAAAATTATTCAACGGCTAATCGAAGGCCGGCATTTGAATCAAGACCGCGAGTTAATTCTCGAAGTGGTTAAAGATTTGTCGGTTCAGAAAGTTGATTGCGTGGCATTAGCCTGCACGGATTTACAACTCCTGTTACCAAGTAGTGGCGAGGTAACCATCTTCGATACGATGAAAGTCTTGGCCGCCAGTACCGTTACGACAATTCTTTCCTAGCCCGACAGCTTGTGTTTGGCGGTGTATACTGCGGGGAGACCTTGAGGGGAAATTACCGTGATATCACCGCTAAGTAATCTAAGCAGCAAAGCCTACACCAAGGCGGTTAAACCATTGTTGTTCAAACAACAGCCGGACACCGTACACGAGCGCCTACTTCAAATCGGGAGCCGTCTGCAGCGTCTATGGGTTGTTCGCAACCTTGTTCATGGCGTGTGGGCTTATGAGAATAGCGCTATACTTGGCCAAGAAGTGTTAGGCATAAGCTTTCGCAATCCTATTGGACTATCAGCAGGCTTTGACAAAAACTTCGAGTTGCTACCAATGCTTAAATCGATTGGTTTTGGCTTTATGGAAGGCGGTTCACTGACTCACGAACCATGCGCTGGCAACCCTAAACCGTGGTTTTACCGGCTGCCAAAAACAAAATCGCTCGTCGTCTACGCTGGACTGGCCAACCAGGGCGTTACGAAGATTATCGAAAGAATCAAAGACTATAAGCCGTCAACGTTCACCGACTTTCCACTCAATCTATCGGTTGCTAAAACCAACTCAAAAGCTGCCGCGAACGAGGCCGAGGCTATCGCCGACTACGTGGGCAGCCTGGCGCAGATCAAAGAAGCGGCGGTTGGCAGCATGATCACGCTCAATATCTCCTGTCCAAACACTTTCGGCGGTGAGCCGTTTACGACGCCAGAAATGCTGGAGCGTCTATTGCAAAAGGTCGACGGGGTGCATATGCCACAACCAATATTCATTAAAATGCCGGCCGACCTCGACTGGCCTGGTTTTGACAAGCTCCTGAGCGTAGCCGCTAAGCACCAGATTGCCGGCATCACTATTAGTAATCTCACTAAAGACCGCGGGCAAGCCAAGCTGATGGATCAGTTACCGGTGACAGTCAAAGGTGGCCTGAGTGGTAAGCCGACCTGGGAGCTCAGCAACAACCTTATTCGTCAAACGTACAAAAAATATCACGCTCGCTTTGTGATTATTGGCGTCGGTGGCGTGTTCTCGGCGGAAGACGCCTACACCAAGATTAAACTCGGTGCCACCCTCGTTGAGCTCATCACCGGCCTAATATTTGAAGGGCCACAACTCATCGGCCAGATAAACCAGGCCCTCGCGGCATTACTGGAACGGGATGGTTACCAAACTATCCACGACGCCATCGGCGTTGACAGCTAGCCAAATTGGGCACTGTTCAAACGGATAATTCGTTTATTGTGCGGCCAGCCTGGCATGATGATCAGTACGACGGTAGAGGTTTTTAGCCAATCTAATCTCATCGATAGCAGCTTTCGTCACATGAAGATGTATGACTGATTCATCTGGCTGCCAGATGTCATCAAAAACACCCAAAGAATCGGCGACCATCTCGATATGTCCAGCAGTTAGGCTGGGCCGTGCTTGACGTAAACGACGAATAAAATTGGAAGGCGGAGCCTTAGAGAGCTCTTGCCTTCTTTGTACGCCCAGATCGGGCGCACAGTCTTGAACGACTCGATAGCGTGCCCCAGCTGTTAATAACTTGTCATCGGGCAGCGTCAAAAACTTAGCCGGCATACTTCCCTGTTCTGCCATCAGCCGGTAGCGGCCTAGTTTGGCTAGCTCATGTTGTTGTCTAATGACCGGGCGAATTTGAAATTCGTGTTCAACCCCCGTTCGAAACGAGCTCCATTTGCCATAGTTTTCATAGATAGTCGACCATGTTGGCCCTCGCTTTTTTGCTGCAAGGGCTTTAATAATATTTAGGTTAAAGTCCTTATCGGGGTTGGCCGTCATCACTTTTACGCCCCAGTCAACAAAATCAGTTTTGTCCCACTCCTTCACGTAAGGATACCCGAGATAATCATGCAGACTGCGGATGCCGCCCACGCGAGACTCGATCATTGCAAAGCTAGGGCCATTGCCTTGGTCAAATCGCTGGCTATAGTCGGCGATAATTGGGAGACGACCAAGCTCTTTTGTGGTCCGCTTTGCATACTGAACAAAATCCGTGATCCCCCAATCAGCAAATTTATGCCTGTCATACCGTATCGGCGAACCCACTTCCTGTTTAAAGTCAGTGAAATTGTCAAAAAAGTCATAGAACCTATCGATGTCCGGTGCTTGTCCTAATAATGCTAACCGACTGAGGTGTCGGGTAGTAATAGGTAGCCGCTTGTCGTCTTGTTCTATTGCCGTAAGCACCAACTTACCAACGCCTAGACAACGCTCTCTGTCCCACAGTTGTCGGTCAGTTTTTTCAAAATCACCTTTTTTATAGGGAAACTCTTTGGCCAGCAATAAGTCTCGAAGCGATACGACAGTAGCACTATCTTCTGGCAAGGGTGCCTCTTGGGCACAGATAATCTGGCTGCGGTCGGCATCAAACATATACTCTGTCATAATCTATCCATTATAACTAATATGCAATCCACCAAAAACGGTGCTAAAATCGTTGGTCCGCGCGCTGAGCATATAATTGGATCTGCCCGAGGTTATAGGCCAGGCTATTACTATCGACTTTGGATTGTTAAAAACTTCTCTGCAGGACACATGGTTTGCTATCATTAACTAATGACAAACGTACTTATTCTCCACGGCACCGATGCGACGCCGGACTCGAACTGGTTCATGTGGCTCAAAGGAAAGTTGGTCGGCCGCGGTTACCGCGTCTGGTTGCCCCAACTCCCCGACGCCGATAGGCCAAGCGCCAAGACCTACACTAAATTTCTGAAAGCCAATAAGCAATTCAGGTTTGATGACGACACAATTCTGATCGGCCATTCGTCGGGCGCCGTCGCCATCCTGAACTTGCTCCAGCACTTGCCAGCGAAATCTCGGATCAAGGCAGCCATTTTAGTCAGTGCGTTTAAGGACGATCTCGGCCGGGATGATCTGGTTGACCTCTTCGGTGAGCCTTTCGACTTTGAAAAGATTAAGCAGCATTGCGGCAAGTTTAGCTTTATCCATGCCGATAATGATCCGTACGTCCCGCTCGAACAAGCGCGATATCTAGCTGAACAAACCGATGGCGAACTGATCGTTTTTGAGGGCCAGGGCCATTTCAACACCGAGATTGGACCGGAATACGAACAGTTCCCCGAACTAATTCAATTCATCGACGAAGCGATTGCAGACTAGTTCTGGCGTCGACGATAATATACTTCCAACGGCTTTGACGATGGCTCTTATAAATTGTTTTTAGTATGAACCCATTTCATATCTTTTCTCGATAGTGAGAGACACCTTAGTGAGTACCAGGTGTTTGTGACATGAGGAAGTGTACCGGAGGTACGCTGACGATTGATACTGATACCTGGTGCCGCTAAGGTGTTTCGTAACGGAGAAGAGATATGAAATGGGTTCTATGTTATGATTCGTAAATGAGCGAGTTTAGGGGAGCCCATTATGAGGCATTTAAGCGCGGAGAATCGGCGGGAAACGAGGCTGTTCTGGCGCTTGAAACGCGGTTCGGCCCGCATACGCGTGATGTTCTACGTTTTATGAAAACTATGTCCGAACATGATATGCCAGGCGCCAAAAAGCTATACACCGAACCCCCAGATGTCAAAGCTCCAAATTTTATCGGTAAATTTTTGCTAGCGATGGGGAAAACGCCGGCCCTTACGGGAGGCTCACCGGTTTATGGCTACCCGGTTGGCGCGCTTTCGGTTAAAGGCGGCAACTACATCGGTGTCGTCTATCTATGTGACGATTTAAAACTTAGGACTCACGCCGACGCCGTCGGTAAATTTGATGCCAGTAGAACTGAACTGGTCACGGACTTAGACGAGACCCCTTATTACGTCGGCCAATTTTATGAACACGAAGAAAACTTACCGATGTCGTCAACCTATTACCGACACAACAATACTAAATTCCTCAGAATGCCCATTACGGAAGTATTGAATAAAATCGAAACCACTCGATTAAAAACTAGTTAGACGGCTAGCGGCGGCTACTAAATCATGGCGGAGCAGTGGCGAACTCACGGCTACTACCCGTAAAAAAATATGTTGCAAATATTACCACTTAAGTCTACATTTATGATTATAAATAAGGAGTTCGTCAAATGAGTGCATTGCAACCATTAGAAACAACCCTAAACGACTTTTTCGTCAAGAAGGCGCCAGAGCTACCCGCCAACGGCAAAAAGTCGCTCGTCCAGTACCTGCCCTGGATCAATCTGGGGCTCGGTCTAGTGAGCCTCTATAGCGTCTGGGTGCTTTGGCACTGGGCACACTTCGCCAATCAGCTCATCAACTACGCCAATAGCCTCAGCGCTATCACCGGTGGCCCGACAGTGTCGACTAATCGCATGGGCTTAGCCGTCTGGCTGGCGTTGGGCGTGCTCTTGGTCGAGGCTATCCTCTATCTGCTGGCCTTCCCGGCAACTCGTGACCGTAAAAAATCAGGCTGGGACCTGATGTTCTACGCCGCGCTTGTTAATATCGTCTACGCCGTGGTCGTCTTGTTCTCGAACTATGGCGGGATCGGTTCGCTGCTGGGTAGCTTAATCGGGTCGGCGATCGGACTGTACTTGTTGTTTCAGATTCGCGCCAGCTACCTCAAAAAACAGCTCGCTCCCAAAGAAGCTTAGCTCTTAGGGCTGAGCTGGTGAACGATATAGGTTTAAATCATTCCTGCTGAGTGGCTGCGGTCACGGCAGGCTGGTTGCAAGCGGCCTAGACTATATCTGAAGGGAGTAACCAATGCGGGTGTTGGCAGACTGAATAAGTAACAGTTGTGTTTTGGGAAAATAATGCGCCAGCAACCTATCATTCTCTCCGTAAAACCGTCGAACGCCGGGTCAGCATAGGGCTACGCTGGGCCACGAATTATGGGCTGCAACCGCCGATTATACATAAAAAAGAGTAGAATATAGAGACATGACTAAAGATAAAACTGCGATCCCAACTCACGTTGGCTTGGTGCTAGACGGCAACCGGCGGTGGGCTCGCGAGCAAGGCCTAACCGTCGCTCAGGGCCATCGTCAGGGTTATCAAAACCTGAAAACCGTCGCTAAGGCGGCTATCAAGCACGGCGTACGCTACGTGTCGGCCTATGTCTTTTCGAGTGAGAATTGGCAGCGTGACCGGCAAGAGGTGCGCGACATTATGAATATCTTGCGCTGGGTGCTCAAACACGAAGCCAAAGAGTTTCATAAAGAAAATATTCGCCTGCGCGTCATCGGTTCAAAAGCCAAGTTGGGGGCCGCTCTATTGACAGCCATTCACGACGCCGAAAAAATGACCGAAAACAACACGCGCGGTACTATCCTGCTCTGCCTCGACTACAGCGGCCAACAAGAAATTATCGACGCCGTCAAAATAATCGCTGCTTCTGGCGTCGCGGCCGAAAGTATTAGCGCCGATATGATCGCTCAACACCTGTACGCGCCCGACGTGCCCGCGCCCGATCTGATCATTCGCACTTCTGGCGAGCAACGCCTCAGCAATTTTATGCTTTGGGAGTCAGCTTATAGCGAGCTAATGTTCGACAAAAAGTACTGGCCTGACTTTACCGAGCAGGACCTATTACTCGCCCTCAGAAACTACGCCCGGCTACAGCGTCGCTTCGGTAAATAATATAAACCCGCGTAGAAATTTAATTTTGGCGGTCTAAACAAAGTCTCTTCCCCACAGCCCTACCCAAACAGTGCGTTGGGCTTGTCAATCACAGCTCTCTACTTAACAGCTCGCCTTCACGTCAGAATTGTCTAGTCGTCTACGTCCGAGCCTTCGTCGCTCATGCCGTAAGTCCCTGCCCCAACTCCCTCTTCGCCGCTGACCGGTAGATGGCCGGTATTAGCTGGATTTTCTTTAGGATCAGTCACCGTATCGTTATCCATTTTATTTTCCTCCTTGGCTCTAGTGCTGTCTCGGGGTCTTCTTTCGAACCGAGCGCAGTTGCTGGTTTGTCATTTTAACTTTCCTTGATGAGTTTGAACGCCGGCGCCTTTACGACACTGCTTGGCGTTTTGTTTTCACTGCTTGCCATAGGCCTTCCCCCCTAATCGTGACCCAAGTATGGATCAGCCGGACAGGTCGCACAGTGAAAGATTTCACTACTTGGATGACTCGTGCCGGAACTTTAGGTAAATCGAGGACCAACTTCGACTAAAGCTTTTGGATTGCCGGCTAGCGTAGCTGTCGACCGATTGCGAGCGCGACCTGTTCGGCAGGAAAATGTTCGCGAACGTGAACGATAAACTGCCACAAAACGGCCGCGTCGTCGTAGGCCCGGTGGCGAGCCACAAAACTAAAGCCATGGCGCTGGATTAAATCCTGGAGTTTATGGCCTTTTTCGAGGGGGTATAAAGCCCGTGATAGTTTGACAGTACAAAGTTGCCTAGGCAAAAAGGGTAAGTCCAGACGCGCAAACTCTTGCTGCAGGAACGAATAATCAAACCGCACGTTGTGCGCCACGAAAATCGCCCCGTCGAGCACTCCCCTTAGCTCGTCGGCTACCACGTCGAAAGTCGGCGCGCCCCTGAGGTCGTCGGTCGTGATGCCCGTCAGGTTAGTGATGTAGTCCGGCACGTCAATTTCCGGATCAATTAAGGATCGAAAGGTCTTCACCACCTTGCCGCCCTCAACCCGAATAGCGGCCACTTCGATTACCCGCCCCCGCAAACTGTCTAGGCCATTTGTTTCGACATCGACAAACACCAGTGGCGCGTCGAGTACACTTATTTTTAATTCACTCATTCCTACTAGTATATAGGGCATTGGCAACTCGGGGCAGGCTTAGCTTGATAATAAAAATACCCCTAGTAAATCCCGGGGTATTTTGTTGTGAATGTTAAGCACTAAGTGCTAGACGATGTGGCCGCGAGGACGACGAACAGCGTTCAGGACGGCAACTAGGGCCAGCGCTCCAATCAACGACCAGAACAATCCATTCCAGCCCAATGCCAAGTACGATTGGTTAGAACCGGTAAACAAACGCGAAATAAAACTACCAATGAATGAACCGACGATTCCAATCACGATACTGGCCATAATTCCTTCTTCGCGGCCGAACAGTTTCGACGCCAGCCAACCGACCAGCCCGCCTAGAATAATATACATAATTACGCTCATGCTATATCTCCTTTACGTATTAATAGATCCCACACAAAATACTAAAGCTCGCGCTCAAATGATGACGATGATTAAGGTGTTTGTGAGACGTGCCCGTAGTTCCGGCTAAAGTCAAAGTAAGACTTTGTAACTGGATGACACTGAAGTTCGATATCACGAGACATCTTAGGCTCCCTTTTACTTTGTAACCCCCTCAGCATAAAGCCTGTGCTAATGGTCTACTATGAGTTTTCTAACAGTGTCGGCTAAAGGCGAGTTGAAAATAGCAAACAGGAATTAGAAAATAGGAACTAGGAAGTAAGGAGTAAGCCACCGTGGCTTTATCTAATTGCTAATTGCTAATTCCTAGTTCCTAATTACTTGTTACTAGTGCTCTGCGGTGGTAGATAGCATAAGTGTAAGCTAAACCGTTCTCGTATTGGGGCGGGCTCTGGTCGACCAACTCGAACTGCTCGGCGTAGTTGGGGAAGAACTGATCGCAGCCGAAGTCGGACTCAATCTGGGTTAGATAGAGAAAATCAGCCCGGGCGATCGTCTGCTCGTAGACGGCCACACCACCGATTATCCAGATATCCTCGGTTAAGTCCTGCAAAAAAGCGTCCAGGTCGGTGATGCCAACGATTCCCGATTCGGCGCGGTGGTCATGACTCAGCACGTAGTTAGTTCGGTTCGGTAAGGGGTGCTTCATGACGTCAAAAGTTTTGCGACCCATCAATAGACGGGCGCCGAACTTACGAGTCTGATCTTTAAAATACTGTTCGTCGGCCGGAATATGCCAGGGCTGCCGGCCGGCCTTGGCAATCCCCCGTTTTTGATCAATGGCGGCAATCAGCCTAATCATGTCTGTCCGCCACGAGGGGACGAATATGATTCAGCAGGTAGAACGACCCGGTCACCAACAGGACGGGCTCGGGCCGCTGGAGCAAGGCCTCGAAAGCCACCGTTGAGTTCGGCTCAACCCGAACCGCTAAATGCAGCTCTTTGGCCACGCTGGCAACCTCGCTCGTCGCGACCGAACGCTTGATGAGGTCTTTAGCCGACACGAACGAGGTGATAATCATGCTAGTCGCAAAACTGCTGATGACTTCTAGGGCGCCGTCCAGGCGCTGGCCGTCGCCCTCGGCGAAGGCACCCATGACCGCAACCGCCTGATCCGGGAAGCAAGCCCGCATACTTTCGCGCAGGGCTCTCAACTTTTGGGCGTTATGAGAGCCATCCAGCACGACCGTCTTGGTGCCGATTTTGATAATTTCCATTCGTCCGGGGATATACGTGTCGGCGGCCTGGACGAGCTGGGCGTCGTTGATTGGCGGCTTAGCGTCGCGCTTCAGCGCGGCGTTGACGGCTGGCAGCGCCAGGCCTAAGTTGCGTTGCTGGAAAAGGGGCAATTCACGGCTGGCACGAAGCGATGTGGCGTCGGCCAGCGTTAGGCGGCCGTGCTG
Organism: Candidatus Saccharibacteria bacterium UBA5145; assembly: GCA_002413865.1. Lineage (GTDB taxonomy): Bacteria > Patescibacteriota > Saccharimonadia > Saccharimonadales > UBA4665 > UBA4729. The sequence continues at coordinate 92,280 of DHXX01000001.1, forward strand.
ACGCACCACCCGTTGTTCTATCACGCCCAGCACAGCCGTGCTCTGCGGATAGATAAATACCTCGTTGCCCACCTGGATGATACCCGCCTTTTGAAAAGTAATCTCGGCCAGCGTGTGGCCCAAGATTTGGGTGTGGTCGAGACCGATATCGGTGATGATACAGATTTTGTCGGCGCGCGTTATCACATTGGTGCCGTCCTTGAGTCCGCCTAAACCAACTTCGACGACGGCGTAGTCGATCGCCTCTTCCGCAAACTTCCAAAAGGCAAAGGCCACAACCAGCTCAAACCAAGATGGCTGGACTGGACTGCCCTCGATTAAACTCAAAAAAGTGCCGAGCGCCGCACAGAATTCGGTCTCGGGCAACAGTTGGCCATCGATCTGCACCCGTTCACTCAATAAGTCGACGTGGGGCGAGATGGTTAAGCCGGTTTTGTACCCCGCCGCCCGCAACAACGCGGCGGCGTAATAGGCCGTCGACGTCTTGCCCGATGTACCGGCGACATGAATCACGCGGTATTTATCTTGGGGGTTGCCCAGATATGCCATGAGACTGAGCATGTTGTCGAGGGTATACTCGGTCTTGGAGTTATCGTAGAAATGGGCCAACCGTTCGGCCGCTTCGGAAAAATTGGAGATGCTGTTCACTCTTGTCACCTGTCTTATTTAAAACCCGTTGTACGCTTTGATTATTCGGGGGAAGTATGCAAGGGGTGCTTACTCTGTTAAGATGATACATGCAATCAAATGTTATACCAATTTCGTGCGCGCACCCGTAGCTCAGTGGATAGAGTACTTGGCTTCGAACCAAGGGGTCGTAGGTTCAAATCCTGCCGGGTGCACCAAATAAAAATCCCATGCCTGTCATGGGTTTTTTATTTGGTAAGTCGCGTAGCGACTGAAACTACGAAGTAGGTGCGTTCGTGAAGACCACGCGCAGGAATTTATTCCGAGCATGGTTTGAAGCGGCGAAGCTTCCTGCCGGTAGGCTTCGGTTCTACGACCAGAGATTTTGCATTAGCAAAATATCGTCGGTCGTAGGTTCGTAAGGAGTGAAGCACGCAGAAGCTAGCTTCGAGGACTGGAGCGGCGGCATAGCGAAGCGTCATCCTGCCAAATATAACAAATTATTTAGACTTAATATTAATCTTTTTCGCCCAAGCAGTCGATCGCCTGATAAAGATAACGTCATTAATACCACTAAGAATATTTCAACCTAAGCGTATAATGACGCTTACTTAAAATAAGGAGTTGCCATGGAACCCGAAGAACCCCAAGAATCCCAACCATCACAAAAACCATCAAAAGGTTACGGTAAGCGCCCGGTTTGGTACTGGGTACTCATATATGTCGTCGTAGCGATCATCATCTACGGCCTGATCTACCTGGTATTCATCCGCAAGACCGGAAGCACTGGCGTCGGCGGTTATTAACCCCCCCCCGTTTGCCAGCTTATAAATTAGATTCTCGTCGATTTGCTATATTAGGAGTATGCCTAAATTCAAATTTAATAAATTAGTTCGCGACAAAATTGTTGAGCATCAGCTGGCTTCGGGCGCCAAGCCCCGCTATCACCAACTCGACGATAGGCGGCACAAAGCAGCGCTGGTCAATAAAATCATCGAAGAGGCCCGGGAGATCTTGTTGGCTAGTCAGGCTGACGTGGCCGGCGAAATTGCCGATGTGCAGCAGGCGATCGATGATTTGACAGCGAAGTTTGGTTTATCGAACGCGACTATAACAAAAGCCAAAAAAGCGAAGAATGATAAAAATGGATCATTCAAAAATGGTATATTTATCGACGACGTTGAAGTGGCCGAAACCGACGAATGGGTCGCCTACTATAGAAAGAATGCCGACCGTTATCCTGAGGTAGACTGAGTGAACGAGCCTTGTCGCCACTGGCTTGGCGTGGTCTCGCAACAGCTGGCGTCTTAGATGGCGGGATTAAGCGCCGGCGCCGGTGATTCGTAGCAAGCACAGCCGCTGATCCCGGCAACGGCCTCGTGGGCCATATAAGCGGGCAGCTCCAAGGCGTCACCGGGCTGGAGCGAAATCGGCTTACCGTTCACCGTCAGCGTGAGTGAGCCTTCGGCGCACCACAAACGCTTATCAAGGGCGCATGTCTGCATCGGAAAGGTTTGGCCAGATTCCAACGTCCAACGTTCGGCGGTTATATTCATGGCCGCCAGCAAGCCCTCGAGCTCCTCTTCGGCCGATTCATAATCTTTTGACCAGCGGTATTTTCTGAGATCCATAACGATTAGTATCTCATAGTTTCTCATCAAGCCATGAATCGCTGGGGGTTCTGTGAACGAACTGCCCCTCTCAGAAAAGAAGGGTCTTTCCGTTATAGATTGGTGGGAATATACGACATGAGCTTTGCAACCGGCGCGCCGTTTAGCTGTAATCGTCTGTAGATTAAGACTTTATGCCAAGGTAGACGGGTTAAAACCGTTGCCTTTTGAGGTATAATTATTTAGCTATGTTAAAGGAGCTGGTAGCGTGACTGAATCACGACCGCACATAATCAGACCAGTCGAAGATATTTTCTCTCCTCTACTGGCCGGTCCGGTCATCCTAACGCGGCGCGCGAACGAGGACCAAACTCCTCTTAGCGATGGAGACCGAGCTAAGCAAGACGCTCTTAAGCAGGATCCGCACCACGA
>DHXX01000010.1:0-888 GCA_002413865.1 Candidatus Saccharibacteria bacterium UBA5145
CGCGGCGATATGGCCAAAGCCCTAGCGACGATGGTGGGCGCCGCCACGACCGCTGGCGTCACTTTTGACCTCCAGAGCGGTTACCGCTCCTATACTTTTCAGACGAACCTCTATAACCGCTACGTTCAGCAACAAGGCCTAGCCGTCGCCGACAGCCAGAGTGCCCGCCCCGGTTATAGCGAACACCAAACCGGCTTGTCGGCCGACCTCGGCGGAACGACCAACCCGGCCTGCGACGTCGCCCAGTGCTACGCCACGACCCTGGAAGGCAAGTGGCTCGCCGCCAACGCCTACCGTTACGGTTTCGTCATTCGCTACCCCGCTAACAAGCAGTCCGTCACCGGTTACGAGTACGAACCGTGGCACATTCGTTTTGTGGGCCCTGAACTCAGCCAAGAAATGAACGCCAAGGGGATTAATACCCTCGAAGAGTTCTTCAACGTCTCCGGTGGCCAGAACTACTAATTTTCGCTTATAGGACTTTTGTACTTTTCTACAGATGCCAGGGTGCAGATGGCTGAAGCGAAAACGTTCAGGCCGATTGAGAGGTAACCATAGTTACATCGAGAGAGGAATGAGCGTTTGCAGCCAGTCAACTGTGCGCTGGGACTGTAGAAAAGTACAAAAGTCCTATATAATGCTTCAGGTTCGTAACAGTTTTGAACTGTTCGATCTTCAATGGGATGTCGCCAAGTGGTAAGGCACCAGTTTTTGGTACTGGCATTCGGGGGTTCGAATCCCTCCATCCCAGCCATATAAAAAGACCCGGCTTGCCTGGGTCTTTTTATATGGCCTGAGTTGCAGGGCTACTAGAACCCCATAGCGCAGCTATCGGGGTACGGTGCAGTGAGGACGCGCGCAGGAATTTATTCCGAGCACGCCGCAACG
>DHXX01000010.1:1208-19695 GCA_002413865.1 Candidatus Saccharibacteria bacterium UBA5145
GCCGCATCCCTCCATCCCAGCCATCTATACGCATGCCGGAGTGGAGAGTAAGAAATCCGACACCCTCATCCCAAATTAAAAGATATTATGTCACGAAAGGTAATAAAACCTTCGCAGGATGTCTATACAGTAGTCTGAAAATTAACAGCATAACGACCTTAGTCCATATTTGGAGAAAAGAGGGCTTGAAATATATGAAAAAGTTCAATAACTACCGAGTAATAACCGCCATACTGGCTTTTGCGTTTACCTTCGTTCTGGCTGCACCAATCAATGTGCTCGCTGCTACTTCACCCACACTTGGTACGGTGGGTAGTTACTCGGTTTTGGGCCACACCACTGTAACCAATACGGGACCTACGACTATGCCTGGAGATCTTGGGATCAGTATAGGTGGCGCCCCGACTGGTTTTACTGGCCTTCCTGATGGTACTGTTGGCCCTCCCGGCACAATCCGTAATGCCGCCGACTCGCTTGCGGCTCAGAATGCTAACACCGCTGCATTCGGCTTTATCGACCAAGGTTGTAATACCACCTACGCCGGAGCTTTTAAAGATCTGGTTGGGTTAAACCTTGTGCCAGGTGTTTATTGTGCGGACGCCTTTCAGCTATCGGGAACGCTCACCCTCAACGGGGAAGCAGGAGACGTCTGGATTTTCAAGTCGGCCTCAACTCTCACTACTTCAGGCACCGCCAAAGTTGTAGGTGGTGACCCATGTAACGTATGGTGGCGACAGGTCAGCTCCGCAACGCTCGGCACAGATACTTCGTTGACTGGAAATGTTTTATCTTTAATATCCATAAGTCTCAATACCCGCGCAAGCTTAAACGGTCGTGCCTTGGCGCAAACTGGCGCAGTAACATTGGACAACAACAAAATCACTGGATTGGAGTGTCTGACAGCAGCATCTTTTAGCAGTAGCCCGTCAGTTCTTGGCAGTAGCTCATCGGCACCGGCTACCGTCGTACCAAAACTGCCGAACACAGGGTATGCCCCTAGCAACAAGCGTAACGACTCATCGAACATTATCGTTCCAGCTGTGGCTTTCGCTGTTCTAGCATCGTCCTACCTAGTTCGAAAAAAACGGGCATTTTAGCCTAAACAACGGGAAGAGTTAGTATGAACCCATTTCATATCTCCCCTCCGTTACAAACCGCTGTGGCGGCACCAGTCAGCCGTTTTGCTCGTCACCGTACCTTACGGTACACTTTCTCTCAAAAACGACTAACTGGCACTCACCACAGCGGCTTTCACTGCCGAGGGGAGATATGAAATGGGTTCTATGGGTTTATCGAAAACCTCGTTAAAACGAATTCTATTAGTAGTAGCCCTTGTAGGCTTTGCGTTTTGTCTGGCGTTTATTCTTTACATCGCTTTAAAAAAGCCGACCCAAAGTGGCTGGGTACCGCCTACTGCAAACGTTACTACTGTTCATAAGCAAGAAACGGTAAGAGCTGGGTTGCCGGTACGACTCAAAATTCCAAAGCTCAATATTGATGCTGGCCTCGACTATGTAGGGCTTACCCCTACAGGAGAGCTAGGTGTACCGAAGGGTCCCGCTAGCGCAGGCTGGTACGTTCTTGGGCCTCGCCCAGGGGAAAAAGGCAACGCAGTTATAGATGGGCACTTCGGCTACAAAGACAACATACCGGCAATATTTGATAATTTACATGCATTGCAAAAGGGAGACAACCTATACGTCGAAGATGAAAAAGGGAAAACCGTTACTTTCGTGGTGCGCGAACTTCGCACGTACGGCCAGAATGAGGACGCATCAAGCGTGTTTATACCAAGTGACACAAAAGCGCATCTTAATCTCATCACTTGCCAGGGAATTTGGAATAGCGCCCAGCGAAGCTACTCCAACCGGCTCGTTGTATTCGCCGACGAAGAAGTAGAGTAGCAGAAAATGGAACGATATGTCGCAAAACAAGATTTGTAAGGTTCCTGACCGGTATGCTTAGCCAATGATACTTATAGCATGTAAGTTCGTAAAGTCTAGGCTTTCAAGACTAGCCTGAACAAAGACCGAAATGATTCCTGACCTACATGCTCAATGAGTCGAATCACCTTTGGTGTCGTACTTGGCCGAACATTCGGGTCTAGGACCTCAAAACTGTTCTAGACCCAGACACTCAGCCAAGATGGTCTAGTTTAGCTGTTGATAAGAGTGGCGAACACAACCGTATTAGCCGTGTAGTGGTAAGTTTGGCGGTTAAACGTCCCTCCGCAGGTGATAAGCCTCAGAGCTGCGTAGTTTGTGTCGCCATACACGGCTTGGGTGGGAAAGGTAGCTTGATCAAATTGCTGCAAACTATTTACATTGAACTTAGCCACAGTACCATCGACTCTAGTAATAGCTATAACGTCACCGGCCACTAGTTCACGGACTCGCCAGAAAACAGAAATACCTTTATAGCTGTCTACATGGCCAACAATTATTGAAGGCCCGAGTTCACCCGGAGTTGGGCTGTATTTGTACCAACCAACCACGTAATCAAGAACGTTTGGTGTTTCCATTGTGCCATCTACATTCCGGCCCACTACGTTGATCTGCACATCCAGGTTGATTTTAGCAATACTAATTCTGGCGGGTTGTGAACGTGGCATTACTACTGGCTTCGTATAATCAGTAACAGGAGAAGGTGTTGACAGTGCGAAGGTCTTTGGGGGTTCTATTCCTCCCGAGTTTTTAACTTGGAAACCAAAATATGTAATCCCAATAACGCCTAAAATTATAAGTATGTATGCGCCTAAAACACGGGGTCTTATTACGATTACATAGGTTTTGGGTTGTCGTTTTTTGTGCCTGACGACCTTCTGACGTATAGCCAGTTCTTTGGTGCGCAAGTTACCCAAGGGAATTATAATTTGCCTGTACTTTTTTGAACGCCGTTTTTTAGATGTTCTGAAACGTCGGGCGCTAATAAGAATAAACCAACGGCGCGTGAGCCTTATCCTATAGTGTTTTACGCGCCGATGGTTTGTGTAGGTTGTGTTTTTGGGATTAGTACTCTTCTTAGGTTTTGTGTTCTTGGTACCAAGCCGCGACGGCCAGCCTATAGCTGCCCGTCGCTTAATGGGCTTAAACCAAGAGAACAATTTGTTCAAAGTGTTTACCTTACTCTGTTTAGGTTGTCCACTTGCGAACCGAGAGGCCAAGGCCTAATGTAACAATGGAACCAACTAGGCCTACCATTGCAGCGGTACTTGTACTACTACCACCGCCAGCGCCAGCGCTCACGCCGCCTACTGGCTTTGCAGTAACCTGAGGAGGAGTTGTTGTTGTAGCTCCCAGTACTTCTCCGCAATTAGTTGGTGCTGTGAATGCGTTAGTCCATGTATCAGTGGTTTCGTCACCGATATAGAATTCTTGTGTAGCCTCTGCTGTAACAGTAACAGTCGTACCATTCTGGGCAGTGTATGTGCCAGCGGCAACTACTTTGCCGTTGATTAGATACTGCACATTCTCAGTTGTGGGTATTGTGTAGCTTCCAAGTGCATCACATGTTGGTGCTGTGAATGTAACAGCAGCAGGCACGACTTCTACAATATTTTCGCCACCCAGACCCAGACAGCCGTTCTTCAATACTTCTTGCCCCGAGTCCCAGTTAAGACCGGTTGTTACACCAGGCACTGGTGGGATAATGTCACCCCATTTAGTTTTACTGTCTTTTAAAGCTTGGGCGACTGCTTCTGATGTTGCAACCGGACCAATGTGATGGGAATGATCATTATTACTTTGCCCGTCAACGGCAGATGCGTCCACCGTTATTTTTACGTATGGGTTTTTCACACTATTTGTTCGGTGACAGATAGTAACTTTAATTTCGTTGTCTATTAGAGGGTCATCACCAACCACTTTTGGTAGTGCCACACTCAACATCAGAGCAACTGATGCAACAGTGGCACTGATTATGTACTTAATATTTTTCATATCTACCCTCCAATACTTGCTCATAATTACTTTATAATGATGATAATATATACCTCTGGTTTACATACAGTCAGTCAATTAATTTACATACAGTCAACTATATTATTAAGCTTATGCTTATGTGACTCGTGGCTTCTGCGTAAAGATTCTAGACCTGTACGCTCAGCCAAGCTAAGGCCCACTCGAAAGAGTGGGTTTTTGCTTGGCTTGGCAGGGGGGCCTAGAGCCCCATTGCGTAGCAATTGGGGTACGGTGGAATAAGGACGCGCGCAGAAGTTCACTTCGATAGCTGAGCAGTTAGCAAAGATATATGCCAAACCCAAGAAAACCTTCCTATAGAATTTTAGTTTTCCTGGCGAGAAGCTATAACACGCCGCAATGGAAAAGGCCAAAGGCCACATCCCTCCATCCCCACCAACTTAACCCAGATAAACATCGATCCTCAAGAGACGATTGGCAATTTTTAGACTCTGCGTGGCGTGGCGATTATGGGTCACGCCATTTTTTTCAATAGCTTTATAGTTGCGCCAGGCCAAGATCCGCCAATACAAAATCATATACATGATCGGCCGGTAGTATAAAAACTGGCCCCGCCGCTTGACGAAAGCGACCAACTTGTTGGCTTCGTCAAAGGTGCCAATAATCTCTCGGCCGCTACTCATCAGGAGCCGATCGACTCTCAGGATGTCACGCAGCAAGTCGTCGGGCTTGGCTCGCCCCATAGTTTTTGACAGGGCGAGCGGCAAGTCGTAGTTAATGTGGGCATTCGCGCCCATCAGTAACAAAATAAAGGCCGGCAGAGCTGGGCGGTGCGCGGAAGGGAGCATTTTTGCCCATGCGGCCGGCAGCGCCCGTTTGGTACTGGCAGCGTCGTTGACTGCCTGGAAGTAATACTGGGCGAAGCAGACGCTAAACTCCTCGATAAATTCTGGATTAGCAAAATAATTTGCCTCGGCCGCTCGTTTGATAGCGGCCGTGACGACGTGATAGGCGGTATTAAACGTCTGAAAGTTTCCCAGCTGGTGGCGACCCAATTGGCTATCGAGGGCGCTCAGTTCTGCCAGCAACGTCTCGAATGAAGTTATCTTCGACGTATCAATTCTAAGCAAAGCTGAAGACGACATGTAAAAATCATAACAATGCCTAGCCGATATGCCTAGCCAAGCACCTGGTTAGCGTTCCTTGCGTTGTCAAAAGTAGTGTCGAATTTGAGAAAAATATGATTGCCCATGCGTCCGGAACAAATAATTCCAGTTAAACTTGACCTTGCGAGTATACTGCCCAGAGTAATACTTAAAGAGTGGTGATAATCAAAATAATATAACGCTTAAAGGAGCCCCAGCCAGCATGAAAAATCAAATTATACCCGGACGATTTGAAGGACGCTCAGCAATTGTTACCGGGGGAGCCCAAGGCATTGGCGAAGCAATTGTTACGCGCCTAGCCCGTGAAGGCGCTTCTGTCATCATTGCCGATATCCAGCCGGAAGTTGGTGAAGCCACCGCTGCGAAGCTACAAGCTGACGGCTTAAAAGTATTTTTTGAACAAGTCAATGTGGCCGATGATGATAGCGTTGCGCGGATGGTCGGTAGTGCCGTTACGCGACTGGGTGGGGTTGATATCCTAGTCAATAACGCCGGCATCACCGGCAACGAGAAAACATTTATGAAAATGAATGACCTAGCGGAACACCGCAAGATTATGGCCGTCAATTTGTTTGGTCCAATGGCTTGTTCGCACGCTGTCTTGCCCCACATGATAGAAAACAAATATGGTCGGATTGTCAACGCCAGCAGTGTTGTCGCTACCAAAGGCAATTTTGGTCAAACCGGCTATGGTGCCGCCAAGGCCGCCCTGCTTGGCTTTACCTTTTCACTGGCCAAAGAGGTCGCCAAACACGGCATCACGGTCAACGCGGTTGCCCCGGGCTTCACCGACACAAAAATGCTCAGCGTGGTACCGCAAGAAAACTTGGCAAAACTGGCAGCCATGACACCAGTTGGACGTCTCGGCACGGCCGAAGAACTAGCCGCTGCTTATGTCTACCTGGCGTCTGAGGAAGCCGGTTTTACAACGGGAACCGTTCTAGCTGTCGACGGTGGCCTTCCGCTCTAAATTCCCCTCATTCCATTCTGGCATAAATGAACCCCGCGCGACTGTGCGAGGTTCATTTATTTCGACGTGGCTACAAACTCGAGCCGATAAGATGGCCAATCCCGGCCGTAATCGCCATCGCCGCCGCGCCGCCCAGCAAGACCCGAGCCGCCGCCCGTACCCGATGACCGCCGCCGATAAAAGCACCGACGGCACCCGAAATCGCCAAAGCGACCAATGAGGCACCGACAATACTCCAGGCAGCTTTTGGGCCCGAGGCCAAAATGGTCGCCACGATTGGCACAACGGCCCCGATTGAAAAAGCAAACGCCGACGCCAGCGCCGCCTGGATTGGATTAGAGAGCGCTTCGTGATCGATCCCAAGTTCATCGCGCGCGTGCGCGGCGAGGGCGTCGTGACCATGAAGCTGCTCGGCAACTTGCAGGGCCAGCGCTGGCTTGAGACCGCGGCTTTCATAGATGTGGGCGAGTTCCAGTAGTTCTTCGTCGGGGTTGGCCGCCAGTGAACGCACCTCGATGGCGATGTCGGCCCGTTCGGAATCGCGCTGCGAACTGACTGACACGTACTCGCCGACGGCCATCGACAGGGCGCCGGCGGCTAGCCCGGCAATACCAGCCGTCAGCACGGCCGTTTGGCTGGTCGAGGCCGTCGCGACTCCCAGCATCAGGCTGGCGGTAGAGACCGTACCGTCGTTAACGCCTAAAACCGCGGCGCGCAACCAGGCCGCCCGGTGCGACTTATGTAATTCTTCGGGGTGGGGGGTAGGGGTTTGTTTCATATCAACAGTATACCTGACGCTCGGTCCAAGCTGGCTTTAGGCAGTTATTAGCTTTATGCTAAGTGCAGTTAAAGAAGGAGCTACTATGGCAGTCGGGGAAGTGTTGAATCATGATCGGACAGGGGACTTTCGATTTTATCGAGACAGCTATGAGAATGCGGGGCGACAGCAAAGCATCGAAGCCGAGGGCTTATTTGATATCGGCGACTTTCGGAACGTCCTCGACGATACCGCAACCGCAACACTTACGGTTAATTCCCAAGGAGTTGACCGAACCGTACCGTTACTTACACCAGCCAAAAACTACGACAGTTGGCTCAACCTGAATTACTACCGCCAACACGCCGGTGACACCGTACCACTCACTTATTACAGCCACCTGTCGGCGCTGTACCAACAGCACCCATCAACGTATTTAGGAACGCTCCGACCAAACTTGCAAAAACTAGCTGATCAACATGGTGTGCTTCTGCTCGACCACACCGATCACGAAGCGCCTAGAATTAACGCCGAACTTACTACAATTGCTCAGAAACTCGGGGTGACATTTACGGATCTGAGTGCGCCGGACGGCTCTAATGCCAAACACTTTCATTACGCCAGCTTGGCTCAACCGATCGCCAAGGATGACGGCACAATAGAGCCGAAATCGATGTATGAAGCCTTCGACCAAGGCCGAGCTAGTGGCGTCTTAACGGACGACTCGGTAAGCGTTTCGAGCAGTTTAAGCCCCGAAGACACTCAGCAAATCTGGGATTTTTATGAGCCAGTCTTCAATGAGCTATCGACCGATGACCCAATCTATGCGGGCTTCACTGCGGCTGAATTTAATAGCCTCATGCAATCCCCGGAATGTATAAAATTTGTGTATCGAGCCGGGGCCGCTGTCGTTAATTTGTGTTTGTTGACTGATATTAAAGATTGCTCGTGGATGAATCAGTTCTATTATAAACAACAGTTCCCGACCGAATACGAACAAGGCCTGATCTACTGTTCACCCGGCGTGATTGCCAATCCGAATATCGCCCACCGGGCTTCTAGCCTGCAAACGATGGGAATGGTCGGCAGGGTTATCAAGCTAGCCGGTATCGAGCCGGTGCTGACGTTTGCTTGCGACAACATTAGCAATATTCAAGTTCCTCGCTTATCGGAACACTCCCTCGAACGGGTAGGTATTAAAACCAATTTATCAGAACCAGTTGGTCACCAGCTATTCCGTATGCTCAAAGTTTCGCGCCACTAACTCAGTCCGTAATAGTGTATTTTTTGAGACGTCCGACCGGACAAAACGTCTGTTTCATTCGCTTTAGGCCGGCAATACCAAGATCTTGTTCAATATTCATGTGATCATAGCCCTCAGCCACTAATTTTTCAGCAACGGCATGCATTAGATACCGATATATACCCTTGCTGGCGGTGTCTGCTTTCCAGAAGTGACCAACACACCATGCGTCCTTAAGCTTTTCGCAAACAATAAACGCCTTTAACTCATTTTTAATCTCTAACCCGTAGCTAGCCAATTCGAGACGATCGGCGTGGGCAAAAAGCCGGGTAAGTGCGGTAAGTTCGCTTTCGGAATCATTATCCGATTTCAGTGCTTCGCGCGCCAGAAACACACCTATGATTTTTGCTTGGATGAGCGGATCCGCTACATTCAATTCCCGAAAAACTGTCATGTTGCCATAGTTAGCTTTAAAAGTTTTGATTTCACGGCGCATATTTCGAAATTGACTGCCATACTTTTCGGCGATTGCCGAGAGTGACAAAACATAATCGTGGCTGCTCGGGTCTTCCGTAACTTTGAACAGCCCCGAACTTTCAAGCGCCAAGACTCCTATTTCGGGCACTAGTCGTAGCTCGCGCCTCGAGGTTTGTTGTTCGGCTGCGTCCAAAAGGGCTGCCACCGTTGCGTCAACCTCGGTATTACCCAGAAATGAAAATAATTCAACGCCATCAGTATAATCAGGCAGACGCAACACCAAATTTCCGTTCAAAGTACTCACTTGGGCACTATCGGTAGTATCCCAGCTAAGGATGCTGACAAAATTAAAGTCGGAGTAGGGCGGATAGCGATCGGTATGCTCACCTATTTGGCTTTTCACGCTCATATCCACCCGTGCATACACGGGGAACTCCGGTATACTGGCCATCTATCCACCCATCTATTGTATATACTATACCCTTAGCAGGCCATTAGCCGTGAGCCTTGGTTAGTTAAAGTTTAATTGCCTGTATCGAAAGTTGCCCAATTGGACTATATTAACCATAAGGCTTATGTTATACACATTACTCTCCTACTTATTCCCGATTATCGGATTGTTCGTTATTGGCCTCGTGACGGTGCTCAAAGACCGACGCCAACGAGTTAATGTACTATTCTTTTTACTGTCAAACACTATCGCGTTGTGGCTAGTTGCCCTTTTTGTTGGTGATCTCGTGGTTAACCAAACGACTAGTCTATGGGCCGTCCGAACCGCAACGTTTATCGGTACCTTAATAGCACCATCATTATTGTTCTTAGCCGATTCATTTCCCGTTCAGCTAAAGAAAACGTCACGTTGGCTTACGTTTATTGCCGTCGTGCCGAGCGCGCTGTTTATGGCATTCGCTTTTACGCCCTATCTGGTACCGAGTGTTAACCTTCAGACACACAGTGCTCAACTCACCAGTCCCGGACTACTCTATAGCCTGCAAGGCTTGTATCTAGCTGGTTGTTTTATCTTAAGTTTTTTTATTATGTTGCGGAAACTTAAACGAGTTAACTCGCGTGAGCGCAGCCAGATTAAACTAGTCGTCACCGGACTGCTCGTGGCCCTCTTGGTTAACGTCGTAACGGGACTTTTTCTAGCGCTCCTCGGTCAAGCTAACAATTTCTCCAACCTAGCAGGAGCACTGTCTTTCTTGGCGCTTATTGGCACTACCTCCTATGCAATTATCAAATATCGTTTGTTCAACATTCGATTAGCGGTCACGCGAGTGATCGGGTATTCGATTACGCTCGGTATTGTAGCTGGATTTTATTCACTTGTTGTCCTTTTATTCAGCACTCAAGTGGCGTCGTTTGGTGAAATTGGGTCGAAACAGCTCCTCGCCCTGCTGCTTCCGACTATTTTTGTAGCCTTAACGTTTCATCGAGTCGAGCAATTTATTGTCAGGCATACGCAACGCATATTTTATCGCGACGCTTACGATGTGCGCGAAACGCTGGACAAGTTGTCCGATGCATTATTGACCGAGGGTGACATTGAAAACATTATGCAACAAAGCCTGGACATTCTGCAGGGCGCGCTCAAGCCAAGCAAGGCTTACCTCGCCGTCCTCAATACTTCAGGCGTTATTTATAAACACATTAGCTCAGGCAGCGAGCACCCTGCCGAAGTCGTGGCCTTGCTGAATAATCTTAGCGGCGAGCAGCACCCACTTATCGACCGGGGCGTAAAGCCTCTTTCAAGCATCTCCAAAATTATGGCCAAAGGTGACTTTGAAATATTATTGCGTCTGGGCAGCCAGATAAACCCGGTTGGACTATTACTCTTCGGTAGCAAGCAAAACGGGGCGATGTATACCACTCAAGACATTGACCTGCTGCAGATTAGCGCTAAAAACCTGAGCGTCGCGCTCGGCAATGCCAAGAAGTACGAGCAAATCCTCCACTTCGCGGACACAATGCATAAAGAAGTCAAGCACGCGACCGCTAGACTTCGCCAGGCCAACGAAAAATTAAAAACACTGGATGCTTTAAAAGACGACTTTATAACAACCGCCTCACACCAACTGCGGACGCCCTCCGCTTCCGTTCATGACGCCCTCCGCATGCTCAATCACCCGTCCCTCAACAAAAGTGACCGCGATGAGTTGATTCAGCTGGCCGAGGCCAGCAGTGAACACCTCGTGACGGTCGTACGGACAATGCTCAATATGGCTCGCCTGCAAGCTGGCCATTTCACGGTCGATAAGAGTGCGACGGAACTCGTCAGCCTAACAGAGAATGTTATCAGCCAAGTCAAAATACTCGCCAAACAAAAGGGGAGCATAATTAGCCTCATCAAACCTGATCACGCCTTGAATATGTCCGTTGACGTCGCCAAAATCAACGAAGCACTCGCCAACTACATCGAGAACGCCGTCAAATATAGCCCCCCAGACAGCAAGATCGGTGTTAGCCTGACCGAAACCGATGGAAAAATTATCTTTGAAGTCACCGATCAGGGCATCGGTGTACCCGCCGAGGAACAAAAGAATCTGTTTGAAAAATTCTATCGAGCGGCCAATGCCCGCCAGGAACAACCGGACGGGAACGGTATCGGACTATACGTCGTAAAAAGCATTGCCGAAGGCCATGGTGGCGAGGCCTATTATCGACCGGGAGAATCGGGCGGAAGTATTTTCGGCTTCTGGCTACCAACTCCAACGCCTGACAAATAGACTGTTGTTAAAATTCACCGGCTCGTAGGTCGCACGATACCACCGGCCCGAGTAGTTCAATTAGCCTTGTACTACCGCTTTCGACGCAATCGCCTTGATCGCACGGCGCAAATCTTTGTAGCCTAGTGCGGTTAAATATTCAGTGACCTTATTTGACAATTATTATGGTTATTCCGTTTGGCATCTTAGGGAAAGCTGTTACATTGGTTTGATGGATCAACCAAAACCCAAAATAGTCCTGATCGGTGGTGGCACCGGTAGCTTTACCATCCTCCAGGGTTTGAAAGAGATTACACCGCAGTTGACCGCGATCGTAAACATGAGCGATGACGGCGGTTCGACCGGTACGCTGCGTGATGAATTGGGGGTCTTGCCCCCCGGTGATGTTCGCCAATGCCTGGTCGCCCTCAGCGATACGCCGGAGGTACGCGATTTGTTTAGCTACCGCTTCGATCGCGGCTCACTGGCTAATCAATCGCTCGGCAATGTCATCCTGTCGGGGCTGGAGCTCAAATACGGCAGCTTCGAGAAAGCCATCAAGACCGCTAGCTCCATCCTCCATATTACCGGGCGAGTCGTGCCGGTGACGCTCGACAAGCACACGCTGCTGCTGCGCGACGGGGCCAAAACAATCCGCGGGGAGTGGATAATCGTCAACCACCGCATTCAAACTCCCGGTGCCCAAATTGAGCACGACCCGGTGGCTTGCCTTAATCCGGAAGCAGGCGAGGCAATTCGCAACGCTGACCTCGTCGTCGTGGCCCCAGGCAACTTTTACGGCTCGCTGATGCCGGCTTTGGTCGTCCACGGCATGGTCGAAGCCTGGCAGGCCAGCCACGCCCACAAAGTTATCATCGCTAATTTGGTCAACAAACCCGGTCAAACCGACGGCTGGCACGTCGTCGACTACATCAAAGAATTCGAAAAACATATTGGCGAGGGTCAAATCGATACCATTCTCTATAACAATGAACCGCCGAGCAAAACGCTGCTCCGCGCCTACGCCACCGATCAAGAATTCCCCGTGCTGACCAACCTCGAGCGATTCCAAGAGGTTCGCGCCGTGGCCATCGGTCAAAATCTTGTCGCCAAAAATCCCTTTGTGCAGGACAAGAACGACAAGGTCATTCGGCGGACGCTGATTCGCCACGACGCCGCGAAAGTTAGCCAGCATTTACTCCGACTCTATCACCATCCCCTGGGGAAAGTCATAAAGTAGAAAGTTCATAAAGTAGAAAGTTAGCCCAGGGCTGCAGCTTACTTTCAACTTTATAACTTTATGAACTTTCAACTGTAAGCGAACAGACAACGCCTAAAAGGAAGATTTAGGCAGTTTTTTGGAGATAGCCCCGGCGCTGGGCCAGGACAAAAGCGCCGGCCCCGAGCAAGAACGAGAACCAGTAATTAATTAGCCGGAAAATTAGAACCGCCGCTAGGGCTTGATTCGCCGGAACGTGGTAGGCGACCAAGCCGGCCACCAGGCCCGCCTCAACGCCGCCAAGACCACCTGGGGTGGGCGCGACTGAGCCAAGGGCGACACCGAAAGTGAAGACCAGCAGAATCGCCACCAAACTAACGTGGACACCGACTGCCAGCGCGCTGAACCATAGGCACATAAAATTACTAACCGTTAGCGCCATCGAAGAGCTTATAGCGGTCAGTAGCCGGCCGGGGCGAAAGCGGTAACGCCAGACATTACTGGCAACCGCCGTTATACCATTAAACAAAGTACGCCTCAATTTAGTCGCCAGTGTCATAGTGAACAGCAAGCCGACCGTGATGGCCGCGATCAGTAACAGTGATCTAGCGGAAACGTGCCCAGCCGGGATGGTATGCCGCGCACTTGGAACCAACACCAAGAGTAAACCCACAAGCCATGCATGGCCAACAAAACCCAGGACGTTATTTAAGCCGACTACACTAACGGCTTGGCTCGAGTTATGGCCCGCTTGCCGCAAATAAAAGAAGTTGGCGCCCATGCTGCCGAGCCCGGCCGGCAGGAGGCGGTTAGTGAACATACTGGCCACTTGAATGAGTAGGGTTGGACGATATCGCAGGGGTTTAATCGCCAACAGGTAATAGGTTAGCGCCGCGAAAAGATAACTTACCAGACTACAACCCAAGGCGGCCAACACAAATTTAGGCTGGGCTCGTTCCGCCAAGTTAAGACTGTGCTGGAAGATGCCCAACTGCGGTACGATTACGTATAAAGCAACCAATACCAAGGCCAGGTAGAGATAACGTTGATAGCTGTGGCGCTGCTGAACGCCGCCCCGAGGCAGGGCAGTCATCGACCGACCATTAGAGGTACGCCGCCTGGGCGTCACGCGTAATCGCCTGAATCAAACGTGCCCGGCCGTCCCAATCATAATTGCCGTGCCCGTTGGTGAAGATGACGAGCACGAGGCTCTTATCGCCGTGCGCAATGATGGCCGCGTCGTGCAAATTATCACCGTCAAAACCGACTTTGTGATAGACCGTTGACCCGGCCGGCACGGCCGGAACGATATAACTTCGATAATTAGCCGTCGCCAGCCAGCCCAGCATCAATTGCCGGCTCGACGGGCTCAGCAACGTCCCATTTTGTAGCTTATGCAATAGAATCGCGGCGTCGGCGGCCGAAAAGTTGTCAGCGTCGGCGTCGTACTGCGTCAGGCCAATAGCCGTCGCGTAGTTGGTTAAACCGGCGTGCGTCACAAAAGTGTTGAGGTTTTGCCAAGCCACGTCGTCGCTTTTAACCAGCATCAAATTGAGCCAGTAGCGGGTGTTGTGGCCGTCAATTGACTGGCTCAAACTAGCTTGTTTGCTATCGACGAGGTGTAAGTAACTAGCCGCGGTTATGAGCTTCCCGATGCTCGCCGCGCTGTAGGAACCGGTGTCGCCTAAACTCTCGATACCGAGCTCATCGGTCGCGACGGCGACTCCAAAATCAACCAGCGGATTGGCCGCCTGCAGCTCAGCGATTTGGCTTTTGAAAATTGCCGCTTTGGCAATGGCGGCGGTAAGAGCAACCTGTTGGGTTTGTTTGGCGGCGGCAGCTTGGGCCGAGACGTGTTTGTTCCAACCAACGTGAATGCCGAACGTTAAGATAACGAGTCCGATCAAAACCAGACGTAGTCGGTAGGTCGGCCCGCTCGGGGCCCCAGCCATCAACCTGTCAGGCGGTTGGACCAACCGACTGCGCCGACGGTCTGATCGCGACGCCAAACAACCGGTTGACACTGAGCGCGAATAATTATAGTTGTGAGAATAACGGGCCATACGGTAGTTTTGTAATGTTTTTGTTTTTAATGACTATTAATAGTATATAACTCTTATGTTAACTAGACAATATCTAGACGCGATCCGTTTTGCGGCAGAGTTGCTTATCTTACAGTGCTTCGGACGGTGTTACTATATAGTCTCTTTACAGCCCTACTACTAAATGTATACTTATTGTTATTAAACAAGCGAAAGGTCGTTGATGAGCCGTCCCAGTAACGCGATGGGTTACTATATTATTTTGAGTATCGTGTTCCTGCTTCTAGCAGCCGTCTTGCCAGCCAACCAACAGGCAAGTCAGCTTTATCACCTCTCCAATTCGCAATATCACCTCTTGTTTTTTCTGGTAATACTACCTTTAATGCTGCTGTCTTTTTTGGCCATTTACGGCTACGTGAAGCTTCAGAATTATGCCAATTCAATCGACAAGACTCCGGAAGGCCATGATTTTAAATTACTAGCCAACGGCTGCAGGTGGTTGGCGTGGGGGCTCCTCGTACCGGCCGTGGTCGAAATCATTTTAAACTCGATCGCCAACGTCCACCCCGGTTTCCACGCCGCCGCGATTGTCGGCACCAACTATCTGTATCTCGTCGTGCCCTTGGTGGCGTTCAGCCTGATTAGTAACGGTTCGCACGGTTTATTGTCGCGGACTAAACAGCAGCTCTCGATCTCAAATACCAAGAGCTTGATTCTGGTGTTAGTCCTGATTGGCGTGGCCTATTGTTTTTTGATATTTCGACACTACATCGGCAATAGCCTCGGTTCGACCAATAATCCCTTCCATCTACCACTCTGGTTGATGCTGATCACAATGGTTATTCCGTATTTATACGCTTGGTTTGTCGGCCTACTGGCGGTCTATGAGATCGTTCTTTTCAGTAAGCAAAGTCGGGGCGTCTTGTATCAACAAGCCCTTCAGCTCGTGGCCTATGGCTTGGTAATTGTGATCGCCGGCTCGATTGCCCTGCAGTACGTTGGCTCCATCGTGCCGAGCACCGGGCACCTAGTGCTCAATACGTCACTCGCGGCGACGTACGTTATCCGTCTCGTTGCCGTTGCGGGCTATATCTTGATTGCGCGGGGCGCGATTCGTTTAAAGAAAATTGAGGAAGTCTAGTTATGACTTCGCCTGATATCTTACTCTACGACCGTGTCGTCCGAATTACGCGCGTCTACCTTGGTCCGGCCGCCGATCGATTCATTGCCCGCCAAGTTCAAAATCACCTTCAAAAGGAGCCCCAAGCCCTGTCGAGCGAAGATTTGGGCCGGCTAATCGACTGGATCCGCGTCGCCGTATCACTCCTCACCGAAGACAACGACATCGTCGAAGAGTATACTACACAACTACGTGAACTGGCGAAGCCATCACGCCAAGCCAGCTAACGAGGCACCGTGAACAGTATGGAGAAACCTCACAATAACAATCGAACGAGATTAGAAGAGGAACGCGCCCAAGCCGAAGCGCTATTTAGCAGCTTGGGTGACGGGGCGATTGCCACCGATCAGTTCGGTAAAATCACCCGTATTAACTCGGTCGCGCTGGAACTACTCGGTTACTCGGCTAGCGAGCTGATCGGCGAATGGTTCCCAAGACGAATTATCGCCCTGACCGAAAAAGGCGCCCCGATAAATCTGATTGACCGTCCAATTACGCAGGCTTTTTTGACGGGCAAACCAGTCAACGAAAAAACCTTTTACCAGACCAAGGACGGCCACCGGCTTCCGGTATCCATAAGTGTTTCACCGATTCTTCTGGCCAATAAACCCCTCGGGGCGATCGAAGTCTTTCGCGATATTACCCTCGAGGAAGAAATTGACCGCATGAAAAGTGAGTTTATCTCATTGGCTTCCCATCAGTTACGAACGCCTTTGTCAGCCATTAAAACCTATTCGCACATGCTGGCCGATGGCTACATGGGCGACGTGACGGCTCCCCAAAAGAAATCGTTACGGACAATTATCAGCGCCACCAACCGCATGAATGAATTGATTAGCACTCTTTTGAACATTACCCGGATCGAGAGCGGGACGATTGCCATCACTCCGAAAATTCTACAGCTCGATAAAGCCGCCGAAGAAGTTATCAAAGATTTGAGCTTGGCGGCGTCAGAAAAGTCGATACGCTTGACGCTCAAGAAAATCGGTCAAACTAGCACCAGAGTCAAGACCGATAACCTCATCGTCAAAGAGGTTATCTCCAATCTTATATCCAACGCCATCAAGTACACCTCGGACGAGGGTACCGTGCGGGTCGAAGTCCGGGGGCGAGCCCGCGACGTCATAGTCGGCGTCCACGACAATGGCTGGGGAATCCCGGCGAGTGCCCACGACCAAGTCTTTAGTAAGTTCTTTCGAGCCACTAATATCGTCAAGCGCGAAACGACTGGGACCGGACTGGGCTTATACCTCGTCAAGGGACTACTCGACCGACTCGGTGGCACCATCTGGTTCGAGAGTGTCGAAGGCAAGGGAACGACCTTTTACTTTACCCTGCCCAAAGCGGCCGCTAAAGTCCGTCTGAAGGTTTAGGTAGGCGTCGTTGCCAAGATGTAAGAAATTTTATACCTCAGTCCGGCGGCACTGTGGTATAAATATAGATAGTAACTGCAAGGAGCTCCTGTGGCCAATATACTAATCGTCGAAGACGACAAAGACCTAAACAACGCGTACACAATTATTTTGAACAAAGAAGGCTACACCGTGGAATCGGCTTTCGATGGTCAAGAAGCGCTCGACAAACTAACCAGCTTCAAGCCCCAGCTCATCTTGTTGGATCTGTTAATGCCGATCATGGGCGGCTTGGAATTCCTCAAGCAGTTCAATCTCAAGAATCATCCCGACGTCAAAGTATTGATCTTCACCAACATGGAAAATTCACCCGAAGTCACCGAAGCCTACAGCCTCGGCGCTCACCGCTGTATTATTAAGTCTTGGACGGCTCCGCACAACTTGGCGCGGGTTATTACCGACGCTCTCGAGAGCAAACCAGCCAAACCGGCCAAAGACCTGTCCCAGAACAAAGCCTGAAGCTAGAAATTAGGAATTAGGAAATAGGAAATAGGATGAACTGCTGAAGTTCAATCTAATTACTACTTTCTAATTTCTATTTCCGTGTAGTCATTAAGTATGTAAACGATTCCTGAAGAGGAGTTAAGTATGAGTTCTTACAGTTTAATCTGGATGTCGGAGATATATTGATCGTTGAGCATGGCCGTTAGTTTGGCGAGGTCGAGCTGGTAGAGGGTGTGTTTGCTGTAAGTGATAACATCCTGGTGTTTGAGCTTGTTGAGCTCGGTGGCGGCCGTTTCACGGGTTAACCCGGTCAGATTCGCAAAATCTTGATGGGTCAAATCGAGCGTGATTTCGATCCGCTGGGGACCGACCGATCGACCATGGCTCAGGGCGAGATAGTGCAGGGTGTAGATCAGCTTATCGCTCGCCCGGGAGTGTTGCAGGGCGTTCAAGCGCATCGACTTACCCAATTGATCGGTCACATAGCGCTGCAGCTCGTTATAGAGGATTTCTGGGTCGCTGCGTACAAAAGCGACGTAGTCTTCGCGATTCACTACGTACAAGCTGACTTCCGGAGTGAACGCCTCGTAATAGTAGATGGCACTCGGCATCTTGCTGTACACCCAGCTGCCCGGGAAGGTCGAATAGTCGTCATAGAAGGCCACCGGCTTTTCGTCGCCGTTAACACTTAAGTTGTAGGCTTTGACCGTCCCGCTTTTGACGACGTAGGCACTACGCGGCGCCTCGCCTTGGAAAATAATAATTTCACCCTTCTTAAACGTACGCGTCGGGTATTTGGACAGGAATTCTTCGAACTGGCGGTCGGTTGTCTGTGACATGTGTCATTTAGTGTACACTGTCTGGCCAGCCGAGGGTAGAGTTTTTAGTTGGAAGACGTGGTAGTGGTCGCCGATTTAACCTGATCGGCCCCGATTACGACGATAAAGTCGGCGCT
>DHXX01000010.1:19893-25869 GCA_002413865.1 Candidatus Saccharibacteria bacterium UBA5145
TGTTTGGTGGCCGGCTTATGCCCCGCCGAGTTATCAATAATAGTCGTCGTAGTTTGATTGGCGAGGGCATCGCCGACAGCGGTGACATTCAAATTTTTCGCCTCCAAAGTCGTCCGCACGTGGGAGGCCAAACCACGCGAATCAGTCGCGTTGAGGACCACCACTTTGGCCGACTCCTGGACGATTGGATTATTGGACGTCAGCTGTTTGATTAACTGTTGGATGTCGCTAAAGTCGTCCAAACCAGCCGCCGGGATTAAGGCCGACTCGCCACGCGGCGATTGGTAGTTTATTAGCAAATTTTTGCCGTTGGCGTCATTAAGGCTAATCGAACTGAGGTTGCCGCCATCAATCGATTTGGTTAGATCGTATAAACGGTGCACTTCACTCAAGCTCAAATTGGTCTTCACGTTATTGCCGATCGCGTCCGACAAGCTGCTCAGGCGGGCCGGATTAGTGACGACTCCGACGCTGACGGCTTTACTCTTGAGGGCCACGAGCATTTGCCGTTGGTGTTCGGTACGGTCAAAATCCGACTGGTTAAAACCGTAAGCCCGGTAGTTATCACCCCGAGCGCGCGCCAAATCGAGGGCCTGGACGCCGTTTAGGTGGTGCGGTCCGTTGGTCAGCTTGACAAGCGGGCCTTTGGTCGCGTAGTCGATACTCGGGTCATACAGGCCGCGCGGGTCGGTGCTCTTAATGACGACGTCGATGCCGCCGACGGCGTTGACGGCGTCACGAAAGGCGTTGTAGTTGACTAGGGCGTAATAATTAATCGTCAAGCCGAAGTTGTTTTCGATGACCTGCTGGAGCTGGCCCATCCCGCCGGCCGGATAGCCATTATCGCTAAAGTGATTATTCTGCCCGTCGACATAGGCTTCGTTGATCTTACCGTGGCCGTTATCGCCAATGTCGACCCAGAGGTCGCGCGGCACACTGAGCAGAAAGGCTTTATTGTTTTTGGTGTCGATGCTGATAATCATGATCGAGTCCGTTAGCTGGGCACCGGCGTGGCCGGCGTCGTCGGCCGAGTTTCCGGCCAACAGGATGTTGACTCGACCGCTGTCCTCGCCCTTGAGTTTCGTCGTCTGCAGGATACTAAAGATATTGCCCCCGAACAACTTGTGGGCATTGTAGAGAAATTTACCGCCTAAGGCCGCGCCAATCAGGCTGAAAATAATCAACAAGGTGATAAGCACTCGCTTGAGCTTCCAGCGTTTCCATAACGACTGGCGGGGCGGGACTTTGGGGACGGCCTTACCGGGGATGGCTTGCGGACGGCTGCCATAGGAACGCAGCGTTATGCCGACGCCGGGATATTCTTTGGCGCGGGGCGTCACGAAGATGTCTTGCCCGGGGCGCAGACCGCGTTTCGTCGAATAAGACTTAGGTAGAGACTGTTTATTTGCCATCAGCTAGTAGATATTATACCTAATTTTTAGCGTGAAGCTAATTTGGCCACTCTGGATAGAAATTAGTAATTAGTACTTAGTTCAGCGTCGTTCGACCACCCCCAATTCCTATTTTCTAATTCCTAAATACTAGTTACTAGTTTTAGGGTATACTATTGGTAATCACATCTGTTATGAAATTAGTCATTCAAATTCCTTGCCTCAACGAAGCGGCCACCCTACCGCTGGTTTTAGCGAGCATTCCGCAACAGATTGACGGCATTAGCGAGATTATTGTCCTCATTATTGACGACGGCTCGCGCGACGCGACCGTGGCTGTCGCCAAATCACTCGGCGTCACGCACTTTGTTCATCACAATCGTACCCAGGGGCTCGGCCGCTCCTTCCGCGATGGCGTCACTGCCGCCTTGCAACTCGGCGCCGATATCGTCATTAACACCGATGGCGACAATCAATACCCCCAAGAAAAGATTGGCGATCTCGTCCGACCGATCTTGGACGGCGAGGCCGACATCGTCATCGCCGACCGCCAAACGCACAAGATTGCCCATTTCTCGGCCACCAAGAAACTGCTGCAGCGCGTCGGCAGCAAAGTGGTCAGTGTCGCCGCCGGCACCGACCTGCCCGACGCCCCGAGCGGCTTCCGCGCCTATTCCAAAGAATCGTTGTTGCGCCTCAATCCGACCAGTCGTTTTAGTTACACCATGGAGACGATCATCCAAGCCGGCAACAAGGGGCTCGCCATCGCCAGCGTACCAGTGACCACTAATCCCAAATTGCGCGAGTCGCGACTGTTTTCGTCGACCTGGGAGCACGTCTACAAGTCCGGCGTTACCATCGTGCGGGCTTACGTGATGTATAAGCCATATATTATTTTTGGGTGGCTGGGCGGCCTCTTATTCGTCGCTGGCCTAGTCCCATTCGCGCGCTTTATTTACCTCAGCTTCCAAGATCACAGCACGAGCGGGCACATCCAATCGCTACTGATCGGCTCACTCCTGATGACTAGTGCCTTTTTGTGCCTGGTTCTAAACATTATAGCCGATCTGATCCGCATCAATCGCACGCTGATCGAGGACAACCTCGAACTTACCAAGCGCTCACAGTTCAAGAAATAGGAAATAGTAAATAGTAATTAGCTGCCCTAGCTCAATCTAATTCCTAATTCCTAATTACTAGTTACTAGTTACATAGCTTTCAGCCGAACCGAACTCCAACTATCCGACTATTTCACTATCCGGCTATGTAACCTGCCCCTGGCGCTAGCGCAAGAATTCAATTGGGTTAGCGTAGCCAGGAGTGACTGGTCCGAGTGTACGCTGCAGTCCGTAGTTAAGGCTGTGGACGACCGGATTGGGCCAGTTCCAGGCATCGTTGCTCCTCAGAATATAAGTTAGAGCACCACCACCCCACAGACAGGCTAGGAGCGCTACCAGCGCCAGGCTTGTCTTGACGGCCAAGCGACGACGTAAGAATTCCTGATACAACAGGCCGACGAGCAGCAAAAGCGGCAACAGGATAGGTAACAGATAGCGGCCATTAATCGCCACTGGTTGTCCGGTTCGGCTGAAGGCCTCATACTCGTCGACCCAGAGGGCTAACAGGTAGGTAACGATAACTCCCGCGAAGAGTAGCAGGACTGATTTGTCGTAACGGCGCCAGAGGCGGCGTCCATACGCGAAGCCAAGCGGTACCCCAGTGACAGCCAAAACGGCCGTCGTAATGGCCGGCAAAACCAGGGGTCCCTTGGTGTCAAATTGGCTCTCCGGCCCGCCGACCGCAAAGAAAGAGCGCATCCACATCCCATAGAGCCACAGTTGCGTGAAAGTAAGCGGATTGGCGGTCCGGCTTGGTTTGGTATTCGCTAAATCATAGTCGCGGATCCATGGGCCGTACGACCGACACTGTTGGACGCTCAACACCTTGCCGCAGTCGGGCACAGGCTTGTGGTAGTTAACAACGTTAAGACCGTAGCGTTCGGCGAATAAGCCGGCCGCCACGACGAGCCCGACGACCAGCAGCCAGCGGGTCAACTTCGGTATTAGGGCAAACTGACGCGACAATCCCGCCCATAATCCCCCGAAATGGGAATAACGATACGTGGCGATCGCCAGGTAGACCACGACGGCGAGCGCAATCGGCAAGAAAGCGAACTTTACCAAGCTGGTGAGCAACATCAGTATTATTAATTCCAATGTCGTCCGCAGGGGTAGCCGCTGGTCGGCCCGCAGCTGCTCGACCAGCCTGATTGTCTGGAGCAGAACTAAGGCCGTCAGCGGGATAAAAGCATTGTCGTAGTTAATTTGGGCGCCGAGGAGGGGCACGATCGGCACGAGCACAAAAAAGGCCAAACAAAGGTTGACCAGTCCGGCCGAGGCCCCAGTCTTGACCAGCAAGCGCTTGAACAAGGGCAGGCTGGCCGCCAGTAGCGCGATATTAATAAAACGCAAGACTAGAACTTGAATTGTTTGATTAGCGGTCACGTAGCTTATGAGCCGGTAGGGAAAGCTCAGGGCGTACTGAAATAGGTACGACGGATCACGGGCAACGGCGCCATAAGCGTCGGCCCCGGCGGGCTGGCCACTCCAAAAAGGACTAAGGTGATGCGCGTACAAGCGGATGATCCCCAAATGGAAGTCTTCGTCGAACGCCATCGGGTATTTGGCACTGAGGGCGAGCCACAGGGCTTCGGCCACAAATACGACGATGGTTAGCCGATAAAACCGCCGGGAGCTCACAAAGCCAGACAGACGCCGTAAAGCGGTGGGGAAGGGGTTATTAGCCATTAATAATCAATTATAGCGCGCTTTGTCTGAAGGCAAGCTTAAGTAGCGGAAATCAGGGCTCTACGCTACTATAAAGGCATGCGACGAACTCTCTGGCGACCAATCGCCGTTGTAGCCATTCTGATCCTGACGGTCAGTGCTTTCGTGAACTTTTTCCTAACCCACCCGGCAACCCGACAACAACTGCGCCAGACCACACCATCCGTCCTGATTGAACTATTAGCACTGTATTTAATTTTCATGCTCAGTTTGGGCCTCATCTTCCAAGCCACGCTGAAGCTGTGCCGGACTACGCTACCGCGCCAAGAGACCCTACTGGTGACGATGTACTCTTCGATTATCAATTTTTTTGGACCGCTCCAGAGCGGCCCGGCTTTTCGGGGCGTCTATCTCAAGCAAAAATACCACGTCAGCCTCAAGAATTACAGCGCCGCCACGCTAGCCTACTACGGTTTCTACGCCCTGTTCAGCGGCCTGTTTTTGCTGTCCGGTATTCTGGGTTGGTGGCTGCTTGCCGTTATTTTAATCAGCGCTGGGATGTTCGTGGGCCTGCGCTACGTGAGAATTCCGATCGTGCAACGGTTTTGGCAGCTCAATCTGCGCGGCCTATACGCCATGGCCGTGGCGACTTTTATTCAAGTCGCCATCATCACCGCGCTCTTCTTTATAGAATTGCGCGTCGTTGATCCACACGTCACATTTAGCCAGACCATCGTCTACACCGGCGCCGCCAATTTTGCCCTCTTCGTCTCGATTACCCCAGGGGCAATTGGCTTCCGTGAATCATTCCTAGTGCTATCACAACACCTACACCACATCAGCAATTCGACTATTGTGGCCGCCAACCTGCTCGATCGCAGCGCCTATATCAGCATGCTGCTTATCCTAGTTGTCATAATTTTTGGCACCCATGCCCGCCGCCGGCTACTCACATCGGTCAAAGACAAATAGGGTAGGAGATAGTCGGATAGTTTGGGCTCAGTGAGGGTGAAAAGTCGATAGTAGAAAGTTCATAAAGTTATAAAGTTGGCTGCAGCTCTGAGCCAACTTTATGAACTTTCTACTTTATAACTTTCAACTACTGTCGATCAGCTATCCCGCTATCCGACTATCTAGAAGTGGTCGCGAATGTGACTAAAGCTGTAGTCCCAATCGGAATCGGACTTTTTGTGGGGGTTAAAGATGTTGGCTGGGTCAAAGATATGTTTGACTTGCTTGAATAGATCCAACACTTCTTTGCCGAATTGTCGCTCCAGCCACGGTCCTCGAATCAGCCCGTCGTTGTGCTCGCCCGACAATGAACCGTGGTATTTCAAGATGAGTTCGTTGACCTCTTTCATGGCGGGCAGTAATTTGGCGCGTTCTTTGGGGTCCTCGAGCTTCATGAGGGGGATGATGTGGAAATTGCCGTCACCCATGTGTCCGGCGATAGTCGCGAACAACTTGTATTTTTTGACGATGGCGCGCAACTGCGGCAAAAACTCGGTCATGTACTCGGGGTTAACTATCAAATCGTCAATGAACGGCGCGGTGTGCTTCTCTTTGACTTTACTGCGCAACAACTGAAAGCTATAGCGACGCATAATCCAGAACTTCTCGCTCTTGGCTTCGGTAGCGTCTTCTTCGAAGCCGTTGATTTCATAACGGGCGCGGTGATGGCCGAGTTCGCGGTGCAGGGCCCGGACTTTGTCGCGCACCTCTTGTTCGCTGTCACCGTTGAATTCAACCATCAAGATAAGCTTCGGGAAACCGCGGACCAGTTGCAGGCCGTCCGGGAT
>DHXX01000010.1:26171-69049 GCA_002413865.1 Candidatus Saccharibacteria bacterium UBA5145
GTGCCCTCGGAGCCGACGATGAGCTTCGTTAGGTCAAAGATGCCGGTTTCGCGGTCCCAGACTTCCCACAGCGTGTAACCCATCGAGTTTTTGCTGACGTTAGGCTTGGCGGCCTTGATAACGTCGTATTGGGACTCGCAGAGCTCAAAAATACGCTTGTAGATCGACCCTTCGTAGTCGTTTTGAGCGATTTTGGCGTCGAGTTCGGCCCGTTTGAGCGGGCGAACCGTATATTCATTGCCATCCGCAAAGACAATTTGAAGTTCATTGACGTAATCTTTGGTTTTACCGTACTCGAGAGACTTTTCGCCACCGGCGTTATTGGCCAGCATACCACCGATTGTCGCCATATCACGCGAAGCCGGATAAGCTGGCATCAGGGCTTTGTGCTTGAGTGTTTCGACCTCAAAATCCCGGTAGAACACACCGGGTTGGGCCTGGCCTTCGGTCGCACTGACGTGCTCGATTTTGTTAAAATGTCTACAGAAATCGACGATAATCGAATCGTTGACCGTACCGCCAGATATATCGGTGCCGGCGGCGCGAGCCGTCAAGGACAGGTCAGGCAGGCGGTGTTTGTTGGCCGCCACCAGACTGACCAATTTTTTGACGTCAGCCGTATCTTTGGGGAAAACGACGAGTTTAGGCACTATCTCGAACAGGGAAGCGTCGTGACTATAAAAATCACGCGTCACCGTTGAATCGTCTAATTCACCGTTAAAACCAGTAGTTTTGAGTTGTTGCTTAAGTGTATTCATACAGTAAGCTTAAGTGTTTCAAACGGTTTATACAAGCGGACGTTACTGGTTGAAAGTCCATAAAGTTATAAAGTTGAAAGTTAGCCCAAGGCCGTGGCCAGGTAGTTAGGGGTTGGTAGTTGGAAGATAGGGAGTTAGCTACTTGAGCTCGAGCGCGCAGCGCTCCCCATCTACTATCTACCAACTACCATCTACTATCTACCGATTCCAGTAGCCTTACTTTTTATAAACTTTCCACTTTATAACTTCCATCTTCTCAGCGTATAATTGGTGGCAATGTCAGCTCCCAAACGCCGTCCAAAGATTGCCATAATCGGCCCGGCCCACCCCTACAAGGGGGGGATTGCCATGGAAACGACCGAACTGGCACACCACCTGCAGGCGACCGGGGCCGAAGTCACGCTCTATTCGTGGAAAGCCCAATATCCAACGCTGCTGTATCCCGGTAAACAATTCGTTCCGGCCGATAAGCCGGAGCGACCGCGCTTTGAACCGACTGTCCGGCGATTATCGTGGAAAAACCCGGTCGGTTGGTGGCGGCTAGGGCGCCGGTTGCGCCATTACGACAAGATCGTCTTCGTCTGGTGGCTACCGACGATTCAAGGACCAATTTACTTGACGATACTCAAAGCCCTCGGTCGGAACGCAGGCAGCCCACAGCGAATAGTGCTCTGCCACAATGTGCTGCCGCACGAGGCTAAACCGGGCGACTTGACCATCACCAAGCTAGTAATGGGGCGAGTGGACAGGGTACTGGTACACACCCCGGCCCAGGCCAAAATCGCCGCCCGGCTGACGAACCGACCAATCGCTTTGGCCGGTCTGCCTTTGGCGCTGCCGAGCACGGTTCCCGCCAAACCGCTGACGCGGCGCCCTTTGCAGCGCCGCCTCTTGTTCTTCGGAATTATTCGACCCTACAAAGGACTCGACGTCTTGCTTCGGGCACTGGCCGACCTACCCGATATCAAACTGACGATCGCCGGCGAATTCTGGGGCGGCAGCGAACCCTATCAAAAGTTGCTCCAAGAACTCGACCTTGAACAACGCGTCACGATCCACGCCGGCTACGCCTCCGACGAACAGCTGGCTCAATTTTTCGCCGACTGCGACGCCTTGGTCCTGCCGTACCGCGGCGGCACCGCCAGCCAAAACGTCGGCATTGGGCACGCCTACGGCGTCCCGGTGATCGCGACGACCGCTGGGTCGATGGCCGAACAGATCAAGCCGGATGTCGATGGTTTGCTCTGTGAGCCCGACGACGTCGCCAGCTTGACCGCCGCCATTAGCAAATTTTATGAACCGGGTGTCGCGGCCAGACTCCAGCGCGGCATACCGGCAGTTTCAGACCAAGCCGGTTGGCAGGCCTACTTGGCGGCGCTCTTAGGCTAACAAACGTAGTCGCCAGACAAGATAATCTGCTATAGTCATAAGCATAATGCAAAAGCCAAAAGAACGCGTCCTGATAGTCGGTAGTGGTTTTGGCGGTACAAAAGCGGCCCTCGAGTTGGCTGGCGACCCGCGCTTTGCCGTGACCTTACTGACCAATGACTTAAACCTGCGTTACTACCCGGCCTTTTATCACACCGCGACCGGCGGCAAGCGGGCCAATTCCAGCCTGCCTTTGATCGATATTTTTGCAGCTAAAGAAGTGACCCTAGCTAGTGGAAGCGTCACCACACTGGACCGTAAAGCCAAAACTATCACCACGGCTGACGGCACGGCCTACCCCTATGACGCCCTTATATTGGGGCTCGGGGTGGTAACAAACTATTTTGGCATTCCCGGGCTGGCCGAGTACTCGTACAGTATTAAGAGCGTGGCCGAAGCCGAGCGTTTCAAAGCGCACCTGCACCAACAACTGATAGACGATCGGCAGCCCGACTTGAACTACGTTATCATCGGGGCCGGCCCAACCGGCATCGAGCTAGCCGGTGCTTTGCCCCTCTATCTGCGCCGCATCATGAAATTACACGGCATCAAACACCGCGCCATCCACGTTGATTTAATCGAGGCCGCGCCACGGCTCTTGCCACGACTACCGAAGGACGCGTCACGCATGGTCCGCCGCCAGCTCAAGCACTTGGGCGTAAAACTCTACACCAACAGTGTCGTTCAAGGCCAATCAGCCGACGACCTGACTATTAATGGCAAGCCCATCCGGAGCCACACCGTCGTCTGGACGGCCGGCGTCACGAATCATCCGTTTTTTAATGATAACCACTTCACGATCATGGGCCGCGGCAAGGTTGGCGTTGATGCCTATTTGCAAACCGAAGAAAATATTTTTGTGATTGGCGATAACGCCAACACCCCGTACAGCGGTTTGGCCCAAACGGCCCTCCTAGACGGCACTTTCGTGGCCAAAAATTTACAACGGCGGGCGAGTGGCAAAACGATGAAGAGTTACAAAGCCATCCAGCCCATTACGGTCATCCCGGCGGGGGCCCACTGGGCCGCTGTCTGCTATGGCGGCCTGCGCATCTACGGCTGGCTGGGCTGGGCGCTCCGTGAAGCCGCCGACTTGATTGGCTTTCACGATTACGAACCATGGCATAAAGCCATGCACCAGTACATGACAGCCTATGGCGACCAAGACGACTGCCGGATTTGCACCCCAGCAGTCAAGTAAACTCATAACTCTATTCACGAACAGGATGACAGTAGAAAGTTCATAAAGTTATAAAGTTGAAAGTTAGCTGCAGCCCGAGCCAACTTTCAACTTAATGAACTTTCTACTTTATAACTCTCTCGCGGCCGGTTCCGTATACAATAGGGTTATGAATTCAATGGAACAAAAGTTCGTGGCCGCCTACAACGGTCTTAATGGCAACCAAAAACAGGCCGTTGATAGCATTGATGGCCCAATTTTGGTCGTCGCCGGGCCAGGCACGGGCAAAACCCAATTACTGACACTGCGAATCGCCAATATCTTGCGCCGGACGGATGTACTGCCCGAAAATATTCTCTGCCTAACTTTTACCGACTCGGCCGCCCACACCATGCGCGAACGCCTGACCGGCATCATCGGCCAAGCCGCCTACAACGTCACGATTAGCACCTATCACGCCTTCGGGAGCGAACTACTGCGCCGCTATCCGGAATATTTTACGGCCACGGCTGATCTCGTGGCGGCCGACGACTTGACGATTGACACGATTTTTAGAACAATTCTCGCCAGCCTGCCTTATGCCAACCCGCTCAAACACGACGTCTTTTTGCGTGACGTCAAGACACTCATCAGCGATAGCAAGCGAGCCTTGCTGACGCCGGACGACCTGCGTTCAATCGCCCGCCGCAATCAAAAGTTTATCGATCAAACTTCGATGCTAACCCGGGATCTACTGGCCGACATGGCGCGAATCGATAAAAAGGCCGGCCCCTTGTTTAGCAAACTGGCCGCGGCCACCGCCAAACTGCCATCAACGCCGTCACTACCCAATGCGCGCACCGTGCCCGTCAGTCAGCTCTGGCAACAAGACCTCGAAACCGCCCTCGAACTCTTTGGCCAAACCGGTAAAACGACCTCGCTGACACAGTGGAAAAATAAATGGCTCGAAAAAGACCCGGCTGGAGAATTTATCGTCGCCGGGACTGACGCCAACCGCAAGCTGGTGGCGGCGGCGACAATCTATGAACAGTACCTGAGCGAACTGGCCAGCCAGGGATTATTTGATTACGACGACATGATCCTGCGCGCCATTCGGGGGCTTGAAGCCCACGCCGAGCTGCGCTACACCCTCCAAGAACGCTACCTCTACCTGCTGCTCGACGAATTCCAAGACACCAACGTTGCCCAAGCCCGGCTGGTCGAGCTATTGACCGACAGCCCGGTGCACGAAGGGCGTCCCAATGTCTTAGCCGTCGGCGACGACGATCAGGCGATTTATGCTTTCCAGGGAGCCAACTATTCCCACATGTTGAGCTTCTACCAGCGCTACAAAGACGTCACGGTCGTGCCTTTGACACAAAATTATCGTTCCCACGCCGACATCTTACACGTCGCTGGGGCGATTGCTGGCCAGATTGAAACCAGATTGCACCATCATTTCCCGGCCATCGACAAAACCATCAGCGCCGCCAACCCCAAGCTACCTGCCAAAGCCATTGTGGAGCGGCGTGAATTCAAGAGCGAATTGGCGCAGCACAGCTGGGTGGCCGAGCGCATCGATCAACTCATTAAAGACGGCTTGCCGGCGGGATCAATCGCCGTCCTGGCGCCAAAACACCAATATTTACAGTCGCTGGTACCTTTTTTGCACGAACTCGGCATCGCCATCCACTATGAACGCCGCGAAAACGTCCTCGAAGAACCGATTATCCAAGAACTTCTGATTATGAGTCAGTTGGTAATCGCGCTGGCCGACAGCAACCAAGCCGCCGCCGACCACGCCTGGTCGCGCGTCTTAGCCCTCGATTTTTGGCGGCTACCAACCAGTCTGATCTGGCAGCTCAGCTGGCAAGCCACAGCCGATAAACGCGATTGGACAAACCTTCTCCTAGAGCAGCCCAGCACCCGACCAATCGCCCTATTTTTTATCCGCTTGAGCCAGCTGACGAGCAGTCACTCCCTAGAACAACTACTCGATATGTTGCTCGGTACGACGGCGGTGGATTTGCACGAAGCCGACCTGCCCGAAGCGTACAGCGCGCCATTTTATGACTATTATTTCGGTGCGACGGCCATCAGTCAAAACACGACGACTTTTTGGCAGCTCCTAGCCAACCTGACGGTCCTGCGCGAACGTTTGCGCGAATATCGCAGTGCCGAATCGGTCGCCCTCAAGCTGAGTGACTTTCTGGCCTTCGTGACGGCCCACCAAACGGCTGATCTCAAAATCCTAAACACCAACCCCCATCAAGAAGCCAGCCAAGCTGTCCAGTTGATGACGGTCTACAAGGCCAAAGGGCAGGAGTTTAGCGCCGTTTTTATACTGGCGGCCATCGACGAAGTTTGGGGCACCAAGGCCCGGGCACTCGGGTCGCGCCTCAGTCTGCCGGCGAACCTGCAGTATATCCGCTACGCCGGAACCACCGAAGATGAACGCTTGCGTTTGTTCTACGTCGCGCTGACACGCGCCAAAACCCAACTCTACCTGACAAGCTACACCAGTACGTTCACGGGCCGCTTGACGACTCGTCTCAAATATCTAGCCGAGCAAGCCAATGAAGACGGCAGCGTCCAGAGCCCTTGGTTACCAGCTCACGCCACGGCCGTAATCGTCGAAGATCGTCAAGCTCCGGAGTTAACCCAGCTCCATAATTACTGGCAGGCGCAGCACGACCTGGTCGCTCAACCGGAATTACGTGATCTGCTCGCGACTAGGCTGCAGAATTATCAGTTGAGTCCGACGCAGCTCAATACTTTCCTCGACGCGACCCGTGACGGTCCAGCTAAATTTTTCCGCCAGGCACTACTCCGTTTTCCGTCGGCCCCTTCGGTCAGCAGCAGTTACGGTAACGCCATGCACGAAACGCTGGAGTGGATTCACTATTATCAAAAGTCGCACGCCCAACTGCCGGTAATCGATCAAACGATGCAAGCCTACGAACGCCGCTTGCAATTGCAACGGGTCGGTGAGCCCCACCACAGCCTCTTGGTCGAGCGCGGCCGGACAGCCCTAGAGATCTACCTTGATCAACGCAGTCAAACAATCCAGAGCGACAATCGGGTGGAATACAGTTTTCGCCACGAGGGAGTCCGGGTCGGCCAAGCCCACTTAAATGGCAAAATCGATAAATTAATCATCGACCAAAAACAAAAAACGATTGTGATCGTGGATTACAAAACCGGCAAGAGCCACGCTCGTTGGAGCCGCGAGACTAAACTCCATTTTTATCGCCACCAGTTGTACTTCTATAAGCTCCTCGTCGAAAGCTCGCGCAGCTTTCGAGGCTACCGCATCATCGACGCCTACCTCGAATTTGTCGAACCGGACGCGCTCGGCGACATCGTTGAATTACACGCCAACTTCAACGACGCGGACGAACAGCGCTTCAAGGCGTTGATTAGCGCCGTTTGGGAACGTATCGTGGCGCTCGACTTTCCCGATACCAGCCAGTACTCCGACGACCTCAAGGGCATCGAAGCCTTCGAGGATTACTTATTGGGCGAACAGCCCGAAGACTAATCTCAAAGAAACGTTTCACATAATAAACAAACGTAAGTTTGCTCCTTGTCATCCCAGCGCAGGCTGGGACCCAGTCAATTCTTGTGCCGTTAGGCACTCCGAATAGTCTTTCGCTGGTGACATCACCGCCTTTACATCGGAACCTATACTTTCCTTTTTTATATCCTTACTTTGGGCCGCCAAAGTAAGCAAAACTCCCGACCAGGACACTACGCGCGGGGGTAAAGATCTATTTGTTGCTGCGCCGTCAGAACGCCTACGGCGGTTCCATATAATTTTTTATAAGATGATATGGAACTTGGCAGTCGGCTGGATTCAGAAACAAACAGCTCTTTACCTCCGGCTGCGTTTAGTGGTCGGTACCGGCTTCTGGGCTTGTTGTTAAGAAAAGCCTTATGTCCATAGAACGCTACCTGCCGCGTCGCCCTGAACTAGTTTCGGGATGACAGTGGCACTAACAAAGATTTTTGAAGGAAAAAGATTCGGAATAAGTTGGTAAACAAAAATACCGCCTGCAGAAGGCGGTATTTTTAGATAACTTTAGTCGCTAAAACAGTCGACTTTTTTACTTTTTGGCGCGAGTTGTAGCTCGCTTGGCCGGAACTTTTTTGACAGTTTTAGTAGTTTTAGTAGCGACGCTAGTAGCGCGCGGGCTTTTGACGGCCACGGCACTCGCTTTGCTGGCACCTTCAGAAACAACAAGTGCTTCGCTGGGTGCGAACAATAAAGTGTAAAGATTGACGCCGATGACGGCACCGATCACTGGGCCGAGGACGAACGTCGTCAAAACGAACGATCGAACGCCGAGCGCCACGGCTGGGTTGAGCAGGCCAATGGCAACTTCCGAAACGGCCACCATACCAACGACGTAGGCGAGACCGGTCATAGACGCGGTAACGGCTCGGCTGAGGCCTTGATAGACCGCTGCTGTCCAGCCAAAGGCGAGAATAGCCGTACCGAGGGCTTCAGCGACGAGTACGTGCGTCGTAAAGGTGTTCTTAACCGATGGCAGCGTACTGCTCACCAGGTAGGTGAAGACGCCGTAAGCGGCCCACGCACCGAGCAGCTGAACGACAATGTAGAGCACCGCTTTGACGGTCGAAATCTTTCGGGCCGTCCACAGGCCGATTGTCAGCGCTGGGTTAAAGTTAGCACCCGATACGCCGCCAAAAGCGAACGTCATTAGGGCGACTGTTAAACCCGCTGCCAGTGCGACAAAAAACGGCACTCCCAGGTTAGACGTTTTAACACTCAATACCAGGAGTGTCAGAATCCCCGTACCAAGAAACTCAGCCACCAAGGTAGCTATCTTGTGTCTTCCAAACATTTGGAACCTCCACTTAATTTAATATCACAAGCGTACCTTGAACGTACCGCTTTGTAAAGAGATAGGTTATTTTACTAGACGGCACCGCTTCATCTGGAGGCGGGCTATGGCCAAGTTTGGTCGGACTCGACTGGTTGACTAGGTCAGGTCGAAACTCAAGTCAGAGCGGCCAGTATCTGGTGTTTTGTTCAACTTAGTGACTTATGAATATTCGCTAGTAAGATAAGTCACAGCAACGTCGGTAAAAGTATTCCATACTAACAATACCAATGACAAACCCCAACACCCTCTCCGAACAACCACCGGCTCAGGACTATAGAATAAATATATTTGATTATATCTTCGCACTGCAAGACGAAGATCCACAGTCGACCGTCCGGTTGGTGAAGCGTTTATGGGATGAGCTCACTCCCGACGAGCAAGCGGCTCGTTACGACATGACGAAGTCTTTTTACCCAAAAGAAGACGATCGGGGGCGACAGAATCTTCTCTGCGGACAACTGATTCTCGAACACATCGCGAGAGAAGCCGACCTCGCTCTCGACCTCGACCATCAGTTCGGACTGACTAGCCCCATCAGCCCCGAAGCCGCGGCTTGAGCCTCCACCTAGACGACGGCGCGAACTATTGTTAATATGCTGACATACAATTAGCGAGGCTGATCATGCTGAAAGATTTTAAAAAGTTCATCTTGCGCGGTAACACCGTCGATCTAGCCGTGGCCGTCGTCGTGGGAGCGGCCTTCGGCGCGATTGTCAGTGCCCTTGTCAGAGACCTCATCACCCCCCTGATCGCCGCGATTGGCGGCCAGCCCGATTTTTCGAAGCTCCAGTTTAGTATCAACGGTAGTCGGTTCTTGTACGGTGACTTTATCAACGCCGTGATCGCTTTCGTCATCATCGCCGCCGTGGTGTTCTTCTTTATTGTCCAGCCGGTCAATAAACTCGTCGCGCGCGCTAACCGTAATAGAACGACACCAGAGCCCAGCACCATTAAGTGTCCGGAATGCTTGAGCGAAATCCCCAAAGCCGCCACCCGCTGCGCTTTTTGTACCACCAAGCTCGCTTAATTTAATCGTCTTAAATGTTTTCAATTTGCCCTTAGTGCAGAGACTAGGGCTTGTACGGGAAATGCGCGGCGGGCAGACAAAAATAGTAGGTATCAGATGGGAGTCTGCTAAATAGAAACGGGGTCCTGAAACGAGTTCAGGATGACGGCAGGGAAGTGTCGAGCAATCCCTAACTGCCATCTCCCGATCCCCAACTACCGCCCTTAACGTTTGGTGTGGCGGCGTTTAAGCCCGGCAACATGCAGGCGCACCGAATGGCGGTCAATCAGCGTCTGGGCGTGTTCTAGGCTGACCTGGTCGGTCGCTTCGGCTTTCATCTGGTTGGCGCGTTCGATAGCCGCCTGGACCTCGGCTTCGTT
Organism: Candidatus Saccharibacteria bacterium UBA5145; assembly: GCA_002413865.1. Classification (GTDB taxonomy): domain Bacteria; phylum Patescibacteriota; class Saccharimonadia; order Saccharimonadales; family UBA4665; genus UBA4729. The sequence goes on from DHXX01000010.1 coordinate 35,813, forward strand.
AATATCGTCGGCGTGGTCGGCTTCGTCGACGAGCACCCGCAAAACGTTGTCATCAACTTCTACGACGCCACCGTTAGTCGCGAAGAACTCGCGGACCGTGTCGGGGTCTTTCGGATGACGGCGGACTGCGATAACGCCGTTGGTGGCAACGCTAATTAACGGCATGTGGTGCTGCAGGACACCGATTTCGCCCTCTAGGGTCGGCAGGATGACCTCCGAGACGTCATCGTCAAATTTAATCCCTGTCAGCGAGACGAGTTGAAAGTGAAACACTCGGTTTAGCCTTCGCTTTTCTTGACGTCGCTGATGGCACCCTTCATGTAGAAGGCACTCTCTGGCGTAGCGTCGTGCTTACCCTCTAGGATCTCTTTGAAACCTTGCACGGTATCGGTCAGCTTGACATATTGACCGGTGTTACCGGTAAACTGTTCGGCGACGAAGAAGGGCTGACTCAAGAAACGCTGGATGCGGCGGGCACGGTCGACGGTTTGCTTGTCTTCGTCCGATAATTCTTCCATACCGAGGATAGCGATGATGTCCTGCAAGTCCTTGTAGCGTTGCAAGACGCGTTGCACCTCGCGCGCCACCTTATAGTGTTCCTCACCGACGATTTCCGGGTCGAGTAGCGTCGAGTTGGAGTCGAGCGGGTCGACGGCCGGGTAAATGCCGATTTCGGTCAAAGCGCGGTTCAGCACGATGGTCGAGTCGAGGTGGGCAAAGGTCGTGGCCGGTGCCGGGTCGGTCATGTCGTCGGCTGGGACATAGACGGCTTGGACGCTGGTAATCGAGCCTTCACGGGTACTGGTAATCCGTTCCTGGAGTTGACCCATTTCTTGGGCCAGGTTCGGCTGATAACCCACAGCCGACGGCAGGCGGCCGAGCAGGGCCGAGACTTCGGCCCCGGCTTGGGTGTAACGGAAGATGTTGTCAATAAATAACAAGACGTCGTTACCCTTATCGCGGAAACCTTCGGCAATCGTCAAGCCCGATAGGGCAACCCGCAGGCGCGCGCCAGGTGGCTCGTTCATCTGGCCAAAAACGAGCGAAGTGTTTTTGAGAACGCCCGATTCTTTCATCTCGTAGTACAGGTCATTACCTTCACGGGTCCGCTCACCGACACCGGCAAACACCGAGTAACCGGCGTGGAACTTGGCGATGTTGTTTATTAGTTCTTGGATTAGGACGGTCTTGCCGACCCCGGCCCCACCGAATAGACCGACTTTACCACCCTTGGCCATTGGCGCGATCAAGTCGATGACTTTGATCCCGGTTTCGAGAATCTCGACTTTGCCCGATTGGTCGACGAGCGGTGGTGGTGCGCGGTGAATCGGGGCCCGTTCCTTGAATACGCCGCCCTGGCCATCGATTGGCTGGCCAGTGACGTTGAACATCCGGCCGAGGGTCAATTCCCCAACTGGCACGCTAATGGCCGCACCGGTGTCAGTGACGGCGGTGCCACGGGCCAGACCGTCGGTCGAACCGAGTGAAATTGCCCGGACGCTCGATTCGCTCAAGTGTTGGGCGACTTCCAGTGTTAGCTCCTGGTCACCATTGGTGACTTTGAGGGCGTTATAAATGGCCGGTAGGTGGCCGGTACTAAATTCAATGTCAATCACCACGCCCACGATTTGGGTGATCTGGCCGGTTTTAGTAGTTTCCTTCGTTGCTGTCGCCATTATATTTCTCCTTCGGATTTAGTCATCATTCTTGTTGCGTTGCTCGATCGTTTCGTCGTCTTAGCCATTCATCGCCTCCGCGCCACCGGTGATCTCGGCCAATTCTTGGGTAATAGCGGACTGACGGGCGGTATTGTATTCCAACGTATAGTCGTCGATTAGATCATTGGCGTTGTCGGTGGCATTCTTCATAGAGATCATCCGCATCGAGTGTTCGCTGGCCAGACTCTCAAGGACGGCTTGCCACAATTGGGCTTCAACTAGACGCGTCGTAACTTGCTCGATAACCGTCTCGACGTCGGGTTCAAAATTGCTAATCACAGCCTCGTCGGCCGGTTTACCGGCCGCCGCGTCGAGCGTGGCCGGCAACAGCTGGAACTTTTGGACTTCTTGCAAAATGTTTGACTTGAACATCGTGTAAATGAGCTGGACTTCGTCGACATCTTCCTGCTCGTACTGGGCGATCAAGGTAGTCAGAATCGGTCGTACGTCGTTGGCGGTCGGCTGGTCCTTGACGTCGGTGTAGACGGCGAGGAGCTCGACGCCGCTTAAGCGCCGCGCAAACTGGGCGCCCTTGCTACCAATCATAATCAACCGGCTGACAACTTTATCGTCGCGATCTTGGCGCAGCGACTGGGCCAATAACTTCAAAACGTTGGCATTGTAAGCACCGGCCAAGCCGCTATTACTGGTGACGACGATGTACAAACGCGCGTTGACGGGGCGTTTGGCGAAAAGCGGCTGGCGCTCAACTTCCTTCATGGCGTTCAAACGCTGCAGCAAATGATAGGCCAAGTCACGGTAAGCCCGACTCCGAAAAGCGTAGTCTTGGGCCCGGCGCATTTTACTCGCCGACACCAGCTGCATAGCCTTGGTTATCTGGCGGGTACTCTTGATGGATGTGATTCGTCGTTTGAGAATAATAGTGCTGGCCACGAGACTGTCTACTCCTTGCTAGCTTTTTTTACTTTAGCGGCGTAAGTGACGGCGATTGCCTCGGCGACCGCGAGAATCGTTGCCTGGTTGGCGTCGGAAGCTTTATCACCGGTGTTGACCACCTCGATGAGCTTAGGGTGTTTGCTTTTGAGTTCGCGATGGAGAGATTCTTCGGCCGTCTTAAGCTTATCAAGTGGCACGGTGTCAAAGACGCCTTGGGTAGCGGCCAACAATGAAGCATACATTTCCCAGATAGCATACGGACTGAACTGGGGCTGCTTTAAGAGTTCGGTCAGGCGTTGACCCCGTTCAATCGTGTGCCGGGTTTCGGGGTCGAGGTCGGTTGAGAATTGGCTAAAAGCGGCGAGCTCGCGGAACTGGGCGAGGCTCAACTTCAGACCACCACCAACGGCCTTGATAGCCTTGGTCTGGGCGTCGCCACCGACGCGGGAAACCGACAAACCAACCGAGATAGCCGGGCGAATACCCTGATAGAACAAGTTGGTTTCGAGGAAAATCTGACCGTCGGTAATCGAGATGACATTGGTTGGGATATAGGCGCTAATGTCACCGGCTTGGGTCTCGATAATCGGCAGGGCGGTCAAAGAGCCGGCGCCGAGAGCGTCGCTCAATTTAGCCGACCGTTCGAGCAAGCGGGAGTGCAGGTAGAAAACGTCCCCGGGGTAGGCTTCGCGACCCGGTGGGCGGCGCAACAAGAGCGACATCTGGCGGTAAGCAGCAGCGTGTTTCGACAAATCATCGTAGATAATCAGGGCGTGCTGCTTGTTGTCACGGAAGTACTCACCCATGGTGGCACCGGTGTAGGGCGCCAAGTAAAGCATGGCGGCCGGGTCGGCTGGGCTAGTGGCGATAATGATCGTCTGGTCCATAACGCCTTCGCGCTTCAAGCGTTCTTGCAGGGCAGCTATTTTGGAAAGTTTTTGACCAATCGCGACGTAAACGTTAATGACGCCCGTTTTTTGACGAGCTTGGTTGACCATGGTGTCGATAGCAATCGCTGTCTTACCGGTTTGGCGGTCACCAATGATCAGTTCGCGCTGACCACGGCCAATTGGCACGATCGCGTCGATCGCCATCAAGCCCGTCATGAGGGGTTCATGGACGCTCTTGCGGTCGAGGACACCGGGCGCCGGGCGCTCGACACGGCTCCGTTGCTTGGTTTTGATAGGTTCACCACCATCGAGCGGGTTACCGAGCGGATCGACCACCCGGCCGATTAGTTCGGGGCCGACTGGAACTTCCAGCACTTTACCGCTTAAACGAACCGTCGCACCGGCTTTGACGTCGGTGTCGTCACCGAGCAAAACGGCGCCGATTTCGTCCTCACCGAGGTTAAAGGCAAAAGCGGTTATTTTTTGACCGCTGACGCCGTCGATTTCGAGCATTTCGTTATAACCGCACTGGGTGAGGCCATAAACCCAGGCGATGCCATCGCCGACGCGGGTGATAACACCGACGTCCTCAATCTCCGGTCGAGTCTTGAGTTGAGCAATTGCCGCTCGGATATCATCTGATAATTCTTTAATCGACACATCAGCCATTTGTCTAATAGTCCTTTCCTGCAGCCGTTAATTGCTTAAGACGGTTCAATTTATTACGTACACTCAAATCTAATTGTTGATTGGCCAAATCCAAGCGGACACCGCCAATCACCGTGGCGTCGGGCCGTTCGGTGACGACGACCCGCGTCGCCTGCGGGTAGAGGCGCTGAATTTCTGCCTGGATGTTCGCCCGCACGACGGTCGTCAAGGGGTGAGCCGTAGCGGCCACCACTTCGACGATGCCATGATCAGCCCGGTACTGCATGATGTCGCGAATCAGCGAATCGAGTTCACCGGTCCGACGCTCAGCCAGCAAGTAAGCCGCGACCTCGTCGCTCAGTTGTTTGAGGTCACTAATGCCTAAGGTACGCTGGGCGATGGCGGCAGCGACTTGGCGGCGGGGAAGCTTCATGCCGCGACGCGACCCTTCAGGGCCTTATCGATTAAGGCGGCGTCTTTTTTGGCGTCGACTTTTTCGTCGATAATCACTTCCGTGGCGTCGGATATTAAACCGACCAGTTCACCCTCGAGCGCTTTGCGCATCCGGGCGGTGTTTTGTTCGGCTTGGGCGCGGGCGTCCTTCAGAATTATCTCGGCTTTGAGTTGGGCCTTGTCTTCGGCTTCGCGAACTTGACCACGGGCGGCGTCGAGGGCTTCGGCGACAATGGCGTCGGCATCTCGGCGGGCCTGGTGCAAGGCGGTGCTGACCTTTTTCTCGAGATCGGCGCGCTCTTTTTGCATCTCTTCGCCTAGGCTCACACCACTCTCGATAGTCTGGCGGCGTTCGTCAAGCACTTTTAGGATTGGCTTGAAGGCGTAACGGCGCAATACCAAAAAGGCTAATCCGAAGGTGATGAGTTGAATCAGTAGCGCTTGGCCACTGATGCCAAGGGCGCCCAGACCAGACGAACTAGTCTCTCCAAAAACGCTTATTGTTTGTAACATTTACTAAAAATTTCCTTCCAGAGTTCTGGAACTTCGAAAAACACTGAAGTTCTTATTTGACAATAAAGGTCGACGCGAAGGCGAGCAGACCAAAGAGCTCAACGATGGCCACGAAAACTAGCGCTTGACCAAAGAATTTAGCAGCTTCCGGGTTACGACCAACGGCCTGCAAGTAGTTGCCACCGATCAGGCCGATGCCGATTGACGGACCGATAAAACCAAAGGCGATCATCAGCCCCTTGCCAATTATTGCTGTATTGATTGCATCTGCAAGATATACCATACGCTTACTTCACACTCCTTGAATTATATTTATCATTGATTTATTTAACACACTCGAGCGGGCCTAGGCTTTGCTAGGTTGTAGCCCCATTGTTTCAGGAACGTGTTCCTCGGTCAAGTCTTGATGTCCAGGCTGGTGGGCGTGGTTAACGGCGATCGCCAGGTACATCAAGCTCAGGACGGTAAAAATGTAGGCCTGGAGGGCGCCGACGAACAGTTCGACTAGCGTGAAGGGCATGGCCGCCAGCGGGGCGGCGACGTGGCCGAGGTACGAAAAGACGGCGATGATGATTTCACCAATCGTGACGTTTAAAAATAAACGCAGCGACAGGCTTAGGACGCGCGTCAAGTCGGTTATCATCTCCAGGAGACCAATCACCAAATAGAGCGGGTTGAGCGGGTTACCGACGAAAAAGTGGCGCATATAGCGGATGAACCCGCCCGATTCACGGATCGAGGCCGCATAGACCACTGCCATCGTGATGATGCCGACCGCCAGTGTACCGTTCAGGTCGGCCGTGAAGGGGCGTAACAAGGGCGTGTCGCCGACGTGAAAAGCCTCGCCGACACCCGGCAGAAGACCGAGCCAGTTACTGAGTAGCAAGAAAAAGAACAGCGTCACAAAAAAAGGCACGTATTTGCGGCCACGCTCTTTATCGTCGAAAGTATTGACGACCAGCCCAGTGATAAACTCGGCGCCGGCTTCGATGTACTGGATAATTCCACCCTTCGGTTTGACGGTTAGGCGGCGCGCCACCAGTATTAGCAGGGCGGTGAAGACCGCCGTACAGATCCAGCCGTACAGAATTGAATTGGTGATAACCAAACCGCCCAAATTAATAACACCGGCGGGGGCGACATGGACGCTCGGACCGGCGTCGGCTAGTTTAGTAATCAGACTTGCTACCATTATTTGGGCTCCTTGGGATCGACATTGGTAATTTCGTTAAATTCGCTCAGGGTACGGCGGACAACCAGTATCATACCGATCATCGCCAAGGCCAGGCCGATGAGTGTCCAGAGCGGCGAGCTGTGGAAGCGCAGATCGAGCTTGTAGCCGCCGACGATTGGCACCAGCACCACAACGGCCAGTTGCCAGCTCATGCCAATTGCCGCGCTGTTGAAAAGCACTTGGGTATTTTTAGCTTTCGGCCCGCCAGCAGGCGTCGGTACGGTCACCGAATTAGTCGGTGTCCGCTTGGTTGTCACACTATTTTTGACCATTAATACTTAGTATAACAGGGCAGCCGCCTGATGTTCAAGCGCCGAGTGAGAGTTCGAGTTAGAGTTATAAAGTAAAAAGTTCATAAAGTTGAAAGTTAGCTCGGGCTACAACTCCATATTTAGTAGAGGTGGATTAGAAAACAGGAAGTAGGAAGTAGAGGTAAGTGGCCGTCGTTCAAGCTAATTCCTAATTCCTTTGCTGAAAGCTCGGCATTTCGTCTTTACTTTACATTATATAGTGCTATGATAGGAGTATGAATAACTCAAATATTACTGTTTACAGCGCTACCTGGTGTGCTTTTTGCAAAGCCGCTAAGGATTATTTCGACAAATTAGGTGTCAAATACGTCGACCGCGACGTCGACGCCGACCCGGCCGCCGGGCAAGAAGCCGTCGCCAAATCTGATCAACGCGGTATTCCCGTCATCGACATCGCCGGAGACATCATTATCGGCTTTGACCGACCAAAGATCGACGCCGCCCTCAAAGCCCACCAGCTGGTCTAGTCGAGTCAATCACAAACACTGTGGGTTTTCCCACAGGACAATCCTATCTAAGCCATTAAAATATAGTGAACTAGGAGATGTGTAGTTATGCCCGAAGGACAGATAGATAGAACCAAACCCAGTATTATCGTCTCTGAAGACACCGCTAAAGACGTCTTCAAGCGTCTGACGTACATTGATCGCCGGATTCATGAAAGTCCTGATTCATTTATCGTGTCGCTAGAACAGATCGGTGAGACAGCGACCAATCAAACCGTTGACTTTAGCAGTCGAGGTGATAGCGTCAGAAACGTCGGCCGGAAGCCGGCTGACCTTATTATTGAATTTTTCAGAAACAATTATGATCGGCTCAGTGAGTACGACAAAACCACCGAGGATAAGATTGCCGCCGACCCGGACCATCAACAACTCGTGACTTTTATGCAGTCCAAGAAGTCCGAGCGCCTACAAACCGGTACGATGACTTCCAAGCATCGCCCCAATCTAGAGGCAGTCCCGGCCAAAGATTTGGTTCGTCGCTCACGCTTTGGTATCTATCTTGGGCGGGTGGCACTGTATCACGACCAGCAGCAACTTCTTACTCAAGACGTTAGCACCACTTTCCGGGAGGCGCGTGCCAATGGAACCACCGGTCATAGTATTGCTTAGAATCGGGGTATACTAACCTTGTGGCTTTCGAAGATTATAAAACTAAAGACTCGGTCGTTATCGTCTACACCGGCGACGGCAAGGGTAAAACCAGCGCTGCTCTCGGGCTGATGACACGCGCCCTCGGCAACCGCTCAAAGGTCGCCTTTATCCAGTTCATCAAATACTGGGGGGTCGGCGAACACGTCTTCATCCGCGACATCATGCCCATCTATCAAGACGACCTCTATTTTTATAAAGGCGGCAAAGGCTTCTACAAGGCCGGCGAGTTGAGCCCGCCAGACATTAGCGAGGACCAACACAAACAAGCCGCCCAAGCGACCTACGACGAAGCCCTCGCGGCGGCTGCCAGTGGCGACTACGACCTGGTCATTTGCGATGAAATCAACAACGCCGTCCATGACGGTCTCTTGAGCGTTGAACAGATGGCTAAATTACTGGACAGTCGGGCGCCCGCGACAAGCCTGTGCTTGACCGGTCGCAATTTTCCGATTGAGCTCATCGACAAAGTCGACATTGCCACCGAAATGAAGAAAATCAAACACCACTTCGACGATAAATTCCTGGCCAATAAAGGCATCGATTTTTAGCGGCCTCAGCCTTTCTGCAAATTTCATATTGTTTTTTGAAGGCAATCAACTACAATGCCATTAATTAAGGTAGTCCCTGATGAGTCAAGAATTCTCCGCTTTTAGCTCCGTTTCACCGTTCGACCCTAGCAACGCGTCCCGGTCGCAACTCGCCGGACGAACCGTGCAAACCACTTCTCCAAGCGTTTTACCGGCGTTTGGCCCCCACGGCCCCACCGGCCAAACTGCACCCGACAAGGCGCCTTTTTCACCAGAACAACAATTACGCGCCATCACCGAGTTCATCGATGATACCTCGCGCTTATCGGCCACCCAGTTGCAGTGGCTGGCCTTCATGGAACACTGGGTTGAGCCGACAAAATACCACGACCTCGATGAACGCATCGAAGCAACGATTGATCTGAACATGCAGATCTTGGCTGAAGCCGTCATGGAGCTGACCCGGCAGGGTAAGCCGCTCAAAATCGGCCACCCCCAAACCGGACAGTCGGTCCCCGTCATCGGCATGAGCTACTCAACCGAGCAACTCGGCTACCAAGTGGCCATCCCCGGAACGGCCGCGACCGCACCGACCTTTATGCCCCTATTTACCAGCGACCAGCTACACTTGTAAGCGTCCAGACCGCTATTATTGAACGATCTTTGCTACAATGACCTCTACGATGACAAGACCAAAACTTTATCTCTTTGTGGGCTACCCCGGGGCCGGCAAAACGACAGCCTCAAAAATTATCGCCCAGCACACCGGCGCGACCCACCTCTGGGCCGACCACGTCCGGGGCAAGATGTTTGAACGGCCACTTCACTCCGTCGACGAGAGTCATCAATTGTACGAACGCCTCAACCAGCGAACCGCCGAGCTATTGGCGGCCGGCCAAAGCGTCATTTACGACACCAACTTTAATTTCAAAAATGACCGCCGAGCGATGCGCGAAGTCGCGGCCGTCCACAATGCCGAAACCGTTCTGATTTGGATCACAACGCCCCTGGCGATTGCGCGCCAGCGAGCAATCAGTCCGCCCGGAGACACCGGTACGCGCGTTCTCGGCGCCATGACGGGGGCCGAATTCGACGCCATCGTCGCCAAGCTCGAGCCGCCGACCAAAGATGAAAATCCCATTAAAATTGATGGCGCCAAACTTGACATAACCTCACTGTCACGTCACCTTAGTCTGTAGTATGAAACACGTCCTGCACCGCCGACGACGGCCAATTGTCGCCAGCCTTATTCTGCTCGCCAGCGGCTTTGTCTACTTGCAACAACACGGTAGTTTTGGCGCCGCCGCCAGTCTGATCCAGACCACTCAACCGGGGCTGTACACCGTGCAAAGTTTTGTCGACGGCGACACGATCGCGGTTAGTATGAACGGGCAAATCGAGAAGATTCGCTTCATTGGCGTCGACACGCCCGAAACCCACAAACCAAACACGCCCGTGCAGTGTTATGGACCGGCCGCCTCTAATTTTACGAAGGCCACCATCGGCCAGCGGTCGATTCGGCTCGTCTCCGACAGTCTGAGCACCGATCGTGATCGCTACAACCGGTTGTTACGCTACGTCTACCTGACAGACGGGACACTCGTCAACGAGCAATTAATCCTTAACGGCTATGGCTTTTACTACCCTTATTTTCCATTCACTAAATCGGGGCAATTCGCCAGCGCCGAAGCCCGGGCCCAATCGAACCATGTCGGCTTGTGGGCGCACTGTCAGCCGACACCGACCGACCAAGGCGGCTTTGTCTCCAACCCCCAATAAAAGGTCGGTCAAATGGTGTTATCCCACCGATTAATTACTGGACTTTTTATTTGTCGCCGTCATCCCAGCGCAGGCTGGGACTTAAGTCAAAAATAGAATCCTTATTGATTGGATCCCAAATCAAGTTTGGGATGACAAAGTACGCCGTCATCCTGAGCCGCAGGCGAAGGATCTCACCCGAACGAATCTCTAGCGCAGTTTCTTCGCCTTCGGCTCAGAATGACAGCATGTGCGCATTAAACGTCCGCGCCGTCATCCTGAAACTAGTTCAGGATGACGAGAGGGAAGTCCGACTCTTTGTCATAAAGCTAGTCGACGAAGGTGGCAGGGTTGACGCGCCCGATTTCGGCCGTCGAAGTCAAGAATTTCGTCAACGACATTCGCTCGGTAACCGGATCGTAGGCCCGATAAATCAGTTTGATAGGCCAGTAAAACCAAAGGACCAGCCAAATAACCGAATACATGTGTCGTTGGCAGTGCAGGCCATGAAGGGCGTAGGTTTTAGGGCTCAGCCAGGCGTAATGCCAAAAATCAATCATCGTCGAATCAAACCGCCGCAGCGACAGCGTCGCCTGTAAATTTTTATTAAAGACCACTTTTAGGTTAGCCCGGTGGACATGAATCGCCAGATCAAAATCTTCGTGCAAGCCGCCATTGTCACAGACTTTGCTCCTGGTTTTGCGCCAGGCGCTGCGCCGCAGACCCATATTGGCGCCTTGCAAAAAGACGTTATCGCCCATCCCGCGGGCGATGCGTTGGCGGAAGTAGAGTTCGAGCCGGCCAACTTGGTCCTGCCAAGGTAGATCGTGATAGGTAATCGCCCCTGAAACGGCCGAAATTCTAGTGTCGGCAAAAATAGCCTGCAATTGGGCGACCCAATCGCGGGCAATGACGGTATCGGCGTCAATCCGACCGATGATGTCGCCACGGGCCGCATTAAAGCCGCGGTTGCGGGCGTGAACCACCCCTTGGCGCTTTTCGCGCATGATTGTCACGAAAGGGAAGCGCCGCGCCACGGCAATAGTGTCGTCACTCGAGTTATTATCAACGACGATCACCTCTGTTGGCATAACAGTTTGCACGGCGATAGCCCGCAAACAAGCGTCCAAGCAAGCTGCCTCGTTGTATACTGGGATTACGATACTAACATTCATCAAAATCTGAATCTATTATATGGCAAAACGCTTTCGTTTGTACGATTATCCGCTAATAAAAAGCCTGGGACGACTGCCGCTGCGGTACTGGCAGAGAAGTTGGCGGCACAAAATTATCGCCGTTGTAGTATTGTCAGTTGCCGTTCTGGTGGGCGGCATGTACGGCATCGCCCAGTGGTATATCCAATCCGAAAAAAACCAACCGTTTCAGCTGGGCGTGAGCTTTATTCCCGATTACGCCCAAAGCTTAGGTCTGAATCCGCCGGAGACGCTCGACAATTTGTTTAAAATCGGGGTGCGCCAAGTCCGTTTGGTCAGTTATTGGAGCGACGCCGAGCCGACGCCGGGGCAGTACGATTTTAGCCAGCTCGACTGGCAATTCAGCAAAGCCGAGGCCGCCCACGCTCAAGTAGTCCTAACCGTCGGTTTACGCCAACCACGCTGGCCGGAGTGTCACGCGCCGGCCTGGGCCGCCAGCGAGCCCGTCCAAGTCTGGCAGCCCCAACTCGAAAACTACATGCGGGCCGTCGTTACTCGTTATCGGCATTCGCCAAGCCTGGAGAGTTATCAGCTCGAGAACGAGTTCTTTTTGAAAGGTTTTGGCGCCTGCACCAACTTTGACCGGAGTCGGTTAGTCAGCGAATACAATCTGGTAAAAAACCTCGACCCGAGCCACCCGATCATAGTCGGCCGCAGCAATAACGCCCTCGGTTTCCCGGTCGGCCAGCCCCAACCCGACCTCTTCAGCATATCCGTCTACAAACGGGTCTGGGATGCCGGCGTCACTCACCGCTATCTCGAGTATCCGTTTCCAGCTTGGTTTTACGGCTACCTGGCCGGCGTGCAAAAAATAGTCAACCACCGCGATATGGTCCTCGGCGAGCTCCAAGCCGAAGCCTGGCCGCCGGACGGCAAAACGATACCCGAGACCAGCCTAGCCGAGCAAAACAAGTCGCTCGACGCTACCCGATTCAAAGACCGCATCGCCTACGGCAAAGCCACCGGCATGCGCCAGGTCGACCTCTGGGGTGCCGAATACTGGTACTACCGCCTGACCGTCCTGCACGACCCGAGCCTCTGGAACGTCGCCCAGCAAGAATTCGCCGCCAAAAAATAAGCGCTCAACCATCGTCCCCCCCGAATTTAACCCGCAGATTGTGTGAGAGGTCCGTCCTCTCACATACCGCGATTTTGCCGATATTTAATTTTTAGTTAAGGTTTGCAGCCTATCGTTATGATAGTAATTCAAAATCGAAAGGTAGCTATGGCCAAAAACGCAATTTCCGGGCACGGTCGAGTCGGTCGGATCAAGAGTCGAGTTCAGTCATTTAATCCGCTTACACGCCAATACGTCGAGAGTAACACCCTGACTGGGAAGTTCTTAAACGTTAAATCCGATGGCAAACCGTTCAAAGGCGTCCGCCGGCACAAAACGAAATAGAGTCAAAAAGTATCAGAAACGGGCAATTAGTAACTAGGGAGTAGGGATAAGCTTCCGTAGCCAAATCTATTTCCAATTTCCTACTTTCTACCTCCAGCTTAAGCGTTTAAGCGCGGCCTCTAGCCTTAACAGGGTTAATCGGTCATACTACTGCCATGGCAAAGAAGAAACCCACCCAGTCCAAGACCATCACTAACCGCCGCGCCCGGGCCGATTACGAGCTCGGTGATTCTTTAGTGGTGGGTTTGCAACTAACCGGGGCCGAGACCAAAAACTTACGTATGGGCCACGGCCAGTTGCGTGGCGCCTACGTGACTGTCAAAGACAACGAACTCTGGCTACTCAACGCCACCATCTCCGGCACCAACGGCATCCCCATGTCCGAGAGCGAACAAACGCGCACCCGCAAGCTGCTCGCTAAAAAACGCGAAGTCGCGGCCCTGATCGAGAGCAAGCAACAAGGTAAAACCATCGTCCCACTCGATATCCTAACCGGCGGCCGTTTTATCAAGTTGCGCATCGCCGTCGGGCGCGGTAAACGCCAGTATGATAAGCGCCAAACCCTCAAAGCCCGCGACGAGAAACGGGCTATCGACCAGGCCCTCAAAGCCCGTTAACCCCGCACTGTCACCCCAACGTTTCCTGTCATCCCAGCGAAAGCTGGGACCCAGTCAATATCCCGTGCGGAGCACACCATTTAAGAATTAATTAATTAGCAGTCACTATTATGTTGTCCTGCAACAGTATTTCGTCTACATCCTAGCCAGTCATCGCAACGGAACACTATATACCGGGATTACCAATAATTTGGCGCGTCGCGTCGACGAACATCGTTCAAAATCCTACTCAAGCTTCACGACAAAGTACCGTGTCACCGAACTAGTGCACTATGAAGCCTACAATCTAGCCGACGAAGCAATCAAGCGAGAGAAAGACATTAAGGCCTGGAAACGGCTTTGGAAACTACAGTTAATCGAACAAACTAATCCGGGCTGGAATGATCTTTAGAGCGGATTACTTGATTGACTGGGTCCCAGCTTTCGCTGGGATGACAAGCTCGAGGAGCGGGCTGCACAATCCGTCCACCTGTGTTCCTCGCAAGAGCTAACGATATTCAGGATTGGGGTTTTGGAAGTCAAAGCGCGCCCCCGCGTCCCACTCCTCGCGTTGGTTGCCGTAGGCCGGGACGCCACCAGCGTCCTTGATCATTTTGCCCAAGTGCATCAGGTTCCAGGTCATGAAGGTGGTATTGCGGTTGGTAAAGTCATTTTCCGGGCCACCCGACCCCTCGTCCAAATAGCTCGGCCCCGGACCAATATCGCCGATCCAACCGGCGTCGGCTTGGGGCGGAATGGTATAGCCGAGGTGCTGCAGGCTGTACAAAATATTCATGGCACAGTGTTTGACGCCGTCTTCGTTACCGGTTATCAAGCAGCCGCCAACCTTGCCGTAATAACTGTATTGGCCCGCCCGGTTGAGCTGGCCCGATTGCGAGTATAAGCGCTCGATGACTCGCTTGGTGACCGAACTGTTGTCGCCCAGCCAAATCGGCCCGGCTATCACTAAAATATCGGCCGCCACGACTTTCTTATATATGTCTGGCCACTCGTCACTGACCCAACCTTGCTCGCGCATATCGGGGTAGACGCCAGTGGCGATGTCATGGTCAATCGCCCTAATCACCTCAGTAGCCACGCCGTGCTGTTGCATAATCCGCGTACTGATATCAATCAAACCCTGGGTGTTGCTCACTTCGGGTGATTTTTTGAGCGTCGTGTTGAAGAACAAGGCCTTAAGGCCCGTAAAGTCATAGGTTGTAGGTTTTTCGGCCATAAACATTACTCCTTATCAGTCACTAATTAGTTCATAATAATCTACAGCTGGCGTCTGCACTGTTAAAGAGTTTACATAGGCCCTATAAACAGGTAGACTTATTTGGATGAATAATCCGGGGTAGCTCAGCGGTAGAGCGGGTGGCTGTTAACCACTAGGTCGAAGGTTCGAACCCTTTCCCCGGAGCCAAGTAAAAACACTCAGGCGCAAGTCTGGGTGTTTTTATTTCGCCCGAGGAGTTCGAACCTTCGACCAGCCCAAGCCTGCTTGGGCGTAGGTCGAAGGTTCGGCGCAGCGAGGACGCGCGCAGGAGCTTGCTCGGAGCACGCCGCAGCGGAGAAGGGCACAGCCCGCTAGCCTTTCCCCGGAGCCAAGCTTAAGCACTATACAAATACCACTTTTTGTGGTATTTTAATTATATGGAACTAGCTAGATTCATAGACGCGCTGGGTACACCCGAAGAATGGTCTCGCATCCCCGCTGAAACCGTTGCAGTTGAGGTTGTTTCGGATGAGGTTGTTCCGGATGCAAATCTCAAAACAAAAATTGGGTCAGTTGCTACAAAAGAAGAGGTTGATCGAGCCTTACTTTTGCTGAAGCAAGATTAAACTCAGTACTCCCGGTTCGAAGTGTGACCAGTAGGGGGAGCCATAAGCATTTTGACCTCTGTTAAAGGAGGTCTTTTTATTTGGTTATGCTTGCAAGATGCAACTTAAGCGAACTACAATAGACTTTTCATTAGGATATTTATGACTCAACCAGATATAGATACTGCGGCCTTTAGTGAACGTATAAATGTATCTATTGATGCGAGTATTGCTGCGGAAGCCGCACAACACGACCTATTAGAAGGCATAACTGTTGAAGAAGCAGAATTCTGCCTAGGCATAGTGTCAAATCAAGCACTTGAGATCAGAGCTAAGCTACGCCAGTCCTCATATGCATATGATAAAGATCAGCGAATCCTTGAATTACATACTCAAAAACTTCGAGGCACCTTGACCGGCACTCTTATAAATCTATTAGTTGAAAGAGAAATGGCTAATGGCACGGACGCACCGGAAGCTAGGGCACGTGCACACTCATACACTGAAAGAATCTTTGATGAATATTTAGCAAAAAGGGATGCTATCGATTCTGCGAGTGATTAGTTGGTTCAAAAGTTCGAAGTGTGACCAGTAGGGGGAGCCAAATAAAAACACTCAGGCGCAAGTCTGAGTGTTTTTATTTCGCCCGAGGAGTTCGAACCTTCGACCAGTCCGACGAAGTCGAGCGTAGGTCGAAGGTTCGGCGGAGCCCAAGCTCTCGCAGGTGCGCGCACCGAGAAAGCTTGGGCGGAGAAGGGCATAGCCCGCTAGCCTTTCCCAAAGCTAATTATCCGATTTCTTATCTTAATTCACAAAAACCCTACCTGTTAAAGGTTGAACCTCTGGATCATACATATGTTATTCTTATGCCATGAACCCAAACATAGAATCACCATATCAACAACAATCGAGCCCCGCTGTCGGTAACTCGCAACCGCAATCAAGCCAGCCATCATTACCAGTCATTCAATTGAACGAACCAAGCGCAAAAAAAATTCGCGTAACGTCCTTAATTCTTATGTTAATTATGTGCGTAATTCCTATACCAATGATTTTTGTGATTATCTGGCTAGAGAAAAATAAGCAGTATCGACTTTCTACCCCATTGCGAGCTTTAATTCTTATAGTCTCTGGCGTTGTCGGTCCAATAATGGCTTTCTTCGGTGCAATCGCTGGACTAGATACCTATGGTTCGAATTATCCGGTCATGATTTCTGGCCTACTTTTAACCCTTGCGCCATTTTTGTACTCTCTCATCAAGCCCTTAAAATAATCTTGCTTGATCGTGTCTCTATGACTTGGTAAAAGTTCGAAGAGTGACCAGCAAGGGGAGCCAAGCTTAAGAACTATACAAAATGCCACTTTTGTGGTATTTTTAGTTTTATGTCTTTACGCGGAGAAGTTGAACCAAATTCGAGTACCGGAGTACGTGGCATGCGTGTCGTTATTCCTAAAGGTATTGATGTACTTTTAGTTACAGCGGAGAGTGGGCCCATTTCAGGTACCACTACAGAAGATCAATTGATGAATTTAGGAAAAAAGTTAATTGATACTGCGCTTACTCCAAACTTTGGTTGGAGGGAAGACGGTCAGACGACATATATTGCCGACCCCACTGAACCTTCGGGGAATAAATTGGCTGTGCTCGCACGAAACCTATATGAACAGCGATGGGTGCCGGAAATTCCTTGCGACGATGAAGAACATTACATTATTTATGACCTTGATAAACCGGCAGTTCAAGTATTGCCGTTAGCGCGAACGCCTGAAGGGGAATAGCTAGTTTTCGAACATTCAATAGTTCGAAGTGTGACCAGCAGGGGGAGCCGTATTGTTAATGCTTAAAAGACTTCTTAATTATATAAGTCTTTTGTTTTTGTTAAACTAGGTGTTATGAGTTTTGAAATTCGGGATGCCACTATTGCCGACATTGAGGGTATTGAGGGGTTAAAGGTTTCGGAATTGACCTACGAGGCTGACCCTATAGCCCAGACGCTAACTTACATCGAGCACTATCCAGCTCTAGTTGCCGAGAGTGAGGGACGGATAATAGGCTTTGCGTACACACGAGAATTTTCGAAAGATATCATTGAGCTCTGCGACCTGCTTGTTCAGCGCGAGGCTAGAGCCAAGGGAATTGGCAAAGAACTTGTTATGCAGACTGAGATTCGAGCCAAACAAATAGGTTACACCGCGACCATCCTGAGTAACTCGATGCTTTACGGTGGCCACGGGAAGCAAAGCGCGGTGCCTTTTTATGAAAGCCTCGGATTTCACGTTATCGCAGATACTGAACATAGTTTTGTTTTGTTCAAGTCAAATTAAAATGATTTTAGCTTCGCCGACAGCCCGAAAAGTTCGAAGAGTGACCAGTAGGGGGAGCTGTGAGCATTTTGGTCTATGTTGCAGGAGGTTTATTTAGTATATTTTGTTATGATACTAAAATGAAAATATTATTCGTACGTCACGGCAAAAGTCTAGCGAATGCAAGTTCAACTGTCGGAACACCCACTACACCGTTAGCCGAAGAAGGTTTGGAGCAGGCTCGTAAAACCGGTCAAGATTTGAGGGGCGAAAATGTATCTACTATTGTGTGTTCTTCTTTTATTAGAGCGCAGCAAACGGCAGAACTGATTGCCGCGGAGTTGGGGATACCTGTATATCAAATTATAGTCGTCGATGAACTTGGTGAACGCCGAATGGGTGAGTTAGAAGGCAAGCCAAAGCGGCACGAAAATGCCTTCTTTTTTGAGAATGATACCGAGCTTGGTTTTGAATCGCAAAAAGATTTGATCGCACGATTAAGCACCGCACTCGATAAGATAAAAACAATCGCTCAAGCGACAAGCGGCACGACTGTAGTAGTCGGCCATGCGACTTCTGGCTTCTACTTCCAAGAGATCGCCAAAGGACACACACAATTCAGCGAGTTCGACCCAGTCTACCAGATGAACAATGCCGAGTTTCTTGAAGTACAACTTACGAAATCTTAATATTTACTTCAAAAGTTCGAAGTGTGACCAGTAGAGGGAGCCCTATTGCTAATGCTTAAAAGACTTCTTCGGAAGTCTATTTATTTGCTATCCTGCATCCATGAAAAATAGCGACTTGTTGCAACGCATAGAACGACTTGAGTCACGCAACCAACGGGTTGAAGGCGATAAGGCATGGGAGACTAGCTGGGTTCGCCGTCTTGGTATCATGTTACTCACTTACATGGTTGTGGCATTCTATTTGCGGTTTGTTGTTCACATAAATCCTTGGATAAACGCGCTGGTACCAGTTATTGGCTTCATGCTTTCAACAATAAGTATTTCATTGCTCAAAGCACATTGGCTGAAGCATGGACCCAGTCGAAAGTAGGTCATTAGTTCGAAGAGACCAGTCGGGAGAGACCCCTTGGTCACGCTTAATGACATCTTCAAAAACCCGCTCTCGGTGGTATAATAATCCTCATGAGTACTGATGCCGTAGTCACTAGAAAAGATATTGATGACGTTTTAAGCGTTCTCGATATTATGATGACTAGAATTGATGAACGCTTCAGCAGTGCTGAAAGTAATATTGGTAAAATACAGAGTCAAATCAGTGCTATCCAGAACCAGTTGGATGGCATAGAAAAGCAAATTGAGATATCAGAAGATGAAAGACTCGTAATCGCGCACCAGCTAACCCAGCTACATGACTGGGTCGAAAAAGCAGCAAAACGCATTGACCTCAAATTTGCACATTAAACTACTCGGCTACTCGGCTCAATCGCAAGGGTAATCTCCCACATTTCTATTAGTTCATACTAAATTTGGTTCCAACTCACCCTAGTCAGTGGAACCAAAAAACACAATATAATGTTGCAGGCGTTAGTTATAATAGACGGATATGAAGCAAGTCGCCAAAATAGTAATTGTCGATGAAAATGATCGCTATTTGCTGCTAAAAAGAAGTAATCATCCGAGATTTCCGAATGATCCCGACTTACCGGGCGGAACGATTGAAGCGGGGGAGGGCCCGGTTCGGGCGATGCTTCGTGAAGTGACCGAGGAAGCCGGGATTGTTTTAGACCCTAAGGCCGTAGCTGAAAAATATGTAGGTCAAGAGTTCTCGGCTCGCCACACGATGTACCATTTATACGAGACCCACGTCCAAAGACGTCCCGACGTAATTATTAGCTGGGAGCACGCCTCCTACGCCTGGGTCAGTCGCCAAGAGTTTCTTGAGCAGGTAAGTAATGCCGTCGATAATTATATGCGTATGGTCTATCAGGTTATGACAAGGGATTAAGCCAGTAAAAAGCTTGGTGCCTGACCCGCTCGCTGCGCCAAGCATAAGTATTACGAAAGACTCCTTCGGAAGTCTTTCTTTGATTTTGGTATGATAGACGCATGAATATACCGATCAAAAAATTGACCAGCGGCTTTGAACTACCGGTCTACGGCTTGGGCCTTTGGCAGATGGGTGGCAAAACCGAAATCGACCGCACTAATGACGAGGCTGACATTGCCGCGATCGACGCCGCCATCAAGGCCGGTGTCAGGCACATTGACACCGCTGAAAGCTACGGCGCCGGGCACGCCGAAGAATTGCTGGCCAAAGCCCTCGAGCATAACGACCGAAGCCAGCTCATCATCGCCAGTAAAGTATCGGCCTGGAATCAGACTTACGACGGCGTTCTACGATCGTTCGAAGCGACGCTCAACCGCCTCGGTACCGATTACTTAGACCTCTACCTGCTCCATCGTTATCCGGAAGTCGGCATCGACATCAAAGACACGATGCGCGCCATGGACAAGCTGGTGGCCCGAGGCGTCGTTAAAAATATTGGCGTCTGCAACATGACACCGCATCGATTTGACGAAACGCAACGACACAGCCGGAACAAGCTGGTCTGTAACCAGGTTCATTACAACGTTCAATACCGTGAAGCCGAAGCAAAACGAGTGCTGCAACACGCCCAAGCGAATGACGTGATGGTCGTGGCGTGGCGGCCAGTCCAAAAAGGCCTGCTGCCTAACACGCCTCTGATGAGCGAGTTGTCGACTAAGTATGCTAAAACGCCGACTCAAATTGCCATCAACTGGCTAACCAGTCAGAGCAACGTGGTCACGATCGCCAAAACGACGAGCCTTGAACACCTGCAAGAGAACTTGGGAGCCTTAGACTTCACCATGACAACCGCCGACATTGAAAGAATTCGCGACGACTACCCAGACAAGAGGTATGTTTCTGACGCCGTGCCCTTAGACTACGCCGCGGACACGCCGGCCTGATCATCCGCCTGACGTATAACCCACTAGCCTCCCACCCAAGCTAAACTGTAATAATTTCGCTACTACTTCATAAAAATAATTGGCATAGTAGCCATTGAATTATTGTAATTAGAGAGGATTAATCATGAAAAAAAGTAGCTCAGTAATAGTCGCTGTAATCGTCGTACTAGTGTTGCTGGGCGGAGGCTATGCCTTGCTGCACAAGTCGTCAAACACCACGCCAACAACAACCACCGCTAAAACTTCCGCTAAACCAACCGTCAACAACACCGTTTTGATGACCAAGACCAGCTCGAGCCTCGGCCAATATCTGGCCGACCCGAATGGTAAAGCCCTCTATACCTACGGCGCCGATAGTTCCGGGGTGAGCAACTGTACTGGGGCCTGCCTGGCAAACTGGCCGGCCTACCAAGACAGCGGTTCGACGACGAACTTACCGACTGGGGTCGGCACAATCAAGCGGGCCGACAATGGTCAAACCCAATACACCTACCAGGGCTTACCGCTCTATTACTTCGTCAATGACAGTCAAGGGCAAGTCACCGGTAACGGCATCAGTAGGTTCCAAGTTGCCAAGCCAGCGGCGGCGACTTCGTCCCAGCCCACTACGACGCCCTCGACCAGCAACCCGTCTTCCGGCCATCCCTATTGAACTAGTCTAGTTCTTAAGTTAATTGATCCCTGACAGGTCAGAAAGTCGAAGCTAGTATGCGGCCGCAACTTTGACATGTCGTCACTTACGTAGTATTTTTGGGTTTATGATAACTCCCGGACCCGAGAACATCGCTGGCGTAATCAACGACTGGCTCCGCCAAGAAGTCGAGCAGTCCAACACGGGCCGTAACGCTCCTTTAAGCGACTTCGCGGCGCGACAAGCTGATTTCAGTAAGTCCTTCAACGATCCGACAAATATCAACGCCTTGAAAGTGAAGAGTCATCACGATCGCCTAAAACTATGGGGGCCCAATACGCGGCAGCCGGGGTGGCCAATGACGATTGGGCGACCGCCCGTCTAACTTTTACCTCTTTAAAGTTTATTTCTGGTGGCTACCGTGAGCAGTGCCTGCTTGAATCCAAGGACACCGATTCATACCTGCGCATGCGCCACCAGCAAGGCCCCTCCAGCGTCGACGTGGTAGGGGTTGCGGCCGATGAACTGGCCTACGCGTTTGCTCTGCGCGTCGGCCAGGCAACTAGAATTAGAACCATTGTCGACCGCACCTTAGCAGCCAATGAAACCAACCTGGCAGTGCATAAATTTATCCACGCCGATGCCGCTTCACTCGCTACCGGCGCTTATAGTGACCTGACGGCGGTTGAAGCTGTCCGATTTACCCAGAGCTTATGGACTAGTCTGGCCGTTGCGCAAATTATGGTCGCCGCCAGCGTGCGGGAATATGACTATGCCAAAGTTCCGTTGCTCGAGCCTGCCAGCCTATCCGAGTCAACTAGGGTCCAGTACCCATTTGCCTGATCAAACATAATTTTAATAGCGCCTTTGAAATGGCGGAGTTCGGGCAGTGGGGGAGCCGCGACATTTACCGACAAAGCTTTATGTTGTATACTATTCATTATGTCTTCCGAAGAAATTATCAACAAAGAATATCACGACCAGAACTTGCAGGCCGAGACTAGAGCCAAGCGACTGCGCAACGCCATCGGCGGTACGGCCTTGTCGCTTTATGTCACCCTGATCGCCCTCAACCAGTATGATAAGCCGTTCATACCGCAAAACACTACGGCCAGCGTGCTAGTCGGCGCTGTGGCCGGCTTAGTAGCGGCCTCGACCTTCGATCTGCACACCAAAGCCAAGCGTGAACACGAGGGGGCAGTTCAATTCGCCGCTTTTGAGGTCTCCGAGTCCGAACGCGAGCAGACCGAAGTACCAACATGGGCTTTAGAGACCCTAGAAGCTTCGGGCAAATTGATCGACGAAGTCTTGGGGCCTAGATCCGATCAGTAGAACCGTCTCATTTGGGTCCGATTAAACACTCAAGCCAGGTTTGTTCTTCGGGGATAAGCAACCTGAGCTAGAAATCGAGCGCGCGTACTTGCAAGAGGCGCTTTTTTGTTTCGCTCATGCTTGCAAAAAGAGTGAGATTATCGCAATATGTGTCCACGAGGAGTTGGCATGACTGAATTTAACACCGAACAACCTAGTAGCACACCCGAATCATTTGCGGGTCTTAGAGACAGCGCCCTAGAGTGGATCGACCGAGTGGGCCGCGATATCGAAATCGATAATCTGGTGCTGACACCGGAAGGTAATCGAGTTTGGCACAAACTGATGACAAAGTTTGTGTTTGAGGCCCCTCCCGAGCAACGGAAAGAGTCTTTAATACGGTGGCAAAAATTGCACCAGCCCAATATAAATAAGGATCGCGGGGTGCTTGAAAAGAATCTATTGCTGGCCAGTATGTATAATGAGGTCGAAGAGGAGTCGTCGGCCGACGGTCGATACCTCCGAACCATGTTGGCAAGCTTTAACGAGGCCGCTCATCTGGACGAAGACCAAGCTGCGCTTAGGCGGGTTCAATTTATGGGCCTTTGGGCGGTCCGTCAAATCGAGACTGATTTCTCGAGCTAAAAGCTTCAGCCCATTGGCTCCGACGAAAACTAAGGCTATCGTAGTGCTATTGCAGCCACAACTTGGGCGACGCATTACCTGAGTCTTTGATTAATAGTCCAGGTGAAATAATATAGTCGGTTCAGTTGTACAATACATGTGGCCATGGACACTAAGCCTGATAATCTTTCGGATGCGCAAATAGTCGCCCTCGTTTTAGAAGGTGCCGATGAGCTATATGCCCTGATAGTTACGCGCTACGAGAATAAACTGTTGCGCTACGCAATGTTCTTGTTAAAAGATTACGACATTGCCTCCGACGTGACTCAAGAAGCGTTCATAAAGGCCTACATTAACCTCCGAAGTTTCAAGCTAAACAAACAATTCTCGTCATGGATCTATCGAATTCTGCACAATGAAGCCATTAATTCCATCCGGCGGGGCAAAAAAACTTGTGCCTTGGAGGCAGTCAATGAAGTCGATGATGATTTTTTCGTGAGATTTACATCTGACGAAATACTCGATAGGCGGATTCTAAAGGCCGATGTTCGAAAATGCCTTGGCCAAATCAATCTTAAATATCAGGAAGTTTTAGTTCTCAATTTCTTTGATAATCTAAAGTATGGCGAGATAAGCGACATCTTACATATCCCGTCGTCCACCGTGGGAGTTAGAATTAAGCGAGGCAAGGCCCTACTGCAGAAGGTCTGCCGAAGTAACGGAGTGAATTATGAATAAAACCCGCCAACCGAGTGTCAGTGGTATCGAAGAAAAAGTCATGCAGAAAATCCATAATGACAAACCCCGCATGCAATCACACTGGCATTACCTAGCCTTAAGCGCTCTGAGCGTCATGGCCGTAGTAGCGCTCACTTTTATAACTAGCTATTTCATTAGTATCGCGACCTTGTGGCTCAGGATACGGACGGCCGCCGGACCGGCCTACGGCGCAAGACAGAATCTAGCCGCATTAACGGATTCGTTCCCTTGGTGGGCCTTGTTGCTCGGACTAATCACTCTTGTGGGCGCTATCTATTTTCTTAAAAAAACCGGGCCGATGTATAAGTTTCGTTTAATTTTCTTAGCCCCCTTGGTGGTCGCGCTGGTTCTGGCCATCGGTTTCATATTCTCCTACAGTACATTGCCAACTATGTTTGACCATCGTCGATCAAATCAAAGCTGCGCCAACAACGACTTGAACTGCGTCCTACCCAGTCCGGGGTACCGGCACAATCGCTAAATGAAATAATTCAAGCCTCTGGTTCGTACTACCTATGCCGAAAGGAGGCACAAATGAAAAAATTATTAACGTACAGTTTAGGTATCGCCGGGCTGGCCACGGCCGGGCTGGTAGCGGCCCCAAGTTTTGCCCAAGCGCAAAGCGCCACTAGCAATATGAGTGGTCACGGTGGCGGCTATGGCAACCAGCAAGTCATGCAGACCAAAGCTCAACTGCTTGGCATGACCGAAACCGAGCTGCAAACTCAGTTGGAGACTAAAACCCTGCTGCAAATCGCCCAATACAAGGGTATCAGCGAAGACAAGCTCCACGCCACGATGCAGCAAGCCGCCCAGGAGCGATGGAAGGCTAACGGCCTAACCCAAGCCGAGATAGACAGCCGGTTGCAGACGATGCAAGAACGCCAGGCATCCGACCACGATGGCAATAGCGCCAATCGCGGTGGTGGTATGCAACACAATCGCTACAATCAGTAGACCCCATCTACTAAACTAAAAAGAGGCCGCAACGGCCTCTTTTTGAATTAGCGACTTTGCGAACGACCTAAAAATCGTCGTAAGGCCAAAAGACAACCGACATTAGAGCTTTATCATATTTCCACATCGCATAACGCCAACTGGCCGTGAACCGAAGCGGCCCATTCGTTAACGCTTATGCTTGCTTATTGGCCAAGCTTTACCTATGGTTAGTAGATATGTCTGTTGATGTAATCGTTGGTTTACAACGTGGTGATGAGGGAAAAGGGCGCTTCGTGGACATGCTCGCCGGCGAGCATGATATCGTCGCCCGCTTTAATGGTGGCGATAATGCCGGGCACACCGTCGTGCTGCCGGATGGGCGGGACCTGGCCCTCCACCTAGTACCTTCGGGCATTACGCACCCCGCGACCATGAACGTCATCGGTAACGGCACGCTCGTCAACGCCAGCAAACTAGTCGCCGAAATTGCCGCTATCCAAACCAAGGATATTGAAGTAAATAAGCGGAACTTGATGCTCAGTTCGGCGGCGCACTTGATCCTGCCCCATCACATTTATGACGACAAAATTCGAGAAACCGGCAGTGGGCGACAGGGCAGCACCAAATCAGGAATCGCCCAAGTAGCTTCCCAGAAAGCGATGCGTGCCGGCGCCCGCGTCGAGTTAATCAACGATAATCCCGAGGACTTATTGACCCTAGTCTATGAAAGTCTCGTGGCTCAGAGACGAATGCGTGACGAAGCCGAAATCGAGCCGATCAACGAAATGGCGGTCGCCAAAGAATATTTGGAAAATGCGCAGCGCCTCGGGAGCTTCGTCACCGATACCGTTCTTTACCTTAATCAGCAGCTACGCGCTGAGCAGCCGGCTCGGGTGCTTGCCGAGGGCGCCCAGGCTTTCTGGCTCGACATCGACCACGGTATGTACCCCTTCACGACGTCCTCGTCGACGACATCGGGCGGCGCGTGCACCGGTCTCGGTATCGCCCCGGCCTTTATCGACCGCATAACTGGCATCGCCAAGGCTGTACCGTCGCACGTCGGTGGCGGTCCGTTCGTGACCGAGATTACGGACGGCGAACAATTGCAGCGCTTGCACGGCGACATGACAACGATAGACGCCGAAAAGGGCACGACCACCGGCCGGGTCCGCCGCCTCGGCCACCTCGACTTGCCGCAAATCCGCCGTTCGCAGCTAGTCAACGGCGTCGATGGCAAACAGGAGATGGCGCTGACCAAGCTCGACTGGGTTCATCGCTACGGCGACGCAGCCAAGATTTGTGTTGCCTACATGCTGGAAGGCAAGCGCATCGAGATTGCGCCCGACGCAGCCTACAAATTAGAACTAGTCACCCCCGTCTACGAAAGTCTGCCGACCTGGCAAGAAGATATCCAAGGCGTCCGTCAGTTTGCCGATTTACCCAAGGCGGCCCAGGAATACGTTAGTTTTATCGAAACCATGACCGAGGTGCCTATCACCCTGATTGGCGTCGGCCCGCGGCGCGACCAAGTCATCATTCGCGGTTCTCTGTAGGCGCAAGTCTTAACCGCCTACCGCCAGACCACCTGACCCATATCGTGGCTTCAATCAAACAATCATGTAGCCGTCTGTCGGCCCTAATGACAGTCAAGAAATCGGGCGTTATAAAGTGATTATTTATATATAGTCCACTAAGGCTCGCTACGACGGTTTTTTTGTTATGATAGAGCTAAGCTATGTTTATTATTGTTGCGTTTATTTTATTGGGATTGGTAGCAGGCGCGCTGAGCGGGTTAGTCGGCATTGGGGGCGGCATAATAATTGTTCCCGCGCTCGCCTTACTGTTTCATTTCTCCCAAAAAACCGCCCAAGGCACGACATTGGCCCTGTTGATTCCGCCATTGGGTATCTTCGCCGCCATGGCGTATTACAAAGCCGGGCACGTCAATATCAAAGCCGCCATTTTTATAATTGTGGGCTTTATCATCGGTAGCTTAGTCAGCTCGTATTACGCCGTCAATCTGCCAGACGTGGTAATTACGCGAATTTTCGGCGTTTTCTTACTTGTCATCGCCGTCAAAATGCTACTGACTCGCGCTTAGCTCTTACGGATAGCTTTGCCCGAGAGGGGAGCGCCAAATAACGGTGCCAAGAGGCAAAAGTCAAAGACCCCGGCCGCGATTGGGGCTAACCCGACGACTGCCAGAATATCGCCGCCAACTCCCTTGATAACAAAATAACCGACATAAATCAGCACTAGCCCCGCCACGACGCGTAAGATTCGACCGGCGGTACTCGCCATAAATTTTACAAAACCCATACTATAATCCTCCATTATTATTGATATTTTTATTAGGTCCTAGGCGCCGGCTTGGTCGACCTTGAAGATAGCCTCGAATTTTGGTCGATCAAAGCCAACGATCTTCTCGACTTGGCCGGCGCCGTATTCGACGGTACTGAACGGTACCCCCATTTGGCCGCTGAGGTTGACCATGGCCTGGGCGGCCAAAGGATTCTCATCGACATTGTAATTGGTATAGTCGATCGATTTATCGTCGAGCCAGCGCCTGAGCATATGGCAGTAGGGGCAGGTTTTGGTACTGTAAATTGTTATTTTCATACTATTTTCTCCTTACTTCTTAATGATGCCGCCGATTGATTGGACGTGGCTGATGGCGCCGAGATCGGTAATATATCGATAGCCGGCGGCTTTGAGGACCAGCGTGGCCTGGGCCGAACGATTGCCGCTATGACAATAGACGTAGACGGGTTTGGTTTTGGCGACAGCCGGCATCGCCCCGGCTTGAATGGCTTCGACCGGCAAGTTGATCGCCCCGTCGATATGACCGGCCGCGTATTCGGCGGCGGTTCTGACATCGATCAGTTGACCGCCGGCGGCGACGTCTTTTTGGACGCTTTGGATCGATAGACTGGGGGCACTGTTGCTGCTATCGCTTTTGGGCGACATCAAAATTAAGCCGCCGAGCCCTAGGACGATCACGGCCGCGATGATTATATATTTCATATTTTTTTGCCTTTCATGCACAAATTACAAGTACCACTAATCGTTAATTGGCCAGAAATCCGACAGCCGTCAATCGACGCTTCCAAAATCGGGATGACTTTGTCTTTGACGTCGGTATCACGCAGTAGACCGCACGATGAACACTGGAAGTGATCGTGCGGGATAATATTGGCGTCGTAGCTCATTGAGCCGTCATGGGTCGATGGCGCCATGGCGATGGTACCGCGGGCCGCCAAACGGGTTGTCGCCCGGTGGACGGTGGTGGCGCTCAGGCCGGGGAAGGTGACGCGTAAGTTAGCCAATAGTTGGGCATTGGTGGCGTGACCCATGTTCCGCAACCGCTGCTCGATAGCTTGGCAGTATTTGGTTTGGCGCTGGACGATAGTTGGGGCGTTCATAATAATCAGTAGTATAAGCACTTTTGTTGCTAATGTAAATCGTTTACATTAGAATAAGGTTAGTAAATCATTAATTTCAACCTCGTAAGGAGTTTTATGGACAAAGTTATCATCGATGTACGCGAACCGTTTGAGTTTATGACCGGCCACGTTAAGGGCGCGCTCAACATACCACCGTCAAAATTAATGGCGGGCGCCACTAAGCTACAGGACGTGCCCAAAGACGCGCCGATCATTCTTTACTGCCGCACCGGTAGCCGTTCGGCCGTCGCCGCCAATATCCTGCACTCGCTCGGCTATACCAACCTGACCAACGGCATCAACAAAGACCACGTCAAAGCCCGCTTCCTAAACTAAAGCTTGTAGCAGCCGTTAATTTTATTTGCAAAAGCCAAAGTGTCAGCATACTATATGAATATGCGTTCATATAGTTGCTGTGACAGTAACACCAAAACATCAAAAGACATTCAAGCATTATCATCGCTATTAAAGCTAGTGGGTGAAGAAACCCGCTTGCGCTTGCTTTGTATCCTAAAAGACGGTGGTGAGCATTGTGTTTGCGAACTTACTGAACACGCCAACGATTTATCACAGAGCCTGATATCGCACCATTTGAGCGATCTCAAAACTGCCGGTGTAGTTGAATCAAAAAAGATCGGCTTACGCACCTACTACAACCTGACCGAAGAGGGCAACAGCGTTGTCAAAACAATACTTTCGTTAACAAATAAGGAGCAGGGGATAAAAGAGCAACGAGCTAAAGACTTGTGTGGCCCGGCTGAAACTGCAGTCGTGGATGATAGAACAGCAGCTACTGCTGTAGAGGGTCAGAAGAGTTGTGAGCCGGGGAACTGTAGCTAATCAAAATCATGTAACAAAAAGGGGGACTACGATGAAAACGATACAAATAGAGGTTGTCGGAACGGGATGCGCGACGTGTCAGCAACTCCACGAGATAACCAAGAGTGTTGCAGCTGAAATTGGCCCAGAGGCTAACGTAACATACCTATCTAATCAAGACGGCATGAAACGGTTGATGGAGCTAGGACTTATGCAGTCACCGGCTCTGGTAGTGAATGGCAAAGTAGCTATGGTTGGCTACAGCCCGAGCACTCAAAAAATCAAAGCTCTCATTTTAGAAAACGTGTAGAACAATGAGCATTTTTAGCCCCTTACAGTCTTTAGCGGACTGGCTTACCTATAATGTTTTTTCGATTCAGCCCGGCAGCAAGTTAGCTGATAGCGTAAATTTCTTTATCTATGATGGTTTGAAAATTTTGCTGCTGTTGTTAGTCATAAATTATACGATGGCGGTTATCCGCTACTATTTACCGCTCGAAAAGATCCGTGATTTTCTGCATAGCCATAAATGGTATGGCCTAGACTACCTGCTTGGCTCAAGCTTCGGGGCAATAACGCCCTTTTGTTCCTGTTCGTCCATTCCGTTGTTCGTCGGTTTTCTTGGTGCCGGCATACCAATTGGCGTAACTTTTGCCTTTCTGATAACGTCGCCGCTCATTAATGAAGCGGCGATCGTATTGTTTATTGGGTTGTTTGGTCTGAAAATAACTATGTTTTATGTAGTAGCCGGCGTTTTGATTGGAGTTATCGGTGGTCTGATACTAGGCCGCGTGAATGTCAAAAAACACATTAGTTCTGACATATTAGAGATGAGTAAGAGCGCAAAATTTAACGGCCAAGTTTTTCAAAAAACAGCCTTCTCGCGTGATCTTTTGAGTACGTGGTGGAGCGAAGGCCTAACACTGACAAAAAAGCTTATACCTTATGTACTGATAGGAGTCGGACTCGGCGCCGCTATCCATGGCTTTGTGCCTCAAGACTTTTTTGAACACACCCTCAACAGTGGAGCTTGGTGGACGGTACCGCTAGCCGTGATTGTTGCCGTACCGCTTTACTCCAACGCGGTAGCAGTTATACCGATCATGCAGGCACTCGTTAGCGTTGGCGTACCTATGGGTACGGCGCTAGCGTTTATGATGGCCACCGTGGGACTTTCCCTGCCCGAGGCATTGATACTTAAGAAAGTTATGAGCATTAAGCTCTTGGCAATGTACTTTGGCGTTGTAACAATTGGCATTATTATAATTGGTTATGCGTTAAACATAATCTTTCAATAGATAGCAGCTGAACGCTACGTAAAACTAATCAAAATCAAGTAATAAACTCGCTCGACTAGAACCTGATTGAAGGGCGTCGCTTGTCTGATTGCACGCTGCCTAGCTATTTGCTAACTGCCTCTGAAGGTGTTACATTGAGTCAACTTGCCGTATGAATAGAAGAGCACCAGCCAACCTGTACCCCGAAGACGAGCAACACTTAATAATAGGTGATATTCCGGCTGATGGTGTCGCGCAACTATTAGCCGAGGCGCTCAATCCGGCCGCGACGACACCGCCGGCCCTCATCGAACAGATCATCGAAACCACGCCACGGTGGGACAGCCAAGAAATACCGCAAGAGTTGGCGGCCGTGCTGACCCAGTTAGATTTTCACCCGCGGGGGACTCATCTGATCCCGCAATTCGACACCATCCCTTTCTTTAAGCGGGTTGGTGAGAAAGTTGAAGTCTACAAAGATAAGCACCTCCGCAACCGCCAAGAAAAAGGCAAGTCTGAGGCGGCCGAAGTTGGCGTCGGCCAAGTTGGCGACCAAGCCGTGGTGATTTATGCCATGCACTACGACTTTATGGGCGGCTCGCTCTCGTCGGTGGCCGGCGAAAAGCTGTTGCAGGCAATCGAGCTCGCCGAAGCGACCAAACAGCCATTATTAACGATTTATTCGTCAGGTGGGGCCCGCCAAGACGAAAACGCCCGGGCGTTGTACCAAATGGAACGCGGCGTCGTCGGCTTGGAAGTCCTGAAAGACAAGGCGCCGCACGTCCCAAATATTGCCATCCTGCTGGGAGAAGTGTGGGGCGGGGTCACCGCTAGTTCCATGCCGCGAGCCGATTTACGCGTCGCCTACACCGGTACGCGCATGGGCTTTGCCGGCGGCCGCGTGATCGCCACCCACGAAGGCGCCGAAGTATCCGCCAGTGCCCAACGGGTGGAAGTGCACGCCTTGCAGCGCAACGTCGACGTATTAGTAGGCGATACGGCTGAATTAATGAGTTACCTGACGGCCTTTTTGGCGATTGATTCACCACCGGACGCAAAATTTGATCCCAGCCTGATCGCCCCCATCCAAGTTGTCGGGCCGGCTGGCAGCCAACGGTTTTTCCGCTTCTCGCAAAACGTCGTCGCCCCGCCGCTGTACGAGCAAGACCTGAAAGACGCCCCCGTCGTAGCCGCCATGACACCCCGCAGCGAGCGCAACCTCGCGACGCTATTGGCCGCCGAACTGGCCGCCGGCAAAACCGTCACCGCCCACCAAGCCGCCGTCGGGCAGCTGCTGACCGATCGCTACCGGAATCTCTTGTTTGACAGCGCGCGCCCCGATACCGAAATGATTCTCCAACAAGCTTTCCAAGACGTCGTGCCACTCTATAATCATTTTTACGACAAGCAGCGGGGTGAATATATCTATCCGCCGATTATCGCCGGCCTTGGCCGCATCGGTTTACAACCCTTCCTAGTGGCCGGCGACCAACCGTCGTACCGCGTCGCGAACGGCGAAGTTTCAAAAATACTGGCCGCCCCCAAACCGGCCGATCTCAAATACCTCCTGCGCGTCCTCAACCTCGGCGATAGGCTACAATTACCACTCGTGCTGCTGACGGATACTCCCGGCGCCGAACCATCATTGGGGTCGGAGCTCCAAGGACAGTTCGAAGACATCGCCAACGTTTTGGCGCGCTACCATAAATACGGCCAGCCGATTATGAGTATCGTGACCGGCTTGCAGGGCAGTGGCGGCGGTTTGGTAACCTCGCCGCGCGGCGATTCTTTGGCGGTTCTCAGCAAAGGGCTAATGACCGTGGCCGAACCAGGCGCCGCGTCAGTAATCGTCTATGGCGCCAACGCCACGCCCCAAAATCTAACAGATACTATTTCAGCCCTCGGTCCAAGCGGTGAAATGCAACGTAAAATTGGCCTGGTCGATAACGTAATCGCCGAAGCCGATAACCCTTACCAGACTATCGCCGCCATCAGGCAACACGTCGTCGAGACGTACGGTCGGCTAGCACTCATTAAAGCCAGCAAGTTAGTCGAAGATCGTTGGACTGTCCGCTTGCGCCACGCCGAAGCATTTAGGGTCGCCGAGTCTAACCCCAAAATTCAAACCCGTCACCAGAACCAGTAGATCAACACCAAACTAATTCCTAATTCCTAATTACTAATTACTAGCTCCCACTCACCGCTCCTTGACCTACACCCGGGGTGGGGGTATGCTAGTAGTGAAGGAGTTACTATGTCACACGATCACACAATTCACGCCAACCGCGCCAACACCGTTATCAATTTCAAAAAGGCCCAAAGCTTGACCGCCCGAATGCTCAAAATGGTCGAGGACGATGTCTATTGCGTCGATATCATGCAGCAAAACTTGGCCGTCATAGGCTTGCTCAAGTCGGCCCACCAAATGTTGATGGAAGACCACTTGCACGCCTGTTTTGAAAGCGCCATGCAATCCGACGACGACGCCAAAAAAGCCGCCATGGTCGAAGAAATTCTGAAAGTTACAAAACTCTTAAACAAGTAAGGTGGCCCCGTGAGCAGTCAAGAATTATCTATCCCTATCAAAGGTATGCACTGCAAAGCCTGTACCATCGTCACCGCCGACGAGCTCCGCAAACTGCCGGGCGTTACCGGGGCGACCGTCAATCTCAAGACCAATAGCGCCACGATCGAATACACCGAGCAACCCAGCAGCCAGGCCATCGCTGCCGCTGTCGAGTCGGTCGGCTACGCCGTCGGCTACAACGATAACAAGCCGTTTTTTAGTCGCGATGCCGTTATTTATCAGCAGTTCGTCCTCAGCGCCGCCGCCCTATTAATCATCTTGTTCCTATTGAAAGGTATCGGCGTCACCAGCTTAAAGCTCAATAGTTTTAGCGGCAATAGTGGCACGCTGGCCCTCGTCGTCGGCGTCACGGCCGGCTTTTCGACCTGTATGGCGCTGGTTGGCGGCCTGGTGTTGGGCTTGTCGGCCCGCTACGCCGAAAAGCACCCGACGGCCAGTCCG
>DHXX01000010.1:69322-103034 GCA_002413865.1 Candidatus Saccharibacteria bacterium UBA5145
CTTAAATTAACCGAATTATTCCCCAAATTAGAAAATAAAGGCCTGTCGCTACCGACCGGTCTGGCCAAATTCCTAGGGGTTAAAAAGCACCGAGCCAAAGAATACAGCCACAAAGATTCCATCGTCCTCGGCGGGTTGTCATTTTTCCTGCCCTGCGGTTTCACCCAAGCCATGCAGTTAGTCGCCATCGCCAGCGGCAGTTTCGTGACGGGTGCGCTGGTGATGGGCTTGTTCGCCATCGGCACGGCACCAGGCCTGCTCGGGATCGGCGGCCTGACCTCGGTCGTCAAGGGAGCATTCGCCAAATCATTCTTTCGGTTCGTCGGCGTCGCCGTCGTCCTGCTAGCGGCTTATAACATTTCGAACGGTTTGAGCTTAATGGGCTACAAACTGACCACAGCGCGGCAGCCGGTCCCGACCAGCGTCACTCCCGCTCCGGCCCCGACCCCGGCCGCTGCCCCCAGTGTCAGCCCTAAATCAAACAGCCCGTACGGCCAAAATACTCCGACCGTTCTACCAACCGTCTTTACCGTCTCCAAAGACATCATTCCCAGCGTCTTCACCGTCGAAGTCGGCCGAGCCTACATTCTAGAAGTCGACGCCAAAGATGACGGCATCGGCTGCATGAGCACCATCATGATACCGGGTATCTATAAAACGCCGCTGCTGATCACCAAGGGTAAAATCCGCTTGCCGTTTACGATTAACCGGGCCGGTTCGTACCAGATAACCTGCGCCATGGGCGTCCCCCGCGGCACCATTAACGCCGTCAAAGCGAGGGCTTAAGATGAAAACTACTAAATTAGCGATCGACGGAATGCACTGCAGCTCTTGCGCCCTGGTCATCCAGAAAGAACTAGGCAAAGTGCCCGGCGTTTCTCAAGCGTCGGTCAGTTATGCGACCGAAAAAGCCCACGTCGTTTACGACGAAACCGCCGCCGGAGATGAAGCCCTGGCTGCCGCCGTCAAACGAGCCGGTTATAAGTCGACTATCATCGACGAGGACCACCCGATGGATCACATGAATCACGGCGGCTCGGGCAACGACTACAAACGCAAGTTTTTACTGAGCCTGGCCTTGAGCCTGCCGATGTTTTACTTTATGGTGCTCGACTTTTTGCCGGGACTGCCCGGCACGCTTCAGCTGCTGCCGTACATCGGACTAATTTCGTTTGTTTTGACGAGCGTCGTCCAGTTTTACCTCGGGGCCGGCTTTTATAAGGGCACGTGGTCCGGGCTAAAGATGCACAGCTTCAACATGGATAGTCTAGTGGCGATTGGCACCTCGGCCGCCTATTTTTACAGCGTTGCTTTCTACTTCAAATACGTCGCGCAGCACAGCAGCCTGATTGGTGTGAATGGGGCCAAAATACCCGAACTCTATTTCGAAACCGCCGCCTTTTTGATCACCTTCGTGCTGCTCGGCAAGTGGCTCGAGTCGCGGGCCAAGGGCAAAGCCAATGAAGCGATTCAAAAGTTGATGAGCCTGCAGGT
The DNA here is from genome assembly GCA_002413865.1 of Candidatus Saccharibacteria bacterium UBA5145. GTDB lineage: Bacteria > Patescibacteriota > Saccharimonadia > Saccharimonadales > UBA4665 > UBA4729. The sequence goes on from DHXX01000010.1 coordinate 70,817, forward strand.
CAAGTCGGCCCACCGCCTCGTGAACGGCCAAGTCGTCGAAACACCGATCGAGAACATCAAACACGGCGATACGTTGCTGGTTCGCCCCGGCGAAGCCGTTCCCTTAGACGGGTTAATCAGTAAAGGCAGTTCGAGCGTCGACGAATCGATGATTACCGGCGAGAGCATGCCCATTACCAAGCACGTCAGCGCGACGGTGATTGGCGCCACCATAAACCAAACGGGCAGCTTTGAATTCAAGGTCACCCGTGTTGGTAACGAAACCATGCTGGCGCAGATTATTAAAATGATTGACGAAGCCCAAGGCTCGAAAGCGCCTATCCAAGACATGGCCGACCGAATATCGAGTTGGTTTGTGCCGGCCGTCGTTGGCATAGCTATAATAGCTTTTTTGGTCTGGTTTTTTATCCTTGGTAGCAGCTTCACCTTCGCCCTCCTGGCCTTTACCTCCGTCCTCGTCATCGCTTGTCCGTGCGCTCTAGGGCTGGCCACGCCGACCGCCATCATGGTCGGCACCGGCAAAGCCGCCGAGTACGGCGTGCTGATCAAGGGCGGGGAACCGCTCGAAGCCACCCGCCGCATCAACACCATCGTCTTTGATAAAACGGGCACCCTAACGCACGGCAAACCGGTTGTCACTGACACCGTGGTCGTCGGTAACCTAGACAAAACCGCCTTGTTGCAACTAGCGGCCGCGCTCGAGCGCGACAGCGAGCACCCGTTGGCTCGGGCCATCATCGATGCCGCCACCAAGCTAACTCTACCAACGACGGCGGTCGATGATTTCCAGTCATTGTCAGGGCGGGGAATTAGCGGTTCTATAAAGGGACAGCGTTATTATTTCGGCAATCGGCTACTAGTTAGCGACAAGATTGGCAGCATTGCCCTCGACCAAATCAGCGACCAGCTTAGCGCCCTGGAGAGCCAAGGCAAGACGGTCATGTTGCTAGCCACCGATAGCGAATTACTGGGGGCCATCGCCGTGGCCGATACCGTCAAGCCGACTTCCAAACAAGTCGTCCAAAGACTGACCAAAATGGGCCTCGACGTCTATATGATTACCGGCGACAACCAGCGCACTGCCCAGGCCATCGCCGCCGAGTTGGGCATCACCAACGTCCTGGCCGAAGTCCTGCCCCAAGATAAAGCCGCCAAAGTCAAAGAGTTACAGCAGCTCGGCCGCAGCGTCGCCATGGTCGGCGACGGCATCAACGATTCGCCGGCGTTGGCCCAGGCCGACCTCGGCATCGCCATGGGCAACGGCACCGACATCGCCATGGAAACGGGCGGCATCGTCCTGATGAAGAACGACCTAAACGACGTCATCACCGCCATCCAACTGTCGCGCGAGACCGTCGGCAAAATCAAGCAAAACCTCTTCTTCGCCTTGTTCTACAACGTCACCGGCATACCGATCGCCGCCCGCGTCTTTGCCAGCTCCGGCCTAATTTTGAAGCCCGAACTGGCCGGTTTGGCGATGGCCCTGAGCTCCGTCTCGGTCGTCCTCAATTCACTAACGCTGCGCTACTTCCGACCGTCCAAACACAACTGGGTCTCCAACACCGCCCCGATCGCCATGGCCCTCTTTTTCGGCACCATCTTCTTCGGCCTGACCCTCCTCAAAACCACCATGAAATAGACCGGCGGGACCATGAAGTTGAAAATGGAAAGTTCATAAAGTTATAAAGTTGGCTCCTGGCGGCCTACCCAAGACCGCCGTCACCCTTGAAAACCGCTGTCCTCCGGAATTGACCTTCGTCATCCCGTGACTACTCCTCTTGTCATCCCAAACTCTCCCGCCGTCATCCCAAACTTGATTTGGGATCCAATCGATAAGAGTTCTTTCTATAATGCTCATTAATCAATTTATATTTAACAAATTATTTAACAGGTTTCATTTGTCAGATAGCCCGAGTGTCCGGGTGCAATGATAAATTTAGAAATTTACAAATAATTTGGTAAATGACCAATGCTGTCTGTGAAATTGGGACTGGATCCCAGCCTGCGCTGGGATGACAACGGGTCAACAACGACCATCGTCATCCTGAAACGACCATCGTCATCCTGAACTTGTTTCAGGATCCCGCTACAACCAGCCACAACCATTCATCTCCACAAACTGCAGCTGCAATCGTAAATGATAATTAACTTAATAATTTGTTAAGTGATCAATGATAATTGTGAAATAACGACGGGATCCTGAAATAAATTCAGGATGACGACAGCAGGGAAGCCTGAACCATAGATAGTTCTGTATTCATAGCTTAAGTCACAAAAACCTCGTCTGCAAAAGGTTGAGCTCCTGGATCCTAAGTTAGCTATTTCGTTCACTTTGTGGTACAATAACATTATGAATCCAGAAGATGTTTCGAACCAGGAAAGCCGTCAGCCCGAAGCGACTAATATTCGCTACACTCGAGCGATGAATGCTATCGGCTGTTTTGGAGTTCTTTTTACAGCGGCTGACATTGCCGGTACGGTCGGTAATCACATCCACGGTGCGATAGGCGAAACGCCTCCCGATGTCTTGACGGTTCTAAGCCTAGGCTTAGCTGCCGTCGGTGCCGTCGTCATGGATCGCGTCTTCGTGACCGGTCGTGACTCAGACTCCGAATAATCAGATAACCGCTTAGCCGGGCAACGGCCGAATTACGCTAGTCCTACAATCGACCCTCAATCTAATCTATTAAAAGCCGAGGCGCTGCGGTCCGCCGAGCGACAACAGTGCTATCAATACGAGCATTGCCGCGAGAAACAACCCACCGATGACAATACCGGTAACCGCCAAGCCTTTCGCAACCGCGGACTCCTGATTCAGCCGGCGCAAGGCAATGATAGAGACGATAAAACCGAGCGGAGCAAACACGAAGACCAATACCAACCCGGCGAGCGGTAGAATTATACTTGGTGGTGACGTTTCCGGCGGCGCGCCAGCGGCCGGACTCGGCTGTCGCGAAGCCAGGGCGGGCGATGCCATTTGCGAGGGTTGTTCGACCGGTAACAGTGGATCCATTAGGCAATAATACCACGTCGCGCTGGTTGTTGGGGGAACTCAGCACCGGCCGCAGATTTGATTAATTCGGCTTTATGTTGTTATAATTGTTTCATGGCTGAGAGTTGTTACCGAAACTGCCCCGAAATAGAGCGTATCGAAGGTTGGATTAGCATTGCCGGCGAATATGGTGACGCCGTCGTTCATAAGATGGTCGTGGCCGACAGGGCTTATCTGGAGACCTTTAAAAAAGGCTGCCCGGACTGCCCGGGACCCCAAGAAGTTGCTATCGAGACTGATTTATCGCTACCCGCCTTACGGGAATTTATCGGCCGGGCCGGTACGCGCCAGACGACCTATCTGCAATGTCCGCGAATCGTTGACGGCAGCGACGCCACGCCCGATTCCCCCCAAGCTTGAGTTATTTTAATCTTAGCGGCGCCCACGCCGACCCGGCAAAATAAAAGAGCCGATAGGCTTTGATTCAGTCGCGTCGAACCTTAGAGGGCGGCCGCCTCATCCATTAAGTCGCAGTAGCGTTCGGGGTCAGAACGGCGGCAAGCTTCCGCTTGGTCTATGAGAGACCGCCTTATCTGTTCGGTAACATTGGGTTTCCGAGCGATTAGTAGCGCCTTAGAGGAGCAGCCGGGCTTCCCGCTATCATAAGTCAGTTCGCGTATCTCATTGGGGTCCTCCGAAATAACTTCCCAGCCAGCAGCTTTATATAGTGTCTCCATCTCAAAAGGTTCAAACAAGGCAAAATCCGGCATTTCAGCTTGCTGGTCAGGCTTAGCAATGTAGGTGTTGAGAATATTTAAACCGCCCGGCTTGGTGGCTTGCCGCAATGTGCGTACAACCTGATAAGCTTCCGACTTAGTAATCAACTGTAACGTCCGGGTCGCAATAACCGCGTCGAACTCTTCCCTAAAGTTCAGGTTCCGCATATCGCCTTGTACCATCGTATTAGCCGTTGCAAGTCCACCAAAGGCCCTGATAATACGTTGGGCGTGTTCTAGGTGATCCGGATTTAGCTCAACTGAATGCACTTTGTGCCCTTGCAGTGCTAAGTAGGTTCCATTTGTACCACTGCCAGCTCCGACATCCAACACGGTCGAACCTGTTGCCAGCATCGGTTCGGCCTCCCTGACCACCACGTCAGGGAACATGGCATATAGCGGAGCACCCTCGGCAGTCGTTTGACCTTCAAAATAGTGAGGATATTCAATCATGTTAGCAATTTAAGCACACTTATTTTGAAATATGAATAGTAACCCTTACGACAGCCCCTCAATTAATGGGCATTGAAGTATTAGCCGTCTTCATCGGTTAGAGCCCAACCCGTTGAATTAGGCAGCTTCTAATTGAGTCAGCCGTCGTTGATCGTCTTTGTGTTGTTGACTGATATCGGTCACAGCCGCTCTAATAACCTTAATGTCCGACTTTACTTCTTTCATATCCTGTCCGAGAGAATCAATTTTTCGCATGGCCAGCGGCACGTCTTTGACGTACTCGGTGATGAGTTTTAGTTCGTCGGCCAAAACTTCGCCAAGAACCTCTTTTCGCTCGTCGTCGCTTAATGATTGCATACTATTATTCTAAACGCCGGGCCGGGCATTATCAATCGCCCGAATCGATATCCGTAACTTAGTTCACGAAAAGTTAATCTATAAAGGACGGACCTCAGAGTTCTAAGGGGGCGTCTATCTGATGCCGGTGTCGGCCACTACGCGGATGGCATTATTTTTCAAGACGCCCGGACCGATGGGCGGAATTAACACTACCGTGTAGTCGCCGGGCGACACTTGAAGCACATATTTGCCTTGAGCGTCCGTCTGGCCCGACAGCACCACGCTGCCTTGGGCGTTTTTGAGTTGCAAGCCATGGTTGGCCACGACGGCGACGTTGGGGTCGCCCAGCTTAGTAACGGGGGAGAGCGGACCTTCTGTCACGGTACCGCTCAAAGTCGCCAGCGCCTGGTTCAATCGCGAACCAAACTTCGGTGCCGCGCGACTGCTCGTCGCCGTGGCGCTATCGTAGGTGTGATTGATACTTTTCAGAGCTTGATAGACGTACCAACCGATTGCGCCAACGGCGCTGATGAGAACTAAGACAAGTATTATCTCTACGACACCGAGACCTTTGTGGCTTCTTTTCATCAACCCAATTGTGAACACCCGGCCACTCTTTGTCAAAGTGCTTATGTGCTAGAGGACTAACCTGTAAGGTCGCACCCATAATCCAGCTGTTAACGGCCGGGTTCTTGGAAGCCTGGCAATGCTTATGCTAATATCACAATAACTAACAAAAGGATCAACATGCCGCCGAACAATCTCGATAACAACGTACCTCTCAATCAAGACCAGCCGATTATGCCATCGCCACCAGTGACGCCGGCGCCGGTTGCCTATGCTCCGCCCGTCGTCGCCCCGGAACCAACGCCCACCCCCACCCCTGCCGCAGCCGACGAACCCTGGGCTGCTCCGGTCACAAACCCGGTTCCAGTCGCAGCCACCGAGCCCTGGGCCGTTCCCGTCCCAACTCCCATGACGGCAGCGCCTGCCCAACTATGGGCGACACCAGTCACCAATCCAGTGCCGCCCTTTGCCGCCCCACAAGAAGCTGCGGCCAACCCCGCTATTGCGGCAGGCCTGAGCCCGAAGGAGTTAAAAACGATTACCAGAGCTGGTCTCGTCGCCTTTATCATCGGCTGGCTGGATTTAGCCGCCTTTGTCCTCCTTACGCTGGCGGCGCTCGGAACAACCCTCAATCGGACGACACTAGTGATTAGCGCTCTACTAATGGGCGTAGCCGGTGTTACTTCGGTGATATTTGGCCACAAACTCAAAAAATACAACCCGATGTCTGATCTAAACGTCAAGCAAACACTGATTATACTAACCACCGTAAACCTCGTCATTATTGCGGCGTCCTACCTGACGGGCGGCCGCGCCGGGCTGATTAATATTATCCTGATGATCTACCTAGGCAACGCCCTCAAGGTCGTCAGCACTTCGAAGTCGGCTTAGCTACCACGAAAATCAGTCCTCTTAGCCGGCAGGGGAGGTCCGTCCGCTAACAGCTGAAAGGCTAAAAACTGTGATCCATATCCGGATTCACAAAAACCCTATCTGTAAAAGGTCGAACCTCCGGGCCTGAAATAAGTTAATAATTCAGGAAAAGCTGACGATCCAATCGGCAGGCGAGTGGTATAATTACACCATGAATGATGACGCCATTGATGATTTAAAACAATTTATCGCGACGACCGTCGCGCAGCAATCTTCCGGTATTCGCGACGATCTGGCCAAGCTCGACGGCAAGCTAAGCCATGCAGTAGCCACGTTAGACGGCAAGGTGGACGACTTAGCGGCCTTCATGGCGGAAGCGATTGATAACTTCGACCAAGCCGCCACCAAACGCTTCACCAACCACGAACACCGCATTACCAAGCTAGAATCCAAAACTACCTAAATAACTAGGCCCGAGTTAATTGGGTCATGCAATCCAGTTAATGTGTTAGAGGACGGACCTCCGAGTCCTTTTTATCTGGCAGGCCTAGCCCTAGAGGGCGGCCGCTTCTTCCATCAAGTCGTCATAGTGTTCAGGGTCGGAACGGTAGTAATTCTGCGCTAGAGCAATAAGTTCCCGCTTTCGCGCTTCGTTGCTATTTGGTAATAGAGCTGATAATTTAGCTTGGGCAATCAGCGCCTGTTGTACGGTTTCCGTGGCAACGGGTTTTCGAGCGATTAGCTGCGCCTTCGAACCGCATCCCGGCACTGCGCCCGTATAGTCCAGTTTCACCCGCTCATTAGGACTCTTAAAAGAAATGACCCCCCAGCCAGCAGCTTTATACAGTGTTTTCAGCTCAGAGTGCTCAAACAAGGCAAAATTCGGCATTTCAGCCTGCTGGTCAGGCTCGGCCACGAAGGCGTTGATGATATTTAGGCCACCTGGTTTAGTGGCCTCCCGCATCTTGTGAATTACTTGGTAAGCCTCTGGTTTAGCAATCAGCTGTAATGTCCGGGTCGCAATAACGGCGTCAAACTCTTCCCGAAAGTTTAGGTCACGCATATCACCCTGTACCATCGTATTGGCCGTGGCCAGCCCACCGAGCGCCCCGATAATGCGGCGACCGTTCTCCAAGTAATCGGAATTTAGCTCAAGTGAATGCACTTTGTGCCCTTGAAAGGCGAGGTAGGTTCCATTGGTGCCCCGACCGGATCCGACGTCCAGAACGTATGAACCCCTTGCGAGCAGCGGCTCGGCATCTAAAACAACCCCATCGGGGCGGTCCGCAACTAACGGGGCGCCTTCGACGGTGGTTTGACCTTCAAAGCTGTGGGGGAAACTTATCATCCTAGCTATTTAAGCACATTTGTTATGAACTATAAATGATACCCCATTACGACCAAACCCTATTTAAGAATTTTGGATCCTAGCCAGCATCAATTTCCGTAGCTGATTTCACAAAAAAATTAACCTGTCAGAGGGCGGACCTCCGGGTCCACTAGTTCCTCGACAGGAATTTTGGATTGAAAGTTAAAAAGGTTAGGCGATTACGTCTGGATAGCACGAAGGGTTGCTTCAAGGTCCATTATGTCTTCGGACTGGTCGGGTGCAGGCCCGTCCTTGTGCCACGATCCACCACTGAGAGTGACTTGATCGCCCGCTTCGGTGTTGCCTACGAGCCAGATACCAAAGTCTTCAATTTCAGATGTAGGTTCATAGCTTGCCGCCACATAGTGCTTTCTAAGTAACGCCCATTTCCAATGCTCTGGCTCTTTAATTTCTGTGCCGAAACAAATGTAAGCTTGGGCATGTGTATTCTTCAGTTTTTCGCCGGACAGAATCTCTATGGGGACATCTTTAACTTGGCTACTGGTAACACGAAAAACTGGGTTTTCGTCACCATTCTCACCACCTCCAGACAACACCTCACCGTCCCCGTCTAGTGTAAACCGGAATACGGACTCGATACTGCGCAATGCTCCGTCGGATCGAGCTTTTAGATCATCTAAATCAAAGTGCTGTTCTTCGGCCTTGATTGTTTCAGGTGTAGACATCTGCGACTCCATTTATTTAATACTGGACAGTATGCTCCCCACTTTCTAGTTTACAAAGAAATAGTTGGGGAGCTTGTAAAGCTTTAGCTGCGATAGCGTCTACAATGGCTCCAAACAGCATTTGCTTTACTTTATAGCGACTAAGTGAAAAACTATTCAAAAGGAGTTGCCATGAGCAATAGTACTGAAGCCAACCGAACGATTGATATTCAGGAATACGCCGCTAGGCTACCCGATTCCAAGCTCTTGGCGGGGCTTGGCCAGTCGGCCATATCTGGCGGCGACGCCTATTACGATGGTTGGTGGGATCAGCTACGACAAGAATCGGCCGACGGTAGTTTGCCGGTCGATGCGGCAGTCGCGGCCTATTACAGTGTCATTCACCCCGTCGACACTGACCGGGCGAGCGAAGAACTAGGCCCCGAACAAGCCAGGCGTCTGACGGCGTGCGAAAAAGTGGTGAGCTTGAGTTGGGATCGGTTTGATCCACGCATCAGTGGTGTTTTGGCGGCTGATGCGATTGCTCTGCTTGGTCACCCCGATAATCCCCGCAATCTTAGCTATGCCGATGTACGTCTTGGCCTCCAGTTTACCGACCGCCGTGACGTCCAAAGCGTCTTTCCAGCCAACAAATTAATCATCGGCGACAAAGAGATTACCGACGAGTATCGGGCCCTCATGGCCGACCCGCGCAACCGGTCAATCGGTCAGCATAACTTTATTGATTCGAGCGATGTGAACCTAATGCAAAACACGGCCCTCCTCCAAAAATTTGATCTTATCGATAGCGCACCAGACCTCAAAGCCCAGCGTCACCGTCTGATGGAAACTGCCCTCGCAACGGTGCTACCGGAGAATGTGGGCCAAAAGGATAACTATTTCGGGGCTGCCCATATTAACCCCCATGTCCTAGAGCTGTTGCCGGCGATGCACGTTCTGGATCATGATGCCACTGAACTACGCATTAGAGAGTTTGCGTCGTTTAAGTATTTTGAGCCATTTAAAGATCTCCTCGTGCAAGCGCTGGCTGAAATTCGCAGCCCGATGGCGATGGATAGTCTCAGCTTAAACGAGCAGGAGATGTGGAAACATCGAGCCGCCGCCGAAATCTATGAAACCCGCTGCCTAGCTGATGAGATCGCGGCCGCCCTCGCTCAGTCCCAAATTCGCGGTCGGTTAGTTGTGGCGAGTATGGTTGCCGGGCATCACGCCGACATGAAGGCCGAGCAGAGTCAACGAGACCTCGGCCGATCAAAGAAACCAATCATAATAAGAGCCAGTCGTCGGTCGCGCGGCAATCCTACCTAGCGAAGCTTACCTGTTAGAGGACGGACCTCTGGGTCCTAACAGATGAAAAGCTAAAAACCGCGGTCCGTATCTGAATTCACAAAAACCCTATCTGTAAAAGGTTGAACCTCTGGGTCCTAGGGAAATGCCTCAAGTCATTTCTGGCCCTCCGATTCGCTCATACTTAAGTCCCTCTGTTTTGAAGAGTTTTATTGTTATGATTATGGCATGTTTAAGTTTTTAGGACTGCTGATGGTGCTAGTTAGCTGGGTTAGCGGCTTTTACCTAACCCGGAAATGGCGTGGTACACGGGCTATGTCTATCAGCGAACATGCGGCCAGTCATAAAAGTGCCGCCAAGCTATTCACATTGGTACTCGTAGCCGGTGGTACCATTTTCTACGCCTGGCTAGTAGCCTGGTTTGTGCCGCACTTGAAGCTATCGGTTGGCTTTATAATTTTATTGTCAGTCACGATGGTAGCTCAGATGATTGCTGGAGTTATCCCCGATGCTAAAGGTTGGCAAAAAATAGTCCATCGCACGGCAGCTTACGGCATGGCCGTATTGTACCTGCCACTCAGCTTTATTATTGTGACCGCGCCCGAAACGCCCAGCAATGCCCGGATAATTGGCATAGTCTGTCTGACGTACATGATTGGTGCAGGATTAGGATTCTTGACTATTAAACGGGCCCGGCCCCACTTTCTCATCGCCCAATCACTGTACATAGTCGCTTTCCAACTTATTATATTATCGGCTGCCTACCTATCAGTCTAGTTGACAAGGCAATGACGGCCCTCCAACAAAATCTCTATATGACGGAGCACTGAGTGATTTGGCAAATTAGCCCTTTAAGTTATCGAGGTGGGTAGATTACGAGAGTGGTAAATATTGTCACTCCTCGGGACTGGCAGCCCTCTTCATAACTGATTCAACCGCCCTTAACGCGAAGACTGGGACCATGAGTTCTTCTTCAGGAGTTCGCTCGTGATATCTAACAGGTTCCAGGTCACCCGGATCCGGGATGATAATGATGCCCCCAAAGGGAAGGTTGCCAATCCAATCACGAATGGGCAGTTGGTCGTCCCCAGCTTCGTCGCCAAGTACCCTTATGACCATCTCGTCAAACTCTTGATTGATTTGTCCTTCAGTCTTGCCACTTTTCATATCCCTATTATATAGTTCGCGCCTTCTGTGTAAAGATCCGTTTAACACCGTGTTCGGGGCGCGCCATCTGTTAGAGGATGGACTTCCGGGTTATCGAGATAAAAGCTAAAAACTGCGGTCCGTATCTGGATTCACAAAAACCCTATCTGTAAAAGGTTGAACCTCTGGATCCCGAAAATAAAACAGCCCCTTTGATCGGGGCTGTTTTATTCAATAATTGATACTACTGTAGATTGACTTTGACGCCGCTGCTAAAGGCGCTGTCGTGCAATTCAGCCGTAACTGGTGTTTGGTCTTTTGGAATGTCATAGACAAGCACTCCATCAACACTGTTCCCAGGATTGATTTGGGCCAAGAACGAATCGCTATTATTGCTGAGGTACAGAGTAGCCGTAGAATCTGACGAATACTCAACTTTATTGGCGTTCAGAAGTTTCTGATCGCTTTCGGAAAAGTACTGCTGCTTATCGCCTATATTTTTGACGGTAAGAGCCAATAGGCAGTACTGGCCCTGAGCGCTTTTAGTAACGTAGCCACTAGTATCGCTGACGCTTGGTTGTCCGCATTTGACGCTGGCAACGGTGAATTCAAATTTGCCGTCACGAGCCACCTCGCCAATTTTTGGCAGAACGGCCGCTTTAGTCGAAGTCTTAGGCGTACTGGCGGTCTTAGTATTAGTGCTGTTTGTCTTGTTGCCACCACCGGCCGCACTGCTAATCACGGCAATAGCGATAATCGCCAGTATTACGGTCATTATTTTGTGACGCCAGAACCAGTTACGCTTTTTGCCGTTTTCTGCCATTTGACTACTCCTCCTTAGTTGTGCGATTTGCACACTTAATATGAATGCTGTAAGTCTAGGATAATGACAAATATATAGCAATTATTCTGCAGCTCTAAAGTGTTAAATGATAATCCAAAGGTCTGCCCTCTAACAAACACATTTCGACTAGGCATACCATCATCTTAAAAGCCAGAACAGAAATCCGTATCTGAATTCACAAAAAGTTAATCTGTTAGAGGACGGACCTCCGGGCCGAACCAGCTAAAAATCATATCACTTAGTTCAGAAGCGATAGATCGTTTCAATAAATATAGCTGGCCAGTGTATTATTAGTTACTTTTAGATTCAAAGGAGTCTGCAAATATATGCAGTATACGAGCAGAAGGGTAAGTTGATAATGATGCTACTCCATTAGCCAGCTCAATCGGTAGAAGTGCTCCTTCAAAACGGCTACTTAGTATAGTGGGTAGTGTACTGAATATTCTATCGGACCCAATTAAATCATCTACCGTTGGATCAGGCGTAAAATTCCCAGTGGGGATACTTATAACCATATGGTGGTACTCGTCTACTTTAACGAATACTTTTGAGCCATAGTTCGTGTCAATCCCGTACGCTGCACCTTCATCAGGTCGATGCTGTACTTCTTCTTTTATGAACTTATCGCCAGGAATAAATATGCTTCCAACTGGTGCATTGCGGTGACTCATATCTAGAAAATCAACGAATCGACCAGTCTTTTCTTGCCCCATAAGATGTACGGTTATTCCCTGACTTTTAGCAAAAGCAAAGAACCGTCGGATTGGAGCCACTAGTTTTGAGTACTGTGCTCGGATTGAAAGCGGTCCGTCCTTTATAAACAAACAGTCATTCAGTATCTCTTTATTACTTTGCCAATAGAGCCTTATGCCGGTAAACAAAAGCATTGTTTCATGAATTAGCATATATGAAGTACCCACCGTTTCGGGAGCAAATTCTTCAGCCATATCTTGGTGAAAACCTAGCATATCAGTTATGAGGAGCTCGCCCCCACATCTTGTACACGTGCCCTTGTCGGCATCGTAGGGCAATGTTGCGGCTTGACTAGGGCAGTGAGGGCATTGAAACGGCGGTATGGCTTTTTCTTGTCCATCCCATTTTTCATACACTATCCATTTGAGTGTTTCAAGGGGCTCTCCATTAAGTGATGCATCTTTCATTGATTCAAATATTACTTCCCTAACAGAATCAGATACGCTGACACCTGGTATGCGTACGTTCTTTAGAGGAAGTACAGTTGCGTGGTATAGGGCCGAGTTAGTCAAGATCTTCTTGAGAGCGAAGGGGTGCGGTGTATTTTTGTCAATCTTAGCAAGCGCTTTTTGGTCCAGCCTTAGTAGTGCTGTCTTGATGAATGACATTTCTTTTCTTGGTACGGTGTCACCCTTTACGGTCTGTATTGATCCATCAACTCCGAATATAATTTGGAGAGGTTCATGATCATTAGGATACGGCTGCCATACAATTTCTTGGGATGTGATGTCCTCGTCTTTTGTTGGCTGCTCAAAGCTACTACAGAGTTTATTGACTAACTCACTTTTGAGTACTTCTAGATGTCCGAGCTTGCTAGCTTTTTCACCAGGGAGTCTATTGCCCGACTGGTATGGCATTTATTCTTGTCCTTGGGTTTTCGGCTCAAATTTATATGCTTGTACCGGTATAGCGAAACGATGTGATCGCGTAAGCATCCTGACGTAACCCGGGGTTTTAGCGCTTAATATATCAGCACGGAGACTTTCGTAGGCAATATTCAACCTTGCCAAGGCCTCCACCTCATCCCTAGAAGATAGGTGTGCAATAAAGAAGTTCTCCGTTTGAGCAAGAAGATCTTTACTCACTGTAGTAGGTGATTGAGTGGAGTACACCATCCCAATATGATATTTAGCACCTTCTTTAGCAAAACGATTATAGATGGTTGTAACATCCTTGCTGTTATTAGGGAATAGGTTGTGTGCTTCTTCAAAATAAAGCTGTACATAGTGGTTGCCGAGATTGTTATTGCTGAATTTATTGACCTGATGATTAAACACGGCAGTTGATAAAGATTCAGAGAAGTAAGTTACTAAACGTGGTTCCGCATTACCTAAATCAAGTATGACGGTTTTGCCTTGATCAATAAGTTGCAAGATCTCTTCGACATAATGGCCAGCATTTTTATCATGATATTTTCGGTATGGTTTGATCATGGAGGTGCCACTACCACTCTTAGGGGCGAGAAAATCCATTAATGCCACGAGGTCGGAGTCTAGCTCCGCGACATTTTTGTCATCTGGTTTAGCGTGCCGGAATCTGTTTACTGCTTTGAATTCAGACACCATCTCGGCTAAAGTACCTGGTGCACTCGGAGTCTCTTCGCCGTACGCTGCTTTTCTAAGATCTTTATTAAAGCCAGGATTAAAACCGTTAACATATTGTGTCGCGCCTGGTGCAATTGCTTTAAGGGTCGCTTCGTTGACATCAAATCCAGCATCGTAAAGAATTGCCCAAAAGGCTTGCAGTTTTCTTACAGACGTTGTTTTGTCTCTCATTGATTCAATTGCCGGAATTTCTTGCAGCGTAGGGAGTTCGGCACTGGTGAAAGCTTTTACGTATATGGCCGTTTTATTGTCTTGCTCTAGTAAACCCTCTAACACACCTTTAGCGCTAGCCGCTTGATCATAAAAATTAAGCTTAAGCTGCTTAGAATCGGTCGCCTCCTTCTTTGTTAGGGCGTAGACAACGCAATCTTCTTTATATGCACTTTTGAGTGACCCGCTGTTATCTTGCGGATTGTCATTCGCATACTCACCATTGATGTCGAATATAAGTTGTCCGACGCTTTGTTCTGATCTATATGTTTCAATTAGACTTTGGGCAATGAGTTTAACGATATTACTCTTACCTAAACGGGTCTTTCCGAACATTGCAGTTCGCGCTCCACGGAAATCATCGGTAGAAACATTTACCTCCACATTTGGGAGCTGCTTTGTAGGTAAAGGCAGTCTATTCTCGGTTAATCGAAGCTTTCCCATTACGAAACGGTGGTCTTTTGGCACTAGGCAATTCACAATCAAATCAAGTAAAGGGTCTGTAGGGGCGTAGACCATATATTTATGTGCACTTACGAAGTTGTTTAGGTCGCCCGAGAATTCCACTTCTTTTCTTTTATCGGGATGAGGGTAAAACATACCTAAAACTTCAGTTTTTAACGCACCCCATTGAAGTTCACTTTGGGTAAAAATATCAAGTTCGGGCATTGATTTCTTTTGAAGCTCAAAATATGTTTGTTGTACGTCTCGAGCTAATGGTGTTGGTGCAGATTCTAAGACCCTAAGCAAAGTGAAATGAGGAGGCAATTTACCATCTAGAGCAGCGGGTACCATGATGAGCATAGAATTACGCGGAACACCACCAACGGCAACTTTAAATGGATCTGACGTAATAATAGTTGCTTTATCATATCCCATTTCGAGAACGTACCCTACAAAACGCATATCATCGAATTTTTCGGCGGTTTCGTTATTTTGTTCTTCGGTCAAAAAATCCCCTAAAACACTTAGGGGATTGTCACTGAGTGCTGCACTGTCGAAAAAGTCTTTCATGTGATCCTGTCTTTTAGTAATTTTTAATCACAACTTCTCCAGGATTCTCATCAGTAATGCCTAGACGGGACCCAGTGCCTTGAGGGATTTGTACTATTTTACAACTTTTACGGTAAAGCTTCAATATGTCAGGGTGTGACGACGTAGTCATTGCCCATTTTACGCCTCGCTTAGTCGCCTCTTGAAGAGCACAAGACAGACGCTCCTGGTCTTTAAATGTAAAGCAGCCGTATTGATAGTGTCCGTCGTCCATTTCTTTTGCACCGGGCTTATACGGCGGGTCAAGGAATATAAAGTCATCTTTTTTTGCTAATTGAATAACATTCTCGAAGTCTTCATTTAGCAAAGTGGCATTTTGCAGGTGTTGTGACACTTCAAGTAGGCTTTTTTGCGATATTGCCCATCTACGACCCTGGCCGCCATAGCCAACATTGAACATGCCACTAGAGTTGTAACGCCACATCCCCTTAAAGCAGGTTCTATTTAGGTATAATGTGCGGGCGGCTCTGAACTCACTACTACCGGTATCTTCGGCCCTAATAGAGTAATAGTCTTCTTTTGTATCGGGAAATGCTTCAAAATAATCCCACACCGCTACGGGGTCGGCCTTTAGTGATTGGTATAGGTTGATAAGCTCGCTATTTCGATCCGATAAAACTGCTCTCGTAGGACTTGAAGAAAAGAATACCGCCCCTCCGCCTAAAAAGGGTTCATAATAACTACCTTTTATTTCTGCCGGAGTAGGGAGTAGGGGCAACAAAAAGGTAAGCATTCTCTGTTTACCACCTGGGTAACGAAGGAATTTAACGTGCTTTTGCTTGCTTGTTAATATTTTCATTTTTGTTTTTAGCTTTTCTATATTGTAGCATAAGCGTGAAGAAATGATATTGGTGCCCTTGTCCGGGCTTACTATATTCATTATGTAAGTCCCGGTTCTTCTATATAGGGATCGCTTAGAAGGAAAGCCTGATAAGGCACTTCCAAAATACTCCTCCAACGGGCTATTTCATCCCTGGTTTGGTGGAAACTTTTACTCACATGCAGCACCAAAGTTCCCACGGCAGAACTAACGTCTGTATCTGAATTCACAAAAAGTTAACCTGTCAGAGGACGGACCTCTGGATCGAGTCTGGAAAATAAGGAGTAAAAATGCTATTGTTCAATTAAGCATGGATTTTGCAAAATACATTGAAAATAGAAGCCTCAAGAAAGTTCCGAAAGTTGGAGTTCATTTCGAACAGAAAATTACTCCCGATCTGTTTTGGTGTGTCGCTTTTGTCATACTTGACTTAACCAAGAGCAACCACGAACTGATTTTTACGGATCAAGACATCCGAACTTCTTCAACCTACATTACACTGATGCGAGATTATTTTTCTAAGGCACCACAGGAAAATGCCGAGGGAGAGTTTAACAAAGTAAGTCGTTACCAGCTAGAAGTTATGGTGTATGCTGGATTGCTCAATAAAAACAACGTGCGGCCAAGTCGGTACAGCATCAACCAGCTGGAAATCTTACAATACATTGCCCAAAATGATTTCAGTGCCTCGCACTTTTTGACCGCTTACGTGGATAAGTTTATCGCAGATAATGGCCTATCCGACGTTTTCGAAGCCTACCACAAGGATCCCACTCAAGATAAATATGAGTACATCAAACAGGCCTATCTACAGTGGGCGCGTATCAATACAAATATTAAGGGAGCAAACAAGGACCATACAAACAGGGTTATTAACAAAATCTTTAATCTGTACTGTTGCGCACACAATATTCCGGGTGAAGATGGCTCGCGGGTTAAATCGAGTCCTTGCCCCTATTCATATCTAATTTACAAGCGCACGAATTTCCGCGACGTTGATCTACCACGTGGCATGACGCGCAGTGAATACAAGCAATTTCTTACGGAACAGCTGGCAACTGTTGATCAAGAGGGTGTCCTAGATTCGTTCATGAAAAAAGCTAAGGACGAGGTTAAGAAAAAATACAACATGGACAGTGAAATAGAAGACATCGCTTGGGGTTATGCCCCCGACAGGGTAGTTGAGGCCCACCATATTTTACCGCGACGGTCATATCCGCAATTTGCGGCTTCCAAAGAAAATTTAATTTCGTTGACTCCAGACCAACACCGCAGCCTTGCACACGTGGGCAAATATAATGGGCCTTTAGATCCCATATTTCAAACAGTCTGTTTACAGGTCAAACTGGATCATATAGTTGAGTCACTTACTTCCGACGAAGACTTTTACAGTTATCGCAACTTTGTGAGTATGGTGAACGCCATTTATGGCTGGCAATTGACTGAGGATACAGCTGCAAATATTTTGGCCGATATGCTTAATGATCGCTTGAAGGTACTACAGCCTCAGCTCGCTTAGGTTGCGAAAGCTTCAAATAATTCATGGGGTCTTGCAAATAGGAATTTTGAACGTCTTTCGTGCTCAAAAACTTCGTGCTTCAATTCGTCTTTTGGTATCCCCCAAAAGTAGACAGAGCTGCTGTCGATGTTCAACGACCTAGTGGCGTAATTTCGTGCGATTCGATAAAACATGAAATATTCTTTCGAGGCAAAAAATTCAAGTTCACTGATTGTTAACTTAATATTCCTCTTCGGCACGAGTATCGCAGCCGAGCCATCAACTATAGTATTTGAGGGTAAAAACGATGCACGTGGATAGTAGGATAGGTTTGGTGCAACGATTACGCTCTCGGCATTGTAATATTTTTCAGCTATAGGGGATGCCGATACGGAGTCAACGTACTGATCTTCCTCTAGGTCGACTGTGTGGCCATTACGTATATTCCTGGACTTCAAAACTCTGATATTGCCTTTGCTTTTCATACCTTTAGAAGTCAAAGTTCTGTCTCGGTAGACCGAGAATATATCTAGTGCGAGCTTATCCGTCATGCTATCAAAATATGAGTCACGGTAGATTAGCCAGTAAGGGAATACTTCGTCGATGACATATTTTTGCTTATTAACTTTATAACTTCTAAGTATGTACGACTCAACTGTTGTTTCATCCGGCCTCGCTTTGCTGTTGACCTGCATACTGATAGTTTCAATTTTTACTCCGTTGAAACCTTTTTCTCCATAATCATTGATTTTAGTAATAGCGTGCTGCTCCAGAGTCTTTCTAAGCAGGCTGAATTCAGGGGCATTTAGAATGCTCTTCGGACTAAAAAGTGCGACTACGTCACTTATTCTTAACGCTTTTTCGTAAAAAAGGGCGAACAGGTTTCGAGATTTAATATCTGTGCCTATGCCAGATCTGACATATTGCTTAAATTTATCGGCCTCGACTTTACCGAATGGTGGATTGCCGATTACTACATCGTATTTATTACGAAATTCGTGCGCAAGAAAGTCATCGTTAATAAATCGTATTTCAAAGTTTTTTGGTATTTTTAATAGTTTTACTAGCTTTTTTAATGTCGTAATTGAGTCGCTATTAATATCAACCAGATCAAGCTTAACGGAATCAATGTGTTTATACTTTTCAAATATAACCGGCAGAAAGTTTCCTACACCAACTGATGGTTCCAATATTCTAACTATTTTTTTCGTCTTAAAATCAGGCAGGTCAGATACGAGGTTAAAACACAGCTCTTGCCTCGTGTAAAAGGCCGCGTCGTCTAGCCTCTTAGCATTAGCTAGTTCTGCGATCTTTGTTGCTAAAGTAAAACTAGGTTGTTCTTTATCTAAATAGGCCAAAAGATTATCAACAACTGCTAAATTCTCTCTGACTATTATTCTTTTTACTTGATTCAGAGATATCTTCTTATGTGAGTCTATCTTCTTGATATTCTCTGCGATTGACTGAAACACAGCAGTAGGCACCGCTTCACCCAATGATTGCCTTATGTTAATTTCATGTTTTCTAAGATGCGATATTTTATCTCCAAGAGAACACTTATTCAGCAGAATCGTATCATCCTCGGACCATTTAAATGACAGAGGGATAGTCATAAACCTCATAAGTTCCCTGATGCTAAACACGCGATTATCATTGGGATGTATGGTCGCCTGACTAGCTAGAATATCGTTACGTGTGTGTACGCACGGCGCAACCTTATCCCAGTAACATCTTGAATATTTGTCACCATTTTTGTTAACATTGGGAATGATTACTCCGTCGACAAGTTTATGCGGCTTTTTGATTGGGTCTTCGTTGTCGAAAGCTGATTGGCCCTCTTTAATATCTTTGATCCAGTCGACCATTTTTGAATCGTACTTTCTGAAGCCATGGTAAATATCCTTACTATCGATCTCTCCCATTTCAGTTAAAGAGCGCAGGTCACCTATAAGTTGTCGCAATGTTGAAGCTTCTTTTTCAAGAGGGAACAATTCATATGGAGTTACGTCTTCAATGTCTTTTCTTACGCCAATGACTACAGTTCGAGTACGGCTTGAATTATTGCCATAGTTTTTAAAATTCATTACCCTGTGGGCAATGTTGTAATCACCCGCAAGATTCAGAAAGATAGCATCGATAATTTTCTTATCGACTCCGTCTACATCCGTGCAGATAGTATTAAGAAAGCCTCTTACGTTCTCTAGCACAAAATAACGAGGCCTTATTTGGACAATAAGACTTATCGATTCTACAACAAGTGAGTTTCGCTTTAGCTCGTTGTTCTTTTTGTGATTAGCTACCGAAATACCCTGGCAGGGCGGGGTTGCTACCACGACGTCCACTTCATCTTTCCTATAAGTCTTTTTCCATTTGTTGATAGCGTCCACGACTTTATCCTTAGTCTTACTAAGAGTAAAGTCACCGCTAATATAACCGCCTTTTAGAGAGCAGACCTTATTTGCTTTTTGCACATCAAGCCTGCGCTGTATTAACTCAGACGAGGCAATACAGTCGAATCCCTCCAAGCTGAATCCGTAACAGCCAACCCCGGCGCTACTAAATAATGATACGTATCCCAATCTATCTTTGTTCATAAATACCATTATAAAGCTTATGTTCACTTAATGGAAGGGCGTTTTTAGCTTTATTTCCATCTGTTAACGGTAAGTCGTAGGATATTACCAGATGTGAATAAGTTCTGTAGTCTCTGATCTTTTTATGACCCAGGCGCTCATTATTTTCAACAGGGTCGCGCTTTGTAGTGCCTAAGTTACTATTTTGTGAATCGTTGCTAATTTGGTACTCGCAGAAATCTTTTATCCTCAGGCCTATAGATGAAATCAAATTCGGTCTTAGCCACCAGGGCGCACAGATATTCATTACATTTCTACTTAGCATTCTCCTATCATATAAGCCAGAAGAGAAATCTGTATCTGAATTCACAAAAAGTTAATATGTTAGAAGACAGACTTCTGGGCTCTTATCGACCTGATGATGCCGTTCGCCAGCGACTGGTACGTCGACCGCGGCTTCCACGGCAGCGCCAGCATCAAAAACGTCCTGCCGATCCTAGCGCCCCAATTGTCCTACAAAGCCCTCGGCATCCAAGAAGGCGGCTCCGCCCAACGCCTCTGGATGGAAGCCATCCTAGACGGCAAACACCCCGACCAAAAAGAAAAGATCCTAAGCGACCTAGTCGAATACTGCGGCCTCGACACCCTGGCGATGGTCGAGATCTACGAAGCGCTCGGACGGGTGGCTGGATCTTGCAACTAAGCAGTAAGTATTAGATACTATTACAATGGAAAATCTAAATAACGAACCGCCGGGAAATGACCCTACCGGGCTGGACACCACTCAAACGGATATCGAAGCCCCGGCCGGACAAAGTGTGCCGGTAAGTGAACGACCGCCCTCCGGCTACGAAGCGTTATCTTTAGATGACAAACTACTGCTACTTCGGGCACCGAGCCAAGCCGAGCGGCTGCTAGCTACTCCCGACACCACACTGCTGCCGCGCCATCGAGTCGCCAGCGCCTACATCCAGGTCGCCCTCGAGAAAGGTGAGGTCAGCGAACGGGACGTCCTCGATTATCTGCACAGCCGCCACATTGGAACGGCGGTCGCCCGCACGGCAATTAATTTTTATTTTGGCAGCCACGAGCACCACGCCAAAGAAGCCACGCTCAACGCCAAACAAATCGTAGTTCCACCGCCGACGCCAAAACGACGGCGACCCAAAAAAATCGAACAATCTTCTAGCCCAGTGCCGTCCAGTCCCTTCGAACAAGCCAATCGACCCGCCAAGCCAACACCGCCACCCGAACCCCCACGGTTTGCGAGGAAAGATTTGACAGCGGCCACGGCACCACCCGAAATATTATTGTACTTACACCGCAAGCTTGTAACGGAGCTAGGGCCCGCGACCCTCGCCGCCGCCATCGCTCGCATCGAAGACACGCCATACGGCGACGACATTTACGCCCGCAAAATGGAACTACCGGGCCATCATCGACACTCCATAAACGTGTTGTCCGACGATACTCTCAAAGTATGCGATCAACCGGATATTACGCTAGGCGAAGACGAGCGCCTGATATTCAATATCCTGTTAATGTTTGGCCGCTTTGGTGTCGTTCGCCAAGCGCTCGATGCCACTGGCATTAAGGCGCCCAACAAGGTTCTGAAAGGCCTTCGCCACAGAGTTAACACACACTCTGCCGGCATCATCAACGTCCAGCGAGTTTCCGGCGCTCGCACTGACGTCCTCCAGCACAACCCGCGCGCCATCAGGTTCCTTGACACCCGCCATCAAGAATAGATCTTGAGCGATCTAACCGAATACTGCGGCCTCGACACCCTAGCGATGGTCGAGATATACAGAGTGCTCGGGCGACTTTCTGGATCTTGCAACTAAACCGACGATACCATAAACTATTAGCATGGAAAAACCAAATAACGACCCTCAAGCTCTTATTCCTGTTGAACCTGCTGCCGCCCAGCTAGCGGGTGAATTTCACTATTTTAATCCTAAGCTGTTCGTAGACACACCAGCTGACCGTGATCGTGATGAACCGTTAGCCCAAGAAGCCAAACTGCTATTTGATAAGGCTTTTGAAGGGCTGGTCGTCCCGTCAGCTCCGCCGGCTCCACGACATAAAGTGATCAGCGCCTACATTCAAGTTGCCCTTGAAAAAGGGTACGTTACCGAAAACGATGTAATCATCTATTTAAGCGAGCATCGAGTCGGAAAAGCGAACGCCCGACGATCAATTAAACTCCATCTTGGTAGTCACGCCTTATTTGCAGGCAAGGCGGCTGCTAGAGCCAGGGAAATAGTGCCTCCGCTGCCTACGCCGGAACGATCAAAACCGAAAAAAAATGTAGTGACGGTTGGACCGCCACCAGGGCATAGCCGGGCAGAAGTAGCTAGGGTCTCCGGGCCAAGCCAGTTCGACGAATCAACAAAATTCGCCGGTGGCGTGGTGATGGCTACCTTAGTAACGCCCGAATTGCTGATTAGCCTGAACCGGCAATGCGTGAAGATGTTGGACCCCGAGGCGCTGTCTGCCGCAATTGTCCCGCTCGAAGACACACCTTACGGCGACGACCTTTTTATCCGACCCATGAAAATACCCCATATTCACCGGCATAGCCTGTCAGTGCTGTCCGACGATACCCTTACGATATGCGGAGGGAAAGAGACTGTCTTGAATGAAGAAGAGCGTCTGCTGTTTAATATTCTCCTCACATTTGGTAAATTTGGGGTTATGCCGCTGGCACTTAACGAAACTGGTATTTCAGCACCTTACAGTGCAATGGGAAAACTACGCACCAAAATAAATACCCATGGCTTCGGCATTATTAGAAAACAAGGCACCGGCGAACTTCGTACCGATACATTGCTGCCAAACCCCGCTCTAATAAGATTCCACGATAAACGAACTAGCGAAACCTCAACGCCGTAAAACGTATTATTGAACTCAGCAAAATAATAACCTGAATCAACCGTTCGGTCTAAGCTTCGTTAGACCGAACGGTGGGCAAATTTAACTATGGGCTGGTTACTGGATAGAACTGGCGGCAGTGCCGAAGGCCAGTTTGAGGCTTTGGCGGGCGGTCGACAGGCTGGCTTGGAAGGTGGTTTGGGCGGCAGTGAAGGCGGCGTTGCGCACGCCGGCCAACTTTTTGACTTGGCTGCCAACCGTGGTGTCGGCTTGGCGACCGGCTTGGAAGGTTTGGCGGGCGGTCTTTAGACTAGCTTGGAGGGCTAGGCGGACGGCCGGGCCGTTGGCAGGGTCGCTAGCACAGCTGGCTTGGGCGGTGCTAATGGCGGTGCTAACCGAAGTCTGAAAGGTGCTGAGTTGGGTCGTGACGGTCGAACGGCGGGCGCTAATGGCGGCCTGGACGCCGCTACGGAAAGTTTGGCGGGCAGTGTCGGCGGCGGCCCGACGGGTTGTGACGGCGTTGTGGACGGCTAATTCGTAGGCCGTCACGGCCTGCTTCTGGGCAGCCGTCGTGGCTTTGGCTTCGAGCTTGGTAAAGTCGTTAATCCGAGCGGTATCGGCCGTTGACCGAGCGGCGCTGACTTTTTGGTCAACCTGCTGCCAGTCGACGGTCTGTTTTTGATCTTGGCTCGTCTGGGCCTGGGTGACTTTGGCCTGGAGCGTATCCAAGTTGGTGGTAATCTTAGCGGTGCTGGTGGTCAAGTTGGTACAGACCGGACTGGTTTTGGGCGTCGTGGTAGCGCGGTCGAGCGCCAGGCTGCTGACCGGCGCGAGGAGCAAGCCAGCGACGCTCATCAGCGAGACCAAGGCGACGGCCTTAGACGGGTGATTAGAGATTCGTTTCATTGTAGGCTCCTCCGACGTTAGTGACGGCGCTATTGCTGCTGGTGGCGTTTTGTTGTGTTTGACTATCGGCCGACTTATCGATGTTGGCTTCGGTCTGGGCGTCTTGCTGCGTCAGTTGGTTGATACTAGCCGTCGTTCCGGCCGTGACGGGCGTTTTGACCTGGGCAGCCTTGGCGCTAGCGCTGGTACTGGTCAGCGTTGCGTCGGCCGCGTGCTTTTGTTGGGCGACGTAAGCGCCGACCCCACCGATGATCGCCAAGATGACGACAAGCAGCACGGCTTCGACGGCGGCAAAACCGGCATTATTGTCTGTTTGTAAAGGTATTCTCATAAGCGCTGACCCCTTGTTTAAACATTAATTTATAGTCCTAATTTAGCTACTAATATTCATAACTGTAACTATTATCTCACAACCCAAGTTGGGCGGCTAGAGCCGCTTTATGACTAGGAAAATCACCATCAATTCGACCCCGACCGATAAATACGACAATCGTCGAATTTATTGGCACGTTGTCCAAGGATTTGGGCCGGACGGACGGAGACTTATTATATAATTTGTCGCTTAAGACCAAAGACTCGATCGATGGCAGCGTTTGGCTAAGGCTTTGGTAGTATATAGAGTAATGAATCATTACCTTCTTCCGATTTTGGCGGCTTTTGGTTGCGCCATCGGCAACGGCAGCGCCGCCATTTTGCAAAAAATGAGCGCCGACAAAGAAAAGATCGTCGGCTCGATGGACGCCCGGCTGTTGTGGCGGTTGTTTCAAGATAAGCCTTATATCGGCGGTGTTGCCCTCGATCTGTTGGGCTGGGGCTTGACCATCTACGCCGTCCAGTATTTGCCGCTCTTTTTGGTCGAAGCCATCATCGCCACCAGCATCGTCATTACCGCCCTGATCGAACGCTTCGTTTGGCGGCGCGTGCTGCGGCCAAGAGTCTACTTGGCCATCGGCCTGATCATCACCGGGCTGATCCCCCTGATGCTGGCGGCCTCGCCCGAAAAGGCGGCACCGATCAGCAATCTGCTGCGCGGGCTGATTGTCTTGTCGCCGCTGCTGATCGGCCTAACCGGCTACTTTTTGGCCCGCCGTTCAAGTTACGCGGCGTCGATCAGCCTGGCCGCCCTGGGCGGTTTGGCTTTCGGCGGCACCTCCGTTATCGGCCGAATTTTCAACTTTTCGCAGCCGCTCTGGCACACCGTCTACAGCCCGCTCCTGTTTGGCCTGATCGCCAGTGGCACTTTCGGTATCCTGCTGTTTTCGATGGCTCTGCAGCGGGCCCAGGCGACGGTCGTCAACGCCACGATGACTTCCAGCCAGACGCTGATCCCGACAGTCGTCGGCATCGTCTTCCTCGGTGACAGCGCCCGTCACGGCCTGTGGTCCCTAGTGGCCGTCGGTATCGTGCTGTCGGTCGGCGGGGTTGTCTTGCTGGCCCTCAGCCACGAAGTCGCGCCCCAGCCGTCCAGCGTCTGAACCTCGGCGGACCGGGCCAACCTCGCTGGCCTTTGGCTCGGCAGGCGTGCTTAGCTTAAGCAGTTTGACATTAAACCTAGTACGATTTAACGTATAAGTATGATTAGTACAACTAGTGGGGGATAAGCGGTATGTTTCCAAAGATGAAATTATGGGGCACGGCCACGGTCGGGGCTAAAGGGCAGGTCGTGATACCGGCCGAGGCCCGCGCCGAGCTAAACATCAAAGAAGGCGATAAGCTGATCGTCATGGGGAGAATGCCCAAGGGTGGCCTGATGTTCATCAAGGCCGAGGCGGTCGAAACAATGATGCAGCACGTCCAGGACGACTTGGCCGAAATCCGCAAATCAACCCAAACCGAAACCGAACCAACCGCGTGAAGGCCGCCATTCAAACCAACCAACTGACCAAAGTCTACGGCAAAAAAGCCAGTCGATTGATCGCCCTAGAAGATATTACGATTGCCATCAAAGCCGGGGAATCGGTCGCCATCGTCGGCAAGAGCGGCTCTGGCAAAAGCACCCTGATGCACATCTTGGCGCTGTTGGACCAACCGACCAGCGGTTCCGTCAAAATCGACGGCGTCGCCGCCGAACAACTGCCCGCCAAACAACTCGATCAGCTGCGTAACAAAAACTTCGGTTTTGTCTTTCAGCAATTCTTCTTAAACGCCAACGACAGCGTACTCAACAACGTCATCCTACCCTTAAAGATCGCCGGTGTCGGCCGCCAGGAGCGCAACCGTCGCGGCCGGACCGTTCTGCAAGCCGTCGAACTGGCCGATAAAGCCGACGACAAAGCGATCAATCTGAGCGGCGGCCAAAAACAACGCGTTTGCATCGCCCGGGCGCTGATCAATCACCCGAGCATCATCTTCGCCGACGAGCCGACCGGCAACCTCGATTCGACGACCGGTCAGAAAATCGAAGACTTGTTATTTGATCTCAATAAAACCAAAAATATTACTTTGCTGATCGTCACCCACGACCCCGATTTGGCGGCCCGCTGCGACCGGGAAATCCACATCAAAGACGGCCACTTGGTCGAGACAGGCGCCGTATGAAATTTTTTGACCTCCTTTTGACAGCCAACCAAAGCCTGCTCCGCAACAAAGCCCGCACCACCCTGACGATAATCGCCATTTTCATCGGCGCCACGACGCTGTCGCTAACCAACGGCATCGGCGCCGGTATCAAGACTTACCTGAGTAAACAGGTTGGTAATTTGGGCAACAGCAGCAGCCTGACAATTACCGCCAAAACCGCCTCGCGCGGGCCGGGCGCCAGCGACAACGGCTTGACTAAATACGTCGCTGGCCAGAAAAAGATCGGTGGCGACGGCCGCGGCCCAGGCGGCTTATCCCAGGTCGCCTTAACCCAAGCCGACATCGCTAAAATTAAAGCTGTCCCCAATATCGTCAGCGTTCAAGCCGGACTAATCGCGACGCCCGACTATATTGCCAATGCCAGCCAGCCGGACGCCAAATACCAGTTTCAGCTTGGCCAAACCGTCGGCCGGACCAACCTCGACATGAGCGAGGGGCAGCCAGTCAGTAACAGTCACGGGGCAGCCGAAATTACGATTCCGACTTCCTATGTCAAGTCGCTCGGTTTTGCCTCGAACGCCGCCGCCGTGGGCAAAACCGTTATCGTCGGTATATCCGATGCCACGGGCGCGCAGAGTACGTTTCGGGCGACCGTGACCGGCGTCCAGCAAAAAACCCTGATCGGGTCGACCGCCGCCTTCGCCAATGAAAGCCTCTACACCAATCTGTACGACTACCAAACCACCGGACTACCGACTAACGCCAAGGACTCCTACGCCACCGTCTCGGCCGTCTACAAAGACGATTTGACGGACCAGCAAGTCGCCAGCCTCAAAAGCACCCTCAGCGCCGAGGGCTACACCGCCCAAACCATCAAAGACACCGTCGGCACCGTCTTTACGGTCATCTCGGCCGTTACCTACGTGCTCGACGGCTTTGCCGCTATTACTTTGCTGGCGGCGACCTTCGGCATCGTCAACACCCTCTACATGTCCGTCTCCGAGCGGACCAAAGAAATCGGCTTGATGAAGGCCCTCGGCATGGGGAAGGGCAAGATCTTCCTGCTCTTTAGCATCGAAGCCGTCTTAATCGGTTTCTGGGGCAGCCTGCTGGGGGTTGGTTTCGCGAACATCATCGGCCACATCGTCAACAGCGTCGGGTCGAAAGGCTTCCTCAAGGACTTCACCGGTCTGCAATTGCTGTCGTTCCCGGCTAAACCAAGCGCGCTCATCATTTTGGGCATCATGCTGATCGCTTTTCTGGCCGGCACGCTACCGGCTCGCCGGGCCAGCCAAAAAGACCCGATCGACGCCCTGCGCTACGAGTAGGCGTTAAAACCGGGCGGGGGTTAAATAGGAATTAGGGAATAGCCACTATTGCCCAACACTAATTCCTAATTCCCACTTGCTAATCGCCGCAAGCGACTATCTTACAGACAAACACCGCTTATGGTGGAAGAATGGTGTTAACAAGGTGCAAACAACGCACCTTGTATTTAATCAGGGGGGTCTAGCGTATGCGCAAAGAACAATTACCACAGCTTCACCAAGGTGAAACAGTCCATTATGCAGGGGAACGCCCGCGTAATTACCGGCGAACCGCTCGGCCTGAACTGCTGCCGGCGTTCACGCCGTTCACCCGCCAAGATGCGGCCCGCTTATCCGCTGCCCTGGCTTTACCCAGTAAAGTTAGTGTTACTCTGCCCAGCCAGATACCTGAACTCGGCCCAGATAACTACATAAATTAGCGCCTTAGTACGAGAACTGCGCCATCATAAACACGGCAAGCGACTAGCTTACAGACAAAACACTGCTTATGGCGTGACAATGAACTCACAAGGCACCTACAACGTGCCTTGTATTTAATTAAAGGGGGTATAAATATGGCCGAAGAACAATTACCACTGGATAAAGATCAATTACCGCCATTACATGACGGTGAAGAACCATTTTTTGCCGGGGAGCATGATCCGGATAAGTATGGGTTCGATTACGACAAAGACGTTAGTCCTGACGCCAAAGATCTGCCCTCATTCCAACTATTTAGTCCCGAAGAGGCAGCCCGCTTATCCGCTAAGCTGGCGCTACCAAGTGCGGTTACTATTGACCTCCCCGAGAACGATCCTGAACGGCCGGAGACGGACTGAGCAATCGAGCGATCTAAAGGCACCCTTGCCGACTATGACTTACTAATTATTACAGTGACTTAAACTTCTGCTTGTGGCCTACGTTGTGATTGGCCGGGCAGCTACGCGGCGGGCTGGCCTTTAGTGTTCTTAGCATTCCAAAAACCACATTGCCCGCCCCATATACTATATATTGCTAGCAGTCGGGACAAGACGGCTCCCCTCGTCTTTGACGTCTTGCGTTGATAAAAATAAACCCCCGCACGCCGGACAGGCTGCGGGGGTTTTGCCAAGTATTGGTCGTGAGACTCCTAGTTCCTAGTTCCTAGTTCCTAGTTCCTACTAATGTCTAGCTGATACCGAGTTTGGCGGTACAAGCGGGCCAAGCGCCCCAGCCCTGACGGGCTTGCAGGATTTGGCCACGGGCAATTTGCTCGTCGCGGCTAGCCTCATTCGGGTAGCCGGTGCCGCCGGCAGCTTGCCAGCTCGACAGGGTAAACTGCAGACCACCATAAAAACCGTTGCCGGTGTTGATCGACCAGTTACCACCGGCTTCACAAGCGGCCAGGCGATCCCAGACGCTACCATCGGCCGTCACGGCGGCCGCCGTCCGCACTACGCGGGGAGCAGCGGCCTGGGTCGATTCAGCCGTGGTCGGAGTGGCCATCTGTTGGTTGGTCGGAACTTCGCGCGGCGCCAACGTTTCGGTGGCGGTCGGCACTTTGAGTTCTTCGTTGGGGAAGATCAAATCGGGGTTGGCGATATTGGGATTGGCATAAAACATGCGTAGGGAAGTGGTGTTGTTGGTCTCGGCCACTTTCGTCAGATAATCACCGGGCTGGACGGTAACAGTCTGCTCCTTAACGGCGGCTGGTGCCGGCGTGGGCTGGACGGTCGAGGCGGGTTTGACGCTCAACTGAGTCGAGTTCTTAGCGGTACTTGATAAAGCGAACGTGCTGTTCGCGATGGCGGGGCTACCGGTTGCCATGATTGGCACGATAAATAAAGCCGCTGCCGAAGTTGCGAATAAACGCATAGATAAATACCCTCCTTGCGTACCCCGTAAGTGTTATCCGTTTAAAATATTATTGAAAAATCAGATGAATAACAGAGGTAGCATGTTGTGTTTTCCTGCTGTCATAAAAAAAACACACAATTTCTAGCTTATCCTACATCATAAATGGTGTCAAGACTTGGGCCCGGACGCTACATGTAGCGCTAGCCCGTACAGCGGAGTAAAACCAGTGCAGAAATGAAATATTAATTCTAGGTATTTCTGCAACGAAATAGGCGCCAAGAACTGCCGGTGTGGATAAATTAATTTACAAAGTCTGATTATGGTGTTTAAATACTAAGTATGTCTCATGAAAACAACCTCTTCACAGTTCCGCCTTACATCCGTGAATTCACCGAGTTATTGCCGCCCCGTTCTCTGGTGCTCGATATGGGTTCTTGGGAGGGAAATAACGGTAATTTTATAGCCCAACATGGCCACCGGGTAGTGTCGGTCGAGAATGATTATGATAGCGCCAACAACGGGAACAAAATACTCAGGGATCTCGGAAAGAAGGCCATCAGAAATAGTTTTGTCTGTGGGGATATGCTCTATCCGATGTTTAACTATGAATCTTTTGATGCTGTAATCTCAACTATGTCACTGCAACACGTCACACCGATAGAGAATGCCGAGTTAGCGCTCCGAAAAATTATGGCACTGACGAAGCCGGGTGGTCTTAACCTTGTGCGCGCTTATATCGGTACCAAAGAAATGCAACAAATAAAGGCTGGTAGGTACAGTGTGTTTGGCTCGGATCGAATAGAAACAATTTACGCTTCCGGCAACTGGACTTTTATAAGTAATCCTAAATATCCCGGGCCGTTGCAGCTTAATCCAAATGGTAGCATCTCTAGCGTTGCCCAATTAATTGCTCGCAAGCCCGCCTAGCGTAGCTATCCTAGCGCGGCAACAGTAATTGGCAGGCAGCAATAGATGCATCCTATTTACACTAGTTATTTGTTGCGCTAGTGTCTAGGGCAGACTTCCTCTGAACGCTTAGCTTTAGTCGGCGGGATGGCTAATCGCGCTGCGTAAACAGTACTCTTCCGCCCTGTGCAAGATATTAGAATCTTTCAGGAACGAACTAAACGGCGGGACATAAGGCAGGCAAAATAGGGTCATTTGCGCAAGAGGAGTAAAATGAGGATGAGAAATATCTGAATAATCACCTCAAGGGGAGTAAAAAACGACCGATGAACGGCAAGCAGAAAGACACCTTTTGTATCGTAGGAGTTGGTGCTTCTGCTGGTGGAGTGCCGGCGTTAATGCAACTTCTTGAGCCTATACCATCTGACCTAGGGATGTCATTTGTGCTCTTGCTACACCTTGATCCTACTGTAAAAAGCTTATTGCCCGAAACGCTCGCCAAGACGACCTCATTGCCGATTACCGAAGTCAAGGATGGTACACGAGTCAAGCCAAACCATATCTACACCATGCCTTCAGAAAGCTATCTAGAAATCACCGGCGATGTGCTCCATCTGACCCCTCGCACAAAACGCTCCGGCTTGCAACATCCAATTGACGCTTTTTTCCAATCGCTGGCTCTACATCACGGCCAAGACGCCATTGGTATCGTCTTATCAGGAACTGGCAACGATGGCACAGCGGGCATTCAAGCAATTAAAGAAAATGGAGGCAGGGCGTATGCTCAGAACGATTCAGCCCAATTTAATGGCATGCCGCAAAGCGCAATAGATTCAGGGAGTGTTGATTCTATTCTATCCCCTGATAAAATTATCGCTACGCTTATTAAAATAAGTCACAAAACCACAAATAGTACAGCAAAATCAAAAGAAGACAATACAGATACGATTTTAGCCTTACTCAAGGCAAAAGAAGGCACAGATTTTCTTCATTACAATCAGACGAGCATCAATCGTCGCATACGACGAAGAATGTTTTTAAACCACATTGAAACAGTTAGGGATTACACAGAGTTTCTCGACAATAATCCTATTGAGGTCAAAGCTCTATACAAAGATCTGCTCATTCATGTCACGAGTTTCTTCCGCGAAATCGGCCAACTTGAAGCCCTGAAAAAATCAGTTTTTCCGGCCATGCTAAAAAACAGGACGTCCAAAATGCCAATTACCGTCTGGGTACCGGGCTGTGCAACTGGTGAGGAAGTATACTCATTTGCCATCGTATTTCAAGAGTTCCTCGCTAGTAAAGCGATACGCCCTTCATTTCATATCCTTGGAACAGACATAGGTACTGATGCTATAACGAAAGCACGCATTGGTATTTATAATAAAAATGCTATCAAGCACGTCTCTCCAGAGCGTTTGCGTCAGTTTTTCACAAAAGTTACTGACGGCTATAAAGTTAAAAAATCGATTCGTGAGATGTGTGAATTTACTATTGCTGATGTTACCCAAAAACCACCACAACTTGATAATGATTTTGTTAGTTGCCACAATCTGCTGATCTATTTAGGAGAAGAATGGCAGCATAAAGCACTCTTGATGATGTCATCAGCTCTTAAGCAAGAAGGGTTTTTGCTCTTAGGGAAATCTGAGGGTTTGGGGAGATCAGCAAAATTGTTTTCTCAATTAGACATCAAGCAGAAAATTTATTCTAAAAAAGCGCTTACATCTACAACTGGTAAGCTACGAAAAGCTATTAACGCACAGGCTGGTATGGATAGCACGCCTTTAGTTTCTCGAAAAACAATCAGCGCTCAATCAGATAGGTCCAGTTACACTACTCGGCAAAAAAAGATAACCAAACTCAAAGAAGCAGTGGCCCAGACTCAGGAATATACTAATGAAATTATCAGCGAGTTGGATATCGTAAACCGAAAACTGCAAACCGCCAACGAAGAACTTGCCGGTAGCAGTGAGGAGCTCCAAACAAACAACGAAGAGATGACAACGTTGAATGAAGAGTT
>DHXX01000010.1:103292-114242 GCA_002413865.1 Candidatus Saccharibacteria bacterium UBA5145
GCGATCATCCGAACCGTCCGCGGGCCGCTGTTGGTTCTGAGTAAGGACTTACGTATTATCTCGGCCAATGAGGCCTTTTATAATGCCTTCAAGGTCGCGCCCAACGACACCGAAAACCGACTATTATATGACCTCGGTAACCGTCAGTGGAACATCCCAAAGCTGCGCACCCTGCTCGAAGAAATCCTGCCCGAAAAGAACACCATTGAGGATTTTGTGGTCGAGCACGACTTTAAGGACATCGGTCAAAAAACGATGCTGCTCAACGCCCGGACTTTGCAGCAGGGGCCGGATAAAACGTCGCTGATTTTGCTCGCCATCGAAGATATTACCGAGAGTAAAAAAGCCGAAAAAGCCCTGCGCGAGAGCGAAGAGCTCTTCCGTACCGCCAACGAAAAAATGACAACGTTGANNCCTATACCCAGATTCTAGGGCAACGATTTCGCAGGGTTGACGATATGAAATCGGTCGAATTGGTCGAAAAAATGGATTTGCAGCTCGATAAACTCACACACCTGATCGGTGACTTACTGGATATAACGAAAATTGAAGCCGGTCGGATCCAGTTCCATGAAAGTCATTTCGATTTTAATGAACTGGTCAAAGAAACGGTCGAAGATCTCCAACGGACCACCGAAAAACATCATATTACCAAAGACTTGCAGCCCGCTATCACCGTCTACGGCGACCACGATCGCTTAGGGTCAGGTCCTGACCAATTTTATGACCAATGCCATTAAGTACTCGCCCCAGGCAGATAAAATTATCGTCAAGACGGTGGCCGACGCCGACAATCTCACGTTGAGCGTCCAGGATTTTGGAGTCGGCCTCTTGCGCAAAGACCAAGCCCGGGTTTTTGAACGCTATTACCGGGTGGGCGGCACGAACCAGAATACCTATCCCGGGCTCGGCCTGGGCCTGTACATCGCCTCGGAGATTATCAAACGCCACAAGGGCCGCGTCTGGGTAACCAGCAAGGCCGCCGAAGGCTCGACTTTTTATTTCTCTTTGCCCATGCCCAAGCATCAGCATCGGCAGCCGAAAACTACGCTAATTAAAGAAAAGCTGAAATGAGTACCAAGAAAAAAGTATTAGTTGTTGATGATAATGCCGCTATTTTAGACGCCCTCAAGATCATGCTCGAAGACGCCGGTTATGAGGTTGAAACGACTGTCGATGGCGCGACCGTCAAGGACATCAAAGAGCCCTTGCCAGACCTCGTGCTGCTGGATATTTGGATGTCCGGCGTCGATGGTCGGGATGTTTGCCGACACCTCAAGAGCACACCGGCCACTAAACACATTCCGGTCATTATGATCTCGGCCGCCAAAGATACCGAGCAAATCGCCAAAGACTCAGGGGCCGACGACTTTATTTCTAAACCTTTCCAGATGGATCACTTGTTGGCGATTGTCGCCAAATATGTTAATCAGCCGGCCGAAATAGTTGGATAGTGTGGGCAGGAATTAGGAATTAGGAATTAGGAGCGAGCAGCCGCAGCCCAACCTATTTCCTATTTCTTAATTTCTGATTCCACTAGCACCACCACTAACTCTTCTCCTAGCCCGGAGCCCGTACTATCAAACTATCTAACCAAAAGCGTTGTCAATGAGTTATACTACAGTCAGTGGAGTACTCGAGAAGCTTATGACTAAACCGACAATGAAAATTTTGATAGTCGACGACGACGCTGATATCAGGCAGGCTGTTCGTCTGACCATCGAGGAACAGGATTACTTGAATGTCATCGTCACCGAAAGTATTGACGTCGCTTCGGGCATCGAGCAAATGAAAGCTATCAATCCTGACATTGTGATTCTCGACTTACACATGCCGGACAAAACCGGTTTTGACTTTATGGATATCGTCCACCAAGATAAGCGCCTGGCTAAGACCAAAGTTATTATGCTGACGGCCGACGACAACCTCGCCAATATTTTTAAAGCCGAGGATAAGGGTATCGGGGCCTATCATTTTCTGGGCAAGCCCTTTAATATTTCCGAACTTCAGGCCCTCGTCCTCAGTTTGAGCTTGCCAATCCCAGCCTAGCTAACTCTGGCCGCGTAATAATCGCAGAGTCGTACCGAATGATTTCTTGGGCGCGCCCAACAGATAATATAATTCACCAATCAATAGTGCTAGTGACTGGAATCACTCAAGATCCAGCCTAACATCACAGCCGTCACACCGGCTAAGAACTACACTTTAATAGGAAAGGAGGAAACAACTATGCGTATCACTTGGAAAGATGGAGTGACGACGGTGGCAGTCGCTGGGGCGGTAGTGCTGGAGCGGGCTTATTACCACGCTTATACTTGGTCGCTCGTATCGAGCGTTCGCTGGGTGGTTGTCGGGCTGGCCGTACTGGGTGCAGTCGGTTTTACCGCCGGGTATCTGTTTGATACCGTGCACAACACGGCTTGGTCAACCGTCGCCATTACAATTGCACTAGTCACGCTCGGTCTAACGGCGTTTGGATTGGTATTTGCAACCAGTGGCTATGTCGTAACCTTGATGGTTACCGCGCTAGCATTCTGGGTTGTATCGACTGGTCTGCACTTATTTGAATCAGTCAATACGACTGACTCGATGCGTGCTCACCGCATTTGACCGTAAAACGGGCAGCCCGACCCGTCCCGTCAGACGATCGGGCTGCGGGGGAGGGAGAGGACTTTAAAGTAGTATGAAAACACTCGTCATTTATGACTCATGGTATGACAATACCGCTGAAATTGCCCGCGCCATTGGGCGCGGTCTGGCGGGTCGAGTGGACGTCGTTAAAGTTCGAGCCGCTACCAACCTCGACATTCGAGGCTATGACCTTATGATTGTCGGTTCTCCGACCCACGGTGGGCTGCCGACACCCTTGATCCAGGAATTTCTCGATAGCCTGGTTGCCCCGGACGCGCTCAGCCACACCCGAGTCGCGGCCTTTGATACAAGAGTAGCCATGAGGTGGGTAAAGCTCTTCGGCTTCGCCGCCAACCGAATCGCCGAGCAGCTCGAGGCCAAAGGCGGCGAACCGACGGTGGCACCGGAAGGCTTTTATGCCCGCGGCAAGGCCGGCCCCCTAAGGGCCGGAGAAGTAGAGCGGGCCGCCCATTGGGCTCAAACGGTAGCTCAAACCATTAATCGACTAGAGAAAGTATAGGCAACCGTCATGCGTAAAGACATTATTCTAACGATGCTATCATTTAACGCCGTAACGGCCATCGGCGGCGGTATCATGCTGATGACCGGCGGGATCGAACCGCCGTCGGTCTGGCTACAGAACACCGTCTTTGCCAGCTACTTCATACCCGGGTTGATACTGGCTGGCGTGGTGGGCGGTAGCGCCTTGCTGGCGGCCATCGCCTACGCCGTCAACCGCCATTACGCCGGTGTTATGGCCATACTTTCCGGGTTTATACTGTGCGCCTGGGTTATAAATGAGATAGCCGTTATTCAAACCTACTCTTGGCTGCAGTTGCTCTATCTGACGCTGGGTGGCCTAATCATCGGGCTGACCTACACCGAATCGAAGCAAGTTTTAATTTACCGCCACCATCGGACGTAGCTGCTTTGGTAGTTGGAAGATGGTAGTTGGAAGTTTGGGGGCGCTACGCGCCTGAGCTCTAGTAGCTTCCCCCATCTTCCAACTACCAACCCCCATCTACCAATTCATAGCAGCCTCACATTAGCCGGCGCTACCACCTAAACATAACCGATATGCGTAAATAACAACATTTTTTATTAGCCAGACATTCCGCTACGGGTATATATTAAAAGTAGTTACACAGGGTTATTGGGACCAGGTTAATAAGGTTAATTTCTGTGACAAAAATATATACCGAGACACACCAAAAATGACTAAAGCGGAGGCACCTTTTGAAGCGCCAAGTTTTGATCCTCCGCCCAATTTAGTTAACCAAACGCCTGAACTCAGCGCGGCCACGCAGCCGCTCGGCAACCCAGAACTACCAATCTACGATTTTCGTGAACAAATTGTTGATACAATTAATAAACACCAGATCACTATTATCACCGCCGAAACTGGTGCCGGCAAAAGCACCCAAGTCCCCCAATTCCTCTTCGAAGCCGGCTATAACGTTGTCGCCACCCAACCACGGATTGTCGCCGCCCGCAGCTTAGCCCAGCGCATCCGTAGCGAACTAAGCGCTGTTATCGGCGAGGCGGCGGAGACCCTGGTCGGTTACCGCACGGCCGACGAAGGCGATAGTCTGCCCGACAATAAGATCTCCTTCTTCACCGATGGCTTACAGGTCGAATACGAATTAACCGGCCACAGCAAATCAGAGAATACTGTCTATATTTGCGACGAAGTCCACGAATGGAACGCCAACATGGAACTACTCGTGGCGCTCGCCAAGCGCCGTTCCCAAACCGACCCCGACTTTCGAATGGTGCTGATGAGCGCCACGATTGATACGGCGAGCTTGGCCGCCTATTTTAGCGATGAATTCGGCACGCCGGCTCCGGTCATCAGCGTACCGGGCCGAACATTTCCGGTCGAAGAACGGATGGGCGGTATGCTCGTCGACGAAGTCGTTAGCTACGCGTCAGCCGGCAACAACGTCCTAGACTTTCTACCGGGCAAGGGCGACATCGCGGCCACTAACGGTATGATCCGCAAGCGGCTCGGCAACAGGGTGACCATCCTGGCGCTGCACGGGGACCAGACGTCGAGCGAGCAAGCCAAAGTCTTTGCCCATTACGACAATCCCGAAGTTGTTAGTAGTACGCCCGTCGGCCAAACCAGCATTACCCCCGACGCTGATGTTGTAGTGGACGGCGGTTGGGAACGGACTAGTGACGTCAAGAACGGCACCGAAGGCCTCTATCTGCGACCGGCCTCGCGCGCCAGCAGCGATCAACGCCGCGGTCGGGTCGGCCGGTTCAAACCCGGCATCTACGTGCGGGCGCAGATCGGCGGATTTCCACCAGCCCCGGCCATTGATGAGCTTCCAGCCTTCGATAAGCCAGAGATACTGCGCAAACGACCCGATGGTATGCTCCTCAAACTCGCCCAGTTCGGCATCGATATGGAAAAGCTGCCTTTCTTTCATAAGCCCAGCCCCGAAGATCTGGCCGGAGCCCGTGAACGCTTGTCTCGTTTAGGTGCCATGGCTCTGAACGGGGAGCTAACGCTCACCGGCCAAGACATGGAGTTCCTATCGGTCGATCCGCACTTTGCGCGCATGATCGTCGCCGCCCGCGATTGCAGCGAAGCAGTCGCCTTGCAGTTAGCGGCGGCCATCGCCGTCCAACAAGCCAAAGGCATCGCCCAATACGACAGCAGCAGCATGATGCGTTGGCGCAAGCTCTCCCAAGATCAAAGCTCGGACGTCCTGCGCGAACTCGACGTCTTCGTGGCAGCGCGTGACATGGAGGGGGACCAACTCGGTAAGTTCGATATCACCCAGAAGCGCTACATTAAAGCCCTGGCTACGTTCGAGGATATCTGCGAAGCCGAACAACTGCGACCGACCGAACTGACCAGCCCGACGATTCTAGAGCGCCAAGAAATTCTTAATTGCATGATCGTTGGCACTGACGAGCTTTTTGTGGCGCGCGGTAAAGGCTTTGTTGACAAACACGGCACCTACCGGCGAGTCATGCCCGAAAACGTCATCCCAAAAGGTGCTGAATTTATCATCGGCTCAGCCTTCATGCTGCAAAAGATGACGCACAACGGGCCATCCAATCGCAATTTCGTGCGTGGCGCCAGTAGCGTGGCGCAGGCGCAAATGCTCGAAGCGGCCGCCCCGGAACGCTGCAGCTATAAACCAAAGAATTATCTCATTTGGGGAGATGGCAGTATGCACTTGCGGCGCGAACTGCTATTTGACGGTGTCCGCACCAAGCACTTCAGCTCGCTGCCGGCGACTGGCTCGGACGAGCTAACCACCTTCATGTTGCGCAGCCTAGTAGCCCGTTCGATTCCCAAGACGGTCACCACGCCACCCAATGGCCGGCGCTTGCAACAAACGATTGCCCAACTGAAGCGCTTTGAAGCGCGCAGCGTCGAGACGCTGGGTACAGCCGACATCACCGAGCGACTGATCGGCATCATCGCCCAACAGATTCCAACTGACTGCGTGACTCTCGCTGAAATTGATAAGTACATCCCGGATGTCATGATCGAAGACTTGCTCTCAATCGAGGAAATGGACTGGATTCATGACAACGCGCCGGAAACTATAACAATTGCCGGCGAAGAGTTTCCAGTAACTTATATGCTTGGTACGGCCGTCGTCACGCTGCCGCGCGAGCATTGGAACGTTTTACCCGACACACTGGTTAAACAACTCGGGGAACGCCGCGTCCTCGTCAACCACCCCGCCGACGCCACCAAACTTGATCTGTCCGATGCGCTGGAAATAGCCCATAAACAACCCCGCTGGCAGCGTCGGAAGCAGGTCGCCGCCAAGGTTCTCGACTTTAGCGGACTGCAACTTGTACCGCCCAGTGGACTACCATTCGGTCCAATCCCACGGGCATCCCGTCCAAACCAGTTCGTGCCCCGCCGTTCTCACCGTTCGGCATAAGCGCTGTCAGTACGTTATCTTACATACCGGTAGTGCTAAATAATCGTATGATCAGGGTAGTAAAGGAGGTCACATGGGTAAAACTAAACAACCGATAGTTGTCGAACAGGCATTCTTGAACGACCAACTCAGCGAGAACGAACGCTAGACAGTCTTTACCAGTCGCGCAAAATCGACCTGTACTCTGTTAAAGTCGCTGCTTTGTGGTGGTTCTAGGTTTTGTGGGTCGGTTTGGGCTGAAAACAGCTCAGCTTCAGATGGAGGTAGCGTGAGCTATGTCAGTGGGAGATGGGCTGTTTTTAGTTATTTATCCTGAGGCTCGCCCAAGAGGAGGTAGGGAAGTTTGATAAATGACAGCCTAGACCGTTGGCTTCGCTAACATGAGAAAGAATCTACTAATCATCCTGCTCCTGATTATCACCGCCCTAACTGGGGCTTACTTTGTATCACACTACCGATTGACGCCTCAAAATCTAACTAATTCTGGCGCCCAGGCCATAACCAGTGGCGGTACGGCGACGGCCCTCGGCACCAGAACTAAACTGGGCAATTGCCTTGGCGGTGGCCCGTTAGCTGATAGCGCCTGCACCCCGGGCGCCATCTTTCCGGCCGCTAGCAAGGCCGTTATCTGCGTCAAAGGTTATGCCGGGTCGGTCAGAAACGTTCCGCCCGGTGAAAAACGGGCGGTCTACGACGAATATGGCATCATTAGCCATCCAACCGGTCAATACGAGGTCGATCATCTAGTCAGCCTCGAGCTGGGCGGGTCAAATGATATCGCCAATCTCTGGCCCGAACCGGCCAATCCTATACCCGGCTTTCACCAGAAAGACAGCGTCGAAAACTACCTCCACCACCAAGTCTGTGCCGGGAACCTAACGCTGGGGGCTGCCCAGCAAGCCATCGCCAGCAACTGGCTAACGGTCTACCGAACCATGACCCGCTAACTTGTAAGTTATAAAGTTCTTAAACTCAACTGCAATTGAGCGGTTGGGAAACAGGAATTAGGAATTAGCGGGCTGCCGTTGCTCAAGCGGGCACGCGCTCCTCTAATTCCTACTTCCTAATTACTTAACTTTTCACCCGAACTGAGCGTTTGCTATCCGACTATTTAACTATCCAACTATTCCACTATTTCCCGATAGGAATAGTTTTACCACCAAGCTTGCCGGCAAAGTAACTATCGTGCGAGATGTAGATAACGGCCCCGTGATAGGCGATCAGGGCGTTTTCGAGCTCCTCGATACTCGGCAGGTCGAGGTGATTGGTCGGTTCGTCGAGTATTAAGATTTGCGGATCATTGATGAGCATCCGGATCAACTGGAAGCGGGCTTTTTGGCCGCCGCTCAAGCGCTTGACCAGCATATCGCCGTCGGTCATCGGATTAAATAGATAATTGCCGAGCAGTTGCTTAACTTTGCGTTCGTCGACGGGCAAGTCGGCGTCGACGAGGACTTGCTCGATGGCCGCCGCCAACTTCATCGGCAGATAGCGGCTGGCGATCTCTTGCTCGTATAAACCAATCTTCAGATCATTTTCAACGGCAATATGTCCGGCCAAGACCCGTGAGGCAGTGGCTGCACCGGTCGCTTTGGCGACGATGGCGTTGACGATCGTACTTTTGCCGGCCCCGTTGCGCCCGTGCAAGCGCACCCGTTCGCCTTCGTGGAGCGCGAAGGAAACATCGGTGAAAAGGGCGGGCTGGTCGTCGTAGCCGAGGCTCAGTTTGTCGACTTGGACGAGCAGGCGTGACGACTCGCTGGCCGTAGTGTTGGTCGAGACGCGGATGTTGGTGGCTTTGTATTTGCCGTAGGCCGAAGCCATCTTGGTATTGAGCGTTCCGGCCGATTCCTGGTCGATCCAGAAGGACGGTTTCTCGGCCGTCGACAAGCGGGCAAGTTCGTCTTCGGCTCGACGTTCTTGCGATTTAAAACGCTTGATGGTGCCCGGGTCACGGGCTTTTTCTTTCATGCGCCGGAAGCGCACGATGTCTTCCGTTAGATTGCGCATCCGGCGCTGGGTGAGGTCGTATTCGTTGACTTGGGCGGTGATCTGATCGGTATTAATCGACAGGTATTGTTCGTAATTGCCCTTAAACTGATAGGCCTGACCGTCGCGGATTTCGATGATCTGATCGACCGCCCGCAGGACGTCGCGGTCGTGGGTGATCACCAGCATCGCTTCTTTACTACCGCCCAGCCACTTCACAAAGGCCTGTTTGGCGACATAATCCATGTGGTTGGTTGGTTCGTCGATCAGCGCCAGATCACCCCGACTGCGCTGGACCTTGATGAGTTCGATCATGCGGACTTGGCCGCCCGAAAGGTCGGCCAACGGACTGTGCATCTTGGCGGGGTCAATCTGGTAATCGTCAAAGGCCTGCGAAATTTCGTCTTCAATCTGAAAATAACCGAGGTGGTTGAAGCGATCGAGGGCTTCGGTGTAGTGTTGGATTTTACGGGTGTCGGCGCCCATCGTCTCGGGGTAGGTGTCGATGATATGGCTTAATTGGGCGTACTCGGGCAAGTCGCCTTGGATGTATTCGAGCGCCGTTTTGGCTTCGTGCCCGTGGTGTTCTTGGCGGCTGGCCACCACAATCGCGCGCCGGTTGATGGCAATCTCGCCTTGGAAATCGGTGTCGGCCCGGGTGATTAGGTTGAACAGGGTTGACTTGCCGGTACCGTTACGACCAATCAGACCAACTTTTTGGCCTTTTTGGACGTTGAACTGGAGGTCGGTGTAGAGTGATTTGTCCCCAAATGACTTTTCGGTGACGTTAATTGACAAGAGCATAGCTATTAATTGTAACAGATACGGGGAGGAATGGAGCACCGGGGCGAACCGGGCCGCTGGGCCAGATCGATTTGATTAAGCGGTTTTGTGGCGCGAATGATGGGTCGGGGCCGGTGCCAAGCGAGCGCCCAGCCGACGATAGAGGTAGGTCGCGATCAGGCTGAGGTAGACCAGTGGCGACAGGGCCTCGGCGGACTTCTCGGCCGCCAGCAAGAGCATGACGATGCCACTTTCCAAGGCTATGAACAGATCCGCTACCGGCACGTAGGTCTGGCGAATGTCGCCGAACGTCGGGGAATTAATACTATAGGCGGTGGTGATGAGCAGCGTCAGGCCGAGGGCCCTAAAAATAAGTCGTAAATCGAGGAGGCTGAGCCAGCGCGAACCGTTGGCGTAGGCCAGCCCGGCCACGCCGATAGCCAGCCAAGCGACGGCTGGATCGAGAGCCATGAATTGGGAAACCGAGGCGCTAGCGATAAGACGGAGCGTTCCAATAATCAATAACCCAGTGCTGATAAACACAACCGCTTTACGCATGATACCCTCCGTGATTACGTTTACGTTTAAGCCTACTGATGTAATATAGTTTACCGGCTAGCAAAGGTCTGTTAG
Source organism: Candidatus Saccharibacteria bacterium UBA5145 (assembly GCA_002413865.1). Classification (GTDB taxonomy): domain Bacteria; phylum Patescibacteriota; class Saccharimonadia; order Saccharimonadales; family UBA4665; genus UBA4729. The sequence continues at coordinate 113,246 of DHXX01000010.1, forward strand.
AAAACTTACACTCGTCGCCTAAAGTGACTCCGTCACTGTAGAAAGTTCATAAAGTTATAAAATTGGAAGTTGGCTCTGAAATAGTTACTCGGAATTAGGAATTAGGAAATAGTTTCAGCTCCGGCCGGTAGCCACTGTTTTCTGTTTTCTGTTTTCTGTTTTCTAACCACTACTATTTCAGCCTGCTTAATGAAGTTTTGGTTTCATAACCCCGTATCACACGAGCCAGATTGGGGTTTGGGGCTGTAATAATAATCACGTCATTATCTAGCTGTTGCAACTTTACCTCTAGTGTGACACAATATTGGGGCTAGAAAAGCTGCATGAATTCTTATTTATAAGAGTTTTCTAGAGAATACAAGTAACGTTTCGCAAACGAGGAGCAGCTAAGTGAGAGATATCGACCTTACCTCAGTGAACAAGAAAGAGGTAAGTACTAATGGCAAATAAACTTTTTGTCGGCTCACTGGCTTATACCGCCACTGATGACGATTTGGCGCAATTTTTTGCATCAGCTGGCACCGTTGTGTCAGCAAAAGTAATCATGGACCGCGACACCAACCGCTCTAAGGGCTTTGGTTTCGTCGAAATGAGTAACGACGACGAAGCTAAAGTAGCTGTCGACACGCTTAACGGCAAAGACCTTGGTGGTCGTGCTGTTGCTGTCAGCGAAGCTCGTCCCCAAGCTCCCCGCGAGCCCCGTTCATTCGGTGGTGGCGGTGGTGGCGGTGGTGGCAAGCGCTACTAAACTACCCGTCCAAGCGACATAAAAATCCCCCGTTCAAACGGGGGATTTTTATTTGCGGCGACATTACAGTTTGCCATTTCTGTAAATCGATATCACTTTTTTCGTACTGATTCATTTCAGGACGTCGAAGAGCTCCTAGCTGGTGACATCACCTCTACCCATTCTTTGGTATAATTTTCTTTTTTAATACTTTCTTTGGCCCGCCAAAGAAACAAAACTCCCCGGACCTCTTTAGTCCGGGTGAGCTCG
>DHXX01000010.1:114495-159662 GCA_002413865.1 Candidatus Saccharibacteria bacterium UBA5145
ACGGTTAGGGCACTAGGTTTCATTAAACAACAAACCCGGGAGCTGAAACCGACCACTAAACGGAGCCGGAGGTAAAGAGCTGTTTGTTTCTGAATCCAGCCGGCTGCCTAGTTCCATATCATCTACTAGAAAATTATATGGAACCGCCGTAGGCGTTCTGACGGCGCAGAAACAAGCAGATCTTTGCCCCCGCGCGTAGTGTCCTGGTCGGGAGTTTTGCTTACTTTGGCGGTCCAAAGTAAGGGAAGGAGGAAGAAAAGTGTAGATTTGAATATCATTGCAGTTATGTCTCCAGCGGTAGACAAATAGGAAGGCTTGACGGCGCCATGGATTGATTGGATCCCAGCCTGCGCTGGGATGACAGGGAGTTTGTTGGGTTCATTGAAAGAAGTTAAGCATGACGGCAGGAATAGCCTGTACTATAGTAGTAGCTATGCAGTTTATTAAAACCAACAATCCAGATCTCGGCACCGATAGTCTCTACCAACGGCTGACCGAGCACCTCGAAAACGGCGAAAAAGTATTGTGGCTCGTATCGGGCGGGTCAAACGTCGAGCTGAGCACGACCATCATGCAGCGCCTGAGCCCAAGCTTGACGGTCAATTTGAGCATTTTACTGGCCGACGAGCGCTTTGGTCCAACCGGTCACGCCGACTCCAATGCGGCCCAGCTGCTACTGGCCGGTTTCAATCACAAGCAGGCAGCGGTTCTGCCGGTGCTCGTGGGTATACCGAGCCTGACGGATAGTCTGACTCGCTACGAGGCAACCGCTCGACAAGCTTTGAGTGAGGCCGACTACGTTATTGGCCAATTCGGGATTGGTGCTGACGGCCACATCGCCGGCATCCTGCCGAATTCACCGGCCGTCGATTCAGCCGATTTTGTCGCCGCCTACCAATCTGATCCTTACTTGCGCCTGACACTGACGGCGCGCGCCCTCAAAAGATTGTCGGTCGCGTTCGTCTTTGCCTATGGCGACAATAAACACCAGGCCCTCGAACAATTGCGTGACACCACCACGTCGTATGCCACACAACCTTCACAAATCTTGAAAGAATTACCTGAAGCCTACGTCTACAATGACCAGATCGGCGACAAATAATGGTAGGAATCAGGAAATGGCAGTCAGGCAGCACTCGAGGCAGCTATTGCATCTACAAACAACTTATATACTACTGATTATTGTTCACTAATTCCTAGTTTTTACTTACTAATCCCTAAGATCGGAGATCTGATATGAAAATAGCCATCCAAGGACTCGGCCGCATGGGTCGCCAAATTGCCCGCAAGCTCGCCGAGAGCGACCACCAGGTCATCGCCCACAACCGGAGCCGCGAACCAATCGAGGAAGCCGCTGGATACGGCGCCACGGCGGCCTACACCAAGCAGGCCGTCCTAGAGGAGTTTGGCGACGAACAAGTTGTCCTGTGGGTCATGCTGCCGGCCAGCATCGTCGACGCCCAGATTGATGAATGGCTGACGCTCGTGCCGAAAGGTAGTATATTCGTCGATGGCGGCAACTCTGACTATCGGCTAACCCGCCAACTGGCCAAACGAATCGAAGATCATGGCTCAAGTTTAGTCGACGTCGGCGTGAGCGGCGGCGTGTGGGGTTACGATAATGGCTTCTCAATGATGGCCGGCGCCAACGACCAGCTCGCCTTCGCGACGCTCGAACCCGTCCTGCAGACCTTGGCGGCCCCGGAAGGTGCCTACGCCAACTTTGGTCCGGCCGGTAGCGGCCACTTTGTCAAAATGACCCACAACGCCATCGAGTACGGCATGATGGAGAGCTTGGCCGAAGGCTACCGGATGCTCAAAGAAGGACCCTACGACGGCATCGACCTGGCCGCCGCCGGTGATGTCTGGCAACACCACAGCGTCGTCACGTCGTGGCTCAACGAGCTCTCCCAAGCCGCTTTGGCCGACAATCCGACTCTCGACGGTATCGACGGTTACGTCAGCGAGAGCGGGGAAGCCCGCTGGACGCTCGAAACCGCCCGTGAGCTCGGCTTGGCAATGCCGAGTATTCAAGCGGCGTTTGACGTCCGGCTAGCCTCACAACAGGGTGAAACGACGTTCGCAACTAAATTATTAGCCGCCATGCGTAACAAATTTGGCGGCCACGAATTGAACAAATAATGGCTGATCAGATAATCCCGCCGACTTTAGCCCTAGCGCCCAGCATACTGGTTATTTTTGGTATCACCGGTGACCTCGCCCGGCGCAAAGTTCTGCCGGCGCTCTACCACCTATCAAAAGATGACTTGCTGCCGACCGATTTTGAAATTGTCGGCACCAGCCGTCGTCCGCTCGATATCGATGAGCTGCTCAAAGTGCTCGAGCTGCGCCTACTGGAAGTCGATAACGTCTGCGACCCCGCAGCCCTGCAGGTCTTTCGGCAACGCCTCCGCTTTGTCCAACTCGACCCCGCCAACGGCGACGATTATGACGCGTTGCACCAAACGCTCGACGACATCGAAACCGAGCACGCTGTCTGTATGAATCGTCTCTACTACCTATCGATTCCGCCCCAGGTCTACGGCTCGGTCGTTGCGTCACTCGGCAGCCGCGGTCTGAACCAGGGTTGTCAGCACGGCCAATCCGAAAGCCGTCTGCTCGTCGAAAAGCCTTTCGGTTACGACTACACCTCGGCCGAAGAGCTGATCGCGACGACCGCCGCGGCTTTTCGGGAAGACCAGGTCCTAAGAATTGACCACTACTTGGCCAAAGAGACCGCTCAAAACATTTTGACTTTCCGCCGCCACAATCCGCTCTTCGCGAGCATCTGGAATAACCACAACGTCCAGTCGATCGATATCGTGGCTTACGAGAAAATCGGTATCGAAGGCCGGATTGATTTCTATGAACACGTCGGCGCGCTGCGTGATCTTATTCAAAGTCATTTGATGCAGCTCCTGACGCTGACGACCATGGAATTACCGCCACGGGTAGGCGATAGTGCAGCCGTTCATACCGCCAAAGAAACCCTCTTGGACGCCATCGTGCCCCCGGCGCTGAGCGACGTCACGACCAAAGTGATCCGGGCCCAGTACGAGGACTACCGCGAAGAAGTAAACAACCCGGACTCAACGACGGAAACGTTCGTTTCTATCCAACTGGAGATCGCCAATGAACGCTGGCAAGGCGTCCCCATCAGGCTGCTGACCGGCAAGGCGATGGCGACTAAACGGACCGACATCACGCTCTGTTTTGGCCACATCGGACCAGACACCGCCGATAACCAATTAACCTTCAGGATCCAACCGAATGAAGGTATCGACATTCAACTGCTCGTTAAAAAACCTGGCTATGACAACGCCGTCCACCCGGCCAGCATGGATTTCAGTTACTTAACGACGTTTGACGGCCACGGGCACCCCGATGCTTACGAGCGCGTCCTAATCGATGCGATTCGCGGCGACAATACGCTATTCGCGACCAGCCGGGAAGTCCTGGCTAGCTGGCGCGTCCTGCAGCCAATCTTGGATCAGTGGGGCCATGACAGTAGCGACCTCCGGACCTATCCCATCGGAGCAGCCAAAGTTGAATAGTCGGATAGTGAAATAGTCGGATAGTTTGGGCTCGTGCGGGTGAAGAGTCGATAGTTGAAAGTTATAAAGTAGAAAGTTCATAAAGTTGGCCCAGGGCTGCAGCTAACTTTCAACTTTATAACTTTATGAACTTTCAACTACTGTCCCCCAGCTATTTCACTATCCGACTATCTCACTATCTAGCACTTTGCTACAATAAGGCTCATGCATAACCTCATCACCATCATCGCCAAAGATTTCATTGTCATTCCGCTACTTATCGCCCTCGTCGTCTGGCTCCGACTCGATCGACACCACAAAAAGGAATTCATTGTCTTGGCTGCCGGGTCAGCCGTTATCACCCTGGCTTTGGCGGTGATCGGCAGTAAGCTGTTTAACGATCCGCGACCGTTTGTCGTCGGTCACTTCACGCCCTATTTTGCACATGGCCATGATAATGGCTTTCCGTCCGACCACACGCTGCTCGGCTCGCTACTGGCTTTTTTGGTCTATAAGTACGACCGCAAATTGGGCGGTCTGGCCCTGATATTTGCCCTAGCTATCGGCCTGGCTCGAGTTCTGTCCGGTGTTCACCACACCGTCGATATCATTGGTTCGGTCGTCTTTGCGGCCCTTGGCGTCAGTTTGACAGCCGCCTTAATCCATCGAATGAGTAAACAGGGAATTCGCCATCAATTACCCGACGCCAAGCAACAGTAAAATAGTCCGGTGTCATAGTGTTCAACCGACGACGTAGTACACTAGCAACAGGTTCTTAACTATGCTAATAGACGGTATTATCATCTTGTTCGCCATCAGCGCTTTGTTTCGGGGGCGTGAGATCGGCTTTGTGCGCCAGGCCTTTTCGACGATTGGTTTCTTTAGCGGCTTATTCTTGGGGGCCTGGCTGCAACCCGAAACGGTCAAACTGGTCCAAACCGCCGGCAGCCGCTCGCTGGTTACGATCCTGACGACGGTCGGGACCGCGCTCGTTTTTTTGACCATCGGTGAATACATCGGCATCGCCGTCAAACGCCGGGTCCTGATGAACCGGCTAAATCACTTCGATAACCTCTTCGGGTCAGTCCTGAGCGTTATCACGTTATTGCTTGGTGTCTGGTTGGGGACGGCCATCGTCGGTTCGCTGCCGTCGCCAGCGGCCCAGGCGGCCATTCAAAACTCGCGCATTATCACGCTGCTCGATAAGAATCTGCCGTCAGCTCCGGCCGTTATCGCCGGACTCGGCCAATTAGTCGATCCCAACGGTTTCCCGCAGGTCTTTATCGGCCAAGAGCCCGGTCCAAGTAAGCTATTGCCACTGCCTGATTTAGGCGATCTGCAGACGGCCGTAGAAAATGATCGCGCCTCGGTCGTCAAAATCGAAGGGCAGGGCTGTGGCGGCATCGTTGAAGGCTCTGGTTTCGTGGCCGGCTCAGGGCTCATTATCAGCAACGCCCACGTCATCGCCGGTATCAAGCACCCCTACGTAATTGACGCCAACGGCACGCACAGCGCCACGGCCCTGTGGTTTGACCCCAACCTTGATTTTGCCGTTTTACGGGTCTCGAACTTGGCTGGCCGACCACTGGTAATCGCCAATCGGACGGTCACGACTGGCACGCCGGCCGCCGTCCTCGGATACCCCGGCGGGGGGTCGTTTAGCGCCAAACCAGCCGCTATCCTGAACCAATTTACCGCCAGTGGGCGCAACATCTATGGCCGTGGCAGCACCAGCCGCGAAATATACGAAGTCCAAGCCGATATCATTCCCGGTAATTCGGGTGGCCCGCTCGTCGCGCGCGATGGCAGTGTGATCGGCCTGGTATTTGCCCAGTCGACCACCTACCAACACGTCGGCTACGCGCTGACCAACAGTCAAATCAGCCATGAATTCAGCCAGGCCATCGCCCAAAATCAAGTCCGTAGTACCGGTAGTTGTACCGAGTAACCGGCGGTCGCTTGGCGGCAGCTGAGGATTTCGTCGCCGCGCCGAAAGCGTGCTACAATATTTACAAGTTACTAAAACACAATCCATGAAAAAGCAAAAAGATTTTCTCCGTTTCAGCGCCGAAGCTCCTGCCGAGTTTCTGGATCGTTCCGTGCTGGCGACCCAACAACTCACGAATGGCCTGCAGACCGGCAAAGTCATGCAGAAAACCGAAGACTACTGGCACATGCTCGGACCGGGCCTGACGACCGGGGCCTCCGACGATGACCCCTCGGGCATCGCCACCTATTCGCAAACCGGCGCCCAGTTCGGGTTTCAATTCCTCTGGCTGGCGGCGTGGACGTTTCCACTCTCGGCCATCGTCCAAGAGATGTGCGCCCGGATTGGCCTCGTCACCGGCCGGGGACTAGCCGGCAATATTCGGGTTCACTTTAGCCGCCGGATTTTATATTTTTGCGCTGTTTTACTGTTTGCCGCCAACGCCATCAATATCGGGGCCGACTTGGGAGCCATGGCCAAAGCCGTCCAATTGCTGAATCCAAAATTGGATTTTGGTATTCTCGTCACCGGTTTTGCCATCGTCAGTCTGTTTTTGCAAATCTACACGCCTTATGTGCGCTACGCCCGTTATTTGAAATGGCTGGCGTTGGTGCTCCTGGCCTACGTATTTTCGGCCATTCTGGCCCACTTGCACTGGAGTGACGTCATGACACACGCTTTTGTACCGAATCTGCACGTCGGCAAACAGGGACTCATCTTGCTCTGTGCCGTTCTCGGTACCACCATCTCACCGTACCTGTTTTTCTGGCAAACCTCGCAGGAAGTCGAAGAACAGATTCTGCAAGGCAAAACGACACTGGCCGAGCGGCGCACCGCCACCGCGCCGGCCGACATCAAAAGTATGCGCATTGACGTCTGGTCGGGTATGTTTTTGAGTGAAGTCGTCATGTTCTTCATCATCGCCGCTTGTGGTGGAATCTTGTACACCCACGGCATCACCAACATTACTTCGGCCGCCCAAGCCGCCGAAGCCCTGCGCCCCTTCGCCGGCAACGCCACCTATTTCCTATTCGCGATTGGCATCATTGGTACCGGTTTGCTGGCGATCCCGGTTCTCGCTGGCTCGAGTAGCTACGCCCTGACCGAAAGCTTTCGCTGGCGCGAAGGCCTCTACCGCAACATCCGCCAAGCCTACGCTTTTTATGGCATCATTATCACCTCGGTACTGATTGGTCTGGCCATGAATTTCTTGGGCATCGACCCAATCAAAGGCTTAATCTACGCCGCCCTCGTCAACGGCTTGGTAGCGCCGGTGGTGTTGTGTTTGATTGTCGTCATGAGCAGTAACAAGAAAATCATGGGTCGCTGGGTCAACAAGCGCTCAACCGTCGTCTGGGGCTGGTTAATTACCGCCATGATGGGTCTGGCCGGCGTCGCCGCCATCTACGCCCTGATCACGAGCTAGTCTGTCGTTGCTAGGCCGGGTCACCGACCATTTAAGCGAGTTTACTCGTCGACCGCCATGATTCGCTTTAACTTTTGACCGTATTTTTCCATAAAAATATTAAATTGCGAGTGCAGGGGTGCCGGCAACTCACCTAAACGAAACCAACCGTAATCGTCGACCAGCTCCGGTTCATTAATTTTAAGTTTAGCGGGATCAATCTTAACTGCGAAGTACATTCCCAACCAGTGCGTCGGCTGGCCGTCCGCTAGGGAACGAAAAGCATCAAGATAACCAATGAATTGCATCTCAATCGGCTCGACATCATATTCTTCTTTAAGCTCACGAAGCAGGTTAGCCTCGACGGTTTGACCGTGCTTGAGCCCGCCACCGCCAGGATCCCACCGGCCATGTTCATCGCGAGTCTGCTGGCTTCTTTTTGTTAAAAACAAATGGCCCTTACCGTCGTGACAAAAGAAGGCGGTCGAGATACCGGTAAAACTTACGCCTTTATGTTGGCGCAAGACTTCGGCAGATAATTTATCAAAAGCCATTTACCGATTATACCGGAAGTAGCTTGAGAAAATTAACATGTATCACGAACTTGGTCAGCTTCATAGCCTCTGTTTCGAACGATGCTAATTTAAAGCTACTGCGAGCGCAGGGCGTCGATCGGATCCTTACGGGCCGCCGTCAGGGCCGGGATAGTGCCGAAGATGATGCCGACGGCCAGCGAAACGCCGCTGGCAATCACCACAATTTGCCAGCTAATCACCGGCTGCAAGTTGGTGAACAAACGCAGCCCCAAATCGATGGCGAAGGCCACGCCGATGCCGATAACGCCGCCGCTCAAGCTCAGCACGCTGGCTTCGATGATGAACTGGCTCAGAATCTGTCGATTAGTCGCCCCGATAGCTTTCCGAATACCGATCTCGTGCATCCGTTCCGTCACTGAGACCAGCATGACGTTCATGATACCAATCCCGCCGACGAGCAGTGAAATGGCCGCCACGCCACTGATTAGCTTGGTCAGTAAGTCGACGATGCTATTGCTCGAGGTTAAGTTCTGGTTTTGCTGCAGAACTTGAAAGTCGGTTTGACCGCCATGGGCCTGTTTGAGGCGTTGTTCCAGCGAGTTGACGACTTGCCCGGTCTGACCGCTATGCACCGGTTTGGCGAGTATTTCATAGGTCGCAGCCGTGTCATTCGTCAGCGTTTGGGCGACGTCATAGGGAATAAAAATGGCGTTGTTGAACGACGCTTCTTCGGACAAAGGGGTGGCCGCAAAGTCATTAAAGATGCCGCGGACGATGAACTGCTCACCGTGAATAGTGAATTCATTGCCGAGCGGCACGTCCTCGTTGAACATCGCGTCGGCGGCATGCAGCCCTAAAACGGCGGCGTGGACACCGGTGTCTTCAGCCGTCAAGAACGCGCCGTAGGCCATCGATTGGTTGAGTAAACTCGGTAGGTCAGGGGTCGTACCGATCACCAAGCCATCCTGGTAGGCGCCGTTTTCACCTCTGATGCCACCCGTCACCGCGCTCAGCGGGACGGTGGTACTGACACCGTTAGTTTTGGCGATCGTCGTCACATCGGTGGCGTGCAAAGAACCAGTAATATTGACGCCCGATAAGAGATTAAGGTTGGCGTTCGCCGTATCGTTACCGGTATGGAGTGCCGCTGGTCGGACTGTAATTAGGTCTTTACCTAGGTGATGGATCTGCCCGGTAATCTGTTGTTTGATGCCTTCGCCGATGCCAACGATCGTGATCACCGAGGCGACACCGATAATCACACCCAGCATCGTCCAGAAATTGCGCATCTTTGATCCGCGCAGCGAATCGATACCGGCCTTAAGGTGACCGCGAGTCAGCGATTTCATCGGTTTTTACCGCGCGCTGTTTTACGCTTGGCCGGCGCTTTACGGGATTTTGGCTTGCGCTTGCTGCGCACCGCCGGTTTGCTCGGCAGGGCCTTCATCAGCGCCGATACGCCCGCCAGATCGTCTTCTTCGGTCGTCATCGGCACACGGTAGAGGGACTTCCGGGCTGTGTCGGCGACCTGACCCAGCGCTTTCTTTTCGTCGTGGACAATGGCACCATCGTGCATGTAGACCACCCGCGTCGCGTAGCGCGTCAGTTCGGGGTTGTGCGTCACGAACAAGACGGTATTGCCGGTTTTGTGGACTTCACTGAGTAGTTCCATGACTAAGCGCGACGCGGCGCTGTCGAGGTTACCGGTCGGTTCGTCGGCGATAATCAGCTTCGGCTCGTTGACGAGGGCCCGGGCAATGGCCGCGCACTGCGCCTGTCCGCCACTGAGCTGACCCGGTAAAAAATATTCGCGGCTCTGGATACCGACGCGGTCGAGCATATTACTGGCTTGTTTGAGCCGCTTGCCGAGGGAGACACCCTTGTAGGCGAGGGGCAGGGCGACGTTTTCTAGAGCGGTCAGGCGCGGTAATAAGTTGAATGACTGAAAGATAAAGCCGATAGTATCCCGACGCATTTTGGCGGCTTGGTTGGGGCGGAGCTTCGCGACTTTGCGGTCATTAAACTTGTACAAACCGTGGCTCGGGCGATCGAGTAGTCCAATGACGTGCATCAGCGTGCTCTTACCGGAACCGCTCGGTCCCATCACGGCCACAAATTCGCCTTTTTCGATAATCAAATTGACCTCATCCAACGCCAGAGTGGTGGCGTCGCCGAAGCCGTATAGTTTGCTAACATCTTGTAACTCAATTAATGCCATGTTGCCTTAGTAGTTTAAACCGTATTTTGCAATCTCCGCAAGGTGTTTTTGTAGTAATTTCTGCCCCTGTCGCTCTATACTTCCCGGCCACGTCCGCTATAATACCCCTGAACGCTCCTTCACAACCGTCCAACTCACAGTGGACCGCAGCTAATCCAAAACTTTAAAAGTAATCTTTTGAAGTTTTGAGAGGAGACGCATAGCCATCAGTCGAAGCTTTTGCCGCTAGGCAAAACGAGACAGTGGCGTAGGCGTCGACAAGAGGAGGGGTCGCCTAGTGGCCTATGCCCAGAGCCACGCGCAGAAGCTTGCTTCGAGCATGGCTCGCCCGCACAGGCCAAGCCAAGATAAACTTGACTGGTCGGTGAACCTTAAAGCACACACCGATACGGAGGGGTCGCCTAGTGGCCTATGGCGCACGCTTGGAAAGCGTGTTGGGCGCAAGCCCTCGAGGGTTCAAATCCCTCTCCCTCCGCCAAAGAAAAGAGGCCTACTGCAAAGTAGGCCTCTTTTCTTTGCGGGAGAAGGGATCCGAACCCAGCAAGAGAGCGAAGCGAACGGAAGGGTTCGGTGGAGTGATAATTGGAGCGATAAGCGACAAGTATATGCTTAAACCCGATTCGTTCCTCCTAATAAAATTAAAGAACGAGCCGGCGTGAAGCTATATGACGCGCGCAGAAGTTTACTTCGAGCACGCCGCAGTGGCGGAGCGCAACTTCGTTGCGCAATCCCTCTCCCTCCCAAAAAGAGGACTAAGAACCTACGACTGCTCTTCTTTTGCAATTTTCCCCAAAAACCCCGATTCATCCCCGTATCAACAGGGAAGTGTTACAATTAAGCTAATTATGCTCATGCTCTCATTCTTCTCATGGTGGTACGGCCCAGGCCTAATTGGACTGGTACGGACCATCCAACGGCGCATGCAGCAATTAGCCGACATGTTTTCGGTCGCCATCCTGCTCAGAACTTTGTTTTCGCCTTGGCGGCGAATCATAACCTACCCGGGAGCGGGGCTCGAAGCGCATCTGCGGGCGATGCTCGATAATATGGTCAGCCGCGTAATCGGACTATTGGTCCGGGTCAGCGTTCTGCTGGCGGCAACCATATTATTTGTTTTGCTAGCTATCGTTAGCGCCCTACAGATTATCCTATGGCCCTTGTTGCCGTTGATTGCCATCGGCTTGATCGGGTGGGGGAGCCTAAAATGACGGCCCTCAACCTCCAATCCAGGCGGGCCAAAAAAGCCAGAGCCGGCCAACGGCTTGGCTCAATAAGTTACCGGGCCCTTTTTGCCGTCGCCACCGGGCTGTTAGTCGGCGGTAGCGGGCTCGTCATGACCAACCGTTCTGTCGGCTACGCGCTGGCGGGTCTGGGCCTTATCAGTTACATGCTCACCTTGTGGATCAGTGGCGACCTCCTGGTCGTGGCACCGACCGGCCCGACGCTCGACGATATGATTGACGTCGCGGTGCTGCAGCGACTGCGCCCCAATCAGACGCTGAGCCCGCAGACAGTCTGGCAAGCGTTGCAATCTCATTGGCAGGTCGTGTTTTTTACGAACCACTTACTGATACCGGGCGATTTGATCCAGCAGCAATTATCAACCGACGAAGCCGCACTCGCGGCCGTGTGGGAGGCCGCCACTGCCAACGCTGCCAAAACGGGCGAGAAGACGATTGAGCCCGGTCATATCGCCGCGGCATTACTGGCAACCTCGCCGGCAGTGACAGTCTTACTCAGCCAATTAAAGCATTCGCCTAAGGATGTCGACGCCATTGCGCAGTGGTTGAGCCGTGATCTGCAACAAATGCGCCGACGGCGGCAGAGTTTTGGCGGCATTGGTCGCGATTGGGCCAGCGGTTTTACGCCGCGCTTGAACCAGTTCGGGCACAACGTCAGCCAAGCCATCGAACGCCACGGCGTGCACTTTGGGTCGTTGGTCGACAGTCAGGGCGTTAACGCTATCAAACAAGCCTTTAGCCAAGGAGTTGGGGCAGTGGCGCTGATTGGCGACGCCGGCGTCGGCAAAACCAGCCACGCCTACGCTCTGGCCCAAAATTTGCTGGCCGAGACGAAAGACCGCAACCTCGAACACAAGCAAATTATCAGCCTTAACCCTTCGAACATTATTTCGGCCGCCCAGCACCCCGGCGACCTCGAATACATCGTGACGCTACTAATGAACGAAGCCGCCCACGCCGGCAACATCATTTTATTCCTGGATGATGCCCAGCTGTTCTTCGAGAACGGTCCGGGTTCGTTTAACGCCACCCAAATATTGCTTCCCGTACTGCAAGCGCGCTCCGTTCAATTTGTCTTGGCGATAACTCCCAATGACTACCAAAAGCTGCGCGCGACTAATCCGGCCTTTGCCGGCCAGCTGACGCCAGTAGTGTTGCGGGAACCAGATGAGGCGGCGGTGTTGGACGCCCTGACGGGAGCCGCGACAAACTTCGAAATCCGCCAAAAAGTGCTAATCGCCTACGAGGCGCTCCAGGAAGCTTACCGTTTGAGCGGTCGTTACGAACAAGACCAGGCCTATCCTGGCAAAGCGATCAGCTTGCTCGAGAATTCGCTGACTCACGCCCGCGACGGGGTCGTCAGCGCCGCGTCAGTCCAAGCCGCTATCGAACAAACCAAAGGCGTCAAAGTTGGCGATGCCGGATTGGCCGAAGCCGACCAACTGCTCAACCTAGAAGACGCCATCCACCTGCGGATGATCAATCAGACCAGGGCCGTGTCGGTCGTCGCCAATGCCCTGCGGCGCGCTAGGGCGGGGGTCAGCAGCCCAAATCGACCGATTGGCAGCTTTTTGTTCTTGGGACCGACCGGTGTCGGCAAAACCGAACTCGCCAAATCCATCGCGGCAACCTATTTTAACGACGAAGCGAACATGATTCGGCTCGACATGAGCGAATACCAGCAAGCCAGCGACGTGGCGCGGCTGCTGAGCGGCGGCGAGAACGAAGCCAACGGCTTACTGTTGCAGATTCGCCGCCAGCCCTTTAGCGTCGTGCTGCTGGACGAGGTCGAAAAGGCCCATCCGAATATCCTCAACCTGCTGTTGCAACTCCTCGACGAGGGCCAGCTGACCGACGTCAATGGTCGAGCCGTTTCGTTCAAAGACGCCGTTGTCATTGCCACCAGCAACGCCGGCGCCGACACCATCCGTCAGCGTATCGAGGCCGGCGAATCGCTCGAGACGTTTGAACGGCAGTTTACCGACGAGTTGATTGCCAGCGGCCAATTCCGACCCGAGCTCCTCAACCGTTTCGACGAAATTGTCTTATTCCGGCCGCTCAAACCCGAAGAGCTCGGCCAAGTCGTCCGCTTAATGCTGGCAGGCATCAATCAAACACTGACACTAAAGAACATCAGCGTCGAGTTGACTGATGCGGCGGTTCAAAAAATTGTCGCCGTTGGCAACGACCCACGCCTCGGGGCCCGACCAATCCGCCGCGCCCTGCAACGCGCCGTAGAAGATACCATCGCTCAAAAAATTCTCCGCGGCGAGGTCAATCCCGGCGACAACGTCAAACTCGACGCTCCGGACTTGACGCTTTAATCGCGGCCGGATCAGCCGTCGTAGAAGGGTAGTAGCCGCTTATTGAGCCGACGTAGTAGTGCTACTGCAGGATGTAAAAAATAGTACACACAAGAATATTTTTATGGTTTAGCATATTTAGGGTAGAGGGAGGAGAGTTATGCCAAAAAAAGAATCGCCCCCAGTTACAGCCACGCTAGCTAGCGTCTTACAAAAGCGTAAGCAAAAAGCCGCCGCCTACGACGTTTTGCCCACCAAACTAGAGGGAATTTCCCTCCGTGTCGAGGCCGGTGAAAAACCGCAGGTTCTTAAAAGGGCTCTCGGAAAACTCGCCATAGCAGCTACCGAGTACGCCGAGCGCAAAGCCGAGCTTAGCGCACTTGCTGACCAGCAAAAACAGCCCGAAAAAGAAATTAAAGATCTGGCCCAAGCCCACGAAGGTTTACGCGGGATTCAATCGGATCGGGATAACTTTAAACTCAATGTCTTCCCCAAACACAGCATTACGTGGAACGTCGATAAGTTAAAAGAGTCGCTCGGCCTAGCCTACGATTCGGTAGTTAGAGAAGAATTGGACGTGTCGATTATCATTCCTAACGGCTTTCCCACCAAGAAAGGGCCGTTGACGAGTGAGCTCTTACAGGAAGCCCTCATCAAAGGCCTGGTCGGCCTCGGCCTGCCCAAAGAACAGTTGGCAATGATCGTCGACCCGCAAGTTGTCGCCAACATTGACGAAGCAAAATTGGGCGAGCTTGTCACCGATGGTCGCATCAACTTACTAGAAGGCACTGGGGAGGTCACCGAGACTTGGGCCATAACCGTCGATCCACTGCGTAAGCCCTAAACCAATCGCAAAAGTTCATATCTTAACAGTCTACTGGGCGTCTCTACCGTTGGCAGTCAGTCGCCAATAGTAGTACCGACGGGTTGCCTGAGCGCCGCCTGGCGAATATTGTCGGTTTTAGTGGCGTTGAAGACGATGATGGGCAAGTGGTGCTCGAGCGCCAGGCCCATAGCGGCCTTATCCATAATTTTGATATCATCGTCGGCCACGGCCTGCTGAAAAGACATCTGGTCAATCTTGGTGGCGTCGGGGAACTGCTCCGGATCTTTATCATAAACGCCGTCGACTTTGGTGGCCTTGAGGACGACTTGGCAGTCGAGTTCGAGGGCGAGCGAAACGGCCGCCGTGTCGGTCGTCAGGTAGGGTCGGCCGATGCCGCCCGCCACGACGACGACGCGGCCTTTTTGCAAATGGCTGATCGCCCGGCGGTGCGTAAACTGGTCGGCGATTTGGTCGGCTTTGATGGACGTAACCACCCGTGTCGGCACTTCAGCCGTATTGAAAATATCGACCAAGGCCAAACCGTTCATCATCGTCGCCAGCATACCAATGTTGTCGGCCGTCACCCGCTGAATGCTGTGGCCGGCCAACTGGGCGCCGCGGGCGTAATTACCGCCGCCGACCATAATCACGACTTGGATACCACTGGTGACGACTTTTTTGACCTCACCGGCCAGCCAGGCACCAAATTCGACATCGATACCATTATCGAATTTACCAGCTAGTTGTTCGCCAGAAAGCTTAAGTAAAACGCGCGTGTACGGTTCGGTGTCCATCTAGGTACCTAGTGTAGCAAACAATCCATAAGTGTTGTAGCCCTAAACCGATTGAACGTCTCCCCGCTGGTCAACTTAGGTAGTTTATAACTATTCTCTCGGATTGTATGAGGAGGTGTGTAACTTCTTTTTAGGGTATTACGATTGCCACGGGCAGGTTATAATTTATTGCATGATTAAAATTTATTCATGGAACGTCAACGGTATCCGCGCCGTCGTCAAAAAAGGGCTGTGGCAGCCGTTCATCGAGGCTGAGCAGCCGGATATTCTCTGCTTACAAGAGATTAAAGCCAAGCCGGAGCAGATTGACCTGCCGCTCGGTGACTACAGCGCGTTTTGGTACTCGGCCGAAAAACCGGGTTATTCCGGCACGGCTATCCTGAGCAAGGTCGAGCCGGCCCAAGTCATCAACGGCTTTCCCAAAGACATCATCGACAGATTCAACGTGACCGGTGATACCTACGGCGACCCCAACCTCGAAGGCCGGGTCATGGCTGCCGAATTTGAAAAATTTTGGCTAGTGACGGTCTATACGCCTAACGCTAAGGACGATCTGAGCCGTATCCCGCTGCGTTTCAAGCATTGGGACCCGGCCTTTTTGGCTTACTGCCAACAACTCGAGACCACCAAGCCGGTAGTGTTCTGCGGTGACCTCAACGTCGCCCACACCGAAGACGACCTGGCCAACCCCAAGCCAAATCGCGGCAAAAAAGGCTTTACCGACGAAGAACGCGGCGGTTTCCAGGCATTTATCGACGGCTGTTTCGTTGACACGCTCCGCTTGTTCAAACAGGGCAACGGCTACTACAGTTGGTGGAGCCACTTTGCCCGCGCCCGAGAACGCAACGTCGGCTGGCGGATCGATTACTTTTTAGTCTCGAGTAGCCTGAAAAATAAGGTCAAAGACGCCGCAATTCACGCTGATGTATTTGGCTCCGACCACTGCCCGATTAGTGTCAGCCTCGATGTCTAAATAACCTCGTTAGAATTATTGCCTAATTGACCGCCAGCCGGCTCGGCGCTCCAGTTGGCAAGGTTTACACTTAACCTAAAGTTTCCTTGCGCAAGTCAGACTGCTACACTAAGTCGACATGACAGCAATTGGAACGAAACGGAGACTATCGTGACACCCGATAAATACACTCTCAGCGAATCAGTACTTGACGTCGGCGACGGCCACCAACTCTACGTGCAAGACTGGGGCAACCAAGCAGCCATGAAGCCTATCGTTTTCTTGCACGGTGGGCCGGGGGGTTCGACTAGGGACAGTCACAAAGCGAGCTTTGATCCGACGGAGCAGCGCGTTATCTTTTTTGACCAGCGCGGTTGCGGCCGTAGCCTGCCACTCGGCTCGCTCGACCACAACACGACCGACGACTTGGTCGAAGATATCGAAAAAATCGCCCGACACTTAAATCTGGAAACATTTATCGTGAATGGTGGCTCATGGGGGTCCTGTCTGGCCCTGGCTTACGGCCTGGCGCACCCGGAACGGGTCGCGGCTTTAGTGCTGCGCGGCATCTTCACGGGCTCTCGTAGCGAAATCGATTGGACTGATTCGGGAGAATTCCAAACGTTCTTCCCGGATGTCTGGGATCAGTACCTAGCGGCGACGCCGCTCGAGTATCGTGACGCACCAAGTAAATATCACTTTGAACGGATCGCCGGTGCTGACGCTGACGCCGCCAAACAATCGGCCTATGCCTACCAACGCCTCGAGGGTTCGATCAGCAAACTCGACGACCGCTTTACGCCGGAGCCATTCGAGACTTATGACCCGACGAGTATACGAATCGAGACCCACTATCTCCAGCACGGCTGTTTTATGCCCGACAACTACATTCTAGACAACGCGGCCCGCTTAACCATGCCAGTCTGGCTGGTTCAAGGCCGTTACGACATGGTCTGCCCGCCGATTGCCGCTTATAAGCTCCACAAAGCGCTGCCCAACGGCCAACTGGTGTGGACGATTAACGGGCACCGAGCCGAACACGAAGCGGCCACCATACTCAAGCTAGTGCTCCAACAAATCGGCGCGGGCCAGGCGTGAAGAAGTCTCGACCATTTGCCGTATTTGACCTGGACGGCACTCTCATCCGCTGGCAGCTCTACCACGCCGTTGCCGACGAATTGGCCCGGGAAGGGCACTTCGGCGTAATCGAGTACGCCAAGGTCCGCCAAGCCCGGATGAACTGGAAACAGCGGGCGACGGCCGGCTCCTTTAAGGACTACGAACAAACCCTCGTCAACCTCGTCGACGTGGCCATTAGCGGCATTAGCGTCGCTGATCTCACCAAAGCCTGCCAAGCGGTTCTGGCCGAGTACAAAGACCAAGTCTACACCTACACCCGTGACCTCATCCGGCAATTGAAAGCTGAGGGTTATTTACTATTTGCTATCTCGGCCTCCCAGGAACAAATCGTCAAACTTTTGGCCGACTACTACCAGTTTGATGATTACGGTGGTTCGGTCTACGAAGTCAAAGATGGTTATTTTACCGGCCAAAAAGAAGTGTTGAAACGTGAACGCAAGCCGACCTACTTAAAAGAACTCGTCGCCAAACACGGGGCAACCTGGGCTGGCAGTGTCGCCGTCGGCGATAGCGAGAGCGACATCCCGATGCTCGCCAGCGTGGAGCGCCCCATCGCCTTCAATCCGACCAAAGAACTGCTAAGCCACGCCCAAGCCGCCAACTGGAAAGTCGTGGTCGAACGCAAGAACGTCGTCTATGAACTCGAACCAGTCGATGGCCGGTACCTACTAAGGCTGGCTGGCTAGTCGGCATGGCGGCTCGCCACGGCTATCGACCGTAAAATGAGTCGCTTCCGAGCGACAGAAGTGTTATAACAGGCTGATGGACGCTAGAGCTAATTACTGGCACAAGCAAACACCGGACGAACCGTTGTTCCCGGATTTGCAATGGAGCCGACCGGAAAACCGCCAGTTCGCCGGCAAGTTATTGATCGTCGGGGGTAACGTGCACGGTTTTGCCGCGGCCGCCGAAGCTTACGGCCTGGCCGAGACAGCCGGAATCGGCACAACCCGCGTCCTGTTGCCAGACGTCTTGCAAAAGACCGTCCGCCGAATTTTCCCAGCCGCCGAATACGCCCCCAGTACGCCCAGCGGCAGCTTTGGCCAAAAAGCTTTGGGCGAACTCTTGCCGCTGGGTGCTTGGGCCGACGGCGTTTTGCTGGCCGGCGATCTCGGCCGCAACAGCGAGACGGCCATCCTGCTCGAAAAATTCGTCACCACTTATAGCGGGCAGATAACCATGACGCGCGACGCCGCCGATTACTTTACCAGTTCGCCCCGCCTCGTCCTGGAACGCCCCGACACGCTGCTCGTCGTCAGCTTTGCCCAGCTTCAAAAATTAGCCGTCGCGGCTAAATACCCGGCCGCTTTTACGTTTGACATGGATTTATTGCGCTTGATCGATCAACTGCACGACTTTAGTCTGCAGTATCCGTTGGCGCTTATCGTCCGCCACCTCGATAACGTTATCGTCGCCGTCGGCGGGGAAGTCAGCACGACCAAGGTGCCGGCCGAGCAGCTTGTTTGGCGTTTGAGTACGGCGGCGCGGGCTTGTGTTTGGTGGTTGCAGCAGCCGAGCAAGGGGTTTGCGGCTTTGAGTACGGCGGTGGTGGATAAGGGAGCAAAGAGATAGCCATTACTTAGGTAGCGCTTGGGCGAGGAGGGATCGCTCCGTTACACTGCGCTCCGCCACAAAGTCATGTTCGAAGTGAGCTTCTGCGCGTGACTTTGCTCTGCCTAACCCTTCCGTTCGCTACGCTCTCTCACAGGGTTCGGGTCCCTCCGGCTCTGCCAATTAAAAACGGCCAGCTTTCGCTGGTCGTTTTTAATTGGTGGGCGAGGAGGGAATCGAACCCTCACTCCCGAAAGAATACGATTTTGAGTCGTACGCGTATACCAGTTCCGCCACTCGCCCATAGATTTTTAAATGCCCCCGGCGCCACGCAAACAATTTTACGCCCCGGAGGTAGGTTACAAGGGGTCATTGTACTATACTTAAGCACATGGAGCTAGCATAAGCTCAAAAGGTATCTATGGACAACGACTCACCCCACCCCAATTCTAAGAGCCAGGCCGATGCCAGTCTCGAAGCGGCCAATCTTATCCGTCAAAAAGTCGCTCAAATTTACGCCGGTGAACCAAATGCGGGCGCCGAGGCGACCGAGGCCAAGCAGGTCAAACAACGTAGTCGACACCAACAGTTCATGTATGAACTCAGTACGTCGGGTAAAGATTTGGCCACCATCCAAACCGAGTGGCACAACTACTACATCCAGCTGCCGGACGCCGAAAAGCATGTCGTTTGGCAAGAGTTTTACGAGAGCAGTAGCACGATTTCAGTACCCAGCCAACCTGCCGACGCGGTGCCGGCGGCTTTGGCCATCGCCGAGCACAAACACGGCGTGCTCGACAGTCGACACCGCAAGACAAGAGCCCGACCCAAGAAACAACTCCGGCGCGACCTCCGACAGCCCACCGAGGTACGCAACGCCATTCGCGCTACCGTCAGTGGCGGTGGCAAACTGACCGCCAAGCACCATTTGCAGTCGTTGTTCTTCGGCCTAGGCATCGGTAGCCTAGTGCTCGTCATCTTCTTGTTTAGTTTCTTTAACGAGGTTATCATCGCCCCCTTTATCCAGCCGAGTCGAGTCGCCGCCGCGACCCCAATCATTGTCGACGCCAACACCGTCGCGCCATCCGCCAACCCGGAAGTTATCATCCCCAAGATCAACGTCGAAATCCCCGTCAGTTACTCGCAAACATCGACCAACGAGAGCGCCATCGAAACCGCCCTGGAAGACGGTATCGTCCACTATCCGACGACCGTCAAGCCCGGCGAGCTCGGCAACGCGGCCTTTTTTGGTCACTCCAGCAACAACATCTTTAACAAAGGTAAGTACAAGTTCGCTTTCGTGCTCCTGCACACCCTCGTTCCGGGAGACACGTTTTATTTGACCGCCAACAGCAAAGTCTATGTCTACAAGGTAATCACCAAAACAATCGTCCCGCCCACCGAAGTCGGCGTCCTCGGTCCGGTACCCGGCCAAACGGCCACCGCCACGCTGATTACCTGTGATCCGCCCGGCACCAGCGCCAATCGTCTGATTGTCGTCGGCCAGCAAATCAGCCCCGACCCGGCCGGCAACGTCCAAGTCGCCAGCGCCCCCGTCGCGACGACTACGTCCTTGCCCGGTAACGGCCCGACTTTGTTTGGCCGCCTGATGGCGACTGGTGCCGGTAAAACGATTGGCGCGATCGCCATCCTGATTGCCTTCATCGCGACGCTTCGCTGGGTCAATAAGCCCAACCGCCAGAGATAGTAGGATAGTTAGATAGTGGGATAGTTGGGGGTTGGGTTTTGTAGAGTTAGTTAGGGGATGAGCAATGCTGTCTGCGTCAAGCTGATTTGACCGGCTACGGTGCCCGCGGCGAGCGTATACATGTGTTGGTAGTCGGGAGCGAAGAAGGGAAGGTAGGTTGGATTGGCCGCAATCAACGTTTGGTTATTCGTATAGTCGTAATCAAAGACCAGTAGCTTGCCGCCACTGACGTAGTTCAGCCGATTGCCGTCCATCCAGCTGGCATGGGCCTGGGGCGCGTCGAGGGCCTGACTCGTTTTATAATTGTAACCGTGCTTGTTTTCGATGTCATAGACGCCGAATTGTTGACCGTTTTCAGCGACGATAAACTGGGCATTGCTCGAAAACCCGAGGTAGTTAGGGTTGTCGACGTGTAGGACTTGAGCCGGAACCGGTACCCGCACCACGCCGGCATTGATCTGACCGATCGGGTCTTTGTAGATATAGACTTTGTTTTCACTGGCCGCGCCGATCGCAAAGTAAAATGTGCCGCTGTACTTGGTAAGATTTAAGAGATAGGTAGTCCCGGCCGGCAACGAGCGCACCACGTTAGTCTGCCCGTTATCGAGAAACTTAACCATTACTTTACCAGCCGCCGCGCCCTCGTCGGTCGCGTACAACACCGAATTATTGCCATAGGTCTGGTAGGCCAGCACGTGGTTCAGCAGCGCCACAGCTGTGGGGGCTTTGAGGGAAACAGTTTGCAGCGTGCCGTCGCTGTTATAGAGGTAATACTGGTCGTACTTTTTGTCATTGAGTGTCAGCTTGGTGGGCGTGACTGCCAGCGTTTTATTTAGATTGAGTGACTCGGCCGGCGCCGTTCGATTCAGCAAAATATATTCGATCTTCCCGTCGTACAGGTGCTGGAATACGACGTGCTGGTTATCGTCGGCCCATTCGCTTAACTGCCAGCTTTCGGTCGTCGTCGCTTTCGTCAACAAATCGCTCGGTAGCGTAATGACGGTTGGCTCTTTGGCCGGATTATTGAGGTCGTAGACATCAAAATTAGTCATTGAACCGGCTTGAGACACCACCGCCCAGCGGCGATCCAGACTTTGTGTCGCCATGGCGGGTGCCGCGTCATAGCCGTGTAATTTACTAGTTACAAGCTTCTTGGGGAAGAGAAGTGGATAATCGTAGTGGGCCACTCGGCCGCCATCGAGTTCAATCGTTCGTTCCCACGGGCGGTAGCCGGCCTTATCGAGCTTGATATTATAAATCCCCGATGGCAAGACCAGACGGGTGTTCGTCTTGGATTTGGACAACTTGCCGTTGATATAGATGTCGGCCGGGGCCGGCTGGCTCGAGAAAAAGAGCAGGCCGTTTTGGATGACACTGCCGTTCCGGTTGAGACCAAAGCCATACGCCTGATAGAGCAAAACGATTGTCGCAATAATAATAGCCACACCGATGAGGACATAGCCGGTGAGGATAATAATAGTGTGACGGGCTCGCTTTTTGGGGTCTAAAAAATCCATAGTGTGTTATTAAACTAAAATTAATTATACGCTTTTACAGTCGCCGTTGGGCTATCTTATATAAGATAATCTTTATAAGGACTTGCGATGACATCAAAGAGGCGCTAAGATTAGTGTAAATCGCTTATGTAAGCTACGAGGACAGGGCAATTGTGAGCAAAAACAACAACATAATAGAAATTAACGGCCAACGTTATAACGCTGTAACGGGTGCTTTGATCGGTGATGGTCCCAAGCCAGCCAAAAATGTCGATGGGGTGGTTCGACTTGGCGCCACTTCAGCCAGCCCGGCCCTGTCTAAGCCCGCGCCGCGCGCCGCGCTCCAATCTGTTGTTAAGAAGCCCGTGATGGATATCGCCCGTTCGAGCCATTCGATTAAGCACCACGATCCCCAGGTCGCCCAAACACTGATGCGGCGCAGCGTCCATAAGCCCAGCGCGGTCCACCCTCATCTGAAGGCCCAAACTCCGACCGATCAATTGGCCGCCCGGCCTAATCACGCCGTCCAGCCGAAGCTGTCCCACCAGGCTATCGATCCCAAACGCCAAAAGCGCGCCCATCGGGCCAGCAAAAACGAGCTGATTCGCCATTTTAGCGCCATAACCAGCTTTTCGGCCAGTACACCCCAGATCGCGGCGCTGTCCCGACCGGTTGCCCAGCTGGCCCTCAAAAAACAAATAGCCAGGCTCGCTGTTCCGGCCCAAACTGCCGTCACGGGGACACAACCCAGTCTCGACATGTTCCAAAAGGCCTTGGCCGAGGCGACCGCGCATCAGCAGCCATTCTTTACGCCGCCCAAAAAAGCAGGTTCCGGCCACGGGTTCACCAGCCGCGCAGCCCGCTCCGTTGGCGCCGGGCTCCTTATCGTTTTACTGGCTGGTTTCGTAACCTACCAAAACATACCCAACATCAAACTAAGCCTGGCTTCGAGTCGAGTTGGTTTTGAGGCTAGTCTGCCGAGTTATCGCCCGGCTGGTTTTTCGGTTGGGACAATGAGTTATGGCGTCGGCAATGTCGCTATCAACTACCACAGTAACAGCGACACCAGGGCCTACACGCTGACCGAAAAAGCCTCCAATTGGGATAGTCAGACTTTGCGTGACGTCTACGTCGTCACCAGTGCCGGCCAAGCCTACCAGACCGTCCAAGCCAGCGGCCGGACCATCTATTTATTCGCCCGCAACGCGACTTGGGTCAATAACGGCGTCTGGTATGAAATTCAAAATAATGGCAATCTGAGCAGCAGACAGCTCGTCGACTTAGCCAGCTCTCTGTAATCACCCGACGGATTCTTGCAAACTCTGTTTGTAGTAAATCCAAGCTCGCCAGGGCAGACAGGGTGATTCACGAAGTTGAAAGTGAAAAGTTACAAAGTTGAAAGTTGGCCCCGGCCCGAGCTAACTTTCAACTTTATACTTTACGAACTTTATAACTAACAGGGTAGTAACTAACAAAAATCATTAAAGAGTAGATTCAGGCTGATCTCGCCACAAACAAGGTTTGCATCGGGTTCATGGTTTTGTTTCATCTGTTTTTCTCCTATACTAAGGGTATGAAACCTATCCGCACGCGCTTCGCGCCCAGCCCAACCGGCTTTTTACACGTCGGCGGTATCCGCACGGCGCTGTTCGCCTGGCTGCTGGCGCGTCAAAACGGCGGGCAGTTTGTTTTGCGTTTTGAAGACACCGATCGAAAGAGGGAAGTCGAGGGCGCCCGCGACCACCTAATGCTCAGCCTGCACACTTTAGGGCTAGATTACGACGAAGGCCCCGATATCGGCGGGCCCTACGCTCCCTACGTCCAGAGTGAACGCCTAGCGAGCTACCAAAAGTGGGCCGAGCAGCTCGTCGCGGCTGGCCGTGCCTACGCCGACCCTTACAGCAGCGAGGAAGTTCAAGCTTTTCGCGAGCAAGCCCAGCACGCCAAACAGCCGTTCTTGTACCGTAACCACCGGCCGGATAATCCACCCGTTTGGGACGGTACCCAGCCGCTCCGCCTGCGTTCCGACCCCAAACCCTACCAGTGGCACGATGCCGTTATGGGCGACCTCAGCACCGGCCCGGAAGTAATCGATGATTTCATTCTAATTAAGTCGGACGGTTACCCGACATACAACTTTGCCCACATCATCGATGACCAAGAAATGGCGATTACCCATATTATTCGCGGTCAAGAGTTTATCGCCAGCGTCCCGAACTACTTGAACCTCTACGAAGCCCTCGGTCTCGCCGCGCCGGTGATGGCAACCGTCCCGCACATTTTGGCACCGGCCGGCAACAAAAAGCTCAGTAAGCGCGACGGCTCCAAAGACGTCCTCGACTATGTCCGCGAAGGTTTCATGCCCGACGCTTTGGTCAATTTCATCGCTTCACTCGGTTGGAACGACGGCAGCGAACAAGAAATATTTAGTCGGGATGAATTAATCCAAAAGTTCAGTCTCGATCGTGTCCAGCGGTCAGGCGCTCGCTTCGACGAACAGCGTTTGTTGTGGATGAACGGGGCTTGGATCCGCCAGCTCGGACTTGACGAGCTCTACCGACTAACCGATAAACCTGAGTTTTGGCCGCTCGACACTCCAACCGAGTACGACAACCGTGGCTATAAAACCCAAGTTTTAGCCCTCATCCAAGAACGCCTCAAGTACTTTGCCGAATTACCGGGTCTAACCCCTTATTTCTTTACCGACCTCCCAGTCGACGAGACTTTGATTAGCACCCACAAGCAGCTCAAAAAGTTTAGCCCCGCCGAGCTAAAAATAATGCTCGAGCAGAGCCGCGCCAGCCTAGAACAGAGTGATTTCAGCCCGACCAACCTCCAAAATAGGCTGAACGACTTGCTCGAACAAACGGGTCAAAAGCCAGCCATTCTCTTTAGTCTGATCCGGATCGCCAGTACCCAAGCCCCAGCCAGCCCGGGTTTGGCCGATACGCTGGCTGTCCTCGGCAAAGAGCGCAGCTTACGCCGGATCGACGCCCAACTCGCCGCTCTGGCGGCGGTTTAGTAACCCGAAAATAGAAATTTGAAATTCGCTAAGCCCGTCGCGTGCGAGCGACGGCGGCTCACGGCTAATTCCTAGTTACTAATTCCAATTTACTGGCCCGACCCGCCTCTGAAGTTTCTTAATTAGCATAAGCATTGCTACAATGGATCTATGATTAGTGACTTTCGGCCGGCCCCGCGCCGCGCCAAGTCTTTACAAGCAGCCGTCGATAGTCTGCCCCAAAGACAAACACCAAACACCAACGCTCCATTCCAAACACCGGATGAGGTAGCCGCTGGTGCGACCGCGCCGCCGCCAGAAACCCTCGCAACAGATGGCACTGAGATAATTGCCGGAGGCAAATTCAAACTCATCACCGAGCGCCTCAAACAGCTAAAATTGCATTGGCCGCCAGGCCGCAAAGAAGTCATCGTCGGTTGCGTTGTCGCCATCGTTATTGCCAGCGGCTTTGGGGCGTGGCTTTTGACCCACTGGGCGCCAAAACCAGTGGCCGCCGCCCCCAAAATAAGCGTCGTCAAGAAGCCGGTCGTCGTCGTGCCAACGACCGTACCGTCGCTTTTGAGCGGTCTGCCGGTTGAACCAAGCGTCAATAGTCGGCCGATAACGGGCGTGATGATCGAGAACAGCCCCGACGCCCGGCCCCAATCGGGCCTGGCTCAAGCCAGCGTCGTTTTTGAAGCCATCGCCGAGGGCGGCATCACCCGATTTCTGGCGCTCTTTCAAGACACCCAGCCCGACAATGTCGGGCCGGTACGCAGCTCGCGACCATACTATTTGCAATGGGCCCTCGGCTTTGACGCCACTTATGGCCACGTCGGCGGCAGCCCCGAAGCGCTGGCCGATATTAAAAGTTGGGGCATCAAAGATATGGACCAGTTTTTTAACGGTGGTTCCTATCACCGTATCAGCACCCGTTATGCCCCCCACAATGTCTACACCAGCTTGGCGACTCTTAGCCAGCTCGAAGCCAGTAAAGGCTACGGGGCCAGCACGTTTAAGGGTTGGTTGCGCAAGGCCGACACGCCCCTGACTACGCCGACGGCGAAATCGATCGACCTCGCCATTTCCGGCCCGACCTATAATGTTCACTATGATTATGACGTAGTGAGCCACACCTACAAGCGCAGTGAAGGCGGTGCCGCCCACATCGACGCCGACACTAACGCCCAAATCAGTCCCAAAGTAGTAATCGCCCTAGTCCTGCCGTATAGCCTGGAGAGCGATGGTTATCACTCCGACTACAATACGCTCGGTAGCGGTCAAGCCACCGTTTTCCAAGACGGCGGCGTTACCGTCGGTACCTGGAGCAAAGCCGATAACGCCAGCCCGCTGACATTTCTGGACAGCACCGGCAAACCCCTCGCCCTCAACGCCGGCCAGACCTGGTTGTCAGCCGTCCGCGCCGCCGCCAACATAACTTCTAGCCCCTAATAATCATGGACCACCTCCAGCAAGTTCTGCAGTACTTCCGCCGCTACTTGTTTCTAGTAGTGTTTATCGAAAACGTCGTCTTGGTAACGGGCTATTGGTATTTGAGCAGTCGCACCGATCTTAATCCACTCCTCATTCTAGCCGGCTTTTTGGGAGTGGCGCTTTTGTTCAGCTGGCTTTTCATGTTCAAAGCCAGCGACCGCTTGATTCAACCGTTACGGGCTTTGTGGCAGGCAATCCTGCACTTGAGCCCCGGAGACCAACAGCTCGTGCCACCACCCGACCTGCAAAAATTACGCGTCGGCCGGGAACTAGTCGCTAACTTAACTGGCCAAATCTATCAGCTAACGAGCGTGGCCGATCGAGTCGCTAGCAATGTCCGCCAGGAGGGCAGTGACTTAAGGCGCAACTTTATCGCCAATAACTTGCCATTGCCGCTCTTCGTGCTCGATGCGACCGAGACCATCCGGTTTGCCAACGAGGCCGCCGCCCAATACATCGGTATCGCTTCGGCTGATCTGGTCGGCAAGAACGTCTATATGGTACTCGACATGTCATTCCCGAACGAAGATACTTTTGACGTCTGGCTCAAGAGCGCTAAAACCAAGAATGCCACCGCCACGAAAAGCTGGGAACGCGTTCGCCTGAACGTGCGCGACAACCACCCAACCCGCCTGTTTGACTTGGCCGGTTACTACAACAAGGACAACTCGCAAAAAGCCGAAACCATGCTGGTTCTGTTTGATCACACCAAGCAGTACAGCCAGGACGAACAGGCCGTCAGCTTCATTGCCCTCAGTGTCCACGAATTGCGCACACCGCTAACGCTCCTACGGGGCTACATCGAGGTCTTCGAAGAAGAGCTGACCGGCAAGATCGATCCGGAACTGGCCGACTTTATGCAAAAAATGAGCGCTACCGCCCAGCAGCTAACGGCTTTCGTCAATAATATCCTCAATGTCGCCCGGGTCGACAACGACCAGCTCGAGCTCCAGCTCCAGTCAGAAGACTGGAGCATCGTCCTCACCAGCTCCATCGATAACCTCGATCTGCGCGCTAAAGTCCGCGGCATCACGCTCGAACACACCATCGCACCGGGACTACCCCCGGTTGGCGTCGATCGCTTGAGCATCCACGAAGTCATCAACAACCTCGTCGATAACGCCATCAAGTACAGCGGTACCAGCAAGGTCATCAAGATCGACAGTCATCTGACACCCGACGGCCTCGTCGAGACCACGGTTCAGGATAGCGGCCTCGGCATATCCAGCAGTATCATGCCCAACCTGTTTACTAAGTTCTACCGTGATCACCGCAATCGCGCCCAGATTGGCGGCACCGGCCTAGGGCTCTACTTGAGCAATGCCATCGTCACCGCCCACGGTGGCCACCTCTGGGTCCGCAGTAAACTCGGCGAAGGCAGTACTTTTGGCTTTACGCTCTTGCCCTATAGTCGACTTGCCGATGAAGTTAAAAACAGTGATAATAAAGAAATCGTCCGTGGCGCCCACGGCTGGATCAAAAATCACTCATTATATAGGAGATAACCCCATGGATCCGCAACCAACTATCATTTCACCGTCGGTACCCGCCCACCGGACTGTCCTTTGCATCGAAGACGAGCACTTCATCGGCGAACTCTACGCCCGCTCCCTCAGTAAGGCCGGTTACCAAGTCACCGTCATACCCGATGGCCAGCAAGCCCTCGTCGCCGCTCAAACCGATCAATACGACATTATCCTGCTCGATCTGATGGTGCCAAACCTGACCGGCATCGAGATTCTCCGGGCCTTACGCGACCCCGTTCTGACGCCGAACCTCAAGGCTAAAATCATCATCACGACCAACCTCGAGCAGCGCGAGGACGTCCGCCAGGATATCCAAAAGCAAGCCGATGGCTACGTCGTCAAAGCCGAACTGACCCCCCACGAACTCGTCGAGTTCGTCAACAACATCAAGTAGCTTCTGTCGGGTGGTCTAACTCATCTAATTTGTAACTGACAAATTCATTCAAAAATTCCACTTTGGCTGGCCCGAAACCATTTCCAAGAATTCCGGCTGTCGTGAGCTGGGGGTATTGGGATTTATACTTGGCATACACGGCCAGGAATTCTATCAGGCTGCCCAAATCCAAATCGGCCAATCTATCTGAGAATGGTTTACGGGAGTTACCCAGTTCTGGAATTTCCCGGACAAATTTTAGTGGTACCTGGCGCAGGGGAGGCGCTTTATGGTACCGCGCGCCACCGTAGTCTTCCCGTCTATTGGCGTTTTTGAGCGTGATGAGATGCCCCCATACTTGCCGGGGAAAAGCCTTGGCCCGGTTCGTGAGGGGTTCGGGCTGCCTAGACTGGGCGTAAGCCAGCAGGTCGGTTTGGTTGACGACCAGGCCCTCGACTTTCTTCATCGTTTCGGGGTCAACCAGGGAGGTTTTCACTTTGTCTTTTGGAGCTTCCTCGGACAGTGAACTTATACTTATAGGGAGCTCGGCAACATACTCTAATCCCGCGGCAGTTCCGGCGGCTTCGCCTTCGCGCAAAGCGGCATTCGCAAAGTCGAATCTTCCATCGGCCAGAGCAATTCGAGCAATTTCTCTATACGGCGCCTCTCTCAGAGCCTTGACATGGTCAGGCGTTCTATCGAAAATAGGGGTATTTGATTCCATGTAATAGTTTTTACCACCAAAACGTTTTTTTGGCAATGACATAAAACGCCGCCACGCCCCACCGTATTCGGGGGCGCCGTTTCCTGACTGCCTCAAGCCAATACCAAGCGAAGCCGCACGCAACATAATTGCGTCTAAAATCAAGGCTCGACAAGCTCCATGGGCGGGGATTATACTGATTGGTCTAGCCATGTGCGGGCTGGTTTTACCTTCCTCCACACAGACTTATTTTCAAGGAGATAAACTCACTGGCCGTTAAAGGCTAAGCGTCCCTGTCATCCTTTCATATTCAATCAGTTTTTTGGTCCACGGGCCTGCCGCTTATTCGGTCGCGCAGTCCTCATCCAAACAGCTTCTCCCCAAAATCCGTTTACTGATTAACGCTTGCAGCGTTCTTCGGACTCTTTTACTGATACCTAAACGGGAGATTGATTATGAACTATATTGCGCACCAAGAAATTGAAATTACCTCTGTCGAATTTCACCAACAGCCGAGTCAGGAGCGCCTCCAGGGCTACCCCAAGCGCATGGTCTACGACGGCCGGGAATATACCTTTATCGAGCTCAGCATGCAGTACCTCGTGCGCACCGGGCAGCGGCTCGTCCAGCTCTACGACATGTTTGACGGCGACACGCTATACCGCTTGCGCTGCGAAAACAACCACTGGACGCTCGTCGGCACCGGGGCGGGGGCGTAGCAATGCATTCATCACAAGGATCTTATGCAAGCGAAAACCCTATTGGCAAACACGCAGTAGTTTATAAAGTTGAAAGTTGGCTCCGGTTGCAGCTAACTTTCTACTTTCAACTTTATGAACTTTCAACTTTCCCAGCAGCCTGGAGGCTTCGTCATGGACGATGATTCGTCGCCGTTGGCACTCGTTCGCGGCGTTTCCATCCATTCCGGATTTCCCAACCCCGCCACCGATAGCACCGGGCAAGGCACGCCGCTGGCCCTCGACCTCAACCGGCTGCTGATCCGCCACCCCAGCAGCACCTACCTCTTTAAAATCGCCGGCCACGACTGGGAGGATAGGGGCATCTTTGACGGCGATATTGCCTTGATTGACCGAGCCTTGCCGGCCCACACCCAAGACCTCGTCATCGCTTGGCAAGCCAGCGGCTTTCGGTTTTGCCAGCGGACCGCCTTGCGCGATGACGACATGTTGTGGGGGGTCGTCAGCGCCATCATCCACCCTTGTCAGCTCTAAGAGGATAGAAATTGGTAAATAGTAATCAGGGAACACTGACGCGCTTGGGTCCCTGCAGCCCCCTAATTTCCAATTCCAAATTACTAACTACTCGTACTTAATCGCTCCCAAAGGATTGCTATGTCCACCACCTTCGCTCTCATCGACTGCAATAATTTCTTCGTCAGCTGCGAACGGCTTTTTCGACCCGACCTGGCGACGCGGCCCGTCGTCGTCCTCAGCAGCAATGACGGTTGCGTTATCGCCCGCAGCAACGAGGCCAAAGCCCTCGATATACCGATGGGCGCGCCCGTTTTCAAGTATCGGCAGATCTTCCGAGACAATGCCGTCGTGATATTTTCGGCCAATTTTGAGCTTTACGGCGACATCAGTACCCGGATTGCCCGGCTCCTGACCCGGGTGACGCCCCAAATTGAGATCTATTCAGTCGATGAGTCGTTTCTCGACCTCAGCCAATTAAACATCCCGGACTATGGGTCGTGGGGGCGACAAATCAGCCAGCGCGTCTTAAGCGAAGTCGGCATACCCGTATCGATCGGCATCGCTGCCAGTAAAACCCTCGCTAAACTCGCCAGCGAACGCGCCAAGCGCGACCCGCGGCTGGCCGGCGCCCTCGACTTAACGACAACGCCAGTGGAGCAACGGCAGCGCATTTTCCAAGACATACCCATCCAGGACGTCTGGGGTATCGGCTGGCGCTTGGCCCCCAAGCTCAAAGCCGTCGGTATCCAGACGGCCCTCCAATTGAGCCAAATGTCGCCCCAACTCGCCAAACAGTTAGTGGGTATTCACGGCCGCCAGCTCGTCAGCGAACTGAACGGCCTCAGCTGCTACCCGCTGGAGCCCACCCACAAGCCCCGCCAGAGCATCATGCGCGGCCGGACATTCGGCGAAGATACGACCGATCCGTTAGTCATCGAAGCCGCCATCGCCAGCCTCACCGCTCGGGCCTGCCTACAGTTACGCCGAGCCAATCTGTTGGCCGGCAACGTCGTTGTCAGCCTCAGCACCAACCGGCACAAACCCGGTTACAATCACCAGAGTAGCTACGTCACGCTGCCCATGCCCGGAGCCGACACCGGTCTTATCACCGCCGAGCTGCAGCGCCACGTGGCAGGCATGTTCAACCCGCGCGCGGCCTATCACCGCGCCAACGTCTTGTTCTACAACCTAATCAGCCCCGCGACCTTGCAAACCGATTTATTTGGTACGCTCAGCGTGGCTGATAGCGACCATAGCCAACGCCGCCTGCAGGCTTTTGACGCCATCAATCAGCGCCATGGGGCCGGTATCATCCGCTATGCCGCCGAGGACCTCAGCCGAGCCTGGCAGCCCAAACATGACCTCCGCAGCCCGCGCTACACCACCAACTGGCAGGAGCTGCCGACCGCCCAAGTTAGTTAGATAGTCCCACCTTCGTCATCCTGAATTTATTTCAGGATCCCGGGAGGCTTAAGTGGACCGTTGTCATCCCAGCACTGAATCAAGTTCAGCACAGGCTCCGGCTGGGATCCAATCAATGATTAGCGTCCAATGGGCACTGCCAAAAATGGTAAGTGTATCTGTTAATTTTTAAATGCACCGGTAAGTCCATGTATACTCGTTTCTATGGCCTCATTAATCCACCAATCGCTCCTCAGCTCCTACCCGATCATCTCCGACCAGATCAAGCGTCCGGCTCTAGCGGTAGTTTTGCGGGAGCTCGAGCAGGTGATTGCCAGCGGCGTCGGTGGGGATATCGTTGAGTTTGGCTGCTACATTGGCACGACCAATCTGTTTATGCGCCGTCTGCTCGACCAGACCGGCCAATCAGCCAATCGCCAATTGCACGCCTATGATTCATTTGCCGGCCTCCCCGCCAAAACGGCGGCCGATAGCAGCCCGGCCGGGCTACAGTTTCAAGGCGGTGAACTGACCGTCAGCAAAAAACAGTTTCTGCAGGAATTCCAGCGCGCCCATTTGCACCCACCGGTTGTTCATAAAGCCTGGTTCAAAGACCTGACCGGCCACGACGTGCCCAATCAGATTGCCTACGCCTTTTTGGACGGTGACTTCTACGAATCGATCCTGTCGTCGCTCCAAATCGTCTGGCCCCGCCTCGTCCCCGGTGGAATAATCACCATCGACGACTACGAGCGGGCGGCGTTACCGGGCGTTAGCCGCGCGGTCCACGACTTTTGCCGAAACAAACCAGTGACAATCCATCACGAACACAATATCGGTATCCTCAGCCGCCGCCGGGGGTAGTTCGCCACCCGACTCGACCGCGGGGCAATTCCACACCTTAGCCCGCCAACCAGGGTAAACTTTTTTACTGACGAAGTATCGATTGTCTCTTAGGCTAGTGGCAGGCACCCATCCGAGACCCGACATCAATTGCAACGCGCACTGGAAGGAGTATTCAATGGCCAAGTTCCGAACCCACGACACCGTCTACTGGAACACCCCGCAAGGCATCACCTATGGTGAAATTATCCAAAAGATCGTCCGGACGGGCAGTTTCCACGGCTTGATCATCACGGCCAGCCGAAACGACCCTTGGTATGTTATCAAAAGTGCCCGGAGCGGCGAGCTGGCCGCCTATCGACCCGACGGCCTAGAAAAAGCCTGAGAACCCTTCAGTTCGGCCGCAACCCATCGCCGTCATCCTGAACTAGTTTCAGGATCCCATCGTAATTTCACAGACAGCATTTATCAATTAACAAATTGTTTCAAATTTCTTAATTTACCAGACAACCCAAATTCCGGGCATTCTGGCAAATGAAACCTGGGTAACTAACTTGTTAAATGAAAATTGATTAATGTTAAATTGCTGGCCATGCCACGCCGCCGCTCGAGTCAACCTTCAACTTTATGAACTTTATAACTTTCCACTGTTTGGGGTATGATCAAAAGATGAAACTGCACATCATCACCGTCGGCGCTCCAAAACTGGCCTATGCCAAAGCTGGCTGGGACGAGTATCTGCAACGCCTGCGTCACTTTCACACAGTGCGCGTTACTCAAGTGGCCGATAAAAATAACGATGCCGAGCACCTCTTGGCCGCCGCCGCTAAAACGACGTTGGTAGCTTTGGTCATCGACGGCCCCCAGCTCTCCAGCCACCAACTAGCTGACTTCTTAGCCAAGCGCGCCCTCGAAAGCAGAGAAGTCAGTTTTGTAATTGGCGGCCCGGCTGGTCTACCTGCGGAAGTCATCGCCCAGGCCGCCCATAGCTGGAGCTTGAGCTCGCTGACCTTTCCGCACGACCTAGCGATGGTCGTGTTGCTCGAAACGCTCTACCGATCGAGCACCATTAACAGTGGCCAACCGTATCATAAATAACATAAGCATTATTATTAGAAAATATATCTTGTAACTGTAAAATTATTATACAGCCACTGTTATTTTGGGCCGGTTGAGGGCGCCTGGACGTCCATTAACAGATATGGTACGATACCCCAAGCCCAGTCTCTATTCCTATCCTAAAATTTGTTAAATGCCAATTGATAAATGATAAATGGAGCGCAGCGACCAGGCCCCTTCGTCTAGCGGTTAGGACATCAGGTTCTCATCCTGATCATTGTCAAATGTGTTATTTGACAATGAGTAGCGATGGTAGAATATGAAGCGCAGCGGAATGTTATATCATCATAGCGTTCAGATCGCGGGTTCCCCGAGAGGAGACTAAGGGTACGGTATAATAAAGCAGTAGTGACGGCCCCTTCGTCTAGCGGTTAGGACATCAGGTTCTCATCCTGAAGATCGCGGGTTCGAATCCCGCAGGGGTCACCAAAGTAAAATCCCAACCATAGGTTGGGCTTTTACTTTGGTAAGTTCTCTCCAGAGAATTGAACCCGCAGGGTTCGCAAGGAGTGAAGCGCGCAGGAATTTATTCCGAGCACTGGAGCGACGGAATAGCGAAGCGTCATCCCGCAGGTACTACTAAATTAGGTCCTTCCGAGAATCTATCAGCAACCAAACTTACGCCACCCACCCCTGAATTCACAAAAACCCCACCTGTTTGAGGACGGACCTCCGGGCCTCTGGGGACTAAGGGATCAAGCGCGCCAGAGTTTGCCGCTGCACGGTGGCAACAAAATCCAAAACATCAATCCTCCGGACCGTCACAATGCGCTATACTAATGCCATGGATTACAGCGCCGAAGCCCTCAAACGACACAAAGAACTCAAAGGCAAAATTGCCATCGCCCTCAAAGACCCGCTCGATAGCCCCGAAAAGCTGAGCATTTATTACACGCCCGGCGTGGCGGCCGTTAGCAGCTACGTCGCCGAGCACCCCAATGAAGCCCGCGATTACACTTGGCTCAACAACAGCGTCGCCGTCATCAGCGACGGGACGGCCGTCCTGGGCCTCGGCAACATCGGCCCCTACGGCGCCCTGCCGGTTATGGAAGGCAAGTGCATGCTTTTTAAGCACTTTGCCGACATCGATGCCGTACCGATCGTGCTCGATGTCCACAGCGCCGATGAAATCGTCGCCACCGTCAAGGCTCTAGCACCGAGCTTTGGCGGCATCAACCTCGAAGATATCGCCGCCCCCATCTGTTTTGAAGTCGAAGAACGCCTCAAGGCCGAACTGACCATTCCGGTCATGCACGACGACCAACACGGCACGGCGATTGTGACGCTGGCCGGACTGATCAACGCCACCAAAATCACCGGCCGCCGCCTCCAGGACTGCAAGATTGTCTGCGTCGGTGCCGGCGCGGCTGGCACTGCCATCATGAAGTTGCTTTACAAATACGCCCAGCCCGAAATCTTAGCCATCGATAGCCAAGGCATCGTCAGCCAAGACCGCACCGATCTCAATTCCGAAAAAGCCAAGCTCCTCGAATTCACTAACCCCAACAACGTGTCTGGTTCTCTGGCCGACGCCCTTAAGGACGCCGACATTTTTATTGGCGTGTCTAAGCCCGGCTTACTGACCGCCGACCTCATCAAAACGATGCACCCCAAGTCGATCGTCTTCGCCATGGCCAACCCGTTGCCGGAGATAATGCCCGCCGAAGCGCTTAAGGCCGGCGTGGCGGTGATGGCAACCGGTCGCAGTGATTTCCCCAATCAAGTCAACAACGCCCTGGTATTCCCCGGTGTCTTCCGCGGTGCCCTCGATAACCGCGTCCAGCACATCACCGACCAGCACAAGATTGCCGCCGCCGAAGCGCTGGCTGGCCTAGTCGAAAACCCCACCCCGGAATCAATCATCCCCAGCGTCCTCGACCCGCGCCTAGTCCCGACTATTTCCAAAGTAATCGTTTAACTAACCCCCGACGTTTTCGTAACAGCTACCATTCGGACTACAACTTAGCCGGACGCCCCGAAAAGAGCCAGCCGCCAACCGGGTAACCATAAGCCTGTTGCGTTAATGGGGCTGAGACGGGATAATGGGGGCAGGTACTATGCATTTAAATTTATTTGTCGTCGTTAGTGTGGGGTTATCTTAGTTATGGGGTTTTTTGGTAAACGAAACAGGGGCTCGGGCTCAAGCAAATTGGCCGCCAACCTGCGCGACGAAAAGCAAAAATTTGAGCTTATCGTCAACGCCATCGAAGATGGGGTGATGCTACTCGACGATCAGGGAGTAATCCAACTATTCAACCCTGGCGCCGCCAAAATTACCGGCTGGAGCAGCGACGAAGCCACCGGTCTAAGCGCCACGGCCGTCATCAAACTCGTCGACACCAAAAACCAGCCCTGCGAAGATAGCCAAAACCCTCTCATCCAGATCTTCCAGACCGGTCAATCCATCCGCGTCAATGACACCATTCTGGTGACGCGCTCCGAAAAACAGTTACCAATCGGCCTCGACATTTCGCCGCTCCTCAGCGAGGACCGCCAAGTCACTGCCGCAGTCGTCGTTTTTCGTGACATCGCCGATCAGCGCGCCGAAGAGCAGCGCCGCGCCGACTTTATCAGCACCGCCAGCCATGAGATGCGCACCCCGGTGGCCGCCATCGAAGGCTATTTGGCCTTGGCGCTTAATCCGAAAGTTACGACCATCGATAACCGTGCCCGCGACTACCTCGAAAAAGCCCACTCCTCGACCCAACACCTTGGTCAACTCTTCCAGGACTTACTCACCAGCGCCAAGGCCGAAGACGGCCGTCTGAGCAGCCACCCTGTCGTCGTGGAAATGGGTGCCTTTTTGGAGCAGCTCAGTAGCGACCTCAAGTTTGCCGCCGAGAAGAAAGGCCTGTTTACCGACTTTACCGTTGGATCCAACAGCGTGATCAACGCCAGCCACGAAGCCGGCGGCGAGCGGGTGATTCGACCGCTCTACTTCGCCCTCGTCGATGCCGGCCGCTTGCGCGAGGTCGTCACCAACCTGTACGATAACGCCGTCAAGTACACGCCCGAGGGCAAAGTCTCGATGGGACTGACCGGTGACGCCCAAGTCATTCAGTTCTACGTCCGCGACACCGGGCCCGGCATCCCGCCCGAAGACTTACCGCACCTCTTCCAGAAGTTTTACCGCGTCGATAACTCGGCGACGCGCACGATTGGCGGCACCGGTCTCGGCCTGTTCATTTGTCGCAAGATTGTCGAGCTCTACAGCGGCCGGATCTGGGTTGAGAGCGAGCTAGGCAAGGGTAGTAGCTTCTTTATAAACTTCCCGCGTTTAAGCGCCCAGCAAGCCGCCGAGAAGCAAGCCGCCGAAGTTAATTCAACCGAGCTCCAACCAATTAACTCTTTAGCGAGTTCATGATACAATTAAGTCAAAGCATAAACTAAATAACAGGGGTAAAAACATGGCTAAAGTACTGTTAGTCGAAGACGACAACAACTTGCGCGAAATCTATGAAGCACGTTTGCAAGCCGAAGGCTACGACATTGTCGCCGCTCACGACGGCGAAGAGGCGTTAGTAGTCGCCAAAAATGAGACCCCCGACTTGATCATTTCGGATGTCATGATGCCCAAAATCAGCGGCTTTGAGATGCTCGACATCCTCCGTAACACCGACGGCCTCAAGGACGTCAAAATCATCATGCTGACTGCCCTTGGCCAGAGCGACGACCAGCAACGCGCCGACCGTTTGGGCGCCAACCGCTACCTGGTGAAGTCTCAGGTTACGCTCGAAGATATTGTAAAAGTCGCCCAGGAACTTCTCGCCGAAGATAATGCGCCAGCACCGGCCGCTCCAGAACTGACCCCCGTGCCAGCGCCAGTTATCGCCGAGCCAGCGCCAGCTCAACCCGTCGCCGAGGCGATAACCGTTCAGCCGGAGCCAGTCTTCGCCGCCACACCCGCACCCGAAGTACCCGTAATGACACTCGCCACGCCGCCTGCCGACGACCCACTACCGACCGTCGAGCCAGCTACCACCGCGGCAACAAGCCAACCGGGCGCGCTGAACGCTCAACTGACGACCGACGAAGAAGCCAACGTCGAAGCCCAGATCGAAGACTTCGTCCAAGGGGCCAGCACGGACGCCACGCCCCCTAAAGCCGAAGCAGCCGCTGTACCCCAACCAGTCGTCGAACCCACCAACCCTGTCACTGCCGAACCGGCAAACAGCCCAATAGCACCGGCACCTACACCCGACCCCGACGTCGTGGCCGCACCCGCACCAGCGCCCCCCACCGACCAAACCGCTAGCAGCGCTAGCGACGATAAACTCATCACCGACGCTATCGATACCTTTGCCAAGAACACCGCTAGCGAACCAGCTCCACTGGTCGCGCCGTCACAAGCTCCTGTCCCCGGTAGTAGCCCGACTATCGTCGTGGCGGCGGGCCTGCCCACCCCGCAAGTTCCGGAAACCTCAGGCATACCGATTGACGGCATCGCCACACCAGAACCCGCCGCGACAGTCGATTCTGACGCCCAAGCCGTCGTCGCCCGCAAAAAGGTCATCGAACCCCTCAACAGCACCGACAAGCCCGACCTCACCGCGCTACTCGCCCGTGAAGCCGCCAACGAAGCCGCCCCAAACACCGTCATAACCCCCACCGTTCAACCAACGAACCCAAGCCAACCGCCGACTATCGACCCCAATAGTATCGCTCTGTAGCCTGGCAGTGGCATAGCCTAATAGTTAGATAGTTTTATAGTGTGGGCTCACGCCGTTGAAAAGTCGGTATAGGTTGAAAGTTATAAAGTTTATAAAGTGGAAAGTCGGCACGAGCTGCAGTTAACTTTATAACTTTATGAACTTTCTACTCTATACTTAAAGAATGCGCATCAACAAATACATCGCCCTCGCCACCGGCTATAGTCGCCGGGGCGCCGACGAACTCATCGCCGATGGCCGCGTCCGCGTCAACGGGGAAGTGCCCAGAGCGGGTATTCAGATTAACGACCTCGATGTCGTCCTACTCGACAACCAGCCAATCACGCCGCCCGTCAAGACCGTCACCATCATGCTCAATAAGCCCCCCGGTTATATCGTTAGCCGCGATGGGCAGGGCAGCCAAACGATTTACGATTTACTACCCGTGGAATACCACGAGCTCAAACCGGTCGGCCGCCTCGATAAATATTCGTCCGGTTTGCTATTACTGACCAACGACGGCCAGTTGGCCAACGAGCTAACCCACCCGCGCTACGCCAAGACCAAAATCTACGAAATTGAACTAAACAACCCGCTGGCGCCGCTGCACCGCCAAATGATCAGTGAACACGGCATCGCTCTCGAGGACGGCGTCAGTAAACTACCGCTCGAACGCCTGAGCGACGGCGACGACACCAAGTGGCGCGTCACGATGCACGAAGGCCGCAACCGCCAAATCCGCCGCACCTTTGACAGTCTCGGCTACCACGTCAACCAATTGCGCCGCACCCACTTTGGTAGCTATCAGCTGGGAAGCTTGGCGGTCGGTAAATTGCAGGTGCAAACAGGAACTAGTAACTAGAACTCAAAAACTACAGCTTAATCGAGCTGGAGTTTCTAAAGTCCTAGACGATATATAATATTGGGAATGACTGGCTAGTTTACGACCGGCGGAGGCTAGAAGGAAAGGGAATGACATTGTCCGGTACCGTGTCAATCGCGTTGCCGTGCAAAACCAGTTGCGGGAAGAAAACCCTGGTTCGCTCTGCGATAATTTGATCACGGCGATTCTTGATTGCCGCGTCAGTCATGCCAAGTTCAGGGTCAGGATCATACCCATGACCGTGCAATCTAATGACTTCTCCGAGTGGGCTATCTATGCTGGTTTCCATTTATGGAAGTGATTCTAATACAATTTTTACGTTGTGTCAATAGCCTATATCTGTTATACTAGGTTCTTATGGCAAAAAAATTACCGATCGTAGCAATTGTTGGCCGGGCCAACGTGGGCAAGTCCAGCTTGTTCAACGCCATCCTCGATCGTCGCGAGGCCATCGTCGCCCGTGAAGCCGGTACGACGCGCGACAGCATTGCCGCCAAGGCCGAGTACCAAGACCAGCACTTCTGGTTGGTCGACACCGCCGGCATCAAAGACCCGGAAGACGATTTTGAATTCACCATCCAAGAACAGATCACCCAAGCCGCCGATAGCGCCGACGTTATCTGGGTCATGGTCGAAGCCGACGTGCCGATTACTACCGAAGATCGCCGGGTCGCCAAAATGGCGCTGAAGAGCAAAAAGCCCGTCTTCCTGATTATCAATAAGGTCGACAAGGCCAAACACGCCGACCTAAGCGGCTTTGACCGTCTCGGTATCAAACCAATCATCCGGACCAGTACCACCCAGTCGACCGGTATAGAACAACTCCTCGGCAGCCTCATCAAAATCGTCCCCAAAGCCACCCTCCAAGAAGACGACGACCGCCTCCACATCGCCATCCTCGGCCGCCCGAACGTCGGTAAATCAATGCTTTTCAACACCCTCGCCAAAAAGCAGCAGGCAATTGTAGCCGACCGCGCCGGTACCACGCGTGACATCAATCGCGCCGTCGTGCGCTACGAAGGACGTGAAGTCGAACTCATGGACACCGCCGGCATCCGCCGCAACGGCAAGATTGAAGTCGGTATCGAGCGCTTTAGCGTCATCCGCGCCCTGAGCGCCATCGAATCGGCCGACGTTTGTATGCTGCTGATGGACGTCAACGAACTAAACGTCCAACTCGACCAGAAAATCGCCGGTATGGTCAAGGATGCCGGCAAGGGGCTCATCCTGGTCGTCAGCAAGTGGGATGTCGCCGAAGACAAGGACGCCTTCACGCGTGACGCCCTGGCGCCCCAGATTGCCCACAATTATGACTTCGTGCCGTGGGCACCGCTGATCTTTACCAGCTCCGTGACCGGCCAGAACGTCACTAAAATTTTTGACTTGGCATTCGATATCGACACCGAGCGCCACAAACAGATCGCCACCCGCGACCTCAACAAGTGGTTGCGCCTGGCCATCGATGCCCACCCGCCGGCCGGTCTGAAGGGCCGCAGTCCCAAGCTCAACTACATGGTCCAAGAAACCGATAACCCCACTCCTGCCTTCAAGATTTTTGGCAGCCAGACCAAGTTTGTCCACTGGAGTTACCGCCGCTTTTTGGAGCGCCGCCTGCGCGATGCTTTTGGCTACACCGGTACGGCGATCCAAATCTGGTTCATTGAAAAGCATATCGCCCACAAGCACGGCAACTCGCCAACCCTCCCCGAACGGAAGTAGAAAGTTAAAAGTTCATAAAGTTGAAAGTTGGCTCGAACTGCAGCTTAACTTTCGGGTAGTTAGGAATTAGAAAATAGGAAACCGGAATTAAGGAGTAGCGACCGCAGATCGATCTAATTTCTATTTGCTACTTCCTAGTAACTTAGCTGCGGCTAACTTTATAACTTTCAACTTTATAACTTTCAACTTATACTTGCCTTATGTCATGGCTCCAAAAACGCCCCCAAGTCGGTCCCAGCGTTCAATTCTATACCGTTGGACTCAACAAAACCGTCTTGATCGTCGGTCTTGGTAACCCCGGGCGCGACTACGACCTGACGCGGCACAACGTCGGCTTTTTTGGGGTCGATCACTTCGTCGCTAAAAATAGCGAAATGGAAGGTTGGATCGAAAAGAAAGACTTGAAGTGCGTCGTCAGTACCGGCCGCCTTGGCGAGACCAAAGTCTACGCCATCAAACCGACAACGTTCATGAACTTAAGCGGCGAAGCCGTCCAAGCGTTCGCCAACTTTTATAAAATTCCGGCCGAGCACACCGTCGTCATCCACGACGAGCTCGACATCGCTTTTGGCCAAATTCGGCTGCGGACGGGCGGCAGTAGCGCCGGCCACAATGGCATCAAATCCATCACGACTCACCTCGGCGAAGGTTATGGCCGCATCCGTATCGGCATCGGCCCCAAAGCGCCCACCCAGATGGACAGCGCCGATTTTGTCCTGCAAAAATTTTCCAGCGACGAGCAAGCCCAATTGCCAAATTTAGCGCTCGAAGTGAACGCCATTCTCAACGAGCACATCTACGGCGGGCAAGCCTTGCCGACCGAAACCCGCAGCTTCATCGTCTAACGAGCTACTTTAGTATTATAAACTTTAAAATCCAGCCTGTTTAGGCGTTAGCTTCGGGGTTGGTCATCTTCTCCACTATCTCGGTCGCGCACAGCCCCATGATACCGGTCGCATAGCTGCGGAGTTGAGCCGACCGAGTTAGGTTAGTCATGAATTTCATTCTAGCCTCGGGAGCAGGACTATCAATGGCCTGCTCGGCTCTATCGACCAGGCCGTCAGCCGTGTCAAGGAAGGCAGCGGCGGTTTCCAGCGCACTGGCGACAGTCACCTCGGGCGCGACGCTATACAGCTCTTGCTCTATTTTTGAATTAACAATTATGTCGCCGAATCGTTCCATCGATTTATTCCGCCATGCCTTGGATATCGTCATTCATGACGAGCTCAATATAAACCGCTAGCTTGCCGAGAGCCCAAATGTCAAAACTGTTAGTCTCATCGTCGCGCAAGGTCTCATCTAGGGGCATTCCGCCCCCCGCAGTCGCGTCAAAACAGCGCCACATACAAGCGGCGGCTGTTTCATACGCCACCCACGTGTTGACCAAAAGATCATGCAACTCATCTAAGCCGACGGTCTGATACGGCCGCAAACCGACCAAAGCTGCATCGTCACGCGATAACTCGAACTTGTTATCGGTAAATTTCATAATTATTCATTTGTGATTATTATACTCATCCGATATCGCCGTTTCAAACAAATGTCAGGTCGGGTTGTCGCCAAGTTATGGATGAGGGATAAATTCGGGTACTAAAAAAGGCCGACGAGAGGGGGTGGGCACCGCTCGTCGACCCATTTTAGGCAAAGACTTAAAGTCCTTGCCACCACCCTTCAACCCACCCCAGCGAAGCATCAATGTCTATAATCAAATGACTTGTGCCGGACTATAAAGTCCGCCATTTAGACTCGCTTTGAATTGGGGACCTCTGCCGAAACGAATCTCGGGAGGGATCTAGTTAAAGGGGTTAGTATGCCTTAGAGCGTTGTCGGGACGAACCCGACGTGCAAGAGAAAAGTGGAGGGTAACAACTTGTCTGGCGCGCGCTCTAAAACACTCTAACGTTTGAACTGGGCCGCAAGCGACCTAGTTGTTAGAATTGGGGGTAAAGGTACAAGAATCCTTGTTAGAACTCACAGTTTGCTATTCTAGCAAATCAATGTCCTTATGTCAATACTTTAAAATATTTATGCTAATCGTTCAATGCGCTAACGCTCGCGTGAAGCTGGCTGGTCACCGCCTGAAATGCTCGTTCGTATCTTAAAATTATCTTAAATGCGGCTCCGTCAATCCGAGTATCGTTCATAATATATCTGGTGGAAATCCATACCATCAAAAAGGGCGCACCAGATTATCCGAGCGGGCTGGCCACCATCGCCAGCCCGCCGGCTCAGCTCTATTATCAGGGTCCGTCACTGGACAAACTCCTGCAATTGCCGCGCGTCGCCATCGTCGGGAGCCGCAACGTCTCGGCCTACGGACGGCAGGTGACCCTACGCTTGGCCCGCGAGCTCGCCGAGCAGGGCATAGTCATCATCAGCGGGCTCGCCCTCGGAGTGGACGCGCTGGCTCATCAAGCCGCCCTGCAAGCCGGCGGGACAACGCTGGCCGTTCTACCGGGGAGTTTGCAAAAAGTTTATCCGGCCACTAATCGGCCCCTCGCCACGGCCATCCTGGCCGCTGGCGGGGCACTGCTGAGCGAATACGGCGCCAGCGAACCGATGGCGTACAAAATGAATTTTATCGCTCGTAATCGCATCGTGGCCGGGCTAGCTGACGCGCTTTTGATTACCGAAGCCGCCGAGAAGAGCGGCAGCCTGCACACCGCCCGCTTTGCCCTCGAACAGGGTAAAGACGTGCTGGCAGTACCCGGAAACATCACTAGTCCCGTTTCGATCGGTACCAATAACCTCATTAAAGCCGGTGCGACCCCCGTAACGTCATACATTGACGTCCTGCACGCCCTCGGCCTAGTCAGCCACTCGTCCAGGCCGGCCGATATTCGGGGGCGCAACACAAACGAACAGT
Organism: Candidatus Saccharibacteria bacterium UBA5145; assembly: GCA_002413865.1. Lineage (GTDB taxonomy): Bacteria > Patescibacteriota > Saccharimonadia > Saccharimonadales > UBA4665 > UBA4729. Next base: position 157,977 of record DHXX01000010.1, read on the forward strand.
GCGTCCTCGACCTGCTAGTGCAGGGGATAGCCGACGGTGATGACCTACTAGTCCATAGCCAGCTATCCATCGCCGAATTCAACCAAACCCTGACCATGCTCGAGATCAGCAGCAAAGTCCGTTCCCTGGGCGCCAACCACTGGGCCCTTTATTAAATCTTGTGACTGTCCCACCCTGGGATCGCTCCAAGACCCCGAGGCGAGAAGACAAACAGGTAGTAGTGTTCAGATCACAGAAATTTAGCAGATAACAAGTTACAGACGTCGACGCACCTGGGCTTTATCTGTTATCTGACACCTGCAAATTTATGCCATCTGCCATCTGAGAGTCTGCCAAATCAAAACTGAGTCCTTGAGACTAGTTCCGGATGACAAATACGTAGATACGAGAGATGGCAAAGGGCGCTGTGGCGCATTTATTGGCTGGGCTTACGGGTTCAAGCGGGCAATGTCGCCCTACTAGTTTATGTGACCTAGCTCACATTTTATCAACACCCTCTAAACGGTTGTGCTAAACTATCAATATGAAGCTTACGATTTTAATCAGCGCGACCATTATCGGTACTCTTGGGGGTTGGCTAGGGGCCAGTTTGGACCACGGCAACTTGCTGGGTGGCTGGAGTATCTTGCTGAGTAGCGTCGGATCGATCGTCGGTATTTGGGTCGGCTATAAGGCTTATCAATATATTTAATAAATTTTTAATAAGCGTTAAATTCCCTCTGGTGGCGTACATTTCTTCTTATATATATGTTGCATTGTACCCCCCGATACGCTTAAGATGGGTTGCATGGCCAAAAACTTAGTTATCGTAGAAAGTCCCGCAAAGGCCAAAACAATCGAGAAATTTCTCGGTAAAGATTTTGTCGTCAAAAGTAGTTTTGGCCATATTCGCGACCTCCCAAAAAAGGGCCTGAACATTGACATTGAAAATGGCTTCACTCCTAACTACGAAGTAAGTCTTGATAAAAAGAAAGTCGTCAGCGAACTCCGCAAAGCGGCTGTTGGCAGTGAAGTCTGGCTCGCCAGCGATGAAGACCGCGAAGGCGAGGCGATTGCCTGGCACTTGGCGCACGCCCTCAAACTCGACCCGGCCAAAACCAAGCGCATTGTTTTTCACGAAATTACCAAGACCGCGATCGAAGCGGCCATCAAAAACCCACGCACCGTTGATCTCAAACTAGTCGACGCCCAACAAGCCCGCCGCATCCTTGACCGCCTGGTTGGCTACGAACTGAGTCCCGTGCTTTGGAAAAAAGTTCGCACCGGCTTGTCGGCCGGCCGCGTCCAGTCGGTCGCCGTCCGCTTGATTGCCGAGCGCGAGCGCGAAATCCGCGAGTTCGAAGCTGCCAGTAGCTTCAAGGTAACCGCCAATTTCGGTTATGAATCCTATACGCTCCCCGCTGAGTTAAGTAGCAAGTTGAAGACTATCGACGCCGCCGAACAGTGGCTCAAGGGGGTCATTACCGCCGACTATAGCGTCACCGACATCGCCAAGAAACCAAGCACGCGCAGCCCGGGAGCACCGTTTACCACCAGCACTCTGCAACAAGAAGCCTCGCGGCGCCTCGGTTTTAGCGTCCGCCAGACCATGACGGTCGCCCAACGACTCTACGAATCGGGTCATATCACCTATATGCGAACCGACAGCACCACTCTGTCAAGTCTGGCGATTGGGGCAACCGAACA